>NZ_BAAGXA010000005.1:0-916276 GCF_054780075.1 Okibacterium endophyticum | reverse complement strand
TGCTCCTCGCCGACGACCACACCGTCACCGTGATCCACCTCAACACCGGCGAAATCATCGCGACCAACACCCTCGACCCCACACCGACCTACTGGCGCAACAACGAAAAAGAGCCCGGCCGATGGCCGGACTCTCTCTCATAACTATCAACTATGTCGCGACTCAGATGTCATCTATGTCCCGACTCATCACATCGGTGGACCTAAGGGGACTCGAACCCCCGACCTTCTCACTGCGAACCTGGCCCGCCCATCGCTACCTGGCACCACTCGACAGCCATCAGCCTCACTCGTCCCGAGCGGCGGATCGTGGCCCGCTCACCGCTTCCGTCAGAGCTTTGGGACTGCGGCGCGCACCTGTCGTGAAGGGCATGAACAACACCCGCCCGATGATCTAAGGAGAAGCAACATGCGTTTCGACAATGATGAGGCTCGGCTCCACGCGGTGCGAGGATTCGCGTATCTCCTCGAGGACCGCGATCGCTGGGCGGAGTTCCTCACCGCAGCCGCACAGGAGGCCCCTGCACTCTGGAGCTTTCTGAAGTTCGCGACGGAGGCGTACGACCGGTTCTGGGAAAGTTTCAACGGCGCAGACGAGTTCGCACCAGAACAGATCGTCGCCGAGTTGCAGGCAGTGCTCACTCATACCTGGATCGTGTCACTTCGGTCCGTTTTCGTGACTTGATATTCGTTGTGCCTTGAGTTTCCGGGGTTCTTGGTGTCCGTGTGGGGCACTAATCGGGCGCTTCTAGACTGCCTCGGTGGGCTTGTTCGTGCGGAAGGTGAAGACTGCCTCGGGTGCGACGGCGGTGCAGATCGCGTCGAAGACGCGGGGCGTGCGCACGATCGTCGAGCACCTCGGCTCCGCGCACGATGATGCGCAGTTGGCGGTGCTGGTCGCGGTCGCCCGTGACCGCATCGCAGAGCTGCGCGGGCAGGGCGAGTTCGATCTCGACGTGCTCCTGCCCACGCCGGCTGCCACGGCGGCACCGATGGTCGCTGGCTCGCGTTCGCGCGTGCTCTGGGAAGTGCTGGAAGACGCGTATGCGGCGCTCGGCTTCGACGCCATCGACGATGAGACGTTCAAGCAGCTCGTGCTGGCGCGGGTGGTGGAGCCGACCTCGAAGGCGGACACGCTGCGCGTCTGGGCCGAGCTAGGCGTGCCGGACGCGCCCTCGCTGTCCACCATCTGGCGCACGCTCTCGCGCAGCATCACCCACGACTGGCGCGGCAGGGCCGCGGCGGTCGCCTATGCGCACGCCACCCGGGTGGGCGCGCTCACGTTGGTCCTCTACGACGTCACCACTCTCTATTTCGAGGCCGAGCACGAGGACCGGATCCGGAAAGTCGGCATGAGCAAAGAACGGCGCGTCGATCCGCAGATCCTGGTCGGCCTGCTCGTCGACGCCGGCGGCTTCCCACTCGAGATCCACGCCTTCCCCGGCAACAAGGGCGAGACCCTCACCCTGCTGCCGGTACTGGATGCCTTCCGCGCCCGCCACGCGGTCGAGGAGTTGGTCGTCGTCGCCGACGCCGGGATGCTCTCGGCCGCGAACCTGAACGCCGTCGAGGACGCCGGATTCAAGTTCATCGTCGGCTCCCGCACCTCCTCCGCCCCGCACTTCCAGCGGCACGGGAACGCGTTCGTCGACGGACAGATCATCGAAACGGTCCGCACGATGGGCGTCGGCGCGAAAGCGCGGAAGCGGCGGGTGGTCTGGCACTACTCGTTCAAACGAGACAAGCGCGACAACATCACGCTCAACAAGCAGATCGAACGCGCCGAACGCGTCGCCGACGGCACTCGGCCGACGAAGAAGGACCGGTTCGTCATGGTCGACGGGGAAGAGCGTCGGCGTGAACTGGACACAGATCGAGAAGGCCCGCACCTGGCAGGGCCTGAAGGGCTACGTCTCCAACATCCCCAAGGGCGTGCTCGACGGAGCGGGCGTGGTCGCCGCCTACCACGACCTGTTCCAGGTCGAGGCGTCGTTCCGGATGGCGAAGACCGACCTGCGCGCCAGACCGATGTTCGCCTCCACCGAGGACTCCATCCAGGCACACCTCACCGTCGTGTTCTGCTCCCTCGCCATCAGCCGCCACCTGCACGGGACGACCGGCGTCACCATCCGCCGCATCGTGCGCGCGCTCCGGCCCCTGCGCGACGTCGTGATCAGCATCGACGGACACCAGCTCACCGCCGAGACCCCAGCAGACGGGGAAGCCGCCGAGATCCTCGCCAAACTCAGGCCAGCCGCGGGGCACTAAAATGACACGATCCAGGTCATATGGCGAGTCCTGAGCGCTCCGAGCAGTAACAGCATCCGATCATCCGGTTGCTCTCCCTTATGGAGTTCTCCACCCTGAGCACAGCGATGGAGAGCAATCCTCACTCTTCCTTCGAGAAGACACGATCCAACATCTCCGCGGTAGCCGGATTCACCATCTCGTTGCGGCGGATGTAGTGCTGGATCGTGATCTTCGGGTCGGTGTGCCCTAGTAGTTCGGCAGCGAGGTCGACGCCGCCCTGCTCGTTGATCGCGGTCGCAACGGTCCGACGGAACATGTGCGGGGTGACGCCGGTGATCCCGGCGAGATCGAGAACGTGCCGGAGCTGACGGCGCACATTGTTCGTCGTCAGCGGCGTCCCCTCGCGGCTACAGAACAGCAACGCATCGAGCGATGAGTCTTCCAACCGGGTAAGCCTGCGCCGCACGGCCTCCGCCGTGAAGGACGGGATCGCGACGGTACGCCGCGACTTCGCGGTCTTCGGATGGTCCTGCCGCATCGTCGGCTCACCACGGTGGCTGACGATGGTCCCATTGATCCGAATCGACGGCGTCGCACTCGTGACGTCAACGTCGCGGCGTCGAATGGCAAGCACCTCTCCGATGCGTGCTGAGGTGCCGAGCACGACCTCGACGATCGCGCTGAGTTGCCCGTCAGGGCGCGGCCCCGACGCAGACCTTCCGGCCTCCCAATAAGCGATCGCGGCGCGGATCGCGTTCACCTCGGCAGGCGTCAGCGCGTTCGGTGTCGACGCGGGACGGCGAAGTCTAGAAACAAGGTCCATCGGGTTGCGTGGCAGTACCTCGTGCCGGACAGCGAGGCCGAGAGCGAGCCGGAGCACGACGCGGGCTTGCTTAGCCCGGTTACAGCTCTGTTTCGCGAGTTGCTTGAGGAAGTGATCACAGCGTGCGACGCCGATCTCACGCAGGGTGAGGCTCTCAAACACCGGTAGGACGAGCTTCTGCATGTTCCGTTCATACAGCTGAAAGGTGCGCTTGGAGAGCCGGCCTTCCAGTTCGAGGTCTTCGAGCCAGTAGGTGACGAGGTCCGGGAACGGGCTGTCTGGTGTGAGCGTTGATGCGGCGGGCTGGAACAGGCTCCGCTCGGCGAGCTTCGCTTTCAATGCCCGCTCCGCCTGTTTCCGGGTGTCGCCGGTCGCCTGCACGAGACGGTTCTTGCCATCCCAGTCGCGGTATCGGGCACGCGCGATACTCCGACCGTTCGGGCCGGTGAGGAACCCGATGTCGCCGAAAGTGTCGATCGTCAGTCGCTGCCGACTCATCGCGTCACTTCCCGTCCGAAGAACGGGCTGTTCCCCATCGCGCTGCTGCTCGACCCAGATGCGCACGTCGGAGACGGTGAACTTCAAGTGCTTGCCGAAGCGGTACGCGCGCGGGCCGAGGCCGCGGGTGCGCCAGTCGTAGACGGTCGAAACCGGCACACCCAAGTAGGTGGCCAGCTCGCCGACGTCGAGCAGGGGCTCCAGGCCCCAGGGATTGTCTGCGGTGCGGTGTTCGGCGCTCATGTCGAACAGGTGCGGAGCACACACCCACGATGATCGGGACCAACCGGAGTAGTCGCGAGCCTGCCGGAATGCAGCAGCTCGAGAGCGCCGCGGAGAGGTCAAAGAGATGGGTTTGTGATGACTGGATCAAACCTCACCAACGAAAAAGTCGCGGAAACCCGTGAGTTTCCGCGACTTTCTGGTCGGGCTGACAGGATTTGAACCTGCGACCCCCTGACCCCCAGTCAGGTGCGCTACCAAGCCACCCCACACCAAGTGGCGTTGACATTCAGCTACTCGCGCCCACAAGAGGGCTTAAGAAGGCCCATAAGGTCCTACCCCAGAGGGCGCGACCAACGCACACACGATCAGGACAGTGACGTTACGGCGCCCCCGCCTCCCCGCCAGACACCGCGACCAGCGTCACAAGCCGCAGCTTGGTGCTCCCGGTGTAGCAGGTCTGCAGAATGACGGATGCCTGCAGCCCCTCCGTCGCCTGGGCCGCGTTGTCCCCGGCGTGGGCATCGCGACTGCCCGTGACGGTGTAGGTGCCATCGAGCCCCGAACCGCTCAGATGCACGACATCACCCTCGCGCATGTCGAGCACCACATCTCCGCCACAGTGGTTGTGGCGCCCGACGATGGGCGCCACTGCACCGAGGTCCATACGCACCCACAGACACAGATCTACCTCGGCCTGGTGACCGGTCGTGTCTACTCCGATGTCGAACTCGCGGGGGCCCGTGCTCGGAAGATCAACGGGCGGAGCCGGATCCGCAGCCGGAGGCGCTTCGGCCGCCACCTCGACGGGGAGGTCAGCAGGCCCGGCCGGCGGTGGAGCATCCGCCGCTTCACCTGTGCCACCTGCCGAGGTGCCCGAAGCCGGCCCGCCAGGCGGAGCATCCGCGGTCGACTGCGCGGCAGGGTCCGCAGGTGGCGAAGCAGGCAACCGTGCCTCCTGCGTCTCCGCAGCCACAGACATCGACGATGCCTGTGAAGACGCCCACACGCCAGCACCGACCAGCAGCGAGACCACAACGAGCGTTACTCCCCCACGCACGCGCGAACGCCAGTCCTCGGCGCGATGGTAAGCACGAAACGGATCGCTCAGCTGCTCAGCCATTGTGCGCCCCCGGCTCCGCTCCGCCATTCGCGTCGCTCCCCGTGCGCTCTGTGCTCTCCGTGCGTTCTGTGCTCTCCGCATCGTCGGTGTCCGCATCGTCGTCGGCGCTCGCATCGCCGTCGGCGTGCGCATCGCCCGCGGCGCTCCCCGGCCACCCCACGCCGGCCGCACCCACCCATGCGCCACCAGTCGCATCCCCGCCAGCCTCACGGTTCTGGTTAACAAGCTTGCGGTAACGGTCATAACGGCGGATGTCGCGGATCGGCTTCGGCTTTCCCCTCGTCTTGATCGGTTCGTCATCACCGTCTGTCACGACCTCGATACTCCGCACGTCGACGAGGCCCGCCGGGTGGCGCCGGCTGATCCGCCACGCCGAGATCTCGTCGCTCTCGGCCAGCTCGGCGTGCTGAAGGGAGTCTCTGGCGCTCATCACGTTCCGAGTCCTCAGCCGGCCCGTCGAGAACCACTGCGAGGGGATCACCCGGGGAACACCGTCGAGTGCCATCAACCAGGCGAACGCCGGGGACTCAGAGCGCGTGAGCATGATGCTCACAAGCTCGTGGTGACGCTCGATCGACTCGAGCGCATCGGCTCGCGCACTGTCGGCGTTCCGAAAGTAACGAGCGCTGACGGCCACCCGCCGCCCGTTCGCGGCGACGATGCTCCAGATCAGCATCTGCTCGGCCCATGCGTCTGCTCGGCCGGGGCTGAACCGTGGTGCGTGCTGTGAGCGGGTATTCACACCCTCGACCCCCGCATGCCGCGCAGCGCTCAGGATGCTGCCGCACATCTCGCGCCAGTCCCTGAGCGCATGTGCGTCCGCCGGTGACAGGCTCGAGAGGGTGACCCGCGTCTTCGGCTGCGGCTGCGAGGTTCTGGTTTCGACGTCGGCTCTGGCTTCGGTTGTGGCGTCGGCTGCGGTTGCGGCTCCGGGGCCGGTGTGCTCGTGCTCGGACATCTCACTCCCTCGCGGCGGCATATCGGTTCGCGGTGGCGGCGATCTGATCGACGTAGCTGTCGAGATGGTTGTAGCTGAAGACGGCGGCGCGCCACCCGGCGGCATCCGTCATCGGCCCCGACTCGCACAGGTATCGCGCGGCGGCCAGGGCAGCATCGTCGATCTGGTTGGGGTCTGCGACACCGTCGGCGTTGCCATCGGCTCCCCAGCTCGCCCAGGTCGACGGGATGAACTGCATGGGCCCCACCGCGCGGTCCCAGACGGAGTCGCCGTCCCACTGCCCACCGTCGCTGTCTCCGATCGCCGCGAACCCGTTGCCGTCGAGTTGCGGACCGACGATCTGCTTGTCTGTGTGACCGGTGTCGTTCAACACGGCGCCGCCGTGCGTCGCGTGGCCCGACTCGGTGTCTCCGATCGCGGCCAGGGTGTTCCAGCCCAGTCCGCAGCCCGGGTTCTCTGCATCGATTGCCACGTCCGCGGCGGCATAGGCAGCCAGTGCCCGCGGCGGGATGCCGGTGCGCGCCGAGGTGCTTTCGACCCACTGCGGGTCGATCCGCGACACCGGCGCCCCACTCCCACCAGCAGGCTCTTCCGTCACCTCGTTCGCCGGCTCGCCCGTCTCGGGCAGCTCACCGCTGACGGATGCCTGTGGTTGCGACGCGACAGCACCGGCCGGCGACTGCCCGGCCGAGTAGTCGATCTGCGACAACCACACCAGCCAGCCGCCGACGATGAGCACGATCACGAGGCTCGGCCAGATCGGCATCGGCCCACGCGAGCGCTCGGTGCCGGCGTGTTCAGACGCCGACACCGGCCCGGGCACCTCGACCTCGTCTTCCATCTCTCGCTCCGCTCCGTTGTGCTGTCGCTCCCCTGCATCGTGCTGCGGCTCCCCCGCGTCGATTCGTCGCTCCGTCGATTCGTGCTGTCCCTCGCCCGTGTCGTGTGCGTGCGTAACCCGCACCGAGGCACCGATGGGTGTGTCCGCATCCGGGCCTCCCGGTGCTGCATGACGAGCTCTGCGCGGTGCTGCGTGGCGAGGCCGGCGGATGCTCATGGGCGGCTCCCTCTGAACGCGTCTCGGTTCGTACCCGGGTCGAGCATTGTGCGCATCAGAGAAAGATCACGATCGCAGCCACGGTGGCCACCGCGATCACGAACAGTCCGACGCCGGTCATCACGGTGCGCACGCTCGGGGCGACCGGTGGTCTCGAATCGGTTCTCTGTGTCATCGTCTCTTCCTTCCGCTGTGCTCCCCCTCGTTCTGGTCGGTCATCGCCGCATCAGCTTTCGCAGCTGTCTTGCCTGGCGGGGTGTGAAACCCGAGCGCAGCGCGAGTGCCCAGAGTTCTTCGTCGGCGAGCAGATGTCCGGGGTCGAGGGTGTCTCTGCTCACCGGTGCGCGGGAAGACGGCTCGGTCTGCCCGGCATGGTCGGCGATCTGGCCGGGGTGTTCGGATGGTGCGGCGCTTGTGATGCCGCCGGATATGAGCGTGCGAGCCGCGGAGCGCACCGGCCGCTCGGCCGCGGCAGAGGGCCGTGACGAGTCGTCTCCATAGACGCCACCGAGGGGGACGGCACCGTGCGCCCACAGCCACGCCGCCTGCCAGGCATGGTCGGCGGCATCTGGCCCAGACTCCAGAATCAGCCAGGTGATGCTCTGATCAGAGAACCGCCCGCCCCGCCCGAGCAGTTCGAGCGTGCGCAGTTCGGGCTGGGCCACCACGACCGATCGGCCGTGCCAGTCGTCCATCCGCCCGGGCTTTCGCGCATCCAGGATGGGAACGACGTCGAGAAGGGCGCGCAGGTGGATTGACATCGGTCCGTGCGCCGGCGGCAGCAGCATACCGAACACGGGTCTGTCCATCAGCCACTGCGTCGCGGTGAGCCATTGCAGGTCGGCCGCGCCGTCGTCGGCGAAGTGCGGCACCACCAAAACGTCGTTGGCGTTGTGCTCTCTCTCATACCGCTGGCGGATGCTCATGGAGCGGCTCCTTCCGGCTCGGTCTCGTTGCCGTTGCGGAATCGGTCACGCGTTTCAGACACGGGACGGTGCTGAGGCAAACGTCGATCAGCTGCATCCGCTGGCGCTGATGCTGCAGATTCCTGTCGGAAGGGCTGTTACTGAGGGGTTGGAGGCCGTGCTCGGCCTCCAGATACTGCCAGGAGGCGGCGAGAGTCCCCGGCACTGCGGGAAGCGCGGTGTGGGAGGTGAGGGGGTGATGGCTGTTCATGGCGTCGTTAGCCCGTGGCCCGTTGGGCATAGAGGTTGGCGGTGGTCGCGACATCGTCGACGTAGCTGTCGAGGTGGTTGTAGCTGAACACTGCGGCGCGCCAATCGGCGGTGGTGCTCATCGGTCCCGAATGGCAGAGGTAGCGTGCCGCAGCCAACGCGGCATCGTCGATCTGGTTGGGATCGGCCATGCCGTCGCCGTTTCCGTCAGCGCCCCACCGAGCCCAGGTGTCGGGTATGAACTGCAGAGGGCCGACAGCCCGGTCCCACAGGGTGTCGCCGTCCCAGGTTCCGCCGTCGGTGTCGCCGATCACCGCGGTGCCGTTGCCGTCGAGCGCAGGTCCGAGGATGCGGGGCGAGATCCAGCCGTCGTCGCCGAGGATGGCACCTCCATGACTGCCATGGCCGGACTCGATGTGGCCGATTCCAGCGAGGGTGGTCCAGCCGATGCCGCACGCGGGGTTCTCGTCGCCGATGCTCAGTTCAGCGGAGGCGTAGGCGGCGAGGGCACGTGAGGGGATGCCGGTGGCGGCTGTCGTCTCGGCGAGCCAGGCCGTGTCGATCCTGTGCAGCGGAGCGGGTTCCGGGCCGCCGGGCACGTCAGTCGGGTCGGCGAATGCCCCGACTTGTTGCGAATCAGTGGCTGCGAGCGTGCCCGGGTCAAGCGACGGCGGGAGTTTTTGGGCCGCGGCTGATGCGAGGTTAAGGGCGTTCCCGACCAGCAGCGCTACACAGATCGTGAGGATGATGCCGGGCAGCGGGAGGAGGATGCGCATAGCTCGGTGCCACCCGTGGCCCTCCCTCGGACCCGATACGTCCTGTCCCTGCGCGGCGAGGAGGTCATCCTCGGGCGCACGGTAAGTCACGCCGTTCACGACTCGTCCTCGGATGCCGGTGGGTCGGTTGGCCCGGGGGTGGCCGGCGGCGTGGATGGCTGAGTCGGCGGAGCGGCGGGGGGCGAGCCATCGGCCAGCCGGAGCACGACTTCGCTTGCGAGCACGGCGAGTCCAGGTGCTGCTGGCTGGCTGGACAGGACCTGGCCGGCGGGTGCCGGGTCGGCGACGAAGAACACGCTCGCACGGAATCCAGCCTGGTGGAGTGCTTCGATGGCGGCGTCCTGACCCATTCCCGTGACGTCGGGAATGTGATTGCTCCCGGACGCGAGGATCAGGGTGATGGTATCTCCGATGCTGAGCGGTTGCCCGCTCGCAGGGTTCGAACCGAGCACGGTATCGGCGGGATGTGGAGACGGTTCACGGGCGATGTGCACGTCGTATCCGGCCTCGCGGAGGATGCGTTCGGCATCCGCGGCATCCGCTCCGAACTCGGGGATGGCAGGAGCGTCGACCCGCACAGGCTCGATGATGCTCGGCTCGGGTTCGTGTTCCGGCCCGGGCGCGGAGACGCTCGGGGACGGTGTCACGGAGGGTGTGGGCTCGGCGACGACGCCGGTCTCGCCCGCCCGTGACGCTGCGACCACGCCGACCGTGATCATGACCGCGATCACAACGGTTCCGAGGATCCAACCGGCGCCACGCGTGTCTCGCGCCTTGATCGCTGCCGTGCCGACGGCCTGCGCCGCATCCGCGGGTTCGCGGTCGAGGTAAGCGGCCACCCGCCGGGAGGTCATGTTAGGCGCGGCGGCGAAGGCGACGGTCGCTGCCGTCCGTGAGACACGATCGGTGCCGGATCCCGACGATGCCGCCAAGATCTCGGTTCCCTCCCATTCCGACGTCTCCGAGCCGGTGACGGCACGGAGCACTGTCTCGGTCGCTGAGCGCATCGCAGCGGCGTCTGCGTAGCGGCCCCGTGCTGTCTTCGACATGGCCGTCGCCACGAGTCGGTCCACGGCGACCGGAACGTCTTCACGGCTTGCCGAGGGAATCGGCGGTGGAGCTGAGACGTGGGCTTCGAGCACCTGTTCGACGGTGCGCCGCGTGTACGGCGGGCGTCCGGTGAGCAGAAAGTACAGCACCGCACCGACCTGGTATACGTCGCCCCGGGTGCCGACCGGAAGACCCTGGGCGTGTTCGGGTGAGAGGTAACGGGCGCTGCCGACGATCAGACCCGCGTCGGTTTCCGTGCCCGGGTCCGGCTGGGTGGTGGCCGACTGGCCGGTGTGTGCCACCAGACCGAGGTCGATCAGCCTGACCGTGGGTCCGGTGCCGTCGGGGTCGTCGTTGACGACGATGTTCGCCGGTGTGAGGTCGCGGTGCACGAGCCCGAGACTGTGCAGCGCGTCGAGCGCGTCCAGCACGTCGGCGATCACCCGGAGAGCGTCGCTCGGGTCGAGCGGGCCGAAGGTGGCGACCACGTCGGCGAGGCTGCGCCCGGGCGCGTAGGGCATGGCCAGCCAGGGCACAAGCAGGCCGCCTGCGTCGTGGTGGCCGAGATCGAGGGGCGCGCACAGGGCCGGATGCGCAATGCCGCGGGTGAGCTCGGCGGTGGTGAGGAACGCGGTCGCCTGAGTCTCGTCCTCAGCGAGGTGTTCGTGCATGAGTTTCACGGCGAGCGGCGCGGCGATGGCTGTGCGTCTGGATTCCGCGTCGCCCGATCGCGCGCGCGTGTCCACCGCGCGGAAGACCGTAGCGGTGCCGCCTACCCCGAGAAGCTCGCCGAGGCGGTACCGGTCGCCGACGAGCAGCTCCCGTACACCTCCGCCGTCCGCTTCGCCGGTCATGACCCGTCGGTCCGGTCTCGGTGCGCCGCGCCGCGGCCGTCCCTACCACTGGTCATCCGAACACTCCGTTGACGTAGTCGTGGGTCCGCTCGTCCTGAGGGCGGTTGAACATCGCTTCGGTGTCGCCGTGCTCCACGATCACACCCGGCGTTCCCTGTGAGGCGAGGAAGAACGCGCACTGCTGAGACACGCGCTGCGCCTGCTGCATGTTGTGGGTGACGATGACGATCGTCACCTCCTTCTGAAGCTCGCTCATGGTCTCTTCGATCACGCGCGTGGAGGTGGGATCCAGGGCCGAGCAAGGCTCGTCCATGAGAAGGATCTTCGGCTTGACCGCGAGAGACCGGGCAATGCACAGGCGCTGCTGCTGACCACCCGAGAGCCCACCGCCCGGTGCACGCAGGCGATCCTTGACCTCCTTCCACAGTCCCGCGGAGCTGAGGCAACGTTCCACGGTCTCGTCCTTCTCAGAGCGTGAGGCGCGCACGCCGGTGAGCTTGAGTCCGGCGATGACGTTGTCATAGATGGACATCGCGGGGAACGGGTTGGGCTTCTGGAACACCATGCCGATGTGCCGCCGCGCGTCGGTGAGCTTCTTCGAGACGTCGTAGATGTCCTCCCCATCGATGCGTACCTCACCGGCGAGCTTCGCAGAGGGCACCAGTTCGTGCATGCGGTTCAGGATGCGCAGGAATGTGGATTTGCCACACCCGGACGGCCCGATCAGCGCCGTGACCTCGCCCGCTTCCATACGCAGCGACACCCGGTCGAGCACCTTATGGGTGCCGAACCAGGCCGAGATGTCCGTCGCTTCCAGTGTCGCCAGCGGTCCCGTTGTCACGGTGCCAAGCGGTGCAGCGCCTGTGTCGTTGACCGCCACGGAGCTGGCGGTTGCGAACGCGGCCTCGGGGGATGCCACCGGCAGTACCTCGGTGCGTTCATCTGGGTTCGAATCCCGGCCGATGCGCCCCCGACCGCCCTGTACCCGGGGCAGGAGTCTGGTGCGGAGGAAACTGAACCGCGACGACGGTGGCGAGACCGATGCCAGCCCATCAGCCGAGCCCCCGGCGTGCGGTCCCTCGTCGCTGCGTGTGACCATAGCCACGGCGGCGTCTGAGCCGAGGTCGCTCTCAGCGACAAGGAACTCTGCTTCTTCGGCGCGCTGGGCGCCGATGCGCTCGGACTCTGTGCGCTGGGTTTCAGCGTGCTCGGCCTCAGTTGCGGGGCCGAGCTTCTCGGCGGCTTTCGGGTCTGTCGCGATTGTGTTATCGGTCATAGGGTTCTGCGGTCTCTCATTTGGCTGTGTGGTCATAGCAGGTTGGGGAGGAGGTTGGCGGCGGCGTCGGCCGTGGACATGGCGCAGATCACGATGAGCGGGCCCCCCGCGATCCAGGTCTGCCATCGGCCCCAATGCCGCCACGCCCAGAGCGTGGCGGCGCCCGCGGCGGTCAGAAGCAGCAGCATGAGCACGGCGTAGCTCCAGTCGCCGAAGTCGGCGCCCATCGCGACCTCGCCCTGCGGCAGGGCCTTTGAGGTGAAGACCCTGCCGGGGGTTTCCTGCACGTCGGTGACGAGGGCGGCATCGAGATACAGCGCCCCGGCGGGGAACAGAGCGAGCCCGTTCGCGGTGACCAGTTCCAGCCGGCCTCCGTCGGTGAGCGGGGCCGGCAGGGGGTCGCCGTCGCGACGCATCCCGAACACCTCGAAGGTGTTGGCGCCCTGGCCCGTGGTGACGACGATCTCGTCGCCGGGAACCAGCTGCCCCAGATCGCCGAAGGGGCCGCCATAGGTGGACTGACGCCCCATCACGACCGAGGTGCCCGCCTGTCCTGGCAGGACGGTGTCGCGGCGGTGCCCGGGGCCCTCTCGCAGAGCCTCGGCCGTGGTGCCTTCGACGATCACCTCGCGCAGGCCGAGTCGGGGGATCTCGAGCAGGGCGACGGGAGTGCCGACAGGCACGAGCATTTCATCGATGCCGAGTTGCGCCACGGGTGTCTCGGCCATGGCGAGTGTTTCCCGCAGCTCGCCGTAGGCGAGGGACTGGGCACGGTCGTGCTGCAGGCCGCTGATGAGGGTCAAGTGCAGAATGAAGCCGACGACGAACGCCGAGAGCGTGAGCCATGACACCCCGACCCACCAGGCCGAGTTGCGCACGATCGGGGCGGTGGGGCGCGCGGCGGGCCGTGCGATCGGCTTCGGTCCGCGTGGGGGGCGCGGCGGCCCACCTGGCACCGGCGAGGCGGGAGCAGGCACGTCCAGCGCGGGCGCGGCCTCTTCGCGCCGGATCGTCTCTTCGGGAGGAGCGAGCGTCGTCATGCGCCCGCCAGTCTGCGCACGGGGGCCCGCTCCCGCCCGCGCAGCCAGAGGAACCAGAGCAGGGCGCCCATCAGCGCGGCCAGTCCCAGACCTCCGCCCCACCACATCCACAGGGATGAATCGGCCGAGACCCAGGCACCGGCGTCAGAGACGACGGTGAACTCTACGTTCTGCACCTTTTCGGACGCCCAGCCGGTGAGCTCGGCTGTATGCACTCCGGTCTCCATGTCCTTCGGCACCCGGAACGGAGCGACCACGACGCCGTCGTCCCCGGCGGGGTAGCTGGCGACCACGACCGGCTCGGAGTACAGCACGAGTTGCACCTGCTCGCCCGGCTGGAACCCGGTGCCCGTCACCGTCACCTCGTCGTCCCGGTGCGGGCGTGGGTCGTCGATCCGCGCCGAGTCGGCACCGTCGACCGGCGCGTCGCCCGGCGTGGGTGCCACAGGCTCCCCGTCAGGAGCAGATTCCGGCGTCGCGTCGGTGCCCGCGCCGTTCCCGCCATCACTGGGGGGCGGAAGCGGTCTGCTCTGCGGTGGCTCCTCGATCGGCGGTACGTCTGTCGGCGCTCCGACCGGGGGGTCATTGGCTGGCGGGCTGGTGGGCGGTGGTTCGCTCGGTGGTGTGCTCGGCTCGGGGATCACGATCCCGATCGGTGTGTCAAGCTCGCCCTCGTCGTCGGCGTGGGCCGCCATCGGCGCCGCCAGGCCGAGTAGCGCGACGATGATTGTCGCCGCGATGAGCCGTCCGGGTCGTCCTCGTGTTCCTGTCATGATGTGATTTCCTCTCGGATGGCGTCAGCGCGGGGAGCGCCGGATGCGGGGCGGGGGTCGATCGACTGCGTAGCGAGGGCCTCGTCTCGGGCCTTCCTTTCGATCTGGTCGAAGGTGGCGGCCAGGCGCACGGCCCGGTGCCGACGCCAGCGGATGAGCAGCCAGATCGCCGCCGCAAGCACGGCTGCCGCGGCGAGCAGCAGCCACGGGATAGCCCATGCGATCGCGCTGGCCGAGACGGTCTCCACGGCTTCGCCGGTGCTCGATGTGGGCACCAGCTCCACCGTCGCGGTGTTGACGAACAGCGCGGCGACGCTCGGCAATTCGACCGGCACACGCACGCTCTGGCCGGGCAGCAGGTCTTCGACGGGGTCGAGCTCGACTCGCGCGAGCTCGATGCCGAACGGACCGGTCAGCCGAACGACCTGCGCCGTGTCGAGGCGCAGGTTGCCGTTGTTGGTGACGGCGTAGTCCACGGATGCGGTGCCGGTGAAGGGGTTCCATCCGGAGTCGAAGGATGCGACCAGCCCCGACACCTGCACGGAGGGAGCAAGCTCGCCGTCGACCCGCAGGTGCACTCGCGAGCCGACGCGCTGTTCGACGATGACGGTCTGCCCGTCGGCACCCGCCGTGACCCGCTGCACCTGGGCCATGATGCCCGCGGTGTGGTCGCCGGGGCTGGCGTTTGAGGGCACGGCGATCGTGAACGGAACCTCGGCACGAGAGTTGCCGGGCAGTTCTATGTGCACGACGCCATCCTCAATGAGGCAGGTCATCTGGCCGGGTTCGGGCACCTCGGGGCAGGCGACCGCGGCGTCGGCGGCCACGGTCAGCCACCGGCCGAGGTCGATGTTGTCTTGAGGCCCCGAGACGACGGAGAAACCGCCCTGCTCGTAGTCATTGATGCCGTCTGCGGCGTACACGTTGAACAGCACCGGGCCAGGTGAGAGGTTCGTGATCGAGACGAGATCGCTCACGGTCGAGCCGGCGGCCACCTGATACTCGAAGAATGATCGCCCATCGGGCCCGCCGACCCCACCGGGCTGCACCGCCCAGGTTGTGTCGTCAGCCGCGGCGGGGCTCGCCACGGCGAGGCCGAGCAGGCCGGACAACGCGAGAACGGTGGCAAGGGCACCGGCCGGGGCGCGGCGCGACCCCGCCGCGCGATGAGGGAATCGCGCGGCGGGCAACAAGCGGGAGGGGAATGTCATCGGGCTTCGTTCTGTCAGGGAAAACCAGGTCAACGCCGGTCTGGTGAGGAGTCGACCGTTCGGGTGACGGTCGTGAAGGGCAAGAGATAGGACGTTTGGGGGCCGCACGGGCACGCGGCCCCCAAACAGACGGGCCGGTGAGGCTAGGAGATCAGCGTCAGCGTCAGCGTCGTCCTGTAGTTGCCGGCCTGGACGCCTGCCTTCGGGGCACTGAACCTCAGCGCCGCCTCAACCTGCGCGGTCGCGGTAGTGCCCGCCGCGGCATAGCCGTCCACCGCGGAGGCGAGTGGGCGGTCCACGGCAAGTCCGTCACCTTTTCCGGTACCAGGCTGCACCGCGTTACCCTTGGCGACGCCAGGAGGCAGGGTGCCCACCGGCGCCGGGGTCCAGCCGAGCACGTTCGCGCCGATGTCGGTCAGCCCGTCGGCCTCAAACGGGCTGACTTTGCCGTTCACCGTCCACCGCGACTTCGTCTCACGGCTGTCGGTGATCGTCACCGCGCTCAGCGACCCGTCGGCGTCGAACGTGGACGCCGACTCGGTCGCCGTTGCGAGAGTTGCCGTGTCTGCACCCGAGAACGCGAGCGTGCCTGGGCCGCCCTGCGGGATCTGCACGGTGATCTCTGTGGTGATCGGCTCGACCGGCTCCGCCACAGTGGTGACCACAAATTTGTTCGAGCTCGAGCCCTCGTACGCCGTGTCGCCTGCGTAGCTCGCGGTGAAGGTGTATTCGGTGCCCGCGGTGAGCACGTCAGTGCTGAACTGTGCGACGCCGTTCGTGACCGTACCCGTTCCGCTGATGCCGCCCGGGGTTCCGGTGAACGTCACCTGCCCGGTCGCTCCGGTCGCGGCGGAGCCGTCAGCCTTCACTGTCGCGGACAGCTGTACGGCACCGGTCGACAGTGCCGTGCCACCGAGCTCGAGGGTGGTGTCGGTCTTCTCGACGGGATCGCTCTCCTTGACCGTCCAGTTCGTGCCATCACTCACCAGGCGGATCGAGAAGTAGGGCGAATCGCCAATGGGCTGAGTTCCGGCGGCGAAGCCGGGATCGCAGGTGACAACGAAGTCGAATTCACCGGTATAGCCGGCGCCCAGTGCACTGAAGTTGGTGAAGAGCTGATTGACGCCGGTTCCTGTGGGCAGTGGCGCGGTCGGGGTGAGGTGGAGCGGTTCGCCGTCCATTCCCCATCCGGTCGTGAGGGCTCCCGATAGTGTGTGGCGGTAGGCGGAGGCGGCAATCGCTTCTTCGCCGGTGGCTGAGACCACTTTGTTGCGGGATCCCTCCGTGTCCGCCGGGCACGTCGCGTCGCTGGAGATCGAGCCGCCCGTTTTGAACCAGTCGCCGTTTGCCATGGCTCCGGTCGTGGGAGTGAGGATGAGGTCGCCGATTTTGTTGGCGGGGTTGAGTGCGGCGGCGGAGGCTGGCGATGCAGCCACGAGTGTGCCGAACCCAACGAGAGCAGCGACTCCAAGTGTGGTGAGAATTCTGACGGGGCGTCGTCTGACTAGGGTGTGATTCATACGGGCATACGCTTTCTTGTCGGGTGGCGGGACAAAGTGTGCAGTTGGGGGTGGTGCCGGGGAGCGCCATAGAGAACGCTCCCCGGCACCGTCGACTCAAGGCAGAGTCAACGTGGACCTCACGGGAAGGTCAGCCCGCCGGTGAGGGTCGTGCTGCCCGCGTTCGGGTGTGTAGCGAAGCCGAACAGGTTGATCAGCGACTGTCCGCCGTAGGTCGCGGTGTACAGCCCCGCGCCCGATCCGACGAAGGCGTTGTTGATCGCGACCTGATAGGGCTGCGCGGTCTTGCCGATGTCGTTCGTGTCGACGACGTTGTACACCGAGCGCGTGATCGGGAAGTTGGGGTTCAGGTTCCCACCGATCGTGGCCGGCACGCCGTTGACGTTGCCGAGCGCGGCGTTCCAGCGACGGTCGATCACTGTAACTCCGGCGACCGACCCGGGCTGCCCGTTCTGCCCGCTCGCGCCAGCGTTGCTCTGCGTGACCCACTGGGCGATCGAGAAGGGCGCGATTGCACCAGGAACCTGCGCGGTCACACGGCCGTTGTGCTCCTGCACGTCAACCGTCGCACCACCGGGCGCGATGAAGGTATCGCTTACCGCACTGCCGAATGTGCCGCCCATCTGAGTCTGCCAGAACGAGCGAGTTCCGGAACCGGCCTGGGGGATGAACGGGACGATGTCAGCGCCGGAGCCCTGCACTCCGACCGTGTAGGTGGTCCCGTTGTGGACATACGAGGCGCCTGCCGAAGACGTCGTGTAGATCGCGCGGAGGCTGAGCTGACCGGTCGGTGCTGTGAGCGGGATGTCCTGCAGGTTCGCGATCGCGCCGTCGGTCGCGTACGTGACGGCGTCGGTCCCGAACGGGATGTAGGTCAGACCCGAGCCTGCTGCGGGACCGCTGGACGAACGCGCGAACGCGATCTGGTTCTTCGTGAGCGGCGTCGGCGTCGTGGTGCCTGCCACGACGCTGTTGCCCCAGACGAGCTGCGGGCTGCGGCTCGCGGCGCTGAGCGCCTGAACGCCCTGGCCGGAGCCGTTGGGCCGGTCGAAGGTCACACCGTTGATCGTGAGCCGTGCGGGCGCGCCTGTCGCGTCCCACGATCCGATCGTTCCGCCGGATTGGGTGGCGAAGGCGTTCATCACGTCCTGCGTGGTGTCGCTGCCTTCGCCGTTGGCGGTGCCGGCCACGTTGGCCGAGGCCGGGAGGCTGGCGCTCAGGACGAGCGCGCCGGTCGCGATCACCGCGACGCCGAATGCGCTCAGTTTCTTCAAAATGGACATTTCTCTACTTTCTTGCTACTTTGTACCCTTGGTTTGTCCGGTTGGACGGCCTGCCCCCTGCGCGGCTCTTCTGGTTCGTGCAGGGGGCTCCTGATTTTTTCCGCCGGGCACAGTGGCGGTCAGGGGTTCTTAGGGCGCGGTCAGGAGAGATCAACTCTGCATCCCCCGTCTGCGCAACAGCATCGGTCCCATCGCGGCGCCGCTCGCGCCGAGCAGCAGGCCCCCGCCGAGGATGGTGAGGCCGATCGGCGTCGCGGCGGAGCCTTCGGTGGCGGTTGCTTCGACGTCGACCTCGCTACCGGGGCCGTCAATGCTGATGCCGGTCTCGCCGGACTTGCCGGTGACGTCGTCGAGTGGCTGGTCGGCCGTGCCGCCTGGCCCACCGGCGCCGTCCGGCGCCCCGACGTCATAGCCTCCGCCGTCGGGGACGTCTTCCTCCACAGGATCCACGTACTCGCGGATTGTTTGAACCGCCGCAGCCGCCTGGTCCCGGAGCGCCGCACTCAGAGGCGCGTAGCCGGGGGGCAGCTCACCCGGACCACGGCCTGGTTCCTGTCCGGTAGTGCTCGCGAATTCGATGAGGTCGGCGTAATCGGTGCGGGCCGCGGCATCCGTCGTGGTGAGGTTCACGGCCGCGTAGGTGACCGTCGTCAGGGGGAATGCGTCATCGGGCAGCTTGGCGAAGTCGGTGTGGGTGACATCGGGCTCCTCGGTGGGCGTCTGGGCAGCGAGCGCTGCGCTCAGCGACGATTCGGTGGGCTCGGCGAACACGCCGGGCCGGTTGGGTAGCTGCAGTGCGGCCGCACTCAACCCGTATCGCTCGAGGAACGCGCTATCAGTGACACCCGCGAGGTACCCGACGCTCGCATCGCCGGAGTAAGTCGTGACGTAGTCGCCGCGTTCCCCGTTCGCCTGAACAGCGGTGGGATCCCATGTGGTCTTCATGTTCTTGTTGAGCCGTTGAATATTCGCGGCCGCGTCAGCGAACGAGTTCACTGGGGGGTTGTACTGGACCGTCTCGAACCGGCGAGTCTGGCTGATCTTTCCGTTCAGACGGAGCGGAGCCTGAGTCTGGTCGGCGCGGGGAAAGTCGTTCAACGGCGCGTCGCACAGGCAGAGCGGGCTGCCGTCGTCATAAGTCAGGCCGACCGCCCGCTGTCGATCGCCGGACTTGCGTCGTAGAACCAGATTGCCCGCCTCGTCAGTGATCTCCTCCATCTCAGCGACGTGCGCGTCAGGGTGTCCCTTGGGCAGGTAATAGGGATTGATCGTCGCCGTGCCGGTCTCGTCCGGTTCGCCGGCGAGGAAGGCGCGGGCGGCGTCGTCGGCCTGAATCCACCGCCAGAGCTGGGCGGCCGCGTCGGAGCCGCTCAGCACGAGCACGAGGCCAGGTGCAGACGTGCCCATCCCGGCCCAGTGGCTGTCGGGGTTGATGGCCTGGAACTCCGGGTCCTCCCAGAGATCTTCGCTACCCCGGTTGTGCCAGCTCGCCGGTCCCTCCCCTACCTGCCACGGGATGTACTGTTGATACGACTGAGTGAGCATCTTCGCGACCAGGCGGGGGGTGAGTTTCATTCCCTCGATGCGTCCGTCCTCGCGGCTCACCCCGTAGAACGCGATCACGGGAGCAGAGACGGCGACCGGTGCGTAGACGATCTTCGTCTCGTCGAGCACGGTCGGGTCGACGCCAGCGCTCAGCTCGGCTGCCTTCACCGGCGCGCCGGTGAAGGCGAGGCCGGCTTGCCCGACGACGAGCTGCTCCCGAGCCACCGGATCGGGCACGTTGTTGTAGCTATATGTCGCCCCGCCTTGGCACACGAGCGGTTGCCATGAGCTCATCGCAGCCTGGATGAGGGGGGAGCCGACCGTGCGTCGTTCCGCAGAACCCGGCGGGCAGGTGCCTGCCGTCGGCTGGAAGTCCAACGGCACGACGATCCGGTTCTCCCAGTAGCCGCATGCGGGATTGACTGGCGAACCATACTGCATCTTGCCGCGGGCTGAGGACGTTTCGACGTAGTAGTCTGTGGGACAATCTGGGGTTGAGGCTCCGGTGTGTTCACCGCGCGGGACGATGACGAGCCAACAGCGGTTACCCGTCGTACTGGCATCGCCGCAGCCGAGATGGGGCGCGCTGTCGGCGGTCTGGACCGCGAACGGGAACCTCGTTGTACCGTCGCTCGTGACGCGCGAGCCGCCTACCTCGTTTGTAGTCGCGGGCCCGAACTCGCGCTGGTACGGATACTGATTCCCTCCGGTTCCCTTCGACGACAGAGTCTCGCCGTAGGCAGTGCGAAACGGCACGTCCGCGCTATTCGCCGATGTATGACTGCGGGTCCAATTGTTGACCGGAAGCGCCCCCATAAGTGTGGTCTGTGCCGTACCACCCCACTGGCATGTTTCGTAGAAGAGCGGGTCAGCCGGGTCTCCCCAGCACTGCATGGCCTGCACAAAGTTGTAGGCGGTGGCGAAGCCATCGTTGGTGGCTACGCCCGTCGCGCCCGGCATTCCGTTCACATCGACAACCACGACCTGGTCTACGAGGTCCGAGGTCTGTGAAACCTGCACCGTGACGTTCTCGAAATCTTGATAGTGGATGCTCTTGGTGTCACGTGCGGGCTGGAACTGCGCGGCCGGCCCGGTATCGCCCTGCCAACTCACCGTGATCGCGGAGTCGGTGGTCTCGCTGGCGGCGTGCGCCGGCGGTGTCGCAGTGCCAACGCCGAGGATCCCCGCGGCCATGAGCACCGCACCGGCGAGCGCGAGCGCTCGAATGGTCCGCCGATGCGCGCGACCGCGGGCAGGGCCAGGAGAGGAGTGGGCGAGAGACAACGGGGTGGCCTTTCAGTGCGTGGGAGGGGAGCTGCCGCCGGCGCGGCCCGTGAGGGCGCCGCGGCGGAGGCGGGAGAGGAATGGGGGGACGAGGAAGGCGACGATGAGCAGGAGGCCGCCGGCGATCATGAGGACGTTGATCGGGATGCCGTCGGCGGAGATCGCGGTGGGGCTGCCCGCGACGATCACGGGGGCACCGTCGTCTGCGGCGAGGTCGCCGTCGAGGACATCAGTGCCGCTGCCTCCGGAGCCGTCGCCACCGGACGCTCCGGAGCCGTCGCCACCGGATCCGGATCCTCCGGAGCTGTTGCCTCCGGAGCCGTTTCCGCCGTTTCCGCCAGAGCTATCCGTTTCCTGTTCGCGAAGGCCGCCTGTGCCCGTGGTGCACTGGGTGGGGCCGCGCTTGTCGCAGGCCTGCGGCTGCGGGGCGGTCTGGGCGAGGCGGTTGCCGCCGTCGGGTGAGAAGGTCGGGTTGTTGCAGGCGCTGATGCCCTGAATGGTCGGGTTGCCGCCGGGGATCTTCTGGATCTGCGCCTGCCCGGCCTCCACGAGGTTGATCGGCAGCGGCGAGTAACCGAGCTGCTCGGCCTGCTGCTGACCTTCGCAGAGGAAGTAGGCCGCGAAGTCGGCGAGGGTGAGGCCCTTGTTGAGGCTGAAGTTGCTGCCCGGTCCTGACGCGGGGATGTCGGTCGGGAGGATCATGTAGGAGTAGCTCGACAGCGGATACGCTCGGGGGTCGGGGTTGGTGAAGACGCCGTCGAGTTGCTGCGTGAGGTAGTCGGGGCTTGACTGATCCTCGTTGATGCCTGCCCCGAGCAGCCCCACAGCCACGTTCTGTGCCGTCGGTTCGGTGTAATAGTCCGCCGCGTTGAGCACCTTCGCGACCGGGAAGCGGGAGTTGAGCGCGTAGGAGTACTCGACGTAGGTGATCGCGCCCGCGGCGTGGGCCTGGGCGACGAAGCCGGACACGCCCTCAGAGCCGTTCTTGCCTTGGAAGCGGCTGCCTGGTGGGATCGGGTAGTTGGAGGTGATGCCGCAGTTGGCCTTGCCGATCCTGTTGCAGAAGTCCTGCCACAGCCCCCCGTGCTGGCTGCGCATCCAGGTGCTGAACTGGGCGCTGGTGCCCGAGCCATCGGATCGCACCACCGGGATGATGGGGATCGATGGCAGTGTGAGGCCAGGATTGTCGGCGGCGATCTCGGGGTTATCCCAGCTGGTGATCACGTTCGTGAAGATCTTCGTGATCACCTCGCCCGAGAGACGCAGGTTGGTCACCCGCTTGCCGCCGATGACGAGGTTGTACATGAATGCCGTGCCGCCGGCGACGATCGGCATGTACGCGAGCGGACGCGACGGGCGCGGGTCAACGGCATCGGAGCCGGTCAAGGCGTAGGGGATCTCGGAGACGCCGAAGTCGACGCTGCCGTTCGCGAACAGCTGGCGGCCCTTTGACGAGCCCTGCTTGTCGAAGGTGACGCGCCACTTGTAGTTGTTCCACACGTTGGACACCCACTGGTCGATTGCGTTCGACGACCACGTCGACCCAGCGCCCGAGACAGGGGCGTGCACGGTCCCGGGCTCGGCCTGAGCCGCGGGGGCATTCACCGCAACACTGCCCGAGATGAGGAGCGCCATTCCGGCGAACGCGGCGACCCCGCGGACGATGCGTCGGTAGGTGGCGCTCATGCCCGGCTTCCTTTCCGTGTGTGCTCGTCGATGGAGATTGCGTCGCCGGCACCGTTGCGGAGCATGGCGTCGATGCGTGCCGCGTCGCCACGGGAGCGGCGTAAGCGTGCGCGCGCCTGGCGCCCGCTGAGCTGCCCCGGGGCCTTACCGCCGATGATCCGTGCGACCGCGAACAGAATCAGTACCACGGCCATCAGCACGGCTGCCGTGCCGAAGCCGCGCGCAACCATGCTCGGCTCGGGGCTCTTGACAAAGTTGAACACCGCCAGCGGCAGCGACACCATCGCCCCCTCGAATGGGTTGAAGTTGAAGAACTGGGTGTAACCGGCGGTGAGAAGCACGGGGCTGGTCTCGCCGATACCGCGTGCCGTGCCGAGGATGATCGCGGTCGTGAGACCGGACCGCACCGTGGGCAGGATGACGTGCCACACGGTGCGCCACTGCCCTGCGCCGAGCGCGAGACCTGCCTCTTTGAGGTTGCCGGGCACGAGCCGCAGCACCACATCAGCGGCTCTGATGACGATCGGCAGCATCATGACCGTGATCGCGAGCGCCGCGGCGAAGCCAGAGCGGTCGAACCCGAGGATGAGGCAGACCGTGGCGTAGATGAACAGACCCGCGACGATCGAGGGAAGAGCGGTCATCGCCTCCACGACCGTCCGCACGAGCTGGCTGAGGCGGCCAGGGATCTCGCTGAGGAACACCGCGCAGGTCAGGCCGAGCGGGATCGAGATCGCGAGCGCGATGCCGATCTGGATGAGTGTACCGACGATGGCGTGGCCCACTCCGCCGACGCTGAGAGGGTCGAGCGGCCCGGCGCTCGACATGTCCTGCGTGTAGAGGCTGGCATTCGGCAGCGCCTCGGCACCCCGCGCGATCGTGAAGATCACGACGACAGCCAGCGCGAACAGCAGAACGAAGCCGAGCGAGTGCACGGCTATGCTGGCGAGCCGGTCGCGGATCGCCGGACCGGAGTCACTCAGGCTCACCAGCAGTGCGTAGGCGATGACGAACACGACGTAGCTGATCAGCAGGAACGGCAGCACTCCCGCGAGCGGCATGCTTTGCGTGAAGAGGAAGATCGCCACCGAGACGCCGGTGGTTGCCGCGCCCGCGAGGGCGAGCACGTCGTTGCGGCGCACCGTGGCGGTCGAGCGGTAGACCTCGGGGGGAAGGTCGGCGTCGGGCCGGCGAGACGGCACATGCGTGCTGGGTGTCGCGGCGGCCTGCTCGCGCCGCAACCGTCGCTCGGCCGGCGCCGCGGACCGGGTCGGCCGATCGGGTTGCGTGGTGGAGGGCAGGAATGTGCTCGTCATTGCTCAGCCCTCGCTCGCTGCGCCGGAGCGCGACCGGGAGATGATCATCGACGCTGCAAAGTTGACGATGAGCGTCATCACGAACAGGGCGAGCCCGGCCGCCATCAGAGCACTCATCTCGAACGGGCTCGCCTCGCCGTAGCGTTGCGCGATCAAGGCGCTGATCGAGTTCGTGCCCGTCTGCAGAATATGCGGCTGGATCACGAACACCGGCGAGATCACGAGATAAACGGCGATCGTCTCACCGAGCGCCCGGCCCAGACCCAGCATGGTGCCGCCGATCATGCCGCCGCGTCCGAAGGGCAGCACCACACTCGTGATCATGCCCCACCGGGTCGAGCCGAGCGCGAGTGCACCCTCGCGCTCGCCCAGAGGGGCCTGACTGAACACCTCGCGCATGATCGAGCACGCGATCGGTGTGACCATCATCGCCACCACGATTCCGGCGATGAAGGCAGAACCGGCGAAGACGGTCGGTGTCGCGAGCGGGTCGTTCGGGTCGAAGCTGTCGACGGAGAAGATCGGAATCCAGCCGAACACGCTCGAGATCCACTCCGCGACCGGCAGCACGGAGCCCTCGAGAAGGAACATGCCCCAGATCCCGTAGACGACGCTCGGGACAGCCGCCATCAGGTCGACGATCTGGATGAGGGTCTGCTGCACGCCACGGGGTGCATACTCCGAGATGTACAGCGCGGTTCCGGTAGCGAGCGGCACCGCGAACACGATCGCGATCACCGCGATCGTGATGGTGCCGAACAGCACCGCGGCGATCCCGAAGTCGCCGCCGTTCGGCTCCCACTGCTGGGTTGTGAAGAAGCCCCAACCGGCCGCACTGATCGCCTGATAACCCTGATACAGCAGGAACAGTCCCACGAACGACATCAGGGTCAGCACCATCAGACCGCCCGTGCGAACACCGCCGCGGAAGAACTTGTCTTGCCAACCCCGCACAGTGCTGAGACGACGCGGCGCATCGTCCGCTGCAGCGTCACCCGATGAGCCGGAGATCGGCCACTCGGGCGGCGGAGCCGACGGGGGTTCGCCACTTATGTCCGGGTGCTCGACGCCCAGGGCGTCGAGGCTCTCCTCCAGAGTCGCGGTCTCGAGGGTTGTCGCATTCCGCCGCGTCATCGGCCTTTTCCAGACACAATCACGTGAGAGGAGAACATAGCGCGTGGGCTCATATTCGAAGATCCCCACCAAGCCTCGCCCACGAACTCGCTACGAGCCGGAACGATGCTGCCGTGAGCATCCGGGAGTTCGTTGACAGCTGCGCCGGTCGTTTCGTTCTCGTGTTTCTGAACGCTCATTCCCCAGCACCTCCCGAAGTCGTCGGCCTGCCGCCTCTCGGCGGACAGGTGATCTACGAGGCCCGCTGCGAGCGGACCCTCAAAGCTGCGAAGGCGAAATCTGGAGGATCAGATCCTCGGCCGATTGCCTACGGAGATGAGTCTGCACGCTCGAAGGGGACCCCGCACTACCCCGCCGGGGACGGAATGAGGAACGATCAAGGTGACTTCGGCATACGTTTCGTGAACACTTTTCACAGGGGGTAACGAATGAGTTTTCGCGGAAAGTGGGCGGACTACGGACGCGTCGCGTGGTTGAGTAGGGCGCGAGGAACGAGCGGCCGTGTCGAAACGGGTCTCGACAAGCTCGACCACCGAGGTGGGGGTCTCGACGAGCTCGACGACCGGGGTGGGTGGGGGTCTCGACGAGCTCGACGACCGGGGTGGGTGGGGGTCTCGACAGGCTCGACCACCGACGGAGGGGGTGGGTCAGGGAGCGCGCAAGCCCAGGGAGGAACAGAAGTCGTTGGCATCCGTTGCCGATGAGCCGGGCTCGCCGGTGGGGAACACCGCGAGCGACTGGTCGGTGCGCACGCAGAGCGTCAGCTCTGGCACCGGATAGATCTTCTCCCCCGTCGGGGGCTCCCCCGTCGACGGCTGGCCGATGATGCCCGTCGCCCAGAGCGTCGCGCACATGTCGAGGGCGTGAGCCACTGGGTCGCCGAGGTCGTCTGACTCACTGCGCACACCCTCGGAGTGGGATGCGTCGAGGCTCGGCTCCTCGTAGCAGAACGCCCAGCGTTCTTGCACGAGCTGCGGCGCGATCACAACCCAGGCGGCCGTCACAAGTGCGGCCACCCCGACGACGCCGACACCCGCCATCGCCACACGCCGACGACGACGTTTGCGGCGCTCGACGTGGCGCATCACCCATTCGCGCATCTCTGCGCGACGCTCTGGGCTCAGACTCGGCGGTGTGCTCACAGCTCGCCCCCGAACTTGGAGCGAAGCCGATTGCGCACACGATTGAGGCGCTTGCGCACCGATGCCACCGACACGCCGAGCGAAGCGGCAACGGCTTCATACGACCGCCCGTCACGGAGGATCTGGCGATAGACGTTCTGATCGAGCTCAGGCATCGCGGCCACCTCCTTCTCCATTCGGTCTATCAGGTCGCGCGAACGCACCGTCTCAAATTCGTCTGTGATGGCCAGGGTATGGCTCAGGTCATCGAAATTCTCTGTGACCGGCCGACGTCTGACCGATCGCAGTCGATTGGACGTGAGGTTGCGACAGGTCGTCAGAAGCCACGGCAGAGCCGAGCCGTCGACGAGCCGGATCTTCGGGAGCTTCGACCAGGCGATGGCGAAAACCTGCTGGGTCACGTCTTGTGCATCGTCTGCGCTGCCCAGTTCTTCGAGCGCCAGCACGTATACGGGCTCAACGTGCAGGTCGAAGAACACACCGAACGCCCGCTCATCCCCGCGGATCGCTGCGGCGATGAGCTCTCGCTCCGAGTGACTGACCATCACGGGGACTGTAGCGCACCAACGCGAACCGCATTATCGCGGGTATGACAGCATGGTGTCGTCGTCTGAGGGAACAGGATATCGCTCAGAACCGGCTTACTCCTCTTTAATGGCCGGTCGCGAGCAATCGTTACCCGACGCCCTCGAATGTTCTCTGTCCCGACGTCTTGCGACGCCGAGATGTTCATCGAGGCGTCGTGTGAATCCGCTTGCCTGCACACTCCCCTCTTCGCTTGACTGACCCCTATGACCCAGCACACCTCCCACACCGCCCGCCGCCGCTTCGCGGCCTCTTCTCTCATGGCCGCCGGGGTCGTCGCCTCGGCCCTCCTCGCGGTCTCCCCCGCCAATGCTGCTACCTCCGCGAACGACTCCCCCACTGGCGAGTCGTGCTGGCAGAACGTCGACACCGGCGAGAGCGGCTGCTTCGACAGCTCCCTCGACCCGATCGAGCAGATCGAGCTCGCGACCGGTAAGCCGCTCGTCGCGAACCAGACCGAGACCGAGACGAGCTTCGCCGCTCGTGCGGTGGAGGAGAACTTCCTTCTCGTCACGGGATGGGACGCGACTGGCTTCGAGGGCGAGAGCGTGAGCTACTTCACCGAAACGCCGAACCTCTGCAGCGTCGGCGCACAGAACATCGCTTCACTCGGCGCGTGGAACGATCGGATCGAATCGTTCCAATCTTTCAACGGCTGCGAATCGAAGTTCTTCCAGAACGTTCTCTTCGCAGGTGGTTCGTTCGGTCCCGCTGCCAGCAGCTCGAACATGGGTACCTTCAACAATCAAGCGAGCTCGCTCATCGTGAGCTGACAGTCCACGCGTCCCTCGTTCGCGTGGAATCCGAACGAGGGACTCTTCGTTACCCATCCGCTAGGGAACGTACTGGTAGGCCTTAGTCCCGATGAAGACCAACAGAGCGGCTGCCTCTGAATCAATTGGCGACTCCATCTGGCAACTCGATCCAACAATCGTCGACGGCACTTCGAAATGGTCGAGGTCAACGCACACGATCGTGGGCATCAAGTGGCCGTTCAGCGGGGCGTCCAGCCAGGTCCACTCCCCGCGCTCGGCGGAGTAGACGAGCCCCTCGAACGCGAAGGTCAGCGACGGCTCTGGGGCGCTCTGCGCCGACCACGGACCACAGCTCGCGTAGTCCCCCCACTGGTTGCAGGCGCGCAGCTGATACGCGAGCTTCTCACCGAACGGGCCGGCCGTCAGTTCACGTGGAGCCGCGGAGCCGGAGAACAAGGCGACGTCGCCCGTCGGTGTGCCGGACGCATCCAGCCGCTGCACCTCGTAGTGCGAGGCCGCCGGCGACACGGCATCGATGCGATAGTCATATTCCGTTCCCTGCATACGCATGGTGCCAGTCACGGCGACGACGGGCCCAGGCGACGGAGTGGGGGTCACGACGACGGCCCGGCTCGCGGTGCACCCGACCGCGTTGTAGCCCCAGACGACGAACCCGTGACCGACACCGGGTTCGGTGACCCCGTCGAACGTCGCCGTTGTGTCGAGACCGACGTCGATCACCTCGCCGCCGGTCGGCGCTGTCACCGACCTCGAGGTGCTGCCGATCGCGCAGCTCTCGCCAACCGGGGCAGAGGCGGCGCCGAGCGCCTGAGCGAAGTAGCCTCGCATCGCACTGCCGTTGCCGTCGAAGGCCGGCCAGGTGAGGGTCGCGACGCCCGTGGACTCATCGAGATGCGCTGTGACCGTTGTCGACAGCGGTGTGCCCGCAGACGGAGGGCTCTCCCCCCGCTCGGGCTGCGAGGGCGGGCCGGATGACGGCAAAACATCGTCGGCTGGAGCAACGACGCCTTCGATCGGCGGCTGCGCAGGGGTCCGCACGACCGGGTGCGCCTCTTCTCTCGGGTCTGGTTTTTCTCTCGGCTCACGGGTCACCGGAAGAAGCGGCTCTGCAACCGCCAGCGGCGCGACTCGCGACACTCCGCCGAGCGGTGTGAGCACGTCTGACCAGTTGGAGACGAGAGCACTCCCGTTCGTCACCGACCACAGTGCGCCCGTCGCGGTGTCGTTGAGCACAACCCCGTCGCGATTGGTGCGGAACGTCAACGACGCCCCGGAACTCATACCCTTCAACCGCTCTGTCGTGAGGTCGGCCTCGCTCTCGCTCTCGCTCTCGAGCCGATGGAATCCCTTGTGCGCTCCCCCTGCGCACCGCTGCCAGACGGTGCCGTCCGACCACGCTGCATAGGAGCATCCGTTCACCGTCACGGGGTGCGCCGGGATTCCGTGGGGCACATCGGTGATCGTTCGCACCTCACCGTCGACCAGACCCACCTCGTGCAGACCCGACGATGTCGCCAGAAGCACTGCGGCCGAACTCAGCCCACGTTGAAGCGCGAACGCGGCCGTCTGGCTCTGCCCTTGCGCGCCGCTCGTCGAGGTCACCGGCGCCATCGGACGAACGTCGACCGCCCCCTCCGCGCTGAGCACCTGTCGAGCCTTCTCGTCGAGAAGCGCCCACGTCTCGCCGTCTGCAGCCAGTTGCACCACCGCGTTCGCATCGATGTCAACACGTGCTCTGAGGGGGCTGCTGAGGGATGCTCCGGCGTCGAACCGCAGCACCTCACCCGTCGAGGGCGCGGCGGCATAGAAGCGTCCGTCGCCTGCGGCCGCGACGACAGCGCCGTCGCCGAGCACGGCATCCGGATTCTGCGACGCGTCGAATGTCTTCAGCTGATCGAACGGGATCTGCCACAGCCGCCCGCCGCGCGGGTCGAGCAGCACCACCGTGGTCGGCACTGTCTCGTTCCCACCCACGAGGTGAACCTCGGTAGAAGCGCTGGGGAGCAACACGGTCGACGCGAACCGCACCGTCGACGGGTCGAGAACGGACGCCGTCGCATAGCCTGCAGCATCTGACGGGGGCGCGGCGTTCGGGTCTGGGCTGGTGCCTATGCCGACATCGCGATCGTCGGGTGTGTCGTCCAAGCCGTCGTCGGGGTGTTCAGCCGGGCGGGGTGTGCTGGAGCGCGACTCGGCGGTGCGGGTGACGACGACCACGTCGGTGCCGTCTTGGGCGACGTCCGTCGTCACCGACGGCTCGACCTCGGCCGTTGCATCTTGCCCGGCTTCGGTGCCGTGCGCAGCTTCAGGCGCGAGTGCCGAGGAGCGGATCGCAGAATTGAGTTCGCCCACCTCACTGTTGAACCGGCCCACGGCGCGGTCGACGTCGTTCGTGACCCAGACCCCGGCATCTCCGAGCCGAATCTGGCTCGCCCGGTGACCCGGGGCGCCCATCACCAGCACCGCGGCCACCGCCACGAGGGCGCCGCCGGCCGTCATCATGGTCAGCGATCGATGCTTCACGGGCCACGAGAACGTCACGGCAACGGCATCCTTGAGAAGGGTCGCCAACACGGCGACGAGCAGATAGGGCATCGGGTGTCGACACAAGCGGCTCCGCGATGCCCACATGATAGCGGCCGAACGTTAAGTGCAGGCATCCAATCGGTGACGTGCTGCCGCGCAGGAACGGGCCCAGCACAGTCGCGTAACAGGCGCGTGACGACTCTGACACCCGTCAGCACACGTCGCACGAGCACGCCGACCGGTGCCAGGTCGTCTCTTGTGCCTCAACCGTAGGGTCGGCGGTTCCATGGCGTCGTGGCTCTACCCACGATCATTCCGACGGATGAGACCATTCAGCCCTGTGGACGATGTGCGAACGGTCGCTCTGCGATGGACTGGTATCGAATAACACACGAGGAGAGACATGCGCGCCACCCCGCCCACCGTGAACACGTCGAGCATCATGCCGAGTGACCTCACGCTCCCCCCGACCGTCTCCGTCGAGATCGACCTCGATCCTGAGCCCGATGCCGGCACCGCTTCTCGCCGGAGTCCGTTGCCGCATCAACAGCGATAGGAATCCGAGGCCGCGTCGCCGAAACCTTCCGCCGGTCGAGTGCACCCTCGACGGTCGAGAAATACTCCGACATGCCCTCGGCCCGAACGGCCTCGCTGCCGAGCACGGGCACCATCGTCCACGTGGAGGAACGCGTGGGCGTGAGCACTGCAGTGCATCCATACTCCCTCCACGTGTCGTCCTCTTCCCTGCGCCCGTGATCTCTCCTATGCAAGACGTGCATAGTGATCGGCGGCTTCTGCGACCCTATTGTTGTACTCGATGGTGTTGTTGTAGGCGGCGACGGCCGCGATCCACCGGTCGTGGTCTGTCAGGTCACCTCCGATGTGGCAGAGGTATCGGCCGGCTGCGAGAGCGCTGTCGTCGATGTTCTGGGGGTCTGCGTCCCCGTCTCCGTTCCCGTCGGCGGCCCATTCGGCCCAGGTCGCGGGGATGAACTGCATGGGACCGACGGCCCGGTCCCACACGGTATCGCCGTCGAGCACGCCGTCATCGGTGTCGGGGATGGCATCCGTCTCGACACCGGTGAGTGCGATTCCGACGATGGCGGGTGTCGCCGCTCCGTGTTCGGCGATATGGGAGCCGTTGATCGTGCCGTGCTCGGATTCGACGTGACCGATGCCTGCGAGTGTGTTCCAGCCCAACCCACAACCGGGGTACTCCGTCGCGACGCGCAGCGACGCCCCCGTGTACGCCTGGAGGGCGCGCAGCGGGATCCCCGTTTTCGTCGCGAGCGCACTCACCCATCGCTGATCGACGAGGCCGATGATCCCTTCTGAGGACGTCGCTGTCGGGCGCGGCAGCGGCATCGAATGGCTTGCGGTCTCTTTCGGAGCGGATGCAGTCGGTGTCGCGGCGAGTTCACCCGACGGAGTGTGCGCTGTGGCGACGATGACGGCGGTGGCAATCGCCGCGATGCCGAGAGCGGCGCTCGTCAGTGAGGCGATGACCCAGCCTCTCCCCGATTCCCGGTCCGGTGTCTCGTCCTCTCCCGCTTCTCTCGGAGTGTTCGGCCGGAGGAGGGCGTCAAAGTCGTCGTAGTGATCCACATTCACGCGCCCGGATCGGTGGATACGGCACTTGTGGGGTGCGTCCGAAGCCGGCGGAGGTACCAGTACGTCGCACCGGCGATTCCCAGGATCACCAGAACTCCACCGGTGACGATGCCCGCGACCACCGCCGGGTCCGCGTCGTCACCGAAGATCTGCTCGAAGGGATCGTCCGCTTCGTCTGTCTTGGATGAGTGGCTGCGTTTCGAGTTCGCCTTCTCAGGGGCGGCGGCCTCGGCTTCGGTGGTCGCGGCGGCCCGGGCAGCCGCGACGGCATCCGCCGCAGCCCTGTTGACCGCGGTATTGACTTCGGCGGCGTCGCCGGCGCCTGTCGAACTCAGCCCGCAGAAGGTGTCACCGAGAGGAACATCCCCCACCTGGAACACGTACGTGTGGCTGGCGGTGGTGAGCGTCTGCCCGTTCGCAGGGTTCGTCGCCACGGCGTGAACGGTCAGGGTGTAGATGCCCTTCTGGGTGAAGACCCACTGGGCGTGGGTGTGCGCGGGGGTGGCCTCGCGGAGTGTGCCGGGAAGAGTGTGCCCCCCTCCTTGCAAGAGCGAGGTGATATCGCCGAAGGAGCCTTGACTTGAGACGTGCACCCGCCCTGGTCCCTCGACTCCGGTGATGTTGATCGACACGTCCGTGTGGCCGCTGGCCGCTGTGCGGTTGGTGTCCCACCCGGGCCAGATGAGCGCGGGATCCTGCGTCAGAGGGAGGACGTAACCAGCTGGTGCACCAGGGGTGCCCTCTGGGATGTCGGAGCGGTACGCCGATTCCTTGACGCGAAGCAGCACGGTCTCGGCTTCACGGATGACGCGATGGCCGGTGACGTCTTCCATGAGCTGAAGGACGGCTTTTCCGTTTGCTGCAGAGACGTAGAACGCGTCGATGTGCCCGGTCTCGAGCGTGATCCCTGGGGCGCACTGCTGCCCTGGGGCTCGCGGCGCCGGAACGGGAGCGGGCGTCGGTGGGGCGGGCTGTGGCGGAGGACTCGGGTCTCCCCCGCCACCGGCACTCGGGCTTGAGACCGTGAACCTGTCCCACCCGATCAGCGCACCCCTGTCGTCTTTCACAACGAGTTGGTGTGTGCCTGTCGCGATCACGTCGGGCAGGCCGAGACTGAATCGTCCGGTGAGGTCGGCTTGGATCCACCCTCTCCAGGCAGAAGCCTGTCCCGGCAGCCAGGCGGAAACCCAGTGCCCGGCCAGCGATGCGTCGGCGAGAGCGACGGTGATCGTCCCGCCCGGTGTCGTCTTCTTGCCTGGGCTGGTGATGACAACCGCGGTGCCCGGCGCGTGAGCGTTCAATGCGGTGCCTGGAACGGGGATCGTGTCGTTATGGACGGGTTTCTGCCGCACCTCGCCAGAGACGGTGATGGTCACCGGCCGCGAGGTCGAGGGGACGTAGTCGTTGCTCCAGGTGGGAACGAACTCGGCAACGACTTGATGCTGACCCGGTGTGAGAGCATCGGCACGGAACGACGCGGCACCGTCGGCGATGGGTGTGTGCCCGAGCACGGTGTCGCTCGTGAGGTCGCGAAACTGCACGGCACCTGTGGTCTCGGGGGGATCGAGCTCGGCCGTGAACAGGATGGGGTCGCCGGCGGCTGCTTCCTTCGCCGAGGAGCTCAGAGTGGTGGTTGTGGTCCGGGTGTGGCTGTCGAGATCGCCGACGACGAACGTGTAGTCGTTGATGGCGGTCTGCTCGCGACCGTCGACGACAGCGCTCATCTCGAAGGTGAAGGTGTAGGTTCCCGCACGGGAGAACGCCCAGTTCATGTGCGTGTGCTGCGGAACCCCGATCGTCCATGCCGGCAGGGCCGTGGTGCTGCTGAAGACTCGCTGGACCTGCGCGCCATTCTGCATGTACACCTCGGCATTGCCCGGCCCCTCGGTCCCGATGAGCCGAACGTCGAGGGTGTTGCCTGTCACCTTCCCAGAGAGATTCGGATCTTCGGTGCTGAAGCCCGGCCAGATGACGTTGTGGTTCTGGGTCTGGGGCGCCATCCAGAGGGTGGACCCCGGTTCTCCCAGAAAGGAGTACGCGGGCAGGTCCGGGACGGTGATCTTTCCCGCGTCGCTGAGATGGAACAGCAGTTCCTTCGCCTTCAATCGCGTGCCGAGATCGGTGATTCCGTCACCGGTGACGTCGATGTCCGCCTTGGATTCCAAGACGAGCGTGCCGGCGTCCAGGTACGCCGAAACGGCATCCGTGTGCACCGGACCGATGATCCTCTTGTCCGCGCTGAGCGGAGCGGGCTGATCCGACTGCTTTTCAGGTTGCGGGATGACCGGTCGCTGATCAGGGGCGGGAGCCGCGGGCGGGGTCTGGGCGGATGACGGCACCGGCAGCTGGCCGTCATCGGCTGTCGCGGCGAGAGGCATCACCATCGTGGTCACGAGTGCGAGGAACACACTGACGCCCGTGGCTTTCGCTCCCCGGCTCGTGAAGGGCGTTGGACCGGTCATGACAATGCGCTTTCCACTGACGTCGACGCCGTCACGGGGTCGGCCGACGTCGGATCGTGGTGCAGTTCGGCTTCGCCGGGCTGAGCGCGACGTCGGAGGTATCGCATGAGCAGACCGTGCCGGGGCGCGAAGAACCATGCGATCAGGAACACCGCGGTGGCGACGAGCACGATCATGCCGCCCACCGGAAGGTCGAAGCTCCAAGACACATACAAGCCCACGAGCGCAGAGGAGCCACCGATGACCGGCGCGAGCAGCATCATGACACCAAGCCGGTCGGTGAGCAGGCGTGCCGCGGCGGCCGGGGTGATCAGCAGGGCGAGCACGAGGATGTTGCCGATCGTCTGGATGGAGATCACGATCGCGATCGCCACCATGACGTACAGCACCAGGTCGAGCACGAACACGGGGATGCCGGTGGCTCTGGCCATCTCGCGGTCGAGGGTCACCGCGACGAACTCTTTGTGGAAGAGGAACACGATCAACAGCAGCAGAACACCGGTGATCGCGACGGTGTAGATGTCTTCGTCGGGGATGCCGGTGATGGATCCGAACAGGAACTGCTGCAGCGACCCGGCGTAACCGGGCGACTGCGAGATGATCACGATGCCAAGCGCGAAGGCCGCGACGAAGAACACCCCGATGATGGAGTCCTCTTTGATGCGCCGGTTCTGCGAGAACACCGCGACGAGGATCGCCGTCAAGACGCCGGCGACAGCGCCCCCGAGCACCAGGTTGCCCTGGATGACGAACGCGACGGCGAGGCCGGGGAAAACGGCGTGGGCCACGGCGTCGCCGATGAACGCCATGCCGCGGAGCACGACGTAGCAGCCGATCACACCGCAGACGATGCTCGACATCACCGCGATCACCAGCGCTTTGGGCAGGAATGCCAGGTCAGGGTTGAGGAGGTCCTGGATGAAGTCGATCGGCGAGAGCATCAGGCGGACACCCCCAGAGTCTTCAGAAGCGGGTTGGTGGCTTTGATGTCGAACGTGTGCATCCAGATCTCGGGGTCGGTGAGCTCAGACGGTGATCCGTCGGCGATGATGGTTCGGTTGATCAGGCACAACCGGGAACACTCATGGAGTGCGCCGACCAGGTCATGGGTTGTCATGAGCACGGCTTTGTCTTCGCCGGCGAGCGCCCGGAACAGGTCGATCAGCAGTTCCTGGGTCGGCATGTCCAGACCGGTGAACGGCTCATCCAGGAGCAGCAGGCGTGGCCGGAGCGCGAGCGCGCGGGCGACGAGAACCCGCTGGCGTTGTCCGCCCGAGAGCTCGCCGACGGGCCGGCCACGCAGGTGATCCATGTGCACACGCTCAAGCGCTTCGGCGACGGCATCGAAGTCGGCGATGCGGGGGCGGCGGAGCCACCCGATCCTCCGGATTCGTCCGGTCATCACGGCGTCTTCGACGCTGATGGGAAAGTCCCAGGCGAACTCGTGTCGTTGCGGCACGTAGCCGATTCGGGAGCGTGCCTGCGTGCCGCTGCGCCCGTCCACGTCGATGCGGCCGGTCTCGGTGCGGATCAAGCCGAGGATGGACCGCAGCAGGGTGGTCTTGCCGGCGCCGTTGGGTCCGATGAGGCCGACGAACTCACCGGTGTCGAGGCGCAGATCGATGTCGTAGAGCACACGTCGCCCTCCGAGACGCACCCTCAGGTCGTCGACGGTCAGCGCGCCGCTCATTCGTCTGCGTCCTTTCGAGCGCGTGCGGCGAGGGCTCGAGTCCTGGCACGTCGTGACGCGATCACCACGATGAGGATCGCGGCCACGAGCACCGCTGCGATGGCACCGACGACGAGCCATACGATCGTTCCCAGCCCACCTTCCGAGGTTTTCGACGGGGCTTCGGCCGTGATCGTGCCGGGTTCCTCGGTGGCGTCGCCGGTCGGAGTGTCGTCGATCACCGTCTGGAACGCCTGCTGCGCATCCGTGGCGTCACCGACCGCGAAGCGGAGGGTGTCGCGCGCGGTCACGCTCTCGCCCGTGATCAGGTCCGCGTCGAACTGGATGTCGACGAGATAGACCCCTGGTTCGGTGAAGACCCAGTTGGCATGTGTATGCGTATTCACCTCGATCCAGGACTGCTGCGGGAACGGCTCACGTGACGACCACAGCCGTTGCGGGTCGCCGAAGTTCCCGCTCTGCAGATACACCACAACGTCTCCCGGGCCGTGCACACCGAGAACGTTGAACGTCGTGCCCAGGTTCAGGGAATTCAGCACATTCGGTTCCTGGGTGTTCCAGCCCGCCCAGACCACATCCGGCTTCTGGGTCTGCGGCACCACCCACACCTCGTCGCCCGGTTGCTGACCGAGAAAGCCGTAGGCATCGGAGTCCGGCACGGGCAGGATCGCGGTGTCGTTCACTCTGAGGACGACGTCTTCGAGGTGACGCCAATACGAGGGTGAGGCGGTGTCGTCATGGATCTGAATGATCCATTCACCGGTGTTGAGCGTCGGCCCGAAGTCGGCGTGGCCATGATCGAGCACCACCTGGCCGGTGCCCTGGGCCTGGTTGGGGTCGAGGGTCTGGTCCAGACTGTCGTCTTGGGCCGCCGAGACCGCGGTGGGTGACAAGACGGCCAGTCCGGCCAGCAGAACTCCTGCGGCGGCGAGCGAGCGACGGAAGGCGGTGCGGGGTGTCATCTATTCTCCTTCGATCGCGCTGAGACAGTCGCGGAGGGATTGGGCGTTGAAACGCATCATGTCGATGTAGGTGGTCACGGTCTCGCTGAAGGCGTCGCCGTAGATGGGGCAGACCTGGATGCCCTGTTCCTTCGCGACCTCGACGAGGGTCGAGGAGCGCGAGGCCAGATTCGGTTCGAGGAAGACCGCGGGAACGTGCAGGTTGCGGATCGTTTCGGTCAGCCGTTTCCGTTCCGCCAGAGACGGCTCCACCGCCGGATTGGGAGTCACGAAACCAGAGATGGTCACGTCGTAGGCCTGGGCGAGATATCCGAACGCATCGTGCGTGGTGACGAGGGTGCGGTTCGCCTCGGGGATCTCGGCGATCGTGTTGTGCACCTCCGTGTCGAGCGCGGCGAGCTGTTGAAGGTAGGCGGCGGCGTTCTGCGTGTATTCCGTCGCACCGTCAGGGTCGACCTCGATGAGGGTGTCGCGCATGATCTCGACGTAGGCCATGGCGTTGCGGACGTTCTGCCACAGGTGCGGATCGATCTCGCCGTGGACGTGCTTGCCGAGCACAGCCTGCGGAAGCTGGTAGATCGGGTCCCCCGCACGCCCGAGAAAACGGTACGCGGGGTCACCGGGGATCTCGTGCAGGGCCTTGTTGGGAACTTCGACGACGACGTCGTCGAGCGGGAAGATCTCCTGATGCACGTCCCCCGTGCCGTGTTCGTGGTCGAGGAGCACATCGAAGGCGCCTGTGTCGAGATCGACGGTGAGATCGGAATGCCCGGCGTCGAGCACGGTGGCTCCGGATTTGCCTGGCACCGAGTGGGGATCGACGCCGACAGCGAAGGTCACCTCTCCGGTGCCGATCTCCACGGGCCTCTGATCGCTTGTGATCTGCAGTTTCGCCTGCAGATCGAGGGTGTAGATGCCGGGCTCCGTGAAAGCCCAGCTCAGATGAGTGTGTGCGTCCGGTGGAAGCGTGACCGTGTCATCCCGGTAGCCCGTGGCTGCATCGAACCCGTCAACGGAATCGAAGTAGGTGTCGACGTCACCGAAACTGCCGGTGAGATAGGCGACGAGTTCGCCTGGGCCCTCGACCCCGGTCGCCGAGAGGAGAACGTCGGAGGTGCGGGTTGCGCCCGCTTGTTCACCGGCACCCTTGACCCGCAGACCGAGCCAGATCGTGTCCAATGAGACGTCCTCCACGAGCGGGATGATCTCTGCCGCGTATTTGACGGCCTCCTCCGCCAGCGAGACGTTGGGCACACCGGCGGGGAGGTTCGTGTCGAGGGCCTTGATGAGGTTCTGTTCCTCGAGCATCAGGTAGTTCGAGAAGGCGACGTCGGCATACACGATGTCGCGCACGTCACGCAGGGAGGGCTCGTGGCTGTGGGGATCGCCGCCCTCGGGAACGAGCGAGATCACATCCGCTCGGTCACCGGCGACGTTGCCGGCCAGGTCGGCGAGGATGCCGGTTGTGGTCACCACGTGAACGCGGCCGTCGTCACTCACGGCAGGACGTGCAGAGCACCCGGCGAGCAACGTCACCGCCACGACGGATGCGGTGACGGCGGGGGTCAGTCGAGTACGCACAGCGGGTCTTTCAGAGAGGGATCCAGAAGAGAGAGGACGGCATCGGTGGTGGGTGGTGCGAGCCCTGCTCACACCACCCACCGTCCGATGACGTCAGTCGATGACGTTCGCGGACCGTCGGCGGCGAACGGTCCTCAGTGTGCCCGCGCCAAGGAGCAGCAGCACTGCGGCGGCGGCAGAAGCACCGGCGAACTCGCTACCGGTGAGCGCCAGGCCCCCCGGGGTTCCAGTGGCCCCCGGTGTGCTCGTGTCTGCCACGGCGGTCACCTGCAGCTGCTGCCAGCCGATCACGTCGCCGGCGTCGTCGAACACGGCGAGGCGGTGTGCCCCGAGCGTGGTGTCGCTCGGAATGGTCACGGCGATCGTGCCGTCTGCTCCGACCTGGAGCCAGTCAGCGCCCAGCAGCACAGGCTCGGAGAACAGCCACGCGGCCACCCATTCGCCGGCTTGGTCAGCGCCCTCACCGATCTGCACAGTGATGACCTGGCCCGGCGCCGGAGTCGTGGTGGATACGGTGATGCCGCCCTCGGTCACACCGTCCAGTGCCGACCCGTTCGGAGTCTGCGGTGCCTGGTCTGGCTTCGCCGCTCCGGGCAGCACGTTCAACGTCGCCGCGGCGGACTCGGCGATGACCTCGTGGTCATGATTGTAGAGCTTGACCACGACCTGTGCGCCCGCATCGCCTTCGGTGATGACCTGCTCCAGGGTGCCGGTGCTGGCTCCGGAGATGACAGAGTAGTCGGCGTCACCGGTGCGCTTGATGAACCAGTGGTAGTGGTCCTCACCGGTCTCCGGCGTCTGCACAGCGGTCAGCGCCGCGGTCTCGCCGACGTGGTATCCGCCGGACACCCCGTCGATGCTGAGTTCCGTGCTCGGCTCGGGATCGATGCCGTTCGAGGTGACGTTCAGCGTGTGCGGTTGCGATTCGGCGATCACCGCGTGGGTGTCGTCGAACAGGCGCAGCACCAGCTGGGCGCCGTCGTCGTCGGCCGTGACAGGCAGAGCGAGATCCTTGTCGCGGGACTGGTCGACCCAGACGAAATCAGACGCGCCGACCCGCTTGATGTACCAGTGGTAGTGCGTCTTCCCGGTTTCCGGATCCTGACGAGACGTGAACTGAGCGGTGTCGCCTGGAGCATAAGACTCCTTGTCCGCCGTCACGATGAGGGTGGTCACCACCGGTCGCTGCTGCGCGGTGATCGTCACGGGCGCGGACTCCGCGTGCACCTTACCGTCGTGCAAGAGCTGCACCTTCACCTGCACACCGCTGTTGGCCAGTGAAGGCTTGAACTTGTACTCCGCGGCGGTCTGTCCGTCAACCGCGGCGAAACCGGCAGCGCCAGGCAGCTTGACCTGCCACTGGTAGTCGGCGAGGCCCGTCGGGGTGGACTGCTCTGCCGTCAGCGTTGCCGTCTGACCGACCCAGTAGTCGTCGGCGTCACGGTCCGTTGTGACGGTCAGCTCGGTGTCGGGGACCTCCGTGTGATCGTCCAGGCGCACGATGACGGGTGCGGATTCCGCATAGCTGCGTCCGTCGTCGTACGTGAGTTTCGCGATCACAGCCGCGCCGGCCAGCTCCTCGCTCGCGGTGAACGAGTAGGCGGCGGAGTTCTCGCTCTCGACGAGAACGGGAGTCGCTTCGCCGGCCTTCTGCACATACCACTCGAAGCGGTCCAGAACCGAAGCGGGCGCGACGACTGCCGTCAGATCGACGCTGTCACCGGTGTGGTAGTGGTCGTCCAGACCGCCGATCGTGACTTTCTGCAGCGGAGCCGCACCATGATCATCGACCTCGACGGTGACCGGTGCCGCCTCTGCGAGCACGGCGCCGGCATCCGAAACGAGTTCAGCGATGACCTTCGCACCGTTCAGCGCCTGTTCGGCGATGAGCCGGTGCGTTGCGCCGGTCGCCCCATCGATCTGGACAGGGGCATCCTGATCGGTGCGCTGCAGGTACCAGCGATAGGTTGCGTTCTCGACGACCGGGTCGGCGATGACGGACAGGTCGATCGGCGAGTTGCTGTGGTAATGACCTGCAAGCGGCTCGATCGCGATCGTCTGCTCCGGGGCCTGTGCCACCGAGATGGTCACCGGTGCCGACTCGACTGTCACCGGAACGACTGGATCGCTGGAGTAGTCCTTGCCGCCAGACACGGTCGCGCGGTACTCGGCGCCGTCGACTGCGGTGACGTCCAGGGTCGGGCCTGTGGCCCCTTCGACGGTCTCCCACTCCGCGGAGGCGGAGGCCCGGGTCGACCAGCTGTATGCGCTGAACGTCGAGTCGGCGGGCGTCTGCGCAGCCGTGAGGGTCACCTCGCTGTCCGGCTGCACAACGTTCTCTGCACCGGAGATCGTCACGCTTGTGGGCGCTGGAGCGACCACAAAGGTGTACGTCGCCTCGTTGGTCGTCGACGTCTTGCTGCCGTCCTCGCTCGTCACCGTCGCCTGCGCGGTCAGCGTGTAGGTGCCGGGCTCGGTGAAACCCCAGTTGGCGTGCACGTGGGCCAAGAAGCTCTGCTGGATCGTGCCGGGGAGCTTCCAGGCGCCGTCTTTCAGCAGCGGCGCGGGAGCACCCCACGTTCCATTCGTCCAGAGGTAGACCTCGCCCGGCCCCTCCACTGTCGTCACGTCGACGTCGACGTTCGCGTCGCTCCCATAGACAGACCCAACCGATTGGCTGTCCCAGCCAGGCCAGATGAGCTCGGGGTCCTGGGTCAGAGGCAGAAAGTACATCTCGGATGGCGCGCCCGAGGGCAGACCGCCGCTCGGGAGGTTCTTCACAACGGCCTGACTCTTCACGCCGAGTTCCACGGACTCCGGCGTGTGCAGCACACGCGAGCCGGTCACGTCCTCCTTGAGCACGAGACGAGCGGTGTCATCCTCATTGAGGACCAGGTTGAAGGCATCGATGTGCCCGGTGTCCAGACGGATCGGATCTTCGTTTACGACGGGCGCATCGGCCGCGTGCGCCGCGGTGGGAAGAGCCAAACCGCCCGCGAGTGCGAGGACGCCGAGAAGGGCGCCACCTCGCAAACGGGTAGAGACGTGCATATGCTCGAACCTTTCTACAGGGTGAGACGAGAGTGTTCTCGATCGGTTAATGAGAACGATTATCGTTAGCATATGGTCTCGCGCCGGAGTTCGCCACTCGGCGGCTTTTCCCCGCGCGTCGGAGCAGCTTCAATGGACGTCTCACCGAGAAGACATCCGATCCCCGTCCAGGACACGGCGGCCGTGCCGGTCTACCGCGAAACTGCCGACGGCACGATCATGGCGGCGCGGAATCGGTCTACCGGTCCATTCGGCACGACTATCACCGGTGGTTGAGCAGGCCCGACGGAGCGAAGCGACGCCGGACCGTGTCGAAACCGGCGTCGGTCTACGAGGAGAACAGCGGTGAGGTTATGCAGCTGCTCGTGGTGCGAGCTGGACGTCGACGTGTTGCCGGGCAGGGCGCTGGTTCACCCGGTATCTCCCGCTCGAAGCCAGAGCCGTACCACTATCCGTACGGAGTTTGACATCTGCCGCTTATAGAGGTGCTGCCCGCCGTTGCAGAAGGAGGCACCGAGCCGTCGCAGGTGTGCAAGATGGACCTCGGGAATCGTCCGCAATGGGAAATTCAGGCGGACCGCTCCACCTGATGCACCTCGAGGCGTAGGTTCAGTGCCTGGGTAACCTTCAGGACTGTCGACCAGGTCGGGTTGCCGTCGTCTGAGAGTGCGCGGTAGAGGCCATCACGGCTCATGCCCACGCGCCGGGCGAGCTCGCTCATGTTGCCCGAGCGCGCGAGGATGCCCAGAGCAGCGGGCAGCGCGCCAGGGTCGTCTGCAGAGTCCTCGAGGGCGGTCTCCAGAAGCAACGCCGCATCGTCGACGTCGGCGATGTAGTCTGCGGCGTCGAACGCCTGGTACTTCGCGTCGGTCGTCATGGCTGTTCTCCTCTCTGCTGGTCGGCCCGCCATTCCTCGGCGAGTTGCTGCGCTGCGGCAATGTCCTTGCTCTGGGTCGATTTGTCCCCGCCGCAGAGCAGCAGGATCAGCTCATCACCATGCTGCAGGTAGTAGACCCTGTAGCCGGACCCAGTATTGATCTTCAGCTCGGACAGTCCGTTCCCGATCGGAGCCACCTGACCCGGGTTGCCCCGTGCAAGCCGATCGAGTCGGAGCAGAATCCGAGCACGTCCGCTCCTATCCTTCAGACCATCGAGCCAGCGATCGAATGATCGAGTACGCCGGACCATGATCATGTGTCGAGTATAACTGACACCATGCGCGGAATCTACTCGTATACGAGGACGAATGGCTCAGGCTCGTCTCCTCTACGGCTGCTTCTGCGACCGTGAGCGCACTTGGATCGTCTGCAACGACGTGCACCAACGGGGGCGTCGCCGAGGCATTGCGGACATCGTGAGGTGTTCGGGAGCTTTCAGAGGACTGACAGAGACGTGTCTCTATAAGACGTCGAGAGGCGCTTCGGGCCGCTAGAAGCCCCGGACAGAGGCGTCCGCTTCTTCAAACACAAGAAACCCCCGGCATTCCGGGGGTTTCCGTCTGTGGGCGATACTGGGATCGAACCAGTGACCTCTTCCGTGTCAGGGAAGCGCGCTACCGCTGCGCCAATCGCCCGGGGTGTTACAGGGGTGTTGCATGAGTGAGAGTGGAGGTGGCGACGGGATTCGAACCCGTGTGGACGGCTTTGCAGGCCGCTGCCTCGCCTCTCGGCCACGCCACCGCGTGTGGTTGCCCACATGCCGTAACCAGCCTGGAGACTGATCCTCAGCACTCGAGCGGATGACGAGATTCGAACTCGCGACCCTCACCTTGGCAAGGTGATGCGCTACCACTGCGCCACATCCGCATTTGCTCCCGTTTCCGGGTGCTTAGAGACTCTAACCGATTGCGCGCTCGATTCACAAACTGAGACACGCCGGATATTCAAGATCGCAGAATTCACCTCGACCATCGATGCAGAGGCCGTTTCGGTTCGTTGTTTTCGCCGACACTCGGCTAGTATCGAAAATCGCAGCGGATGCTCGATTCTTCACAGATCGGTCAGCTGAGGGCGATTGGCGCAGTTGGTAGCGCGCTTCCTTCACACGGAAGAGGTCATCGGTTCGAGTCCGGTATCGCCCACCCTTTTCCTCCTCTGATCGAGATCCCATCGAGATGGTGGGTTTCGACCCTACTTCTCGCGCGCCTTGCGCGTCTTCTTGTCGTTCGCCTTCTGTACGGCATCGACGAGTTCGTCTTTCGACATCTTCGAACGACCACTGATGTCGAGTTTCCGCGCCACGTCTTGCAGGTGTGACTTCGACGCATTCGCGTTCACTCCACCTGCGGTCTTGCCCCCTCGTCCAGAGGCTGCGTTCTTGTCGGAGGGCCCCGATTCCTTTTTGGGCTCCCAATGGTCGCCGACCTTCTCGAACGTGTGCTTGAGGGCGGCATAGGCCGTACGATGAGCGCGCTGGCCCTCACCATACGACTCAACGGCTGAATCGTGTGCCTCAGACCAGATCTCTTGCGCGTGCTTGGGCGAACGCTGCAGCGTGCTCGGCATTTCTTCTGAAGCTGGCATGTGCATCTTCTTCCGGTCGCTGTGCATAACTGATGCTCCTCACGGTAGAACGCCCTCAGGAATGCCTCAATGCCGCGCTCACACCGAACGCCAGCCGTAACGTGCGGCGAGCACCTCTGTGACACGCTCGAACCTGTCGCGTGGGAGCGAAGCCGCTTCACGGCGCATCCCAGACGGATACACACGGAACACCCTGTCCGTCTTCACCCAGCTTTCCCGCCGCTCGCTGTCCCACGACCCCGAGCCGACCGAGAGGTCACCCTCATGTCCCTGTGACGTGAGCTGAACGGCGAGCAGTGCCGGGCCGTTCCTCTCGGCGGCGACGATGAGCACCGGGCGGTCCTTGCCGCGTCCATCACGCTCTTCATATGGCACCCAGGTCCAGACGATCTCGCCGGGGTCCGGGTTGCCGTCGTTCTCCGGGACGTACGTCATCCGTACGGCCGAGAGACGCTCGGCATCGATCTCCACGGTCGCCTCAGGCCCGGAGCGACCGGAACCGGCGTCGCCGGAGGCGCGGTGCGATGCAAGACGCGACGAGCCCTCCCCCAGCCCCGTGGCGCCTCTCGCCGTGCTGGATGACCGCCGCCCGCGGCTGATCGACTCAACAAGCGAGCGCAGTGCGCGAGCGAACGAAGCCACACCACGACAGTATCGTGTCCCGCACAACGTGAATCGGGATGCCGCCAGCCGGCGGCATCCCGATTCGTCAACCTCGAAGCGTCGTCAGGGTTGAACGGCGATCAGCGCTGGGTCTCCAGTGCGTAGCCCTCTTCACCGTGGACAGTGGTGTCGACGCCCGCGAGCTCGTCTTCATTCTTGATCCTGAAGCCGATGGTCTTCTGCAGGGCGAACCCGATGATGAACGCCACAACAAACGAGTAGACGAGAACGGCGAGTGCGGCGATGACCTGCACAACCAGCTGCTCGATTCCGCCGCCGAGGAACAACCCGGTGCCCGTCGCGAAGAAGCCGAGGTAGAGCGTTCCGATCAGCCCGCCGACCAGGTGGATGCCGACCACGTCGAGCGAGTCGTCGAATCCGAGTTTGAACTTGAGTTCAACGGCCAGGGCACACACGGCGCCGGTCACCACGCCGAGCAGCAGCGCCCAGCCCGGCGTCAGGTTCGCACACGCGGGTGTGATCGCGACGAGCCCGGAGACCGCGCCCGATGCCGCACCGACGGAGGTGGCCTTGCCGTCTTTGATCTTCTCGATGACGAGCCAGCCGATGACGGCGGCGGCCGTCGCGCCGAGCGTGTTGAGCACGATCAGGCCGACGCCCTCCATGTCGTTCAGCCATTCTGCTCCGGCGTTGAAGCCAAACCATCCGAACCACAGGATGGATGCGCCGAGCAGGGTCAGCGGCACGTTGTGGGGCTTCTGGATGCCCTTCTGGAACCCCACGCGCTTGCCGAGGACGAGAGCGAGGGCGAGGGCGGCAGCACCCGCGTTGATGTGAACAGCTGTGCCACCTGCGTAGTCGATCACGGCGATGCCGGCTTCTTCGCCGAACATCGCGGTGCCGAGATTCATGATCCAGCCGCCGCCCCAGACCCAGGCCGCGACGGGAAAGTAGACGAGCGTCGCCCAGACGCCCGCGAAGATCATCCACGAGCCGAACTTCGCGCGGTCGGCGATGGCCCCAGAGATCAGCGCCACCGTGATGATGGCGAAGGTCGCGCCGAACGCGGCGCCGACGAGGTCGCCGTTCGCCGTCTCACCCGAAGCGAGTGACGAGAGCCCGAAATCGCTGAACGGGTTTCCGGCGAAGTCGAGAGGCCCGCCGACAGCGCTCATGTTGAAGCCGTAGAGGATCCAGAGCACACCGATCAGTGCGAGTGCCCCGAAGCTCATCATCATCATGCTGACGACGCTCTTGGCCTTGACGAGGCCGCCATAGAAGAATGCGACGCCGGGGGTCATCAACAGCACAAGTGCGGTGGCTGTGATTCCCCAGGCGAGGTTGCCGGTATCCATATCGTGTCCTATACCTCTCAGGTTGCATCGGGTCGAGCGTCCGGCACCTGACGAACGTGGCGTCCGGCGTCTTTCGCTCGATTCCCAGAATGCTCGCCTGAGGTTTCGCGGGCGGTGCACACGGTGTTTCGAACCTGTTACACAGGGGGGTCCTGTGTAAAAAGGGTGTTTCGGGCCGCAGTCTGTTCGGCCCGCTGCCTGCCCGGCCTGCCCGGCCTGCGGTCATTCTCCTGCGGTGAGTGCGATCATCCGTGACATCGACCTCAGGTACTTCTTGCGATATCCGCCCGCCATCATGTCGCCGGCGAACACCTGGTCGAGGGGCATGCCCGTCGCGACGATCGGGATCTGCGCGTCATAGACGCGATCGATGAATGCGACAAGCCTCAACGCTTCGCTCTGCGACTCGAGGCCGTGCACGTCACGCAGCCCGATCAGGTCGATCCCGTCGATCATCTTGATATACCGCGAGGGGTGCACGGTCGCGAGGTGGGCGATGAGTGCGTCGAAGGCGTCGTCAGAGACCGTGGACCCGGCCTCCGATGCAGCATCCAGTCGTTGCGCAAAGGCGTCGTCGTCGAGTGCGACGGCGCTGGCGTCGACCGCGCGCCGCCTGTAGTCGAGCCCATCGATGCGGATCGTGGTGAAGTGGGCCGACATCGCATGGATCTCGCGCAGAAAGTCGGCCGCCGCGAATCGCCCCTCTCCCAGTGCGTTCGGGGGTGTGTTCGAGGTCGCGGCGACACGGGTTCCGGATGCCACCAGATCAGTGAGCAGTCGGGTCATCATCATCGTGTCGCCCGGATCGTCGAGCTCGAACTCGTCGATGCACAGCAACGTAGAGCCCGTCAGCAGCTCAACCGTCGCCGCGTAGCCGAGCGCGCCGACCAGGGCCGTGTATTCGATGAAGGTGCCGAAATACTTGCGCGGGCCAGGGGCGGCATGCCAGAGGGCTGCGAGCAGGTGGGTCTTGCCGACACCGAATCCGCCGTCCAGATACACCCCGGGCTTCGCATCCGGAGTCTTCTTGCGGCGCGCGAAGAACCCGCCCGATCGCTCGGTCGACCACGACAGGGAGAACGTTCGCAGAACGTCGACGGCCTCGGCCTGCGAGGGGAAGTCCGGGTCTGGACGGTAGGTGTCGAACCGAGCCTTTTCGAACTGGCGGGGCGGAACGAGGCTGTCTGCGATCTCACCGGCGGTAATCTGGGGAGTGCGCAGGGCGATGTTGATACGGCCGCGTTCGCCGGACTGAGACATGGGTTCCTTACGTGCGTCGCTGTTACGCCTCGGCCTGCTGCCGATCGCCTGAGCGCGTAGATTCAGCGCATGGGTGTTTTTCCAGCCTAAACCAACGTGCCTGACCCCTGACGGGCCAGGTTCCGAGATCCGGAGGTATCGAATGACCGCAGAACTCGACTCGAGTCCGAAGTTCGCGAGGTACGCGCATCCGGAACGACTGGTGTCGACGCAGTGGCTCGCCGAGCACCTCGACACCCCCGGGGTCGTTGTCGTCGAATCGGATGAAGACGTTCTGCTCTACGAGGTCGGTCACATCCCCGGGGCGGTCAAGATCGACTGGCACACCGACCTGAACGACCCTGTCACACGGGACTTCGTGCAGAGCGAGGCGTTCGCCGACCTGTTGAGCGCTCGTGGAATCTCACGTGACGACACAGTGGTGATCTACGGAGACAAAAGCAACTGGTGGGCTGCATATGCCCTGTGGGTGTTCAGCCTCTTCGGCCACGACGATGTCCGCCTGCTCGACGGCGGGCGTGACAAGTGGATCGCCGAGGGACGCCCGCTCACCACCGACCTGCCGGAGCGGGAACGGACGGAGTACCCGGTGGTCACCCGTGACGACGTCTCGCTCCGCGCGTTCAGGGACGACGTTCTCGCGCACATCGGAAAACCGCTTGTCGACGTGCGCTCCGCGGAGGAGTACACCGGAGAGCGCACGACCGCACCCGCCTACCCAGACGAAGGCGCGCTCAGAGCCGGGCACATCCCCACCGCTCACAATGTTCCGTGGGGGCAGGCCGCCGCCGCGGACGGCACGTTCAAATCGGCAGACGAGCTTGCGACGATCTACCGAGACGGCCTCGGCCTCGCTGACGACGATGACATCATCGCCTATTGCCGCATCGGTGAGCGGTCGAGTCACACCTGGTTCGTGCTGCACCACCTGCTCGGCTTCGATTCCGTGCGCAACTACGACGGGTCGTGGACGGAATGGGGCAGCTCGGTGCGCGTGCCCATCGCCACGGGCGAAGCACCCGGTTCTGCTCCCGGCTCTGGGTCAGGCTCTGCGGCCTGACATCCCGGCGGCCCCACCGCGCTCCGCGGGAGCCGGACTCGTCCGGCTCCCGCGCCGTCCGGCCGTCGCACGGCTCAGCGTGGGATAATGGGATCAATGACCACATCAGCCCTGCCGAGCGAGCTCGGCGAGATCCGCGACGAGTTCCTCGCGGTGGACGAGCGCTCGCGATTGCAGCTCCTGCTCGAGTTCTCACGGGAGCTTGCCGACCTGCCCCCGCGCTACAGCGAGCATCCTGACCTGCTCGAAAGGGTCGCAGAATGCCAGGCACCGGTTTATCTCTTCATCGAGATCGACGATGCCGGGCGTGTGCACATGCACGCCACGGCACCAGAAGAAGCGCCCACCACAAGAGGGTTCGCGAGCATCCTCGCTCAGGGCGTCGACGGCCTGACCGTCGAAGAGCTCATCAACGTTCCGAATGACTTTCCCCAGATGCTCGGCCTCACGCGAGCCGTCTCTCCGCTGAGGCTGAACGGGATGTCGGGCATGCTGCAGCGCGCCAAACGTCAGGCGATTGAGCGGTCAGCCGCACCGAACCCCTGACCGGGCGGCGCGTCATCCCTCGGATGCGCCGATCGTGCGCAGCCAGCCGCTGAGAGAGGCGCTCCATCGCGCTTCGGCATAGTTCCAGAGCTTGGTGTGGCGGGCGACGGTGAACCGCACGAACGTCACGAGGTCCGGACGGGCGGCGGCAAGGTCGTGTGACCCAGACGATGGCACGAACCCGTCGTCGTCGCTGTGCAGCACCAGCACGGGCACCGTGAGCTCGTCTGCGCGGCTGACGATGTCGAGCCCGATGAGGTTGACCGGTTCGGCGAGACCGGTCAGCGCCCGACCCCAGCGGTTGCTGAGGGCAGAGAGCGCGGCCATGCGGATCGGGCGCGGGATCCCCTCGATGTCGGCCTGGTACTCGAGAACACGCGCCCAGTCGAGCACGGGAGACTCGAGGATCACACCGTCGATTTTGATCTTGCTCTGCCCGCGGAGCGCCGTCTGCATCACCACGGCGCCGCCCATGGACCACCCCATCAGATAAACGGATCGAGCACCGCGAGAGACCGCGAAATCGATGGCGGCGTCCACATCTGCCCACTCCGTGTCTCCGAGGCCGTACAACCCGTCTGCGCTCGGTGGGGCGTGCCCGTCGTTCCGGTATGAGATCAACAGCGAGGTGAGACCGGCCGCAGAGAAGGTCGGCACCGCGCGAAGCCCCTCCTGGCGAGTGGTGCCCCGGCCGTGCACGATGATGACCCACGACTCGCCCGCCGCGCGGTTCTCGGGCGGAACGAGCCAGGCGGGGGCGGGGCCGACAGGAGTGTGGACGGAGACGTCTTCGTACAGCAGGTTCAGCTCAGAGGGATGCTGATAGAACCATCCGCTGAAGGTGGCACGACCACGCAGACGGGCGCCGTGCAGGTCGGCGGGCTCGGTGAGCTTTCTGGTGACCGTCGTCCGGTCCTTCCACAGCACCTCCCCCAGGCGGACGTAGCGCTCGTCCGGGCCGCACCACAGGCCGTATCGGCCGGGAAGCTCAGTGTCGGGCGTCGCCGTGAGAGTGATCGTCGAGCGGTCGAGGTCGACCGAGAGCACGTCGACATCCTGCTGTCTTTTTCGGGGCGGCGTCACCACCATACGCGCGACCACGGCCGTTGCCGCCGCCACCCCGAGCGCCACTGATCCTGCCACCACAAGTCCGAGCGCAACCCACCTGCCCCAGCGTCGTTTGCCGGGGGTCGTGGTCTGGTCGGCGTGCCTGTGTCCATTCATCGGCGTCTAACTCTAGTCTGCACACGTGGCTGATACACCGAGCAGCATCGAAGGCCCGCCTGCGTTCCAGGCGGCGCTCGAATCTGTGAGAAAAGCGAACCCGAGATCTGAGCTCGAGGTGTCTGAGATCGCGGCGCCCGGGCAACTCGCTCCGCATGCGGTTGCGCTGTCGGCCGACGTGACGCCGTCGAGACACGGCGCGGACTCCGAGCTCGGAACCGGCCGGTTCATCCTGCTCCACGACCCGTCTGAACCGGAGGCCTGGGGCGGCTCGTTCCGGATCGTGTGTTTCGCCCAGGCTCCTCTCGAAACGGAGATCGGCCTCGATCCGTTCCTCGCCGACGTCGCATGGTCCTGGCTCGTCGATGCTCTCGACGCCCGCGGCGCGAGCTACACGGCGGCGAGCGGAACGGCGACCAAGATCATCTCCACCGGCTTCGGAGAACTCGCGGCCCAGGGCGACGGAGCCCAGATCGAGCTGCGCGCGTCATGGACTCCCCTCGATTCCGACGTCTCCGCACACGTCGAGGGTTGGGGAGAGTTGCTGTGTATGCTCGCAGGATTGCCGCCCGCTACCGAAGGAGTAACTCCGTTGCCTCGCCGCAGGACGGCCCGTGGCTGATCGTCACGTCATCGCCACACGCTCTGAGTACCTGGATGCCGTCGAGAGGCTCGCGGCTGCCCGAGGACCGCTCGCCATCGACGCAGAGCGGGCATCCGGCTACCGGTACTCGCAGCGCGCCTACCTGATCCAGGTCTACCGGCGCGAAGCGGGTGTCTTTCTCTTCGATCCCCCCGCCATCGGTCGCTTCGATGAGCTGAACGACCTCATCGCGTCGGAGGAGTGGGTTCTTCACGCGGCGAGCCAGGACCTCGCCTGCCTGCGCGAGGTCGGACTCGACCCTCAACGCATCTTCGACACGGAACTGGCTGCCAGGCTGCTGGGCTTCGAGCGGGTCGGACTCGGCGCCGTCGTCGAAGAACTGCTCGGGGTACACCTCGCCAAGGAACACTCGGCCGCCGATTGGTCGACGCGGCCGCTTCCCGAGACCTGGCTCGAATATGCAGCGCTCGACGTCGAGCTTCTCATCGACGTGCGCGACCGCCTCGTCGAGCAGCTCGCAGAGCAGAACAAGACCGAGATCGCCGAGCAGGAGTTCGACGCGGTCAGAACGAGAGAGCCGAAGCTTCCCCGGCAAGACCCGTGGCGTCGGCTCTCCGGCATCCACGCGGTCCGCGGGGCGAGAAACCTCGCGGTGGCTCGCGAGCTCTGGTTGGCCCGAGACCAGCTCGCGCAGGATCGCGACACGGCTCCAGGTCGCCTCGTTCCCGACGCATCCCTGATCGCGGCGGTGAAAGCAGAGCCGAAGACACGAGGAGAGCTCTCCGCATTGCGCGCGTTCTCTGGGCGAGCCAGCCGTACAGACCTCGCCACCTGGTGGAGCGCCATCGAACGCGGCCGGGCGACAGACGATCTTCCGATCGCCAGGCAGACGAGTGACGTGCTCCCTCCTCCGCGCAGCTGGGCGGACCGGAATCCAGAGGCCGACGCACGTCTGAAGGCGGCGCGCACGATGATCACCGGCATCGCCGAGGAACTCTCGATGCCCGCCGAGAACGTGCTCACACCAGACACACTCAGACGGCTCGCGTGGTCGCCGCCTGACGAGGTCTCCCCCGAGACGATCGCCGGCGCATTGGCTGCGCACGGCGCCAGACCCTGGCAGATCGAGGCGACGGCTGACCCCCTCGCTCGCGCGTTTATCGAAGCCGGACAAACCTCGCCCGAGGGCGATCACGACCCTTCGTAGGATCAAGCAAAGGATTCCACGCGAGTTCCGCGCTCTCCTACGATCGAGACATTCCGAGAATTGGAGGCAGGGTGGCCGAGAGAACCGACGTCTTTTTTGTGGACGGTGTCCGTACCCCGTTCGGTCGTGCGGGCGAGAAGGGCATGTACTGGAACACCAGAGCGGATGATCTCGTCGTCAAGGCGATGATCGGGCTCCTCGAGCGCAACGCAGCGGTGCCAAAGGACCGCATCGACGATGTCGGGATCGCGGCGACGACCCAGCAGGGAGACCAGGGCCTGACGCTCGGCCGCACAACTGCGCTCCTCGCCGGGCTCCCTCGCTCCGTTCCCGGCTATGCGATCGACAGGATGTGCGCCGGCGCTATGACGGCTGTCACGCAGATGGGCAGCGGAATCGGATTCGGCGCCTATGACCTCGCCATCGCCGGGGGCGTCGAGCACATGGGGCACCACCCGCTCGGTGCTGACGCCGACCCCAACCCGCGGTTCGTCTCTGAGAAGCTGGTGAGCGCAGACGCGCTGAACATGGGAAAGACCGCAGAACGCATCCACGACCGTTTTCCGCACCTCACCAAAGAGCGTGCAGACCGGTTCGGCATGCGCAGCCAGCAGAAGGTCGCCGCGGCCTACGACGCGGGCAAGATCCAGCCGGATCTCATCCCCATCGCCGTGCAGAGCGAAGAAGGATGGGGACTCGCCACGCGCGACGAAGGGATGCGGCCAGAGACCACTCTCGAGGGACTCGCGCAGCTCAAGACCCCGTTCCGCCCTCACGGCCGGGTCACCGCCGGAACGTCGTCGCCGCTCACCGACGGGGCCACCGTGAGCCTGCTCGCGAGCGGCGGCATCGTGAAAGAACTCGGACTTGCACCGAAGATGCGTATGGTGAGCTTCGCATTCGCCGGCGTTGAGCCCGAGATCATGGGCATCGGCCCCGTTCCCTCGACCGAGAAGGCGCTGCGCAAAGCCGGCCTGACCATCGACGACATCGGTCTGTTCGAACTCAACGAGGCCTTCGCCGTGCAGGTGCTGTCGCTGCTCGACCACTTCGGCATCGACGACGACGACCCTCGGGTGAACCAGTGGGGCGGCGCCATCGCCGTCGGGCACCCGCTTGCGGCGTCCGGCGTTCGCCTGATGATCCAGCTCGCGGCCCAGTTCGCCGAGCAGCCCGACGTGCGCTACGGCCTGACAGCCATGTGCGTGGGCCTCGGGCAGGGCGGAAGCGTCATCTGGGAGAACCCGAACTGGAACGGAAAGAAGTGACATGACCGACTACTCCTCACGCGACTTCAGCCGCCTGGTCGAGCTCTCCGCCGACGAGGTCGTCACACACGCGCTGCCCCGTGACGTCACCCTGCCGAACGGCAGACGGCTCGTTCTGATCACACTCGACAACGGCAAGGACCACACGAGGCCGAACACGCTCGGTCCGGTCACCATGATCGAACTCGGGCGTGTGCTCGACGCTCAACGAGAGCGCGCGTCCGCCGGTGAGGTCGACGGAGTCGCGCTCACCGGCAAGCCGTTCATCCTCGCGGCAGGCGCCGACCTCAGCAAGGTCAACGACCTCGACTCCCGCGAGTCCGCGCGGCTCCTTGCCGAGCTCGGCCATCATGTGCTCGGCAAACTCGGCTCGCTCGGTGTGCCGTCGTTCGTGTTCATCAACGGGCTCGCCCTCGGCGGCGGGCTCGAGATCGCGCTGAACGCGGACTACCGCACGCTCAACGACTCTGCGCCTGCCCTCGCACTGCCAGAGGTGTTCCTCGGCCTGATCCCTGGCTGGGGCGGCGCTTACCTGCTCCCCAACCTGATCGGAATCGAGAACGCCCTCAAGGTGATCGTCGAGAACCCTCTCAAGATGAACAGGATGCTGAAGGCGCCGCAGGCATACGAGCTCGGCATCGCAGACGTTATGTTCCCCGCCGCGACGTTCCTGGAACAGTCGCTGTTGTGGGCGGGCGGCGTTCTCGATGGAACCATAGCCGTCGATCGCAAGAACCGGCCGGGCAAGGTCGAGCGGCTCGTCAAGTGGGATGCAGCCGTCGGTATTGCGCGCAAGCAGCTCGAGTCGCGCATCGGCACGGTCCCACGCTCCCCCTACGTCGCGCTCGACCTGCTCAAGGCGGCGAAGAGCGGCACCAGAGAAGAGGGCTTCGAACGCGAGGACGACGCTCTGTCCGACCTCATCGCGGGCGACCAGTTCCGCGCAAGCGTCTATGCGTTCAACCTCGTGCAGAAGCGCGCGAAGCGTCCGGCCGGCGCACCGGACAAGGATCTCGCGAGGCCGGTCACCAAAGTCGGTGTGATCGGCGCCGGGCTCATGGCCACGCAGTTCGCCCTGCTCTTCGTCCGCCGGCTGCAGGTGCCCGTTGTGATCACAGACCTCGACCAGGCACGAGTCGACAAGGGAGTCAGCACCGTCAGGGGTGAGATCGACGAGCTCCTCGCCAAGGGGCGCGTTTCGCCGGATGAGGCGAACCGCCTGACGGCGCTCGTCTCCGGCACAACGAGCACAGAGGATTTCGCCGACTGCGACTGGGTCATCGAAGCCGTTTTCGAAGAGCTCGAGGTGAAGCAGAACGTCTTCGCCGAGGTGGAACAGCACATCTCGGAGTCAGCGATCCTCGCAACGAACACCTCGTCGTTGTCTGTGGAGAAGATCGGTTCAAAGCTGAAGAACCCCGAGCGCCTCGTGGGATTCCACTTCTTCAACCCGGTGGCGGTGATGCCGCTGATCGAGGTCGTCACCGCGCCGGCCACAAGCGACGAAGCGCTCTCGACGGCGATGGTCACGGCTGCCTCGCTCAAGAAGAACGCGGTCATCACCAGAGACACCCCGGGCTTCGTCGTGAATCGGGTGCTGGCCAAACTTCTGGGCGAGGCCATGCGCGCCGTCGACGCCGGAACGAGTTTCGAGACCGTCGACAGGGCGCTCGCCCCGCTCGGCCTGCCGATGGCTCCGTCTGAGCTTCTCGATCTGGTCGGACTCACCGTCGGAGCCCACGTTCTCGACACACACGCCGCTGCATTCCCCGAGCGGTTCTATCGCAGCGAGAACCTGCACAAGCTGGCGGAGTACGGCACGCTGCTCGAGAAGGATTCGAAGGGAAAGGTCAAGGGCTTCGACAAGGGCGCTCTCAAGATCGTGTCTGGTGGACGGAGCCCGTCGTCTGAGGCCGAGATCCTTCGGCGGGTCGAAGACGGCCTGGCCGACGAGATCCACCGGATGCTCGAAGACTCGGTTGTGCATGCCCCGGAAGACATCGACCTCTGTATGATCCTGGGCGCCGGCTGGCCGTTCCAGATGGGCGGCGTGACCCCGTATCTCGACCGCGTCGGTGCGAGCGAGCGGGCCTTCGGCTGCACGTTCCACAGCCCTCCCATTCGCGGCCTCTGACGCTGCCGCTGAAACCCCGCTCTATGTGACCTTTGCGGACCTATGTGCTCGAAAATTCGGCCCCATACGTCCGCAAAGGTCACTGAGGGCAGGGCGGAGTCTCGCGGGCTAGACGCGCCGGCGCAGCTGCTCTGCGGTCTCGTGTTCCACGGCTTCGTCTGCGTCGTCGCCATGATCGTGCCCGTCTGCGTCGTCGTCAGGAACCGACCGTGCGACGGGGATCTTGCTGCCCAGAATCTGGGCGACGACATCGCGGGCGATCTGACGACCGGTCAGGCCTGCATCCTCGAGAATCTGCTCACGCGTCGCGTGATCGAGGAACGTGTCAGGCAGTCCGAGCTCATCGACTGCCGTGTCGACACCTGCCTGGCGCAGATCCTGCCTGAGCCGAGTGCCGATCCCGCCGACGCGCACACCGTCTTCGATCGAGATGACGATGCGGTGGTCCCTGGCGAGCTCGATGATGCTCGACGAGATCGGCACGACCCACCTCGGGTCGACGACCGTTGCGCCGTAGCCCTGCGCGGCGAGCCGATCCGCCACATCCAGCGCGATGGTCGCCATCGGGCCCGCGCTCACGATCAGCACATCGTGTGAGTCCCCCTCGAAGAGCACATCCACGCCGTCTTCGGTGCGGCGAAGCGCCGGGATGTCGTCGCCGACGGATCCCTTCGGAAATCGCACGACCGTGGGCCCGTCGTCAACGACGACTGCTTCGGCGAGCACCTCTTGAAGCCTGGTCGCGTCGCGCGGTGCGGCGATACGGATGCCGGGCACGACCTGCAGGATCGCGAGGTCCCACACGCCGTGATGCGAGGGTCCGTCGGGCCCGGTCACACCCGCGCGATCGAGAACGAAGGTGACACCGGCCTTGTGGAGAGCGACGTCCATCACCACCTGGTCGAACGCACGGTTGACGAACGTCGCATAGATCGCCACCACCGGATGGAGCCCGCCATACGCGAGACCCGCCGCAGACGTCGTCGCGTGCTGCTCGGCGATTCCGACGTCGAGCACACGCTCAGGGTACTTCTCCGCGAGGCGGTGCAGTCCCGTCGGGCGCAGCATCGCGGCCGTGATGCCGACGAGCCGGTCGTTCTTCTCGGCCAGGCCGACGAGGGCATCGCTGAACACGGCCGTCCACGACGGAGTTCCCGTCGGCGTCGCTATCGCCTCGCCCGTGATCGGGTCGATCTTGCCGACCGAATGGAACTGATCGGCCTCGTCGTCGACAGCCGGCGCGTAGCCTTTGCCTTTCTGCGTGATGGCGTGCACGATGACGGGAGCGTCGTAGTTCTTCGCCTGCCGGAGCGCCTCTTCCATCGCCTCGAGGTCGTGGCCGTCGATCGGGCCGATGTACTTGATGTCGAGGTTGGAGTACAGCGCCTCGGTGTTGCTGAAGCGGCTCAGAAAGCCGTGCATTCCACCGCGCACACCCCTGTAGAGCGCCCGGCCGGGCTGGCCGAGCCGATCGAACGCCCTCTGGCTCGACAGGTACAGGTTGCGATACCCCTGCTTCGTGCGCACGCTGTTCAGGAACCTGGCCATGCCCCCGATCGTCGGGGCATACGAACGCCCGTTGTCGTTGACGACGATCACGAGGCGTCTGGTGTTGTCGTCGCTGATGTTGTTGAGCGCCTCCCACGTCATGCCGCCGGTCAGGGCGCCGTCGCCGACGACAGCGACGACGCTCCTGTCACGCTGCCCCGTCATGGCGAACGCCCGGGAGATGCCGTCTGCCCAGCTGAGGGAGCTCGACGCGTGTGAGCTCTCGACGATGTCGTGCGGCGATTCCGACCGCTGCGGGTAACCGGCGAGGCCGCCGCGCTGCCTCAGCCGCGAGAAATCCTGCCGTCCCGTGAGCAGCTTGTGCACATAGGACTGGTGTCCGGTGTCGAAGACGATCGCGTCGTGCGGTGACTCGAACACACGGTGAATCGCTATGGTCATCTCGACGACGCCCAGATTGGGGCCGAGATGCCCGCCGCTGCGAGAGACTTCGCTGACCAGGAACGAACGGACTTCTGCCGCCAGCTGAACAAGCTCGTCGCTCGAGAGAGCGTCAAGATCGCGCGGACCGCTTATCGACTCAAGAAGGCTCATGCACAACACTTTCCGGTGCGGCAGACGACCGCGACCACGTCGTTAACTGTACGCGCCACACGTGGGAGAACCCCGAGGGGTTCCACGTGTGGCGCGCACGCTCAGTGATCGAGCCTCAGGAGGCGTCAGATCGTCTTAAGCGACCAGGCTCCGAAGCACGTACTGCAGGATGCCGCCGTTGCGGTAGTAGTCGGCCTCACCAGGAGTGTCGATGCGCACGACCGCGTCGAACTCGACGGTCTCTCTGCCCGGAGCCGAATGCTCGCTCGGCTCGGCCGTCACGTGCACGGTTTTCGGGGTCGTGCCGGCGTTGAGCTCCTCGATCCCGGCAATCGTGATGACCTCTGTGCCGTCGAGGCCGAGGCTCTCCGCCGTCTGTCCTGCCGGGAACTGGAGGGGGACGACTCCCATTCCGATCAGGTTCGAACGGTGGATGCGCTCGAAGCTCTCGGCGATCACGGCACGCACACCGAGCAGCGACGTGCCTTTGGCCGCCCAGTCACGGCTCGATCCCGATCCGTACTCCTTGCCGGCGAACACCACAAGAGGGATCCCGGCGGCCTGGTAGTTCTCCGATGCGTCATAGATGAACGCTTGCGGAGCATCCGGCTTCGTGAAGTCACGTGTGTAGCCTCCCTCGACACCGTCGAGGAGCTGGTTGCGCAGACGGATGTTCGCGAACGTTCCGCGGATCATGACCTCGTGGTTTCCTCGGCGTGAGCCGTAGGAGTTGTAGTCCTTGCGGTCAACGCCGTGCTGGTCGAGGTAGTGCCCTGCCGGGCTGTCCGCTTTGATGGAACCTGCGGGGCTGATGTGGTCCGTTGTGACCGAGTCCCCCAGCTTGGCGAGCACACGGGCGCCCGCGATGTCTTTCACAGGACTCGTCTCGAGTGTCATGCCGTCGAAGTACGGAGGTTTGCGCACGTATGTCGATGCCTCCGACCATTCGAACGTGGAGCCGGCCGGTGTCGGCAGTGACCGCCACCTGTCGTCACCCTCGAAGACCGAGGCGTACTCGTGGGTGAACATGTCGGTGTCGATCGACTCGTCGATGGTCTTCTGCACCTCTGCGGTGTCAGGCCAGATGTCTTTCAGGAACACGTCGTTTCCGTCTGCGTCCTTGCCGAGGGCATCCGTCTCGAAGTCGAAGTTCATCGAGCCGGCCAACGCATACGCGATCACGAGCGGCGGGCTCGCCAGGTAGTTCATCTTGACGTCTGGATTGATGCGACCCTCGAAGTTTCGGTTGCCGGAGAGCACGGCGGTGACGGCCAGGTCGTTGTCTTGAATGGCCTGCGAGATCTCTTCGGCCAGCGGGCCGGAGTTGCCGATGCAGGTGGTGCACCCGTATCCCACCGTGTAGAAACCGAGCGCCTCGAGGTCGTCGGTCAGGCCGGCCTTCGCGTAGTAGTCGGTGACGACCTTCGACCCGGGGGCGAGTGTGGTCTTCACCCACGGCTTCGCCTTCAGGCCCTTCTGAGCCGCGTTGCGCGCGAGCAGTCCTGCCGCGAGCATCACAGACGGGTTCGAGGTGTTCGTGCACGAGGTGATCGCCGCGATGGTGACGGCGCCGTGATCGATGGTGAACTCGCCGGTGTCTGAGACGACCTTCGCCGGGTTCGACGCAGACGTCGGCGCCTGGCTCGTGTGATCGTGTGCGAACTGGTGGTGAAAGCTGGTGTGGTCGGCAGACGCTTCTCTCGAGAACCCCTCGTCCTGAGAGGTCAGCCCGATGGGATCGGATGCGGGAAAGGTCCCTTCAACGGCATCGTCGACACGCGTGTGCTCACCCTCGGCGTAGTTCGACAGATCGCTCTCGAACTGTGCCTTCGCTCTCGAGAGCACGATGCGATCCTGAGGCCGTTTCGGGCCGGCGATCGAGGGAACGACCGTGGCGAGGTCGAGCTCGAGGTACTCGCTGAACGACGGCTCGACAGCGGGATCGTGCCAGAGCTTCTGAGTCTTCGAGTATTCCTCGACGAGTCTCACCTGTTCTTCGCTCCGGCCGGTCAGGCGCAGGTAGTCGAGGGTGACGTCGTCGATCGGGAACATGGCGGCTGTCGACCCGAACTCGGGGCTCATGTTGCCGATCGTCGCGCGGTTGGCGAGGGGCACCTCGGCAACGCCCTCACCGTAGAACTCGACGAACTTGCCGACGACGCCGTGCTGACGCAGCATCTCGGTGATCGTCAGGACCACGTCGGTCGCCGTGACGCCCGCGGGAATCGAACCGGAGAGTTTGAAGCCGACGACCTTGGGAATGAGCATCGACACGGGCTGGCCGAGCATGGCGGCCTCCGCCTCGATGCCGCCGACGCCCCATCCGAGCACACCGAGACCGTTCACCATCGTGGTGTGCGAGTCTGTGCCGACGCAGGTGTCCGGGTATGCGCGCAGCACTCCCTCGACCTCTCTGGTGTAGGTCACCCGCGCGAGATACTCGATGTTGACCTGATGCACGATGCCGGTTCCGGGCGGAACGACCTTGAAGTCGTCGAAAGCGGTCTGGCCCCAGCGCAGGAACTGGTATCGCTCGCCGTTGCGCTCGTACTCGATCTCGACGTTGCGTTCGAGGGCGTTCTCCGAGCCGAACAGGTCGGCGATGACCGAGTGGTCGATCACCAGCTCGGCGGGGGCGAGAGGGTTGATCTTGGTGGGGTCGCCACCGAGTTCGGCGACGGCCTCGCGCATCGTGGCCAGATCGACGATGCACGGCACGCCGGTGAAGTCCTGCATAACGACGCGAGCCGGTGTGTACTGGATCTCGGTGTCCGGGTCTGATGCCTGGTTCCAGTCTCCGATGGCCCGGATCTGAGAATCCGTGATGTTCACACCGTCTTCGGTGCGGAGCAGGTTCTCCAGCAGGATCTTCAGGCTGAACGGCAGCTTCTCGTGTCCGTCCACCGAGTCGATGCGATAGATCTCGTAGTCGGTTCCCCCGACGTTCAGGGTGCTCTTGGCCCCGAAGCTGTTAACGGTAGACACGTCGTGTTCTCCTTTGCTGACGCAGACGCGTCACACGTCTGCCTTAGTCAATCTTGGGTTCTCGGGCAAGACGAGGGCTAGCAAGGATTGCCTAACCCGACGTGCATTTCACCGACGACCTCATTTATCTTGACGTCGAGATAACTCTACCAGCTCGGCCCGGGGCCGAGGTCAATCGGCGACGACGGCCTTGCCGCTTCTCCGGTACATCGCACGCACATAGAGCCAGGTCAGCACCAGGAGCACTCCATAGAGCGGCGGACCCATAACGAGCCGGGTGATGCCGAGGGCGACGATGTCGTTGACGATGTACAGCGGCACCTGCACAACGAGCCGGAGCGCGAAGAACCCCACCCAGACCAGGGTGATCCATTGGAAGGCGATCCTCTTGCGCCGCTGCTTCTTCCAGGCGATCCCCTCGCCCATCAACGCGCCGGCTACAAGACCGATCAGCGGCCAGCCGATGAGCACGCTGATCAGAAGGCCGGCTCCGTATGCGCCGTTCGTCCAGAACCCGAGTTCGTAATAGCTGCGCCCCTCACCGGAGCGCAGGGCGAGTGCTGCCGAGATCACGAGCCCGACGAGCCCGCCGAGCGCCGGCGTCACCTGCGACTTCTGCAGAAATCGCACGAGAATGGCGACCAGGCTGACGCAGACGGGCACGGCGACAGACACCACGAGGTCGTTCGTCGCCGTGAACATCACGAGAAAGGCGATGCCTGGCAGGATCACCTCGAATATTCCTCTGACGCCCCCCATCGCCCGAAGCAGGACACGGCCGTTCGGCGCCTGTTCTTCTGCGAGCTGGTCGAGCCCGGATCTGCGTGCGGCCGCGGCGAGGTTGTCTGCGACGGATGCGGCGACATGGGCCGTGCCGTCTTCTGACGGCGTCGCACTGACGGATGATTCGCTGGGCGCGTCACCGGGGTCGGCCGGCGGTGTGGGCGGTTCGGTCGACACGATGCGTGCTCTAGGTGGTGGCCGGCGTCGCGGGCATCTTCAACGGAATGAGGTCACGGGGCGGCATGGGTGCCGTGCCGCGCACAACGACGATGCTGCGGAACAGGTCGTCGACCAGAGCCGCTGCCTCGTCGTTCGTCGCTGCCTCACCCGCTATCACTCCCCGCAGGAACCAGCGCGGCCCGTCAACGCCGATGAATCGCGCGATGCGTGTGCCGTCTGAGCCCGCGACCGGGACCTGTGCGATCAGCTCGGGCCCGAACGTGCCGTCGCGGTCGGTCACCGTGCCGCCCTGCTTGGCGATCTGCTCCCCGATCTGCGCCCGCGTCTCGTGCCACAGCCCGGTGCTTCGAGGTGCGGCGAACGGCTGCACCTGAAGGGTCGAGCCCGCATAGTCGAGACCGACGGCGACGATGCGTTTGGTCGACTCCTCGACTTCGAGCCGCAGGTTGAGACCGTCTCTGGGCAGGATCTTCACGCCGCCGAGGTCGATGTACGGTCGAACCGCATTCGCTTCTTCCTCGTCGAGCGGGCCGAGGCTCGCCCTGTCGTCCGGCGCCGATTTCGTATGCTCCGCGCCCTCGACCTCTTCGATCTCGGTGGGAAGAGCGTTCAGCTCTTCGAGGTCGTCTTTTCTGCTCATGACTGGTCTCCTGTCTGAGTGCGATAACCGGTCGAGCCGAAACCGCCGTCGCCACGGTGGCTGCCGGGCAGGACCTCGACGGGAACGAAGCGTGCCCGAGACACCGGTGTGACGATGAGCTGGGCGATCCTGTCTCCCGGCTCGATCGAATACGGCTCGGAGCGGTCGGTGTTCAGCAGCGTGACCCTGATCTCACCGCGATAACCTGCATCAACGGTTCCGGGCGAGTTCACGATGGTGATGCCGTGCTTGGCGGCCAGGCCGCTGCGTGGCACGACGAACGCGGCGAAGCCGTCCGGCAGTGCGATGGACACACCGGTTCCGACGGTGGCTCGCTCGCCCGGCTCGAGCGTGAGCGACTCGGTCGAGGTCAGGTCGGCCCCCGCATCGCCCGGGTGCGAGTATGCCGGCGGATCAGCGGCGATAATGAGTACGTCAACGCTTTCGGTCACGTGTCGAGGGTAGTGCAGAAATCTGAGTGAAGTGAGTCATCATCGTCTACCGCGAGAGATTATGGCCGGCCGCGTGGACCTACGTCGCGACGGCACTGGTCATCCCGGCGAGCCTGCTTGTGCTCGCACCGATATCGTTCCTCGCTGGCATCATCACCGCTGCGGTCCTCTATGGGGGCATCGTGGCGATGCTGCTGCTGTCATCGCCCGTGATCTCGGTCGCAGACGGGGCGCTGAACGCGGGTCGTGCGCGGATTCCCCTCGATCTCGTGGGCGAGGTCACCCCCTATCGCGGCGATGACGCCTTCGCCGAACGCGGTCCACGCCTGGATGCTCGCGCCTGGCTTCTCGTGCGCGGCTGGGTGAAACCCGTGGTCAGGGTGACGATCGAGGATCGGACAGACCCCACACCGTATTGGCTGTTGTCGACACGGCGCCCAGACGACCTCGTCGCCGCGATCGAAGGATCGCGGCGACGAGGTGAGATGAATTCAGACGGCTAGCGGGCCTAGGCTGCACACTCCGCGCAGATCGGGCCGAGCTTTGACTCGTGGTCGATCTGCGAGCGGTGCTTCACCAGAAAGCAGTTCACACAGGTGAACTCGTCTGCCTGCGGCGGAAGAACCACCACATCGAGGTCGAGGTCAGAGAGGTCTGCGCCGGGCAGTTCGAAGCCTGCCGGGTTGTCGGCGTCGTCAACATCAACGGCACCCGACATCTTGTCTGGCACGCGCTCCTTGAGGGCCTCGATCGATTCAGAATCGTCTTCGGTCTTCCGGGGGGCGTCGTAATCCGTTGCCATGTTTTTCCACTTCTCGTCTTGGGGTGCCGAGCGGTTTCGGCGGCGATAGTTTGCATCAATCCGGGGTGAATAGCAAACCAGCCGGGCAACCGCTCGCCTGTCACCCACCGCAACCCGCGGCACGCCCATGGTATTCCCGGCAAAACCGGCGAGTTCATGACACCATCAGAACAACAAATCGAGGCCTGAGAGGCAAATGAGTCATGCGAGATTTGAAGGTAATCGGCGTTGAAGACGGTGCACTCGTCGCGGCGACCGAAGAAGGCGAACGCTTTCGCCTCGTCGTCGACGAAGTGCTGCAGTCTCACGTGCGTCGGAGCAGGCAGGAACCGTACAACGGACCCAAGCTCAGTCCACGAGACGTTCAGGCACACATCCGCAGCGGCATGTCCGCCGAAGAGGTGGCCAGGCTGACGGGAGTGCCCGTCGAATATGTGCAGCGCTTCGAGGGCCCGGTGCTCGCTGAACGCGAACACATCGTCGGAGCAGCACTGAGCGTCGCCGTCATCGCGCCCGTCGACCCACAATCCGCAGAAGACGAATCGACCTTCGGTGCGGCGATCCGCGCGCGGCTGGCTGCCCTCGAGGCCTCGAATGAGACCTGGACGAGCTGGAAGGAAGACTCGGGCAGCTGGATCGTCAAGCTCTCGTTCACGTCGGCCGACGTCGACCATGACGCCCGGTGGAGCTTCGAGCCCAAGAAGCACGCGCTCTCGCCGCTCAACGCCGAGGCCATCACGCTGTCGAAACAGGGCGAGATGCCCAACGCGTTGATCCCCCGTCTTCGAGCTGTCGAGAAAGAGGCTCCTCGCCCAGATGAGACGAGGTTCGACAGCGGAGCATTCACCTTCGCCGAGGACGAGCACGACAAGGGACCGAAGCTGGAGCTCACCGCTGTCAGCCGTCCGCAGAGCTCGTCGAAGGCCACCGCCGCCGCGATCAACCGCGGTGCTGACGACACGGTCAAGCCGTCACAGTCGCACCAGACCGCCGATCTGCTCGAAGCCCTGCGCAAGCGCAGAGGTGAGCGCGAGGGCGCTCACCTCCCCGGCGACGCAGACGAGCACACGGCGTCCCGTCCGCATCCTGTTGACGTTCCCCTCGCCGATTTCGAGGAGCTCTCGTCGACCGAGTCCCCCTCCGCCACTCCGCGGAACCCGCCTGAGAGCTCTCAAGCACAGGGAGCCCCTCCCCAGCCACGCGGTTCACGACGCGGCAGAGCATCCATGCCTTCGTGGGACGAGATCGTCTTCGGAGCACGAACCGACGACGACTAAACGCCCGTCAGCCAACACCGTCTCAGCAGATTCTCGACGCGCTTCTGCGCGGTATCGCCGACGCTCGGCCTCCCGAGCAGTCTCTTGACCTTGACCGTGTTCTCTTTCGTGCAGAACGGGTTCGCCGAACAGCGGTCAGGGGCCGGAGTGACCGGCCCCTGACCGCTTGCCTAGACCCGGTTTGCTCGGCCTCGGCGGACGCGGAAGGCCACCACCGCACTGCCGCCGGCCACGAGCAGGAACACCGCCAGCCATACCGCCCCGGCGGGACTCACGCCGGTCGATGCAAGACCGGTTGCGCTGGCCACAGTCTCGCCGGAGGTGTCTGTCTCGTCAACGCTCGACGAAGACGCGGCCGTCACGGTGACGGCGACCGTCGCGAGCGTCACCCCTGAGGAACTCACCTGGATGCTGTGGGCTCCGGTCGTTGTGTCCTCAGGGACAACGAAGCCGAAACTGAAGTTTCCGGCTGAATCCGTCGTCACCGAGCCGAGGAGCACCGGGGTCGAATGCAGGCTCACCTCGAGCACCTGCTCCGGAACGAATCCGCTGCCGACGAGCGTCTGGTGACTGCCCGCCTGGACCGTGTCTGTTCCGAGGCTGATGCTCGGCAGGACCTCGTCGGTCTTCTTGTCACAGGTCACGATCGTGTTGATCCAGTTCGCCTTGTCGGCGGCCGGGTTGAATCCGCCGCTGCCGACCGTGGAGAACTCGATGACCTGCACACCGGTGACATCGACGCTGAATCCCTGACCATCGGTCGTCGATGACACCGCACCGTCGCTCGACCACAGGGTCTCGTCGTCGCCCAGAATCGAGAAGGTCGCCGAACCGCCACCACCCCCTGGTCCCCCGGTGCTGGTCGTCTGCTGCACACCGGCCAGCCCGGTCAGGGCCGAGCAGGTGCCCCCGAGATAGACGACCACACTGCTGGGAGCCTGGGTTCCCACCCCTTTGGCGTACTCAGTGCCGTTGATGTTCAGGGTGGTCCCGTCGGTGGCCGTGTCGCGCCCGATGCCGCCGTCACCTGTCTGGTCCACGACCTGGACCGCGCCGTTGGCGGAACGAGCCCAGCTCAGGTCGCTCAGCTGATGTTCTCCCTCGCCTGGCACCCGCACAAGATGGAGCACGTAGGTCCCGTCCACGGAGTACTCCGTGGAGTCCTCGCCCCACTCGTATGTGGCGGATGCGACGAGATTCGCGTCGCCGACAGCGGCATCCGCGCTCGTGGAGAGGGAGTATCGTGCCGTCAAGCCGCTCTGACCGGCCAGGTCGTCGGCGGACTCGCTCCCGAGAGCGGTCACCGTCCATCCGGACGGCGCGGTCAGCCCGACCTCGACGTCGGTCAGGTCTTCCAGGCTGTCGTTGTGCACCGTGACGTCGACTTCGGTTGTCTCCCCGGCCTCGACATAGTTTTCGCCGACGACGTCGATGGTGACGGATGGCGCGATCTGGTCATCGGCGGTCGGCGAGACGATGTACATGGCCGAAGCGTGCCCGGTCGGCGCCGCACGCACGGATGAGCCCGTCGACACCGTCGGCTCGTCGCTCCACACGTCGTCGATCTCGTACGCCGACGAGGAGGCCAGTCCTGCCGCATGGAGTTCCGACGCGTCCACCGTGATGTTCGCGCTCTCGGCCCCGCGGTTGAGGAGCACCACGGCAACGGACTGGCCGTCGGACATCGGCTTGACCCAGATCTCCTGATCGCCGTCGTCCCGGAGAAGATAACCCTGCTTGCCGCCCCAGTCCTGGTCCACCGCGATGACCGCTTCGTTTGTGAGGATGTCATGGTAGGCAGCCGTCGTGGCGTCCGCTGCCCGCTCCTCTTCGGTGTCGATGGTCCTCACGTCATTCCCCGCGATAAGAGGTGCATTGAGCAACGACCACAGAGAGAAGTGTGTGCGGTACTCCTCGACGGTCATGCCGCCGTTTCCGACCTCGAGCATGTCTGGATCGTTCCAGGCATTGGGTCCGGAGAACTCCTCCAGGCCCACCTGCTGGTCGAGCAGCGAGAGCACGGATGAGAAACTGTCTTGGATATCGAATGTGGTTCGCCAGAGCACCCCGCCCACGCTCGAACCCCAGAGCCACGGCTGGTTGTCGCCCCACTCGCAGAGCGAATAGACGACCTCCCACTCGTCGCCATTGGCGAGCGCCTCCTGCTGAACCTGCTGGATCGCGAGACCCATACGCTCGTAGCGTCGCTCGGCGCCGATCTCTTCGGTGGTGTTCACATCGCTTCCAGGAAGCCAGATGTCGACGCCGTCGTCGAACTTGGTGGGATCGGGGTTCGCCGTGGTGATGGTGTGGCCGCCGCAGTTGTCGTACTTGATGTAGTCGACTCCCCAGTCGTAGTAGTTCTTGGCGTCGATGTATTCGTAGCCCAGGCTCCCGGGGTAGACGCGCTGGCACGTCGTCGTACCCGCCGAGGAGTAGATGCCGAGCTTCAATCCGAGCGAGTGCACGTAGTCGGCGACGCCCGCGATTCCATCGGGGAACTTCTCGGTGTCCGCGATGAGGTTACCCTCGGCATCACGCGCCGTCTCCGCCCAGCAGTCGTCGATGTTGACGTACTCATAACCGGCATCGGCCATACCCGAGGCGACGATCGCATCCGCCATCTCTTCGATCAGGTCGGCAGAGACGTCGCAACCGAATTCGTTCCAGGTACTCCACCCCATCGGCGGGGTGTCAGCGTAATTCCCGAGATCGATCGGCTGCTCCACAGCCTCGGCCGGACGTGCGACCAGCAGCCCCGCAGCCGCCACAGCGATTGCACCTGCAAGAGCCGCGATCCTGCGCGGCCAGGGGTGTCGAATTCTTGACAAGATTTGCTCCACATCGTTGTAGGAGGGGACGCCGCTCAGACATCCCTGGTGATTACGAGGGACGCTAGCAGCGCCTTCGAAAGCTTGTCAAGACTTTCGATATCTTTGCTTTGTTATGTATTTGCTATGAGAGTCACGCAACGAGTACCTGGGTGCCGAGGTCCCGTAGCTCAGAGAGCGCAGCGTCGGAGGCTGCCTTGCCTGTCACAACGCTTTCGATCGCGCTCAACGGACACACAGTTGCGAGCGACACTTTGCCAAGCTTGCTCGAATCCGCGACCACCACAGTTCGGCGCGATGACGCCACCATCGCCGACTTCACCTCCGCTTCAGGCAGGTTGATGTTCGTGATCCCGTGGCGGGCATCCACTCCGGTGCACCCGATGAATGCGAGATCCGCGTGAATATGCTCGAACAGCAGTGTGGCCAACGGGTTGACGAGCGAGTGCTGCATCGGACGCACCGATCCCCCCGTGACGATCACATCGAGTCGCGGGATGCCACGAAGGATGTGGACGATGTTGATCCCGTTGGTGAAGACGGTCAGGCCACGTCGTTCGACATCGGCTGCGATAGCGGTGGCGATCGCGCTCGTGGTGGTCCCGACGTCAAGCACGATCGACATGCCGGGCTCGATCATCGCGACACTTCGCTTCGCGATGGCAGCCTTTTCCTCCTCATGCTCGGTCGCTGTTATCTCGAACGGCTTCTCTCCTTCGAGAGTCGCCGCGATCGCGCCGCCTCGCACGCGCTTCACCATGTGAAGTCGCTCCAGATCGCGCAGATCGCCACGGATGGTGACGGTGGAGACGCCGAATCGGGTGGCGAGATCACGGCTGTTCACAAAGCCGGTTCGCTCGAGCTCCGCACCGATCCGCTCCCGTCGCAACCACGTGAGACCCAGCCGTTCTCCGTCGCCGTGACCCTCGGTGGTGTGATCGTCGGTGCTGTGATCGTCGGTGGCGCCCATCGTCTTCCCCACTGCCCTGTAGACCGTTGTCGTGCTTCAACCCACTTTAGTTGAGACCGATGGTCGTGAGTCTGGCGGACGAGCCGGCGAGGGTGAGGCCGGTGTTGCGTCCACCGGGCGGATCCGGTCACGACCGGCTCGAAGACGCCGAACAAAGGACTCACCATGATTCAACGACAGTCCCGGTGCGTCGCGTTCACCCGGGGAATGGCGCGCCGGCCTCGACGAGAGGCGCTCCCGGCGGCACAGCCGCGCTACGAAGCGTATGCGCCCAGCCTCGCGAGGGGCACAAGAGTCTCCTCCGGGGTCAGCGATCCGTGCTGGCCGATCATGTTCCTGGCGCTCTGCTCCTCTGCCCGGCCGTCGTAATAGACGACGCGTTTGCGGGCCGCGACGATCACGTCGCCGATCCGCGGCACGACCTCGCGGTCGACGTCGCCGAACAGGTCGCCTGCAATGGCCTCCTCCCGCGTCATCACCCAGGCCCGGCCTCCCTCGCTGTCGTGCCAGGCCGAGGCGAGCCGCTCGCGATCCTCACGGGTTGCTCCCCGATCCAGATAGAGCTGAAGGCACCGCGGTTCTCCCCCAACGTGCATCACGTTCTCGATGAGCCCCGGCACAGCGTCGAACAGGATCTGGGATCGATGCGGCACGTCGAGGCAGCCGTGGTCGGCTGTGACGAGCACTCCGGCGCCCGGCGGGAATGACCCCATCGCCGTGCGCAGCTCGCTGTCGAACGCTTCTAACCAGGCGAGCCACTCGTCAGACTCCCAGCCGTACCTGTGGGCGGCTTTGTCGAGCTCTGGCACATAGAGGTAGACGAGCGTGCGGGGTGTCCGTGCCAGAAGAGCGGCCTCGGCGAAACGCGCCGCGAGAGTGTCGGCCGATCGATACTCCGCGCCGCGCAGCACGGCGGCGGTGAATCCAGACCTCTCGAAGCTGCGCGGGCCGACGGCATACGAACGGATGCCGTCGGCACGAGAGCGTTCGAAGACGGTTGGTGCGCGCTGCCAGCTCGGCGTCATTTGTGCATCCCACCCGGTCAGCTGATTCACAACGCGATCGTTCACCTCGTCGAGCACTCTGTAGCCGACAAGCCCGTGCACACCGGGTTCGGCGCCCGTGGCGAAGGTCGTGAGCGCAGAGGCGGTTGTGCTCGGGAACACCGTCGAGATGCTCTCGCCGACGTGAGACGAGAGAAATCGCGCGTGCCCTGAGCGTTCTCGCAGCTGCGCGGAGCCCAGGCCGTCGACGAGAACGACGACCGCCGATTCTGCCGCGCCGAGATCAAGCGGACCGCCCGGCCGGTCCATGGACAGCACCGAATTCGGCAGAACATCGGCAAGGCTTCTCGCGCCGGGTTTTCTGATGGGTAGCATTGTGGCCATTGTGGCATGGCCCGTCAGTTTCCCGCCCGCAATGCGCACCGGTCGCACCCTGTGCACCGTGTGCACCACAGGCATCCGTCACCCGAGAAACCAGGATCTTGGCAAAGAAAACCGATACACCGTCGACAGACATCGTTGAACGCATCGAAGACGTCGACGTCTCCAGCGAAATGCAGGGGTCATTCCTCGAGTACGCATACTCCGTGATCTATTCGCGTGCACTCCCAGACGCGCGAGACGGCCTGAAGCCCGTGCAGCGACGCATCCTCTACCAGATGAGCGAGATGGGGCTGCGACCGGACAAGGGGCATGTGAAATCGGCCCGTGTCGTGGGTGAGGTGATGGGAAAGCTGCACCCTCACGGAGACACGGCGATCTATGACGCGCTGGTGAGGCTGGCGCAGAGCTTCACCATGCGCGTGCCCTTCATCGACGGGCACGGAAACTTCGGGTCGCTCGACGACGGACCGGCCGCACCGCGATACACAGAGGCGAGACTCGACGTCACAGCGCTCGCCATGACGGAGAGCCTCGACGAAGACGTCGTCGACTTCGTTCCGAACTACGACAATCAGCTGACGCAGCCGGATGTGCTGCCCGCGGCGATCCCGAATCTTCTCGTCAACGGCGCCAGTGGCATCGCCGTCGGCATGGCCACCAACATGGCGCCGCACAACCTCATCGAGGTCGTCGGTGCGGCGAGGCACCTGCTCGCCCACCCGGATGCGACGCTCGATGAGCTTATGGAATACGTGCCGGGTCCCGATCTTCCGACCGGAGGGACGATCGTCGGTCTGCAGGGCATCAAAGATGCCTACGCGACCGGTCGCGGCAGCTTCAAGACCAGGGCGAAGGTCAGCGTCGAGAGCCTGTCGGCCCGCAAGAGCGGCCTCGTGATCACGGAGCTGCCGTACCTCGTGGGGCCAGAGCGCGTGATCGAGAAGATCAAGGACGGCGTCTCGAGCAAGAAGCTGAGCGGCATCTCGGATGTGACAGACCTGACCGACCGCAAGCACGGGCTGCGCCTGGTGATCGGCATCAAGACCGGCTTCAGCCCGCAGGCCGTGCTCGAGCAGCTCTATCGCTACACGCCCCTCGAAGACGGCTTCAGCATCAACAACGTCGCGCTCGTCGACGGCGGTCCGCAGACCCTCGGGCTGCGTGAGCTACTCCAGGTGTATGTGGACCACCGCATCCAGGTGGTCACAAGGCGTTCGCGGTACCGGCTGGCGCGCAAGAACGAACGGCTCCACCTCGTCGAGGGGCTGCTGATCGCGATCCTCGATATCGACGAGGTCATCCAGGTGATCCGCTCGAGCGACGACTCCGAGCAGGCCAGAGCGAGACTGATCGACGTCTTCGATCTCTCACACCCGCAGGCCGAGTACATCCTCGAGCTGAGGCTTCGGCGGCTCACCAAGTTCTCGCGCGTCGAGCTCGAGGCAGAGCGAGACCAGCTGACGTCAGAGATCGCACTGCTCGAAGAGCTGCTGTCGAGCGAAGCACGGATTCGCGAACAGGTGTCACGCGAGCTCGCCGAGGCGGCCGAGAAGTACGGCACCCCGCGCCGCACGCTGCTCACAGAGGCCAAGCCGAGCATCGCGTCGGCGACGTCGAAGAAGCAGGGTGCCCAGCTCGAGGTCGCAGACACGCCGACGCGGGTGTACCTGAGCACAACGGGTCGTGCCGTGCGCGTCGACCTGACGGCATCCGAGGAGCAGACCTCTGCTCGCGCACGGCGCCGCACGAAGCACGACGCAGTGCTCGGGGTGCTCGACACAACATCGCGAGCCGACATCGGTGCGGTGACCTCGCTCGGGCGCCTGATCGTCTTCAGCCCCGTGGATCTTCCCGTTGTGCCCGCGAACTCGCTGCAGCTCGCCGCGGGTGTCAGGATCGGAGACTATCTCGCGCTCCCGAACCGGGCTGAGCGTGTGCTCGCGCTCGTGTCGCTGACGAGCGAGAATCCCATTGTGCTCGGCACCAGGAACGGAGTGGTGAAGCGGGTTTCACCCGGCGACTGGCCGAAGAAGCCGGACTTCGAGGTCATCGGCCTGAAGGCGGGTGACGAAGTCGTCGGAGCCGCACAGACATCCGATGAGGCGGAACTCACGTTCGTGACGTCGGCCGCCCAGTTGCTTCGTTTCTCTGCGGCTCTCGTACGCCCGCAGGGCCGCTCCGCCGGAGGGATGACCGGTATCAATCTGCCCGACTCCGCTCACGTGGTCTTCTTCGGAGCCGTCGATCCACAGGCTGAGAACGTCGTTGTGACCGTGTCGACGAGTTCCGATCTCATCGCGGGAACCGATCCCGGCCGGGCAAAGGTCACGATGTTCTCGGAGTTCCCCGCGAAGGGACGCGCCACGGGCGGTGTCAGGACCCACAGTTTTCTCAAGGGGGAAGACACCCTGTCGTTCGCGTGGGTCGGCCCCGCGCCCGCGCACGCCGTCGGTCCCGACGGCACGGCACGCGTCTTGCCAGAAGCGGGGGCCAGACGGGATGCATCGGGAACACTCCTCGACACGATCATCGGCTCGATCGGCAGCGCCATCGCCCACTGAGCCGCCGACCTCCCCGCCACCTTCACCCCATCACCATCACCCTCACCCTTCACCCTTCACCGCCCGTACGCGCTACACCTTTTGTGACGCGCGCCCCTAGTTAGGGGCGCGCGTCACAAAAGGTGTAGCGCTGGGCGAACCAGTGACGCGGACCGATGCCCCACCTGCTGTGTGGGGCACGAAGGGCTATGGGTCAGACGTCGATGCTCTCGCGACTCAGGCGGTCTGCGCTGTCGACGATGAACTCCTTGCGGGGAGCGACGTCGTTGCCCATCAGCAGCTCGAAGACACGCGCCGCCTGCTCGGCGTCGGGAACCTGAACGCGCCGCAGCATCCGCCCCGCACGATCCATCGTCGTGTTCGCGAGCTGGTCCGCGTCCATCTCGCCGAGCCCCTTGTAGCGCTGGATCGGCTCCTGGTAGCGCTTGTTCGAGCGCTTCAGCTGACTCAACAGGGTCTTCAGCTCGTTCTCTGAATAGGTGTAGACGGTCTCGTTCGGTTTGGAGCCCGCGTTCATCACCACCACGCGGTGCAGCGGCGGAACGGCCGCGAAGACACGGCCCTCTTCGATCATCGGCCGCATGTACCGGAAGAACAACGTGAGCAGCAGGGTGCGGATGTGCGCTCCGTCGACGTCGGCATCGCTCATGATGATCACTTTGCCGTAGCGGGAGGCGCTGATGTCGAAGCTGCGCCCAGAGCCGGCGCCGATCACCTGGATGATCGCGGCACACTCCGCGTTCGAGAGCATGTCAGAGACGGATGCCTTCTGCACGTTGAGGATCTTTCCCCTGATCGGCAGCAGCGCCTGGAACTCGCTGTCACGCGCGTTCTTCGCCGTTCCGAGCGCGGAGTCACCCTCCACGATGAAGAGCTCACTGTTCGTGACATCGTTGCTGCGGCAATCGACGAGCTTCGAGGGAAGCGATGAGCTCTCGAGAGCGTTCTTGCGTCGCTGGGTCTCTTTGTGGGCGCGGGCCGAGATCCGCGACTTCATCTCGGCGACGATCTTGTCGAGCACCAGAGCCACCTGCGCCTTGTCGTCGCGCTTCGTCGACGCGAACTTCTCGGTGAGCGCCCTCGTCACAACACCAGAGACGATGTTCTTCGCCGCGGGGGTTCCCAGCACCTCTTTGGTCTGCCCCTCGAACTGGGGTTCTGGCAGACGCACGGTGAGCACGGCCGTCAGGCCCGCCAGCACGTCGTCTTTCTCGAGCTTGTCGTTTCCGACCTTCAGACGCCTGGCGTTCTGCTCGATCTGCTGCTTCATGAACCGCACGATGCCCTGGTCGAAACCCGCCTGGTGCGAGCCGCCCTTCGGCGTGGCGATGATGTTGACGAAGCTCTTCATCACGGTCTCGTAGCCCGTCCCCCACCGCAGGGCGATGTCGACCTGGCACTCGCGTTGGAGTTCGGTCGAGACCATCGCCCCGGTGTCGCTCAGCACCGGAACGGTCTCTGTGAAACTGCCCGACCCGGTGAGGCGCCAGATGTCTGTGACGGCGCTGTCGGTCGCCAGGTGCTCGACGAATTCCGAGATCCCGCCCTCGTATTCGAAGAGGTGCGACTCCGGTTCGTCACCGCGCTCGTCCGAGATCGTGAGGGCGAGGCCAGGGGTCAGGAAAGCCGTTTGCCGTGCGCGACTGACGAGCTCATCGAGCTGGAACTCGGCGCCCTTCGAGAAGATCGCGCGATCGGCCCAGTACCGAACACGTGTGCCGGTGACGCCCTTCTTGACCTTGCCGACCACACGCAGCTCGCTGCGGCTTTCGAACGGCGTGAACGGCGCATCGGGACTGGGGGCGCCCGTGTCGGCGAAGATTCCGGGCTCACCACGGTGAAACGACATCGCCCAGGTCTTTCCGTCGCGGTCGACCTCGACGTCGAGCCGCTCGCTCAGTGCGTTGACGACCGAAGCGCCGACTCCGTGCAACCCGCCAGACGCCGCATACGAGCCGGACCCGAATTTTCCGCCCGCGTGCAGCTTCGTGAAGACGACCTCGACACCGCTGAGGCCCGTCTTCGGCTCGACGTCGACGGGGATGCCACGGGCCTGGTCGCGTACTTCGACGCTGCCGTCCGCGTGCAGCACGATGGTGATCGAATCGCCGTAGCCGCCGAGGGCCTCATCCACGGAGTTGTCGATGACCTCCCAGAGGCAGTGCATCAGCCCTCGGGAATCGGTCGAGCCGATGTACATACCCGGCCGTTTGCGCACCGCCTCGAGGCCCTCGAGCACCGAGAGATGACGCGCGGAATAGTCAGAACTCACGGTCCCCAAGCCTACTGACGGCATCCGACGAAAGCTGCGACCGACACAGCGGCCGCGGGTATCTACGCGCAGAGCGAACTGGCGGGTGGATGGGGCAGATAATCGACGAGTCCGTGGTTGTATGGAGTAACCAGTGAACACCACGAGGTCAGGAGGAGCTCATGTCACAGATCGCAAACGAAACCGGTCACGTCGACGTTGTTGCCGGGCCCCAGCTGACCGCCGCAGACCGCTGCGACAGCTGTGGGGCACAAGCGTACATCCGTGCCGTCGTCTCGAGCGGGGAGCTCCTGTTCTGCGCCCACCACGGAAAGAAGTACGAAGAGAAGCTCTCTGCGATCGCGGAGAGCTGGCACGACGAATCCAACCGGCTTCTCGAAGACCAGCGCGCCTGAGACCAGCACAGCCTGTTCGGCGCACGGCAGCGTGGCCGAGATGAGCCGCGTCGCCGCGACCTGTAAAAGGGCGGTGCCCTCGACACTGTCGAGGGCACCGCCCTTTTACCGTCTGTCGTGCCGTCTGTCGTCTGGCACTGTCCGTCGTCACGCCTTGCAGCGGTCTTTCAGTGCGCACGCCGGCTTCTGCCCGTCACGGGTTCAGGCGGGCAGCTTCTTCTCGAGGATCGCGCGCGCCGCTGCGACCACACGATCCAGCTCGTTGTGCGCCTCTGTGGTGCTGTACATGTCGCCTGTGCGCTTACACGCCAGTCCGATGAGGTGATCGGTGAATCGAGGGTTCACAACGAGAACAGGCCCATGAGCATGGGTTCCATAGCTGTTGCCCACAACGGCTCCGTCTCGTCCGTCACCATTGCCCCGCCCGTTCAGCACCTTTCCGAGCGGGCGCACACCGGGAGCGAGAACACTCCTCGCCGTGTGGTTCTCCGTGCCGATCAGCGTGCCGAACTCGCTCTCGATGCCGAATGCCTCGGTGATCACTCTGGGCGCTGTGCAGTCGATGGCGGCATCGAACACACCGGCACCCTCGAGTTCGACCCCATCGGGCATGCGGATGCGTCGTGAGAGCAGATGGAAGCCCGCACCGGCTGCGAGCAGAACGACGCCGTCGTCGACGAGCGAACGAAGGGCGGGAGCTATGCGTTCGACATCTGGTGCAACACTCCTGACCGCGCTCGACGAACCCGTTCCGATCGTCACGATGTCAACTGCCGACGGGAACTCGTCGCCGGGATGATGGCTCAGCTCGTCGACGTCGATGCCGGCCAGGCGCATCCTGCGGGCGAGGGCCATGCGGTTTCCAGCGTCGCCGTTGAGGTTGAGCTCAGAGGGATAGAGCTCGAGGATCCTGACCGTCATGCTGAGCCCGCCTCGAGGTCTCGGTATCCGAGATGCTTGCGTGCGAGCATCATCTCGTCGTGGTCGAGAAAAAACGTGTGACGTCCGCTCGCCGGTCGTGGTCCGGCGAGAATCCTGTCGATGGCTTTCGTCGTGTCCGGTTCGATCACTCCGAATGCCTTTCCCTCATACGCGAGCCGCAGGGCGACGAACGCGCCTTTCGGCCCGGTGATGACATCCACGTGGTCGATCTTCGAGAAATCGGCGTTGTAGAGCCACGAGGGATCCTTGCTCGACTCGTCATAGGCGAAAAGCACCGAATCGGGTGTCTCGGTCAGATAGTCGAGGTTGAGCTGCAGGCTTGCGAGGTTCTTGAGCATCAGGATCTCGATCTCGCGGTCGTCGACCGTGAGGATCTCGCCCCTGCCGTAAACGGTTTTGCTCGAGGCGACGGCCGCAACAGCCGTGCCGATGTCGAATCGGTCGCCGAGGTTCCGAGCTGCGAGGGTGAACGCCGCGGCGACATCGACCGCATAGTGCAGACCGCGTGCAGGCATCCGCACGGGATGCTCCTCCCCCCGCATACGGATCGTCGCGTCGAAACCGTGGACCGAGACGACCTCTGCGACGGCGGGCGCCGCAGCGACTGCAGCAGACCCGGAATAGTCGCGTGCGGAAAGCTGCCCATGCGGTGCTGAGCTCTGCACGTCGGCGGAGGCTCCGAAATACTCGACATCGAGACGCTGCTCTGCCTCGAGCTCACGACCGAGACGTGCGAGGTAGTTGTCGTCACGGTTCAACACCACGTATTCAGAGATGCCGCCCAGGATGTCTCTGAACATCTGCGCAACCCGATCGGGCTCGCCGAACCGGTAGATCTGATCGACCAGCAGGTTCAAGACCACGGCGGACTTCGGTTTCAGCTGCTCTGCGATCACACGACCATAGCCTTCGTCGATCTCGAGGATCGCGATGTCCGCGTCGAGCCGCCCGGTCAGGGTCATCTCAGAGAGAAGAGCCGAGTAGATCCCCTGCGGCATGTTCGCGCCAGAGGGATTCGTGAACACCTTCAGACCATGCGCCCTGACGATCGTGGTCAGGATGTTCGTGGTCGTCGACTTGCCGTTCGATCCGAGCACAAAGACCACCCCGTGCGGGAGCTGCGATGCGACACCGGAGAGAACCCCCGGCGCCAACCGCTGCACGATGTACCCGGGCAGCGCACTCCCCCCACCTCGGAGCCTGGTCGCGAAGCGAGCCAGGCGTCCGATGAGGATGGGAAGAACGTATTTCAGACCTGAGGGTCTACTCAAGGTAGTCCCGCAGGGACTGCGACCGTGACGGGTGACGCAGCTTCGCCATCGTCTTCGACTCGATCTGCCTGATCCGCTCGCGTGTCACGCCGAAGGTGTCGCCGATCTGGTCGAGTGTCTTCGGCATACCGTCGCCGAGGCCGAAGCGCATGCGGATGACCCCCGCTTCGCGTTCGCTCAGTGAGTCGAGAAGGCTCTCGAGCTGCTTCTGAAGCATTGTGAACCCCACGGCGTCGGCCGGAACCACGGCCTCGGTGTCTTCGATCAGGTCGCCGAACTCACTGTCGCCGTCCTCGCCGAGCGGGGTGTGCAGCGAGATGGGCTCGCGCCCGTACTTCTGAACCTCGACGACCTTCTCAGGCGTCATGTCGAGTTCGCGGCTCAGTTCTTCTGGTGTGGGTTCGCGCCCGAGGTCCTGCAGCATCTGGCGCTGAACACGCGCGAGCTTGTTGATCACCTCGACCATGTGCACGGGGATACGGATCGTGCGCGCCTGGTCTGCCATCGCGCGAGTGATCGCCTGACGAATCCACCAGGTGGCGTATGTCGAGAACTTGAAGCCCTTTGTGTAGTCGAACTTCTCGACAGCACGGATCAGGCCGAGGTTCCCTTCCTGGATGAGGTCGAGGAACTGCATCCCGCGGCCGGTGTAACGCTTGGCGAGCGAGACGACGAGTCGAAGGTTCGCACCGAGCAGGTGGCTCTTCGCACGCTGGCCGTCCTTCGCCACCCACTGCAGCTCTCGGCGAGCTTGCGGCGTGAGGTCATCGGCATTCGCCAGACGGTCCTCGGCGAACAGGCCCGCCTCGATCCTCATGGCGAGCTCGACCTCCTCCGCCGCATTCAGCAGAGGAACCTTGCCGATCTGCTTCAGGTAGTCCTTGACCGGGTCGGCTGTCGCACCGGTGATGGTCGCAGAATAGACCGGAACCTCGTCATCGTCTCCCGACGAGAGCACAAGGGCATCCTTCGGAAGCGCCTCTTCAGTCGCAGCCGTTTTTCTGACACCCTCATCCGTCGAATCCTCTCCGTCATCGTCGACGACCACGGCAGCGACATCGGCGTCTTCGACCTCTTCGTCGTCGACAGCATCGCCGTCAGCCTTCTTGTGTGCTGCGCCCCGCTTGGTCGGCGATCCCGTGCTTGCCGCCTTCGTTGCCGTCCGGCTGGTCTTCTCGGGGGTCGACGTCTTCTTCGCGGGGGTCTTCTGTGCCACTGGAGTGGTGATCATCTCTTCTTTTTCCGCAGTCTGTGCGGCCTTGGCGGCCATATGAGCCCCTTTCACTCCCTCAAACGGGCCCGCTGAGCGGTTCGAGGGTCTGGGTTGTTATCGCACGTTGCTGTGTTTTCGGACATTACTAAGACCCATGTCAAGTCCTGGTCGAACCCGGCGTTTTTCGACGACGCGGGCACAACGGACATGAACGGGTCCTTCTCACCATTATGTCACGGATTGCAGAGAGCACGAGCCATCGCACGGCATCGCATCCGATCGGCCGACCGCGCGTGAGGTTGCCGCCGGCGGCCCCTTTTGATCATGTCTTCGGGCTACAACCGCAGGGAGCCCGCTTGTATTCCCTCGACCTCGACGATTCGGCGTTGTGCCTACACGGCTGCGTGCACACGCCGCCTGTCACTGCGGAAACGGACCGTGAGGTGTTTCGTCTGGGCCACGGCGACCGGCCAGGAACTTCTCGAGTTCGGCGGCGATCTCGTCTGCGGTGGGCACAACACCGTCCGAGTCCGTGAGGGGCGACGGAAGGCTCGAGCCCTCCATATAGGCGTCGTAGCGCTCTTCGAGTGTTCCGACGAGGCGCGCGAGTTCCTCGTTGCCTCCGACCTGTTCGTCGATGCGCGAAACGAACTCACGGCCCTCTTCCCGGAGTTCGTCCGTCGGCAGGATCAGCCCCGTCGCCGCACTGATGCTGTCGATGGCCGCGAGTGCGGCCGAGGGGAACTCGGTGTCAGAGAGATAGTGCGGGATCAGAAGTGCGAAACCGCTGACCGATCCGCCCCTTTCAGCGATCCGGAACTCGAGCAGGTGGAGGACGTGAGCCGGAACCTGCGTGTGCGGTCTCCACACGCTCATGTTCTCGACGAGCTCCGCTCGTGTGCCGCTCACGGTCACCCCGATCGGGCGGGTGTGCGGCACAGGCATGGGGATGGCGTGCAGCCAGGTGACCTGCGACACCTCGAAGCGGTCGATCAGGCCGAGCACCTGCTGAACGAAGGCCTCCCACATGAAATCCGGCTCGTAGCCGGTGAGCAGAAGGAACGGATGCTGCAGGTCGTCGTATGCAAGCGAGAGCTCGAGTCTCGGCGGCGTGTAGTCGCTCAGGTGATCCTGCTCGAAAGAGATGATCGGCCGCCTCGCGCGGTAGTCGAGAAGACGATCGTTGTCGAACACGGCGACAACACGGTGGTCGATGACGTCGCGCGCGTATTCGTTGAACTGCGCAGCGGTTGCTCCCGCGTCGACGAAGCCGGTGAGCGCCACCACGAGGTCGAGTCCCTCAGGCACGCGACCCGCTATCTCCGTGAACTCGAAGAGATCGTCGGCAGATGTCATGTTTCCACTCTAAGCGTCGACGATAGCCGCCCGTGGCGTGCTCAGGGGGCACCGACTCTGCCGTGAGCGAACAGCGCCCGAGGGATGCCGTTTAGGGTGATTCCCATGACCGTTTCTGAAATGCGCATCTCGCACGAACCAGCACGCACAAGCGACGCAGACGTCATTCTGCTCGGAGCCCTCCGGGGCGGGAAGAGCCCGTCACTGCACGCACACGGCGACTTCGCCCGTGTCGGTGAGTCCTTGGCGTCGATCGGCGTGCGCGGAGGACAGGATGAGGTGACCAGGATCCCGGCGGTCGACGGCGTCTCTGCCGGGAGCATCGCGATCGTCGGCATCGGAGACGAGCCCACCCCCGATGCCCTTCGATATGCAGCGGGCAGCGCGATCAGGCAGCTCACCGGGGTCGGACACGTGGCGATCGCGCTTGCCGTATCGTCCGTCGAGGAGCTCTCGGCCCTTCTCGAGGGGGCGGCGCTCGGGAGCTATGCGTTCACCGCGTATCGAAAAGACTCGCTCGAGGGCACGATGCTGCCCCCGCGCGTGATCACCGTTCACATCGATGCGTCGATCGCAGAAGCGGATGTCATCGCATCCACCCTCGAACGATCACGCGTCGTCGCCGAAGCCGTCGCCCGCGTGAAAGACCTCGTGAACACCCCGCCGATCGACCTCTATCCGCAAACGCTCGCGGAACACGCCGTCGACGCCGCAGCGGGCCTTCCCGTCGAGGTCAAGATCTGGGACGAGCACGACCTCGCCGCAGACGGTTTCGGCGGCATCCTCGGTGTCGGGCAGGGATCGAGCAGAAGCCCTCGCCTCGTCAAGGTCATCTACGCTCCGAGTGAAGCGAGCAGCCACCTCGCCCTCGTCGGCAAGGGCATCACGTTCGACACCGGTGGGCTCTCACTCAAGCCTGCTGCCGGAATGCTGGGAATGAAATACGACATGACCGGCGCGGCGACTGTGCTCGCCGTGGTCGTCGCCGCCGCGAAACTCGGCCTGCCGGTGCGCCTCACCGCCTGGATGTGCATCGCAGAGAACATGCCGTCCGGAACCGCGATCAGGCCGAACGACGTTCTCCGGATACGCGGCGGCAAGACAGTCGAAGTGACGAACACCGATGCAGAAGGCCGTCTCGTGATGGCCGACGGTCTCGTGGCGGCGAGCGAGGAGCATCCTGACGCCATCATCGACATCGCGACGCTCACGGGAGCGGCCTCGGTCGCACTCGGAAAACGCTACGCCGCGGTGATGGGCGACGACGACATGATCGACAGGGTCCGTTCGGCAGCGATCGCGGCAGGCGAGCGATTCTGGGCCATGCCCGAACCGGCAGAGCTGAAGGCTCTTTTGCGGTCCGACGTCGCCGATCTCGCGAATGCCAAGGTCGGGAACTCCGCCGGCGGCATGCTTCTCGCCGGGATCTTTCTGCGTGAGTTCGTCGGACGAGTCGACGACTCGGACGACGCGGCGACGATTCCCTGGGCGCACCTCGACATCGCCGGTCCGGCGAACAACCCGGACAGCCCGTTCGGATTCACCGGCAAGGGACCGAGCGGCGTCGGTGTCAGGGCGCTGCTCGCGGTCGCTGAATCGTACGCACACGCGTAGTAAGGTCGAGGAGGCGAACAACGCCCGCGGAACGTCTGTTCTCACAGCAACAGGCGCATGAATCCAGATCCCGGATGCACGAGGAGATACTCAGTGTCGGAACAGACCTTTGACATAGTGGTGCTGGGCGGTGGAAGCGGGGGCTACGCGGCGGCATTGCGCGCGAGCGAGCTCGGCTTCTCAGTCGGCATGATCGAGAAAGACAAGGTCGGCGGCACCTGTCTTCACCGAGGGTGTATTCCGACGAAGGCGCTGCTGCATGCCGCCGAGGTCGCGGATGTCTCGAGGGAGTCCTCGAAGTACGGCGTCACGACATCGTTCGACGGCATCGACATCGCGGGGGTCACCTCATACCGAGAGGGCATCGTCGCCAAGAAATACAAAGGGTTGCAGGGCCTTGTCAAGGCCAGGGGCATCACAACCATCGAAGGCGAAGGCCGTCTGACGTCGGCGACGACGGTGGCCGTCGGCGACGACACGATAACGGGCAAGCACATTGTGCTCGCCACGGGCTCGTACAGCCGTTCGCTGCCCGGCCTCGACATCGGTGGCCGTGTCATCACGAGCGAGCAGGCGCTCGGGCTCGACTACGTTCCGAAGAAGGTCGCCGTCCTCGGCGGCGGAGTCATCGGCGTGGAGTTCGCGAGCGTCTGGAAATCGTTCGGGTCAGAGGTCACGATCATCGAAGCCCTCCCCCACCTGGTCCCGAATGAAGACGAAGCGATCAGCAAGTCTCTCGAGCGGGCATTCCGCAAGCGCGGAATCGGGTTCTCGCTCGGTGTGCGGTTCCAGTCGGTGACACAAAACGACTCGGGCGTCGTCGTGACACTCGAGAACGGCGAGACCGTGGATGCCGAGCTGCTGCTTGTCGCCGTCGGACGCGGCCCGTCGACGGCGAACCTCGGGTTCGAAGACGTGGGTGTCGAGATGGACCGTGGTTTCGTGACCACGAACGACCGTCTTGAAACCAGCGTTCCCGGTGTCTACGCAGTCGGAGACATCGTTCCAGGCCTCCAGCTCGCGCACCGCGGATTCCAGCAGGGAATCTTCGTCGCCGAAGAGATCGCCGGCCTGAGCCCCGTGGTCATCCCGGACTCGAACATCCCCAAGGTCACGTATTGCGACCCAGAGGTCGCCTCGGTGGGACTGAGCGAGGCAAAGGCCGTTGAGCAGTACGGCGCAGACAAGGTCACCGCATACGACTACAACCTCGCGGGCAACGGCAAGAGCGAGATCATCGGCACAACGGGCAATGTCAAGGTCGTCAGGGTGAACGACGGCCCCGTCGTCGGTGTGCACATGATCGGCGCACGCGTCGGTGAGCTCATCGCAGAGGGCCAACTCGCTGTGAACTGGGAGGCATACCCAGAAGACATCGCCCCGCTGATTCACGCCCACCCCACCCAGAACGAAGCGCTCGGAGAAGCGTTCCTCGCGCTGGCCGGCAAACCGCTACACGCTCTCTGACCGTGCTGATCACTAAGCTAGACAACGAGAAGTTTTCAAAGGAGACAAGGTCATGAGCGAATCCGTCAGCCTTCCGTCGCTCGGCGAGAGCGTGACAGAGGGTACGGTCACCCGCTGGCTGAAGAAGGTCGGCGACCGTGTGGAGGTCGACGAGCCGCTGCTCGAGGTCTCGACAGACAAGGTCGACACCGAAATTCCCTCACCGGTCGCGGGCGTCATCGAGGAGATCCTCGTGAACGAAGACGACACGGTCGAGGTCGGCGCGGCGCTCGTGCGAATCGGCGACGGCTCAGGTGCTGGATCGTCTGAATCCGCGTCGCCAGAGTCAGCACCGTCAGAAGCAGCGCCGTCCGAGGCATCCGCGACAGACGGAGCACCTGAAGCAGCACCCGAACCAGAACAGTCCGAAGAGGCTGCGCGCACCGAGACAGCCGATGCGGCCGTCGACGAGGCCGAAGCGCAGCATGAGCCCGTCGCCGAGCGTCCTGCTCCTCAGCCGGCATCGTCTGCTCCTGCGCCAGAGGCCGCAGCCGCCGGTGGCGGTTCAGGAGACGCGGAGTCGGTCGTGCTGCCGTCGCTGGGTGAGAGCGTGACAGAGGGCACGATCACGCGCTGGCTCAAGGGGGTCGGCGACGAGGTCGAGGTCGATGAGCCGCTGCTCGAGATCTCGACAGACAAGGTCGACACCGAGATCCCCTCGCCCGTCGCCGGAATCGTGCAGCAGATCCTGGCCGCAGAAGACGAGACCGTCGAGGTGGGCGCTGTGCTCGCCATGATCGGTTCGGGTGCCGCGCCGTCTGCCCAGCCGCCTGCCGAGCCGAGTTCCCAACCTGCCGCACAGGAGCAGGAACCCGCGAAACAGCCGGAGCCGGCCCCTGCAGCACAGACCGAGGCAGTCGAGCGGCCCGCGCCCGCTGCCAAGCCGGCAGAGCCGGCCCAGAAACCGCAAGCGGAAAGCTCTCCGTCACAGCCATCGGCCCCATCAGAGGGCCCGAGCTATGTGACGCCGCTCGTGCGCCGCCTGGCACAAGACAAGGGCGTCGACCTTTCGACGGTCAGGGGCACGGGCGTCGGTGGCCGCGTGCGCAAAGAAGACGTGCTGAAGGCGGCGGAGTCCGCTGCTCAGAAGCCAGAGACGGCCACGGCGGCGACGGCATCCGCCCCGCCCGCCGCCGCCCCTCTCGAGACGTCGCCGCTTCGCGGAACCACACAGCCGATGTCGCGTCTGCGCAAGGTCCTCGCCGATCGTGCAGTGGTGTCGATGCAGTCGACCGCACAGCTCACGAGCGTCGTCGAGGTCGATGTCACCAACGTCGCCGCCTTCCGAGACAGGGTCAAGGGCCGTTTCGTCGAGCAGACCGGTGTGAAGCTCTCGTTCCTCCCGTTCTTCGCGCTCGCCGCTGCTGAGGCGCTCAAGGCCTACCCGGTGATCAACGCCACCGTCGACGGCGACCAGATCGTCTACCCCGAGCACGAGAACCTGAGCATCGCCGTCGACACGGAACGCGGGCTGCTCACTCCTGTGGTGCGGGATGCCGCCGATCAGACCCTCGCCGACCTGGCCAAGAGCATCGCGGATCTCGCTGAGCGCACACGCAACAACAAGCTCAAACCAGACGAGCTGGCGGGCGGCACCTTCACCCTGACCAACACCGGTTCCCGCGGGGCCCTCTTCGACACGCCTGTCGTCTTCTTGCCGCAGGTCGCGATCCTCGGAACGGGCATCGTCACGAAGAAGCCAGTTGTTATGACGCAGGGCGGAGTGGATGCGATCGCGATCCGGTCGACGGTGTACCTGGCGTTGTCGTACGACCACCGGATCGTCGACGGTGCGGATGCCGCGCGGTTCCTCGTCGCGGTGAAGAACCGGCTCGAAGCCGGTCAATTCGAGCAGTCGCTCGGGATCTGATCGCTCGGTAGCCGGTCGACGGGGTGGATCACACCCCATCGGACTCGAAGAGGTCACGCAGGCGCCAGCCGGCCGTCGTTCGCACAAGCAGAACGATCGCAGGCTGGCGTTCTGCCGTTTCACCCTCGGCGCGCGTCTCGGTTGTGCGCACGATCGCTGTGTCTCCCAGTCGTTGAACGAGTTCCAGCGTGATCTCTGCCCCTGACGCCGCCTCCACCGGCGCCGCCCGAACAGCTATCGAATGCGCGTCGGCGACGTGGATGGCCGAGGACTCTTCGTCGACGTCGTCGAGGCATGCACGGTCGGCTGCCACAAGGCAGTCGTCTCGCGCGGCAAGCAGGTAGCGCGCTGCCACCACCGGGTCGTCACCCGAGGCCGCGGCCTCGGGCGGTGACCCGTGTTCCTCGGTCCCCTCTGCCGTCGAAGCTCCCGCATCCGCCGTGCCCGTCGACGTGCGGTCGAAGGTCTCCGACGATGTGGATGCACTCCTGGTTTCGTCTGCTTCGGGTATCGCCACCAGCCCGACGGTCACGGCGACGACCGCGACAGCACACGCGAGCCCGATCACCCGTGGACGAGGGCCGCGACGCACCGTGGCCTCGTCTGCGCCGCTGTCCGGAGCACGGCCGGCGGTGCGGCGGTCTGCCCGACGCGGATCATCGTCTCGAGGTGACGATGGTTCGGACCGCGACTCAGATCGCCGGCCGACGATGGATTCGACGACGGAGAGCAGAGAGCCGGGGATCAGCCACGACAGGCGGTCGATCGCCGTCAGCGCTGCCCGGCGAATGCCGCGTGTTCGCTCCGCCTGTCGTCGTGGCCGCAACCCTTCTGCATCCCGTCGGGTCGACAACTGCCCTGTTCCGGCACGCGCCCGCGAGCTGCCCGACACCCGTTCTGCGTGGATCTGACCGCCGTTCAGATCAACCGGCAACGGCTCGGCCAGACTGAACAGACGGTACTCGATGGCGCTCGAGAGGTCGTCTGTGTCGCTCTCGACGGCGCGCTCGATCCCGTCGGCGGCGTCCGCAGCAGAGGGGCCGGAGCCGAGAACCTCGCGACAGATCCGCGCGAAGGCACGGTAGTCCTCTCTCTGCAGCCGTCCACGGTCGGAGTCGCCTGCAGGAACGACGACGCGCTCGAGCTCGGCGAGCACGGGCCTTCCCTCTGATGTCAGGTGCACATACGCGGTCGTCAGCGACCGGCAGGAGTACCCGGCCAGGTGCAGGGCGTCGATCGCCTGTGCGAGTGGCGCGAGAACGGTGACGGCCTCGCCCTGCGGGAGCGACCCGCGCGCCCGCAGCAGCGCGGCCAGGCTGATATGCGTCTGCTCCCATGCCACGACGATCCGGTGTCGGTGCGTGCCGACGTCGACCAGTCGCTGGATGAACGGTGACTCGACCTGTTCGCTCACACGCAGGGCGGTGCTGACGAGATCCGCTGATCCGGCCGTGTGGAAGACCCGTATGAGCACCGGTTCCGTTCGAAGCCGCCCGGCGGCGTCGGGCGAGTCCTTCTGCCCGGATGGCGGAACGCGATGCGCCAGATAGCTGCGTGCGTCGGCATCCCGGCCGAGAAGCCGCACAACCCGATAGCCGCACAGGACTGTGCCAGGGAGGATCTCATCTGCGCTCTGCAACGTCGCCCGCCCGCCGTCTGCAGCCTCAGGTGTTCGTGTTCGCATGCCGCTATCGTGCAGCATCGAGCGACGCAGGGGGCGCGGCGCGGTCATCCTGTGCACAGGTAGGCCGACTTCGTCGATACGTGCAGAAACACCCACGATGTCTGCCGTATTCTTGTAGCCATGGCACGCAAGGAAAAGCCGGCTAAGGCTGCGAAAGAACCCGGTCGCTTGAAGCAGATGTGGCAGGTCTTCCAGATGACCCGTCGCCACGATTCAGCTGTCGTGTGGTGGATGCTGCTCGGTTTTCTCGGTCCGATCGCCGTTGGCATCGCCGTGGCGCTGCTTATCTCGGGCGGCAGCGTGCTCGGCATCGTGCTCTGGGTCATCTCCGGCCTTCTCGCCGGCATCCTGGCCGCCATGATCATTCTCGGCCGCCGCGCCGAACGTGCCGCATACGAACAGATCGCCGGCCAGCCGGGAGCTGTCGGAGCCGTCTTCCGCAGCTCACTCGGACGCAACTGGACGGGCAATGAGATGCCGGTCAACGCGAATGCGAAGACGCAGGATGCCGTCTATCGCGCCGTGGGCAAGGGCGGCATCGTTCTCGTCGGAGAAGGCCCCCGCTCGCGCACCCAGAGGCTCGTGCAGGACGAACGGCGCAAGATCAACCGCATCCTTCCGAACGTGCCCGTGAACGTTCTCTATGTGGGCCCCGACGACGACGCAGTGCCGCTGTACAAGCTCGCGCGTGCAATCAAGCGCATCAGAAAGCCCAAGCTGACGAAGCCCGAGATCCTCGCGGTTCGCAATCGTCTGGCGTCGCTCGGAACGAACCTGCCGATCCCCAAGGGCGTCGACCCCTTCAAGGTTCGCCCGCAGCGCGCCCGCTGAGCCCCTCAGCGACCCGGCTCTCTGTGACCTTTCCGGACGCATGTGGCCGGCTTTTCGAGCACCGTGGTCCGGAAAGGTCACATACGCAGGAGCGCTTGGGCGCAGCGAGCGTCAAAGCCGAACGAGCACCGTCCCCGCGACCTTGTCGTGAAAACCGCGCTGGTCCGAGTCCCAGACCAGCGCGGGGACGATCAGGCACAACAGCAGCGTGCGGACGACCGGGCGCCATACGCCGACCCATCCCCCGACAAGCGGAACGACGCGCAGCCCGACGAGGCGGTGGCCGATGCTGCCGCCGATCGTGGGGATGAAGACAAGCTGCATAACGGCGAAGATCAGGTAATTCGCGAGGGCGTCATAGTTGAAGAACGCCAGTGAGATGATGACGGCGAGTGCCCAGTCGATAGCGAGAGCGGCGATGCGCCTGCCAGGGCGCCCGACACTCATCCGCCCAGACCCAGGTAGTCCGAGGCGTTCGCCGGGAAAACTGCTCGGTGCGAGGTCGCCGAAGCGTTCGGCTGCGGGTGAGACGGGCATCCCCTGATTCTACGCCGCGCAGACGTGTAACATGCTGGAAACATGGGTGTCACCATAGGGAAACCCCGTGTCTCTACCCTCAGGAGAGGTTGCGCGTTGCTTCCGACACACCAAGCCATTTGGAGTTCTTCACATGTTCAGTGATTCTTCTGAGGTGCTCACGTTCATCAAGGAGACGGACGTCAAGTTCGTCGACATCCGTTTCACGGACCTTCCCGGCGTTCAGCAGCACTTCAACATTCCCGCGGCGACCGTCGACGAAGAGTTCTTCACCGTCGGCCAGCTGTTCGACGGCTCGTCGATCCGCGGGTTCGCCAACATCCACGAATCCGACATGCAGCTGATCCCCGACGTGACGACCGCATACGTCGACCCGTTCCGCACCGAGCGCACGCTCATCATGGTGTTCGACATCTACAACCCCCGCAACGGCGAGATCTATGCAAAGGATCCGCGTCAGGTCGCAAAGAAGGCTGAGAAGTACCTCGCCTCCACGGGCATCGCAGACACGGCGTTCTTCGCGCCGGAGGCCGAGTTCTACATCTTCGACGACGTCCGCTACGAAGTGAACCAGCACGAGAGCTTCTACTCCGTCGACTCGAGCGAGGGCGCCTGGAACTCCGGCCGTGAAGAAGAGGGCGGCAACCTCGCCAACAAGACGCCGTACAAGGGCGGGTACTTCCCCGTGAGCCCTGTCGACCAGCACGCAGACCTGCGTGACGACATCTGCCTCAAGCTCATCGATGCGGGCCTGATCCTCGAGCGCAGCCACCACGAGGTCGGTACCGCCGGCCAGGGTGAGATCAACTACCGGTTCGACACGATGGTGCACTCGGCCGACGACATCCTCAAGTTCAAGTACATCGTGAAGAACACGGCGAACGAGTGGGGCAAGACCGCGACGTTTATGCCCAAGCCGCTCTTCGGCGACAACGGTTCGGGAATGCACACCCACCAGTCGCTGTGGAACGGAAGCACACCGCTGTTCTACGACGAGAACGGCTACGGCGGTCTCTCTGACATCGCTCGTTGGTACATCGGCGGCCTGCTCAAGCACGCACCGGCGGTGCTCGCCTTCACCAACCCGACGGTGAACAGCTACCACCGTCTGGTTCCCGGCTTCGAAGCCCCTGTCAACCTCGTGTACTCAGCCGGAAACCGGTCGGCATCCATCCGCATCCCGATCACGGGCACCAACCCGAAGGCCAAGCGCATCGAGTTCAGGGCACCGGATGCCTCCGGCAACCCGTACCTCGCATTCGCCGCACAGCTGATGGCCGGCCTCGACGGGATCAAGAACCGCATCGAGCCGCACGAGCCGGTCGACAAGGATCTCTACGAGCTCCCGCCGGAAGAGGCGAAGAGCATCCCCCAGGTGCCCGCATCGCTCGAGGCTGCGCTCGACGCTCTCGAGGCCGACCACGAGTTTCTTCTCGCCGGCAACGTCTTCACACGTGAACTCATCGAGACCTGGATCGACTACAAGCGCGAGCGCGAGATCAAGCCTCTCGCGCAGCGTCCGCACCCGTTCGAGTTCGAGCTCTACTACGGGGTGTAGCAACTCACGGCGATCCGCCCGCAACATCATAAAAGAGTCCGCACGAGCAACAGCTCGTGCGGACTCTTCGTTGCGGTGGTCGAGCAGGCCGCCAGGAACGAGCGATCGTGTCGAAACCGTTGGACTCGTTATCGGCGCTCACCGACAGGCTCGACCACCGAGGTCCGCTCAACCGACGGGATGTCTCGACAAGCTCGACCACCGGCCTGCTCGACCACCGGCCTGCTCGAGCACCGGGGGTTCACTCGACCAATGAGAGGTCACGACAGGCTCAATCGGACGAGGGCGCGCCGCTAGTCGAAGAGCTCGCTGAGCCAGCTCTCTTTCTTCTTGCGGCGGTATCCGCCGTACCCGCCATCCCTGCCGTCATAGTCGCGATCACGATCGCCATAACCGCTGGTGTAACCATCGCGGAGGGGCGGTTGAACCGGCGCTGCTTCCTGGTAGCGCGGCGGGGCGGCCGGAACTGCAGCAGCATACTCCGCCTCAGCACGGCTCAGAATCTTGTCGAGTTCGCCACGATCGAGCCACACACCCCTGCACTCGGGGCAATAGTCGATCTCAACGCCACTGCGCTCGCTCATCACCAGGGTGGCTGAGTCATTCGGGCACTTCACATGTCCTCCTCGATTGTGCGATCAGGTTGATTCTATGAGGCCTGACTGAACGGATGCAGCGAATCGAGCCGCACGACCAGCTGGCGCTACAGGTTTTGTGACGCGCTACACGAGCTAGGGGCGCGCGTCGCAAAAGGTGTAGCGCGTGGTGAGAACGAGGTGTAGCGCGTGGTGAAAACCCGGCGTGACGGATGCCGTGGCTCGGCTCAGGCACTGCGATACGGCGGACGCTCTGGCACCCCGTAGAAGCGTCGCTCGAAGACACGCCTGGCGCGCCTGGTGACGGCCAGGTAGTCCTCTTCGAGCCTTGTGGCCGAACCCGGGGCATACTCCATCACCCGTGCGATGCCGTCGAGCTGCATCCGATCGCTCGGCAGAACATCCGTCGTCTTGTTCAGCCAGAGCGTCATGGCCGAGCGCAGGCGAGAGGCGAACAGCCACGATTCCCGAAGGATCTGCGCGTCGTCGTGGGTGAGCAGATCCTTGCGAACGGCGATCGCCAGCGCGTCGAGAGTGCTCGTTGTTCTCAGCTCCGGCATGCGGTGCGCATGCTCGAGCTGGATCAGCTGCACAAGCCACTCCACGTCGCTGAGCGACCCCGGCCCGAGCTTGACATGTCTCGACGGGTCTGTGCCCTGCGGGAGCCTCTCGTTCTCGACCCGCGCTTTGATCCGCTTCACCTCGCGGATGTCCGATTCAGACACGTCGGGTCGGTAACGCACCTCGTCCGCGAGGGACTCGAACTCCGTGATGAGAAGAGGGTCACCCGCGACGCCGCGTGCGCGGAGCAACGCCTGAGCCTCCCAGGTGAGTGACCACCGCTGATAGTAGGCGCGATACGAGTCCAGTGAGCGTGCCACCGGTCCGTTCTTGCCCTCCGGGCGCAGGTCGACGTCGAGATCGAGTGGCAGCCTGTTGTCTTCGGTGAGGCGTTTGAGCTCCGCGATGATCCGGTTCGAGGCGCGGTGCGTGGTTTCGGCATCGCCCGTTGTGGGCCGATGGACGAAGAGAACATCGGCGTCTGATCCGAAGCCGAGTTCGGCTCCTCCGTATCGCCCCATGGCGATGATGGCGAACTCCAGGTCAGCGCCGAGACCGGGCTCCCGCCTGATCGCCGCGAGCACTCCCCCGAGCGTCGATGTCATCACGGCGCTCAGCCCTGTGCTGAGCTCGCCGATCGTTGTCGTCGCCACAACAGACGACATCGCGAGCCTCAGAAGTTCACGACGTCTCATGCCCATGATCGCCCTGGCAGCCGTCGACAGGTCGTCGTGCCGAGAGAGCACCGCGGCGACCTCGTCGTCGAGAACGGACTGCTCACGAGGTCTCAGGTCGTCGTCGTCTTCAAGCCAGGCGACGGCATCCGGGATGCGATCGAGCAGCTCGCCGATGTATCTCGAGCCGCTCAGAACGCGGGTGAGCCGCTCCGCGACGGCCGAGGAATCGCGCAGTGTGCGCAGGAACCAGTGTGTGCTGCCCATGGCCTCGCTCAGTCGCCTGAACGCGAGCAGACCGTAGTCCGGGTCGGCGCCCTCTGCGAACCACCGAAGCATCACGGGCATCAGGTGCCGCTGGATCGTGGCACGTCGCGAGACGCCCGCCGTGAGCGCACCGATGTGGGAAAGCGCCCCGCGGGGGTCGGTGAACCCGATCGCGTGAAGCCGGGCCTCGGCCTGCTCGGCGCTCAGCGCGAGCTCGTCTTCTCTGAGAGAGGCGACGGCAGACAGCAACGGGCGGTAGAACAGCCGTTCGTGGAGCACACGAACCTCGTGTTTCGTGTGCTCCCAGAGGGTGATGAGACCCTCAGCCGTTCCTGCGAACGTCGAGGCGCGGGCGAGCACACGCAAGGCGTCCGGATCTCGTGGCATCAGGTGCGTTCGCCTCAGCTTGCTCAGCTGAATGCGGTGCTCGAGAACCCTGAGCAGTCGATAGTCGGCAGCGAACTCCGCGGACTCCTCCCGGCCGATGTAGCCGAGCTCGGTGAGCGCCCTCAGCGCCGGGAGAGTTCCGCGCAGCCTCACATTCTCATCGGCGAGACCGTGCACGAGCTGAAGCAGCTGCACAGTGAACTCGATGTCTCGCAGACCGCCGGGGCCGAGCTTGATCTGACGGTGGACTTCGTCAGCAGGGATGTTCTCGGTGACGCGCACACGCATACGCTGCACGGAGTCGACGAAGTTCTCGCGCGCCGCGCTCGACCAGACGAGGGGGGCAACGGCATCCACATACTGCTCACCCAACGGCCTGTCGCCCGCGAACGCGCGCGCCTTGAGCAGCGCCTGGAACTCCCAGCTCTTGGCCCATCGATCGTAATACGCGAGGTGGGAGTCGAGGGTGCGGACAAGGGCCCCCTGCTTGCCCTCTGGCCGCAGGTTCGGATCCACCTCCCACAGCGCCGGCTCGATCTGGGCTTCGCCGACGACGCGCATCGAGAGCATCGCCAGTCGGGTGGCGACATCGATCGCACGCGACGTGCTGAGCCCGGATGCCTCGTCGGCCTCGGCGACGAAGATCACGTCGACATCGCTCACGTAGTTGAGCTCATTGGCCCCGGCCTTTCCCATGCCGATCACCGCGAATCTGGTGCCCCTCACCTCGTCCTCGGTGAACTGGGGAGCCGCGCCCCCTTCGACGAGTTCTCGCCGTGCCACGGCGATCGCGGCATCGAGAGCGGCGCCTGCAGCGTCGGAGAGTGCCCTCGCCACGTCTTCGAAGACGTCACGAGGGTCTTCGGCAGAGAGGTCGTAGCAGGCGATCCGCATGAGCCATCGGCGGTACCTGACGCGCAGGGCGGTCGGCACATCGCCGGCGCCCGCGGCGAACCCTTCACGAGCGCCAACGGCCTCGAGCAGCGACGCATCCAGCTCTGCCCGGTCTGGCAACGACGACACGTGTCTCGGAACGCTGTCAAGCTCAGCGGGATGCCGCTGCAGAAACTCCGAGAGCCCGGTCGATGCCCCGATCACCTTGAGAAGAGTCGCCCTGCGTTCGGCATCAGCGACGACGGCTCCCAGACGGTCTGGATCGACACGGCCGAGTGCGACGAGCTCGCGCAGGGCCTGGTCAGGATCAGCAACACCCGTGAAACTCGCGAGCAGCTCTGGTGTGTCGAGCGGCAGCAGGCCGTTCAGCTCATCGAGCAGTGCGCTGACCGCGCCCAACTCGGCGAAGCCGAGGCGCGCCAGCTCTGTCAGTGCTGTGCGTTGTCTGGGCATACGTTATGAATGAGCGCGATGAGCTGCAGTCACAGGCTGCCGAGGTGCTTCTCGAGCTCGTACGGCGTCACCTGGGCGCGGTATTCTCCCCATTCCCTGCGCTTGTTGAGCAGAACGTAATTGAACACCTGCTCCCCCAGGGTCTCGGCGACGAGCTCAGACTCTTCCATCAGCTGCACAGCGTGATCGAGGCTCGACGGAAGGGGCGTGTAGCCGAGAGCGCGCCGCTCGGCGTCACTCAGGCTCCACACGTCGTCCTCGGCCTCTTGGGGAAGCTCGTACCCCTCTTCGATCCCTTTGAGCCCGGCGGCGAGCATCAGGGAGTACGAGAGATACGGGTTGGCCGCGGAGTCGATGCCGCGGTACTCGACGCGTGCGCTCTGCCCCTTGTTCGGCTTGTAGAGCGGAACGCGGACGAGAGCGGAACGGTTGTTGTGGCCCCAGCAGACGAAGCTCGGGGCCTCGAGCAGCGTCGCGCCCGCCGCGGCGCCCCAGAGGCGCTTGTATGAGTTCACGAACTGGTTGGTGACGGCCGTGATCTCGGGCGCGTGGTGCAGGAGCCCTGCGATGAACTGCCTGCCCACCTTGGACAGCTGATACTGGGCTCCGGCCTCATAGAACGCGTTGGTGTCGCCCTCGAACAACGACATGTGGGTGTGCATTCCTGAACCGGGCTGGTCCGAGAACGGCTTCGGCATAAACGTCGCGTAGACGCCCTGTTCGATCGCCACCTCTTTCACAACGGTCCTGAAGGTCATCACATTGTCTGCCGTCGTGAGTGCGTCTGCGTAGCGCAGGTCGATCTCGTTCTGTCCGGGACCGGCCTCGTGGTGACTGAACTCCACAGAGATGCCCAGGTCTTCGAGCATCCGCACCGAACGCCTGCGGAAGTCGTGCGCCGTGCCGCCCGGAACATTGTCGAAATAGCCGGCAGAGTCGACAGGCTCAGGCCCGCCGACGCCGAACTCGGCGGACTTGAGCAGGTAGAACTCGATCTCTGGGTGGGTATAGAACGTGAATCCGCGGTCAGCCGCCTTCTCGAGAGTGCGCTTGAGCACGTTGCGGGGGTCGGCCACCGATGGCACGCCGTCGGGAGTGGTGATGTCGCAGAACATGCGCGCGGTCGGGTCGACCTCACCCCGCCACGGCAGGATCTGGAAGGTCGTCGGGTCCGGGTGCGCCAGCAGGTCGGATTCGAACGATCTGCTCAACCCTTCGATGGCCGAACCGTCGAATCCGAGTCCCTCGGCGAATGCGCCCTCAACCTCTGCGGGGGCGATCGCGACCGACTTCAGTGTTCCCACGACGTCGGTGAACCAGAGCCTGATGAACTTGACCCCGCGCTCTTCAATGGTGCGAAGAACAAAGTCGCGCTGCTTATCCATTCACTCCTCTTTCCGGTGCGAGAACACTCGGTCTAAGGCTAGTGCGTTCCGAACGAGATCGTGGCACACGTCCCTGCTGAGCACGGATGTGCACACGGGTTCGGGCCACGCCCGAGATGACTCCCGCGACCGGATGCGACCGGATACGACCGTGCGAGCGCGGGCATCGCTCAACGCTCGTCTGCGGCTTCTTCCTCGGCCCATCTGGAGCTGTTCTCACGCAGCCGCTCAAGCGCGTGCGAGGCCTGCTCCGGTGTCTCGAACGGCCCCACTCGATCGACAGAAGGTGACTGATAACCGTGCTCAACAACCCCCGTCTTCATGTTGTACCAGTACTGGGTCGACGGATCTTCGGTCACGGTTCGTCCTTCGTCGAATGGCTAAACTGATGAGATGCCCAAGGACCAGAACGGACATCTGACCCCCGGCACTCTCTCTGCTCTGAGGAGTGTCCCCTCCACGATCCCACGTCCGGACTATGTGGGCAAGAGCGCTCCCGATCCCTTCACCGGCTCAGACGTGTACTCGCCAGAGGCGGTCGAGCTCATCAGGGAATCCGGTCGGATCGCCGCAGATGCGATCGCCCTCGTCGGCGAGAACGCGCGCCCCGGCACCACAACAGACGAACTGGACGCCATTGCACACCGGTTTCTCATCGAGAACGACGCCTACCCGTCGACGCTCGGCTACCGCGGCTACCCCAAGTCGGTCTGCAGCTCGGTGAACGAGGTGATCTGCCACGGCATCCCAGACAACACGGTGCTCGAAGACGGAGACATCGTCAACATCGACATCACCGCGTACAAGAACGGCCTGCACGGCGACAGCAACAGAACGTTTGTGGTGGGCACTCCGTCAGAAGAGGTCCGCCTGCTCGTGGAGCGTACCGAAGAAGCCCTGCGCCGCGGGATCAAGGCTGTCGCTCCGGCAGGGAGGTCAACGTGATCGGCCGCGCCATCGAGGCGTATGCCAAACGCTTCGGCTACGGGGTCGTCCGCGACTTCACCGGCCATGGCGTCGGCGAGGCTTTCCACTCGGGGCTGATCATCCCCCACTACGACTCGGCACCGGCCTATGACACGGTGATGGTTCCCGGCATGGTGTTCACCATCGAACCGATGCTCACGCTCGGCACACACGAGTGGGACATCTGGGCCGACGACTGGACCGTGACGACGAAAGACAAGAGCATCACCGCCCAGTTCGAGCACACCCTCGTCGTCACGGAACGCGGCGCAGACATCCTCACCCTCCCCACGGCGAAAGGCTGACGATGACCGCGGAGCACGCGATCGGAATCGACATCGGCGGCACCGGAATCAAGGGTGCTGTCATCGACCTGGCCACCGGCGAGCTCGCGAGTGAACGCGTCAAGATGTCGACGCCTGCGGGCGGCAAACCCCAAGACATCCTCTCGACCACCGCAGAGGTGCTCGCTGAGCTCACTGCCCTGTCACAAGGGATGCCGGCGTCTGTGTCGCCGGCCTCTGTGTCGCCGGCCTCTGAACGGGGACATGAACCGCCGGAGCCAGCCTTTCCTGTCTCAGAGCTTCCTGTCGGCGTCTGTTTTCCCGCCATCGTGCGAGCGGGCAGAACGATGTCTGCGGCCAACATCTCTGACGCCTGGATCGGTCTCGAAGCAGAGAAGCTCTTCGAATCGACACTCGGCCGCCAGATCAGCTTCGTGAACGACGCGGATGCCGCGGGCGTCGCAGAGTCGATGTTCGGCGCGGCGAAGGATGCCGCCGGTCTGACGATCCTGACAACGCTCGGTACCGGGATCGGCACGGCCCTGATCTATAACGGCGTGCTCATTCCCAACGCCGAGCTCGGGCACTTGGAGATCAACGGCAAAGACATCGAGCATGTTGCGGCCAACTCGGCGCGCGAGAGGCACGGTCTCAGCTGGGAAGAGTGGGCCGCGCGGCTGCAGACCTTCTACGACAGGCTCGAGGCCTATTTCTCACCCGACCTGTTCGTCGTCGGCGGAGGGGTGTCGAAGCAGTACAACGAGTTCTTGCCACTCCTCACGCTCACGACGCCTATCGTGCCGGCCGTCCATCGGAACAACGCCGGTATCCTCGGTGCGGCATCCCTCGCATCCGGCGCCGCAGAGCACCTGGCCCCCGCGGTCGACGACGCTCGCTGATCGCCCTCCCCGCTGACCGAACCCGTCCAGACTCCGATGGCGTTCGCCCCTCGAAGAGAGGAGAAAGGCGCGAGGTGAGGATGTTTTCGGTGCTATCGACCTCTCACCGTGCGTCTTACCTACTCCCGCGCCGGCCGCCCCGCGCTCGAACCGGGTGTGCTCGACGCCGCGCTCGAACCGGATGTGAATGGGCCGGATCATACGCCGGGTTCTGTGAAGACGCTTGCGCGTCTCGACGGCCATCTCTCTCGGAGACACGTTGCCGTGCCCCTCTAGCGGTCTACCCGAGAACGAGACGAGCAGCCTCATTGTTCTCTGTCTGACCTTGCTCCGGACGAGGTTTACCCAGCCGGTCGAGTCACCCCGACCGCTGGTGGTCTCTTACACCACCGTTTCACCCTTACCGGCGTCAGAAGACACCGGCGGTCTGCTTTCTGTTGCACTGTTCTCGCGGGTTGCCCCGGGTGGGTGTTACCCACCGTCCTGCTCTGCGGAGCCCGGACGTTCCTCGGCATCACACGTGATGACGCGGCCGCCTCACCGACCCATCCACACCTGAAGTCTACAGTGGGTCGCTCGGCGCAGGCCGCCAGCGTTACCAGAGCCCGGATTCCTCGGTGCGCACCATGATGCTCGAGCACTCCGGGCATTGCAGAACCTCGTCGATCTCCGCCGACCGCACGGACTGCAGGTCGTTCCCGGTCAGCGTGATCGTGCAGGCGCCGCAGGTTCCGGCGCGGAACAGTGCCGCCCCGGTTCCCCCCTTCGCCCTGCGCTGCTCATAGAGGGCATAGAGGTCGGCCGCGACGGAGTTCTGCAGGGCGCCGCGCTGAGCGGTGAGGGATGCCGTCTCGTTCGCGATCTCGTCGAGTGCGGCAGAGCGGCGCTCGGCAAGATCGTCAAGCCTGCTGGTCAGACCCTGCTCGACCCCCCGCGTCGCCTCGACGATCTTCTCGGCGGCGTCAACACGCTCCATGACCTCGAGCTGCGCGTCTTCCAATGCGTTCTTGCGCGCCTTGAGCGACTCGATCTCGCTCTCGAGAGCGGCGACGTCTTTGACGGACGACGAACTCGTCAGCCTGTCGGTGTCGCGCTTCATTCTGGCGTCGACCATCGCGACGTCTGATTCGATGCGCGAGAGCTCGGTGCGGGCATCCTCGAGCGTGCCGAGTTCGGTGGCGAGCCGGCCGCGAATCTCATTGCGCTCGGCGGTGACCGCTGCGATCTCGGCGTTCTCGGGCAGGTTCCTCTGCCGATGGGCGAACCGGGCGACCGCCGTGTCGATGTCGTGCAGGTCGAGCAGTTTCTTCTGCTCTGCGAGGCTGGCTTTCACGTGGTCTCTTCTTTCGTGGTGCATACAGGCCGTCACTGTGTGACGACGAAATCCCAGGGGTCGGTGCGAAGCTCGCTCACGGTGACATCGAGCTCGGGAAGCCGCTGCCTCAGTCGTTCGGCAGCGGTGTCGAGCCAGAGCCACTCACTCGCCCAGTGTGACACGTCGATGAGGAACGGCCGATTGCCGGAGAGCATGGCCTGTTGTCTCGCCTCAGAGGCCGGGTGGTGTCTGAGATCGCTTGTGATGTAGACGTCCGCGGAGCGCACGGCGTCAGAGCCGAGCAGGGAATCACCCGCACCTCCGCAGAGGGCGATGCTCTCGACCGTGGCGTCATAGTCTCCCGAGACTCGCACGCCGGTGGCCGTCGCCGGCAGAATGGCGCCGAGCGCCTGTGCGAGGCGCCCGAGGGTCGTCGGTTCGCGCAGCCTGCCGATCCGCCCGATCCCCGTGTCGCCGGCCGGCGACGGCACGATCGGAACGGCGTCTACGAGCCCCAGCTTCGAGGCAAGAACGCCGGAGGTGCCCTCGTCGACCACATCGGCGTTCGTGTGCGCCGCGAGCAGTGCGCAGCCCGAGCGGATCAGGCGGGTGAGAACCGCGCCCTTGTACTGGTCGGCGGCGATGGACGTGACTCCGCGCAACAGCAGCGGATGGTGCGCGATCAGCAGGTCGGCATCCGCTTCGACGGCCTCGTCCACTGTGTCGTGCACCGCGTCGACCGCCAGCAGGATCCGCGACACTCGGTCATCCGGATGCCCGGCGACGAGCCCGGATGCATCCCAGCCTTCGGCCCCGGCGGCCGGCCAGAGCCGCTCACAGACCTGCAGAACCTCTGAGAGCGAATACGACACGCCCTCAGCCTAAAGCACGGTCGCGGCAGAGACCGTGCGCTCGTTCTTCCGACGGCGGTATGCGGCAGGGCTCACACCGAAACGCTGTGTGAAGGCGGCGCTGAAGCTGAACGGGCTGCCGTATCCGACGCTCTCGGCGATCGAGGCCAGAGTGCGCTGCGGATCGGTGAGCAGGTCCGCACCCAGGGCGAGTCTCCAGGTCGTGAGATAGGCCATCGGCGGAATCCCGACCTGGTTCCGAAACCTCGCGGCGAGTGTCGCACGTGAGACGTGGCTTCGTCTCGCGAGTTCGGCGAGAGTCCATACCCATTCCGGATGCTCATGGATCGCCGAGAGAGCGCCGGCGACAGCGCTGTCCCTGGTCGCGCTGATCCACCCGGGAGTCTTGGACGGGTGAGTGGTGACCCACCACCGCACAGCTGAGATGAGCACCGCATCAACGAGTCGATCGACGAGTGTGGTCTGCGCGATCGCGTCCGCTGTCACCTCTCGCACGAGCAGGTCGATGAGCGACTGTTCGATCTGCCCAGCGGGAATATGCACGACCGCGGGCAGAGCATCCGTCACCAGCCTGCCCGCCTCGCTCGCGTTCTCGTAGCTGGCGATGATCATCCGGTTCGGACCGTGTTCGTCGTTGCCCCAGGTGCGCACACCGTGACTCATGGTCAGGCTGAGGTCTGCACCAGCCGGAGTTCGGCATACCTGGCCAGGTTCGATGATGGCGATCGGTTCGGATGCCGCCTCGTCACCGACCCGATAGGACTCTGGTCCGCGAATCAGCGCGAGCTCGCCGGGCTGCAGCAGCACATCGATGACGCCGTTGCTGAACAAAGCGGACCCGTCTGTGACCACCAGCACCGTCAGCGCCGCGCCGTCGCGAACGTCTATTGACCACGGGGCACGCATCACGGCACGCAGGGCGAAGACCCCCTGGGCGCGGGGATGATCGAGCAGGTGGGTGAGCGGATCCACGCCACAAGGCTAGACGCTGTCGTATGTTCTCTGCACTCTTCGCTATTCTTCGTCCCGCTGTGACCGGATCTAATGGATGTGCAGCACAGACCACTCATGCAGCAGGACTCAGCCGGGAGGCACGATGACCGCCGTACTCGACACAGCACTCTATGCGGCTGCGGCTCTCGGAGCCTGTTTGACCGGTGGTGTGTACTTCGCGTTCTCAAGCATGGTCATGCCTGTGTTGCGCAGCGGGCCGAGCGCCGACGCGATCTCAGCCATGCAGAGGATCAATGTCACTGCCGAAAGAGGTCCGTTTATGGTCGCGTTCCTCTCGTCGGCGCTCACGGCCGCCGCGGTCATCGTTGTGGCGGCGGTCACGCATCCGCCTGACCCTGGCGCGGTGAGCGGCGTCGCGGGTGCTGCGCTCTCGCTGTCGGCCTTCGTCAGCACCATTGTGTATAACGTGCCGAGAAACAATCGGATCGCGCGGCTGGACCCGCACTCGGCGGCATCCGCTTCAGAGTGGACGGTCATCGAGCGGCAGTGGACGCGTGCGAATCACCTGCGTGGCGCCACCTCGGCCCTCGGCGCTGTCACCCTGATCGTCGCTGTCGGCCTGAACGCTCCGGCGCTGTGAACGCCTCCCCTGCCGACTCGACCGCCGTGCCGGCATCCGCCCCCTCAGCGCCTGGTTCGCCGACGACCGGGCCGACGTCTGCAGCGGGCCTCTGCAGGCCCGGCATCGCGGGTCTCATAGACTTCTGCGGAACGAGGAGAACCATATGCCGAGTGACGAAGAGTTCGTCGAACCTCTTGAGCCCGCCGCGAGTTTTCTCAACGCACACATCGAGGAGCGCCGGGGAAACGTGTTTCAGAAGGGTGCGCGCTGGGTTGTCGCAGCGGTATCGGCGGCCGCGTTCGGTGACGTCTGGGGAGTGGGCTCGACGGTTGATCTGGTCGTGACGCGCCGCGCAACAGGCGTCGAGGTGATCCGCACCCCGGCCGGTCACGTTGAAGAGGCCGATCTGTTGCTGCGGCAGGTTCGCGCCGACCTCGCCACGAAGACCGTCGAAGAGTTCGTGTCTGAGTGGCACCTGCCGTCACCTCCCCCGCCCTCTGAAGGATGATCTCCGGTCCGCTGGAGGCGACCTGACAGCCGTCGCAGTGGTCGTCCCCGCCGACAAGGGCTGACGGCCGCACGACGGCGCGTCTCTGGCGAGACACGCCACACGCCCATAAGCTCGGCACATGGCCATCCTCGTAACGATCGCCGCAACCCTCTCTGCCGCGGTGCACGTGCTGTTCTTCTATTGGGAGTCGATCGGATGGCGTCGTCCGGCCGTCTGGAAACGGTTCGGCGTCACATCGCAAGAAGACGCAGACGCGATGGCCGCCTTTGCCTACAACCAGGGGTTCTACAACCTCTTTCTCGCCGTCGGTGCGCTCCTCGGTTCGATTCTCTACGGATTCGGGGTGCAGGACGCCGGCTTCGCCCTCGGTCTGTTCAGTGTTCTCTGCATGCTCGCGGCGGCTGTCGTCCTCGTGACGAACGGCCCTGGGCGCGTCCGTGCCGCCCTGATCCAAGGCTTCTTTCCGCTGATCACGGTGGTGCTCTACCTGGTGAGCCTCGCCACCGGGGTGTGAAGCACTTTCACGGCGGATTCTACGACCCGTAGTATTGGGGTGGCGGACGACGACCGCGCGACCGACGACATCCGTTTTCTCAGCGAGGATGTGTGGAAGATGTCTGCATAGCGCCCCCGATGAAAGGAACTCAGAGTTATGACCGCAGCTACTCTCATTGTCGGAGCACTTCTGACGATCGCCGGGATCATCGGCTACATCCTGACCGACGCCGCAAGCTTCACGGCGCTGATTCCCAGCCTGGTCGGAGTCCTGATGCTCGTGTGCGGCTTTCTGGCCCGATCGGAGAAGTTGCATCGTCACGCCATCCATGCAGCGCTCGTCGTGGCCTTGCTCGGCGCACTCGGCTCGCTGATGAACGTCGTTCGAATCGGCGAACTGTTCGCCGGCACCGCAGAGCGCCCGGCCGCGATCATCTTGAGCGTCGTGATGTTCGTGGTTCTGGTGGTGTACATCGCGATGGGCGTCCGCTCGTTCATCAGCGCACGACGCCAGCGCAACGGTCGGGCCGCCTGAGCCGTCTGTCGTTCCCCGATCCAGCCCCTGCGGTTGCGCGATCCAGGCGGAATCGGCGGCCGTTCCGACAGCGTTGCTCACCCGTCACGCGGCGGCGAGCCGTGACGCTATCGACTCGTGTGCACGAGCGGCGACCGGGAGCACTGTCGCTGCCACGGTGAGCAGCAAGCCCACACCGACGAGCACCAGCGCGGCCACGACATCGATGACGGGTATCGGCGGCACGAAACGTGCGAGCGCGGCGGCCGTCACCAAGGCCGTCGTCGCGATCGCGATCCCCGCGAGCAGCGTCGCCGTCACAACGTGGATCACCGCCTGCCACAGAGCGGATGCGACGATCGCCGACGTCGAGGCGCCGCCCGCCCGCAGCAGGGCCTGCTCGTACCCCTGTGTCCTGTTGCTCATGAAGATCACCACGGCCGCGCCCATCGCGGCCAGCAGCACCGGGCCACCGAGCATCAGAAGCACCTGCCAGATCCCCAGGGTCACACCGTGCTCGCCACCGGCGCGCAGTGATGCGTCGACGGTCGCCGTCATCGTGAAGAGGCCGCCCATCAGCGCCGTCCCGACGAACAGGGGTGTGATCGATGCGGTGCTGCGCCCCAGGTGATAACGCGCCTGATGGCGGGCGAGATACCACGAGGTCGACACCCGCGCGGGAATGAGCGCGGTCCACCCGCGCAGCAGCCAGGGATACAGCACCGGGCCGGCGGCAACGAGAACGACGGTGACGATGACAGGCACGAGCGGCCCCTGGCTGAGGAACACACTGCGCGTGTCCGTCGCGAAGAGCGAGCGGAAGAACGCCGCCGCGCCCGCGATCACCGCGGCGAGCAGGATCCAGCGCCACCAGCGCATCCGCTTGGCCTCTGTCTCCGGTTCGCGCAGCGCCGCGAGCGGAGGGGTATGAGCGGCAGCCCATGCGGCACGGAGTCCGCCCAGCAACGCGACGACGACGGTTATGGGAACGGTGAGAGCCGCGGTGAGGGGGCCCGTGACGATGGGGATCTCGGTGTACCCACCCGATCCGTCTTCGAAGGCCGCGTGGATCGCCGGCTCCGCCAGAACGGTGGTCGCACCGAGGCCGATCATGGCCCCCACGAGGCTCGCTGCGGCGATCTGCATCCCCACGACGAACGCCGTCTGTGCGGGCCCGACCCCCGCGAGTTGCCAGCGGGCATATCCGGGACGCCCGAGGTCTACCGCCAACCGTGTGATCGCGGCGATCACCGCGATGCCGCTGGGAGCGCTGAACATCAAGATCGCGGCGGTTCCACCCGAGAACCCGCGCAGATGGTCGCCGCCGGCGTGGACGCCGGTCTCGAGCATGCTCACGGCGATGCCGCAGGCCAGCGCGGTGACCGCCGAGACGAAGATCACTCCCGCCCACGACGCCCAACCCGAACGAAGCTCGGCGATGACGAGCCGGATCACGCGGCGGCGCTCGAGTGCATAACGGAGAGAATCTCCGTCGCCGTCGGCCGCGTGAGCTCGGCGACGACGGCGCCGTCTCGCAGCACAACCGTGCGATCGGCGCGCGCCGCGGCATCCAGGTCGTGGGTGACGAGCACGACGCTGCGATCGCCGACCGCGTACCCGCGCAGCAGCTCCAGCACGTGCGCTCCGGTCGTCGTGTCCAGCGCCCCCGTCGGCTCGTCGGCGAACACGATCTGCGGCTCAGCGGCGAGCACACGGGCGATGGCGACGCGCTGCTGCTGACCGCCGGAGAGGGCGCCGGGGCGCTTTCCGGCATGATCTGACAGCCCGACCGCGGCCAGAGCGGCTGTCACGTCGGGGGTCTTGCGGCGCGCCAGCCGTGCGGGAAGAGCGACGTTCTCGCGCACCGAGAGCGACGGGATGAGGTTGTAGCTCTGAAAGACGAATCCGATCCGGTCCCGCCGCAGGCGCGAGAGCGTGGTGTGCGACGCGGTGTCGAGGCGCTCGCCGTCGAGCGCGATCTCGCCGCTGTCGGCGCGTTCGAGCCCCGCGAGACAGTAGAGCAACGTCGATTTGCCCGAACCGCTCGGGCCGACGACGCTCACCATCTCGCCGCGATCGACGTGCAGATCGATGTCGCGCAGCACATGGACGCTGCGCGCACGGTCGAGCGGGTAGCTCTTCGCCACTGCGCGGGCGTACAGGATCGGGGCAGAGGCCGAGGCCGAGATTGTCATGCGTCCAGCACAGTCGATGAGCGACGGATGTGCAGCGGAGCGCAGGCGAATGCCGTGGTAGACCTGGCGCTACTCTTTCGTGCGCGACGGGACAACACAGCACCGGATGCGTAGTCTGAGCGAATGCGCGCGAGAACCGTCTGGCAGGGGCTGATGCTGCCGCCGTGGCGGTTCCTCGCCTCTCGGTGGCCGTGGCTCGGACTGGTCTACACGATTCTCAGCGCGATGCTCGCCGTCGCGCTCACCCCGGTTCTGGTCGTCACGATCGTCATCCTGCCGCTCTGGGCGGTTCTCGTCGCGGCGCTGGAACGTCGGCGCCTCCGGATGCTGGGGCTCCCCACACCGCCGAGCGGGCACGTCCGCGTGCCACGAGGAGAGCAACGGAACTGGCTGAACATCCGCCTCACAGAGCCGGCGACCTGGCGCGAGACGCTCTCGATGCTCGTCGGCATCATCGTCGGCACGATCGCGCTCATCGTCGTCTTCGTCCAGGTGATGTGCATCGCCATCCTCGTCGTCCTCCCTCTCACCGCGGCGCAACACGAGATCGACGTCGACCTCTTCGGCGACGCGCACCTTGTGCTGGGACCGGAGAACTGGTGGCCACCGTTTCTCGTGATCGTGCCCCTGATGGTGCTGTTCGGCTATGTCAACGCCGCGCTCGCCGCGGCACAGGGTGCGTGCGTCCGCTGGCTCATCGCACCGCGCACCGTGGAGATCGATCGACGCGTCGAGCAGCTGACCCGCTCGCGAGCGACGATCGTCGCCGCACACGAGACGGAGCGCCGACGCATCGAGCGTGATCTGCACGACGGTGTGCAGCAGGAGCTTGTCGCCATCGCAGCGCGGCTCGGACTGCTCGAGCTCGAGCTGAGATCCGGTGACGACGACGCGGCGCGCGAAGCGCTCGCCAATGCTCAGGCACAGACCGGGCGTGCGCTGACCGCCTTGCGAGAAACCGTGCGCGGCATCCATCCCGCTGTTCTGTCCGACCACGGGTTGACGGCAGCGTTGGAGGAACTCGCGGGACGAAGCGCGATCCCGCTCCGCATCGACGACAGGGGGTTTCCTCGCTTGTCGCCCGCTGCCGAGGCCGCCGGCTACTTCTTCGTCGCCGAGGCGGCGAGCAACGCGGCCAAGCACACCGCCGCCGCACATCTGAGGGTGGCTCTCACAGCAGACGGCTCGTCAGCGAGAATCGAAGCTCGGGACGACGGGCACGGCGGCGTCGACATCGACCGGGGAACGGGATTGCGTGGTCTCGCCGAGCGAGCCGACGCACTGGGTGGCGAACTCGGCATCTTCAGCCCAGCGGGCGGACCGACCATACTCACGCTCACGCTTCCGCGGGATGCGCCGCCGGGCGAGGCAGCCGAGGAAGAGGTGAGGCATGCGCATTCTGCTCGCCGATGACGCCGCCCTGCTGAGGGAGGCACTGCAGGCCCTCCTGGAGCGCCTCGGGCACGAGGTGGTCGGCACGGTGGCCAGTGCGCCCGAGCTCCTCGCCCGCTACGGATCGCTCCCGGTCGCGCCCGACCTGGTCGTCACCGACGTGCGGATGCCTCCAGACCGCACCGACGACGGGCTGCGCGCTGCCCTGACGATTCGCTCCGGGCATCCGGCGCAGCCGATCCTCGTCCTCTCGCAGTACGTGGCCGATCGCTACGCGCGCGAGCTGCTGACTCTTCCCGAAGGATCGGTCGGCTATCTGCTGAAGGAACGCGTGAATCGCATCACGGATTTCGAGCACGCGCTGGAATCAGTCGCACGAGGGGGAACGGTCATCGACCCCGAGGTGACAACACATCTGCTGCGTCGGGAACGGCCCGGCCCGATGGACGCTCTCACAGCTCGCGAGCGGGAGGTGCTCGCACTGATGGCGGAGGGCGCATCGAACAGCGAGATCGGTGCACGCCTGTTCATCAGCGATGCCGCCGTGCGCAAACACGTCGGCAACATCTTCGCCGGGCTCGGCTTGCAGCCGACCGGAGAGAACCGTCGGGTGCGCGCCATCCTCACCTTTCTGCAGGCGCGGTGATCGCGCGCTCCGGTGCCGCTCATACTCTCGCCGTGCTCAGGCGGCTGCCCGCCACTCAATCGGCACGAGAATAGGAAACCAGCGCGAGAATAGGGCGATTTCGGCCGTCGCGGCCTCAGCTCGAGCTGTTTTCCTCTGCTGGTGCCGCTGTTTGTGGGCCCTACCGGGATCGAACCGATGACATCCACGGTGTAAACGTGGCGCTCTACCAGCTGAGCTAAAGGCCCTCGTCGCTGCCGAGGCAGCGCTCCATCTTACAACGACACCCTTACAACGACACCGGCTGGGCCCGCAGATCGTCGAGCGCCGCGCGGTACGCCGCCAGCTGCCGCGGCTCGCCAGGCGCCGTGATGAAACTCGCCCGGATCATTCCGTTGACGTCGATCACAAATGTCGCCCGGTTCGAGGTTCCACGGGATTCGAGGAACACACCATATTCTTTCGCCACCTGCCCGTGCGGCCAGAAGTCTGAGAGCAGTGTGAAGGTGTATCCCTCGTGCTCGGCCCAGGCGCGCAGGGCGAACTTGTGGTCGATCGACACACCGATGACTTCGACGTCGGCCTCGGCGAAGAGCTCGAGGTTCTCGCTCAGTTCACACACCTCACCCGAGCAGATGCCCGAGAACGCCCAGGGAATGAAGACGAGCGCGACCGCCCGCTTCCCACGGAAATCGCTCAGTTTGACCGGCTCGCCGAACTGATTCACCAATTCGAAATCGGGCGCCATCGTCGCGTTCTCAAGTGCCATCGGTACTCATTACTCCTCATCACCGTCATCGCCGGCCGTCGCAGCGGATACGGCGCAACATGCGCTGTTGTGCAACGGAGACACATCCTAGACCCGCGCTTCGAATGTGCAAACTGGTCACGTGTGCTGTGGTGAGTCGCTAGGCTGAATCGTGGTGCAATGAGTCGTAACCCGACCCATGGACGCACCTGTGCACACCTGGCACGATCTGCCCCATAGAGAAAGGTCGACGGTGACTGTCAACGACCAGGACCCGTATTCGGTCAACAATTTCGACGCCGATCCCGAAGAAACCGCTGAATGGCAAGAGTCGCTCGACCAGCTCGTCGCCGTTCACGGGCGCGGACGCGCTCGCGAGATCATGCTGAGCCTGCTCAAGCGCTCACGTGAGCTCCATCTCGGTGTTCCGATGGTTCCGACAACGGACTTCATCAACACGATCGCCCCTGAGAACGAGCCGGACTTTCCCGGCGATGAAGAGCTGGAACGCCGCTACCGCCGGTGGATCCGCTGGAACGCGGCCGTCACGGTGCACCGCTCGCAGCGCCCCGGAATCGGCGTCGGCGGCCACATCTCGACCTACGCGTCGTCTGCCGCCCTCTACGAAGTCGGATTCAACCATTTCTTCCGCGGTCAGGACCACCCAGGCGGCGGAGACCAGATCTTCATCCAGGGTCACGCCTCCCCCGGCACCTATGCCCGCGCATTCCTGGAAGGACGCCTCTCGACCGATCAGCTCGACGGTTTCCGTCAAGAGAAGTCGCACGCGCCGAACGGCCTGAGTTCCTACCCTCACCCGCGCCTGATGCCCGAGTTCTGGCAGTTCCCCACGGTCTCGATGGGGCTCGGCCCGATCAATGCCATCTGGCAGGCACAGTCGAACAGGTATCTCACGAACCGGGGCATCAAGGATGCCGGCGACCAGCAGGTCTGGGCGTTCCTCGGCGACGGCGAGATGGACGAGGTCGAGAGCCGCGGTCAGCTTCAGCTCGCCGCCAACGAGGGCCTCGACAACCTCAACTTCGTGATCAACTGCAACCTGCAGCGCCTCGACGGGCCGGTTCGCGGAAACGGCAAGATCATCCAGGAGCTCGAGAGCTTCTTCAGAGGCGCCGGCTGGAACGTCATCAAGGTGATCTGGGGCCGGGAGTGGGACGACCTGCTCGCGCGCGACAACGACGGCGCGCTCGTGAACCTCATGAACGCGACACCGGATGGCGATTACCAGACCTACAAGGCCGAGAGCGGCGCGTATGTGCGCGAGAACTTCTTCGGGCGTGACGAGCGCACCCTCAAGATGGTGGAGGGCTACAGCGACGAGCAGATCTGGAACCTGAAGCGCGGCGGCCACGACTACCGCAAGGTGTATGCGGCGTTCAAAGCCGCAACAGAGCACAAGGACCAGCCGACGGTCATCCTGGCCATGACCGTCAAGGGATACGGGCTCGGCTCCAGCTTCGAGGGGCGCAACGCGACACACCAGATGAAGAAGATGACGCTCGAGAACCTCAAGTCCTTCCGCGACTCGATGCGCATTCCGATCACCGACGAACAGCTCGAAGAGAACCCGTACCTGCCGCCGTATTACCACCCCGGCGACGACGACGAGGCGATCCAGTACCTTCACGAGCGCCGCAGGTCGCTGGGCGGATACCTGCCCGAGCGTCGGAGCAAGTACACCCAGCTCACCCTGCCAGACGACTCGGCATACGCGATCGCCAAGAAGGGCTCCGGCACTCAAGAGATCGCCACCACCATGGCGTTCGTGCGACTGCTCAAAGACCTGCTGCGGTCGAAGGACTTCGGTCACCGGATCGTGCCGATCATTCCAGACGAAGCACGCACGTTCGGCATCGACGCCTTTTTTCCGACCGCGAAGATCTACAACCCGAACGGCCAGCACTACACCTCCGTCGACCGCGAACTGCTCCTTGCATACAAAGAGAGCCCGCAGGGCCAGATCCTTCACGTCGGCATCAACGAGGCCGGCGCCGTTGCCGCGTTCACCGCGGCCGGCACCTCATATTCGACTCAGGGCGAACCCCTGATCCCGGTCTACGTCTTCTATTCGATGTTCGGATTCCAGCGCACCGGCGATGCTCTGTGGGCCGCGGGCGACCAGATGACGAGGGGGTTCGTCATCGGGGCGACAGCCGGCCGCACAACGCTCACCGGCGAAGGGCTCCAGCACGCCGACGGTCACTCGCCATTGCTTGCATCGACGAACCCCGCTGTCGTCGCCTACGACCCCGCGTACGGCTACGAGATCGGCCACATCGTGCGGGCCGGCCTGGAACGGATGTACGGAGGCCAGCACACAGACCCCAATGTCATGTACTACCTCACGGTGTACAACGAGCCGATCGTGCAGCCGGTCGAGCCGGAGAACCTCGATGTCGACGGCGTCGTGCGCGGGATCTACCTGCTGAACGAATCTCCATCCCCCGGCCCGAAGGCGCAACTGCTCGCATCCGGCGTCTCGGTGCCGTGGGCGATCGAGGCCCAGCGGCTTCTGGGCGAGGACTGGGGGGTGTCTGCGGATGTCTGGTCGGTCACGTCGTGGAACGAGCTGCGTCGCGACGGCATCGCCGCCGAGGAACACAACTTTCTCAACCCGGGCGCAGAGCAGCGCGTTCCGTACGTCACGAGCAAGCTGAAGGATGCAGCAGGGCCGTTCGTCGCCGCAACGGACTACATGCACGCGGTTCCAGACCAGATCAGGCAGTTCGTGCCAGGCGACTTCGCCACCCTCGGTGCCGACGGCTTCGGCTTCTCTGACACGAGGGCAGCGGCCAGGCGGTTCTTCAAGATCGACGGCCCCTCGATCGTGGTTCGCGCCCTCGAGCTGCTTGCGTTCAGGGGCGAGGTGGATGCCTCACTTCCGGCGCAGGCCATCGAGAAGTACCGTCTGCTCGATGTCAATGCCGGCACCACCGGCAATGCCGGCGGCGAGAGCTGACACCCCTCGTCGTGGCGCGTTCGAAGCCTGAAACGCTGACGTGGCTCCGCCGGATCTCCGGTGAGCTGGCCACGGTCACGCTCAAACGGCTGGAAGAGACGCTGCCCTGGTACGCAGAAATGCCGCCGGGGCGGCGCTCCGCCGTCGGTCTCGTGGCCCAGGCGGGCATCAGCTCGTTCATCGCGTGGTATGACGACCCACGTGCGACGCCGTGGATCGCAGCGGATGTCTTCGGCGCCGCCCCGAGGGAACTGCTCCGATCGGTGAGCCTGCAGCAGACGTTGCAGCTCATCAAGATCACCGTCGAAGTGGTCGAGGAGCGGGTGCAGAACGGCGGGCAGGACCTTCGCGAGGCGATCCTGCTCTACTCACGAGAGATCGCCTTCGCCGCGGCGGACGTCTATGCGCGCGCCGCCGAAGCCAGAGGGCTGTGGGATGCCAGGCTCGAGGCACTCGTCGTCGACTCGATCCTGTCTGGCGAGGCCGACGACGAGCTCCCGAGCCGAATCGCCGCGCTCGGCTGGCACGGTCACGGCGAAGTCGCGGTGCTCGTCGGAACGACACCACCGCAGCTCGACGTGGACCACCTGCGTCGGACGGCGAGGCATATGGCCGCCGACGTGCTGATCGGGGTGCAGGGCAGCAGGCTTGTGCTGGTCATCGGCCGGTCGGAGCCCCCGGTGGCCGGTGAAGACGAGCCGGCCGGCACAGCGGCGGCCCTCACGTTCATCGAGATCGCGGAGCAGCTCGAGCCCGGCTTCGGAACCGGCCATCTCGTGCTCGGACATGCGGTGCCGACGCTTGCACAGGCATCCGCGAGCGCGCGCGCCGCACTCGCGGGTTTCGCGGTCGCCAGCAGCTGGAGGCACGCACCTCGTCCGGTCCAGGCAGATGACCTTCTGCCCGAGCGTGCGCTCGTCGGCGACCCGCTCGCCCGGACGACACTCGTCGAGCGCGTATACCGCCCGCTCAACGCCCACTCGACGGAGCTGGTGACGACGCTCTGGTGCTACCTCGACAACGGCCGTTCGCTCGAGGCGACAGCTCGCGAGTTGTTCGTGCACCCGAACACCGTGCGGTACCGGCTCAAGCGGGTGACAGACGTCATCGGATGGGATGCCACGGGCGCACGCGAAGCCCTCATTCTGCAGTCGGCCCTGATTCTCGGATCGATCGCCGAACCAGACGGAACGAAACGCCGACGTTAGATGAGTCCCACAAAGGAACCCCTCATTCTTTTGTTGCGTTCGCTGCAACACGACCCCAACGGATTGGCAAGATAGAACAGTGATCGTCATCGTCTGCCCCGGTCAGGGGTCGCAAACACCAGGCTTCCTCGCCCCATGGCTCGAAAACGAGAGCGCTCGTCTTCTTATGGAGTCGTACTCCGCGGCCTCAGGGGTCGACCTGATCGCGCACGGCACCACCTCAGATGCTGACACCATTCGCGACACGGCCGTGGCACAGCCACTGATCGTCGCCGCCGGACTCGTGACGATGCGCGCACTGGCGGATGCCGGCGTGATGGATCACGTCTCGGGCATCGCCGGTCACTCCGTCGGTGAGGTGACGGCAGCGGCAGGTGCAGGAGTCCTGGGCGAAGCATCTGCGATGCGATTCGTCGCTGCGCGCGCGAATGCGATGGCCGCGGCCGCAGCCGCAGAGGCCACGGGGATGAGTGCGGTGATCGGAGCAGACGACGAGGCATTGCAGTCTCGGCTCGCCGAGCTCGGGCTCGAGGCTGCGAACTACAACGGCGGCGGCCAGATCGTTGTCGCCGGCGCTCTCGACGCCCTGGCTGAGTTCTCTGAATCACCACTGCCAGGAACACGGGTGATCCCCCTGCAGGTCGCGGGTGCGTTCCACACGCGTTATATGCGCTCGGCGCAGAGCACACTGCGAAACGTGGCCGCCGAGCTCGATCCCGCCGATCCGGCGCTCACACTGTGGACGAACAACGACGGCAGCGCCGTGACCTCCGGCGAGCGATTCACCGACCTGCTCGTTGAACAGGTCGCCTCCCCCGTGCGCTGGGACCGTTGTATGAGCGCCTTCGCCGATGCCGGGGTCACCGGGATCATCGAGCTCGCACCCGCCGGCGCCCTCGTCGGTCTCGCGAAGCGCGCGCTCAAGGGCATCCCGACGGTTGCCGTCAAGCATCCGAACGACATTGCCGCCGCCCTCGAACTCGCCCGCGCGAGTGCCTGACCGAAAGCCGTCCATGACATCCACTCAGCCATCGGGTGAACGCCCGACCCTCAAACAGTCCACCGGACCGGCGTTCACACGCATTCTCGGGATGGGCGCGGCCAGAGGGGACAGAAGCGTTCCCAACGAGGACCTCATCGAGCCCATCAATTCCTCGGACGAGTGGATTCGTCAGCGAACGGGCATCGTCGCTCGAACTCGCGCATCGGACGGAGTTCTGGCGGTCGACCTCGCCACCGACGCGGCACGTGAGGCGGTCGAGGCCTCCGGGGTCGCGCCAGAAGACATCGACCTCGTGCTGATCGCCACGATCAGCAACGTGCAGCAGACGCCGTCGATGGCCGCCATCGTGGCCGACCGTGTGGGGGCGAATCCCGCTGCGGCCTATGACCTGAACGCCGCGTGCGCCGGGTATTCCTATGCGGTGGCGCAGGCCGACGCGCTCATCCGGGCCGGAGCGGCAAAATACGCGATCGTCATCGGAGCAGAGAAGCTGTCGGATGTCGTCGACCCGACCGATCGTTCCATCTCGTTCCTGCTCGGCGACGGTGCGGGCGCCGCGGTGATCGGCCCGAGCGACTACCCGGGCATTTCGCCGACGGTATGGGGCTCAGACGGCTCTCGTGGCGATGCCGTGGGCATGAACGCCACGCTCATCGACTTTCGCGAGGGGCGAAGCGGATGGCCGACGTTGCGCCAGGAAGGCCCAACGGTCTTTCGCTGGGCCGTCTGGGAGATGGCCAAGGTCGCCAAGCAGGCGCTCGAAGAGGCCGGCGTGACCGCTGAAGACCTGGCCGCGTTCATTCCCCACCAGGCCAACATGCGCATCATCGACGAGTTCGCGAAGCAGCTCGGGCTGCCCGAGACCGTTGTCATCGCCCGTGACATCGAGACGACGGGAAACACGTCCGCCGCGTCGATCCCCCTCGCGGCGCACCGTCTGCTCCAAGAGCATCCGGAGGTCTCTGGAGGCCTGGCGCTGCAGATCGGGTTCGGCGCCGGACTCGTCTTCGGCGCACAGGTCGTCGTGCTGCCCTAGCGAGTCGAACGAACAACACCGCCCCTGCCCATAAACTGATCAACGGTCAATCGATACTCAAGGAGATACAACCATGGCACTGTCCAACGAAGAGGTTCTTGCCGGCCTGGCCGAGCTCATCAACGACGAGACCGGCATCGCAACCGACACGGTTGAGCTGGACAAGTCCTTCACAGACGACCTCGACATCGATTCGATTTCGATGATGACAATCGTCGTCAACGCAGAAGAGAAGTTCGACGTGAAGATTCCGGACGAAGAGGTCAAGAACCTCAAGACCGTCGGAGACGCCGTCACCTTCATTGTGAACGCACAGGGCTGATCAGCTGTCCACGGCGACGGACAGGGGCGCAGCACGCGCCTCTGTCCGTCTTCGGAGTCCTTGTGCCCCACCCGCCATCAAGAGAGTAATCGAATGACCAGAAGAATTGTTGTGACCGGAATCGGCGCCAGTTCACCCCTCGGCGGAACCGCCACGGAGTCCTGGGAGAATCTTCTCGCCGGGGCGTCGGGAGCACGTTCCCTCGAACAACCGTGGGTGGCCAAACACGAGCTCCCGGTGACGTTCGCCGCGACAGCCGCTGTCCCCGCCGCCGACGTCCTCGAACGCGTCGAGACCAAACGTCTCGACCCGTCGAGCCAGTTCGCCCTCATCGCCGCCCGCGAGGCCTGGGCAGACGCCGGATCACCAGAGGTCGAACCCGAGCGGATGCTCATCGACTGGGCGACCGGCATCGGCGGTGTGTGGACGCTGCTCGACGCCTGGGACACCCTGCGCGAACGCGGCCCTCGGCGCGTGCTGCCGATGACGGTGCCCATGCTGATGCCGAACGGTCCCGCCGCCGCCATCGGCATGGCTCTCGGAGCCCGCGGCGGCGAGCGGACTGTCGTCTCAGCCTGTGCATCGAGCACGGAGTCGATCGCGAACGCATACGACCATCTGCAGGCCGGCCTCGCCGATGTCATCATCGCCGGTGGTTCAGAAGCCGCCATCCACCCTCTCCCCATCGCCGCTTTCGCGTCGATGCAGGCACTGTCGCGCCGCAACGACGACCCCGCCTCGGCATCGCGGCCCTACGACAGCACCCGTGACGGGTTCGTTCTCGGCGAGGGCGGCGCCGCCCTCGTCGTCGAGACCCTTGAGCACGCACAGGCACGCGGTGCCCATATCTATGCCGAACTCCTCGGCGGGTCGGTCACGAGCGACGCATTCCACATCACCGCACCTGACCCCGAGGGCTCAGCGGCGGCTCGGGCCATGAAGGATGCCATCGAGAACGCGGGCTTGAGCCTGAACGACGTGGCGCACATCAATGCACACGCGACCTCGACACCCGTCGGCGACATCGCGGAGTACAACGCCCTGCGACGCGTCTTCGGCGATCACCTCGACAACATCAACGTCACGGCCACAAAAGCGTCAACCGGCCACCTGCTCGGCGGCGCAGGGGCGATCGAGGCCATCTTCACCGTCAAGGCCCTCTCAGAACGTGTCGCTCCGCCGACGATCAACCTCTCCGATCAGGATCCCGCGATCCCTCTCGACGTTGTCACCGAGCCGCGCCAGCTCGGCTCAGGGGATCTTCTCGCGATCAGCAACTCGTTCGGCTTCGGAGGCCACAACGCGGTTGTCGCATTCCGCAGCGTGTAGAGCCCGCGGAGCGGGGCATCCGCACCTCGGCATCAGATACGAAGAACCCCCGACGGGAAGCCACCGTCGGGGGTTCTTCGTGTTCTGCGGGGTGAAGCGCTACCCGTGCGAGCCTGCCGGGATCTTCGCCGACCTGCGCGCCTTGTGCCGCGGTTCACCCCGTGCCCGGAGCGAGGTTCAGCCGACCTTGTGCAGCCACACCACCGCCGAATCATCCGACGCGTGCCTGAACGACTCGAGCTCGTCGTCCCACGCCTGCCCGAGGGCTACGCGCAGTTCACGCTGAAGCTCCGCGGCATCGCCCGCTGCGACCTCCATCGCATACCTGATGCGGTCTTCAGGGACCACCATGTTGCCCACCGAGTCCGTCTGTGCATAGAAGATGCCGAGATCGGGTGTGTGAAGCCATCGTCCGCCGTCCGTTCCGGCCGTGGGGTCCTCGGTCACCTCAAAACGCAGGTGCTCCCAGCCGCGAAGCGACGATGCGATGGCAGCGCCCATTCCCGCAGTGCCCTCCCAATAGAACTCCGCGCGATGGCACCCCTTGAGCACCGGCTGTTCGACCCATGAGAAGTTGACGGCACGCCCGAGGGCGCGACCGGCTGCCCACTCGACATGTGGGCAGAGCGCGCGTGGTGAGGAGTGAATCAAAATCACTCCTCGTGCAGCAGATGCCACCATGTTGTCCTCCGTTTCGTTGGGTGCGTCTTCCCCTACGACCCAAAACGGATGACCGGACTGTTGCGGCATCAAGATATTCGATTGGCGACCGATGGTCTCGGTCACATTATGCCCGACACAGGGCCATAATCACAAGCGTGTCATTCGAGTCGCCTCGATGCATCTGGCCGAAGGTGCCATGCTGAGGAACGGGAGGAACCATGACTCAGAACAAGAACACACTCAGCGACGATCAGATCGCGGAGCATCTCGCGCAGCTGCCCGGATGGCGGGCGGAACACCGCGGCATCGCGCGCCGATATTCGTTGAAGAGCGCCAGGGCCGCTCTCGACTTCATCGCTGCGGTCGGCGACATCGCCGAAGAGATGAACCACCACCCGGATCTGACGTGGAGCTACAAAGCCGTGTCTGTGACGTTCACCTCGCACGACGCCGGCGGGGTCACCTCGCGTGATCTGGATGCCGCCCGGCGGGTGAGCGAGGCGGCCGACAGAATGGAGGCCGCTGCGGAGACACCGAGGTACCCACAGGCCTGACCAAGCGGCGCGCCGCACACAAGGCGCCCCACCTCTGCAGGCGCTGCATCATAACCCTCGTCTCGGTGTGAGGAAAGCGCCTTGGGCGCGGTTTCCCCTCCGTGCAGATTGGCACCACGAGCGAGCGCAGGCACACAGCCCGCTCGCGCATATGACGCACGGAGGGCAACACCATGTCAGACAGTTATCCAGCAGGCCCGGGCGTCGGTGGCTCGTCACGCACCGGCGACGACACAACGGGCGCGCCTGGCGGCAGCGGAACCATGCAGACCGCCCGAGAAGAGGCTTCACACCTGCGCGAAGAAGCAGCGAGCACCGGGCGCGACGTCGCGGACACCGCGAAATCCGAGGCGTCGCACGTCGCCGAAGAAGCGAAGACCCAGGCGAAAGACCTCTGGAGCGATACACGTGCCGAGCTGCACGAGCAGGCACAGGTCCAGCAGAAAAGAGTCGCCTCGGGTCTGCGATCGCTCGGCGACGAGCTCGAGACGATGGCCGCGGCATCCGATTCGAACGGCACGGCCTCACGCCTGGTGCAGGGTGCCGCCGGCCGTGCTGAGTCGGTGGCGTCGTGGCTCGACGAACGTGATCCGGGCTCCCTCGTCGACGAGGTGAGCTCATTCGCTCGGCGCCGTCCTGGAATGTTCATCGCACTGGCGGTCGGTGCCGGCCTCGCCGCCGGTCGCCTCACACGGTCGTTGAAGGACGACGCACAGGTCGCCTCGGGAAGTTCGCCGTCGGCCGATTCCGGTCAGGGCACACAGCCGGGCGCGTCTGGTGAGCGACCTTCGGCGCCTGCCGGCGCCCAGACTCCCCCACCACCGGCGACCGAGATGCCGGGCGGAACATCGGGGCTGCCAAGCGCTGAGCAGACAGACGGCTTCGTCGTCGGTGGGCCGCTGACGGGGAATGCAGACGGTCGACCATGACAGACGAACAGACACCTTCAGAGGCACGCGCAGCGCGCACATCGCTCGGTGATCTGCTGAGCGAGGTGAGCCGAGACATCTCCACGCTTATGCGACAGGAGGTCCAACTCGCCAAAGCCGAGCTCACGGAGTCTGCGACGAGAGCAGGCAAGGGCGCTGGAATGCTGGGTGGCGCCGCCTACGCGGCAATGATGGCCGTGCTGTTCGTCTCGATTGCGGCGTGGTGGGGTCTTGGCCATCTCATCGGCAACGCCTGGTCGGGTCTCGTGATCGCCGTCATCTGGGGCGTTGTCGCGCTCATTCTCTACCTGAACGGGCGCAAGAAACTCGCCAGCGTCACAGGCGCCCCGCAGACGGTCGACTCGGTGAAGAAGATTCCAGACACATTCGCAAGGAACGAGGAAAACAAATGACGAACAACCCTGATGAGATCCGGGAGAACATCGAGGCCACTCGCCGCGAGCTCGGAGGCGACGTCGATGCCCTGGCAGACAAGGTGAACCCGTCCAAGGCGGTCCATCGTCAGACCGAGAAGGCGAAGAATGCCCTCGGGTCGGTCAAGGATCGTGTGATGGGCGTGGCAGAAGACGCCAAGGACCACGTGACGAGCGCCGCCCATGACACCTCGGATGCCGTGGGAGACATCCCGCATCGCGCCGTTGAGAAGGCCAGGGGGAACCCCCTCGCTGTCGGGCTCATCGCCTTCGGGGTCGGCTGGCTGGCGGCCTCGCTGATCCCCTCGAGCGATGCAGAGAAGAAGGCGGCTGCAGCAGTGAAGGATGCCGCGCAACCGCTGGTGCATGAGGCGCAGGAGGCCGCAAAGGGCGTCGCGCAGAACCTCAAGGAGCCCGCACAGAATGCGGCACAAGCCGTCGGCGACACGGCGGCCGAGGGTTTCGAGCATGTGAGGTCAGAGGCGTCGTCCGGTGCCGACGAGCTCAGGGACGAGGCGAGTCGAGCGAAGCACAGCCTTCAGAACGACTAGTCAGAGCTCGCGGAACGAGAGCCGGTCGGTGGCCGTGGCGACATCGTCGCCTCCGGTCCTCGGCCGGTTCCGTCTGCGGGACGAACTCTGCCTGGACGAGCTCTTCACGATCACGGTGGGGCGTGCGGGACTTGAACCCGCGACCGACGGATTATGAGTCCGCTGCTCTAACCAGCTGAGCTAACGCCCCGTGGTGGGTGGTGTGGTCTAGTCGTCGGTGGTTGCCGCCGACTCGACCTCGGTGATGGGATCCGTCACCGGTTCTCCACGATACAGGCTCTCGAAGGTGGAGATGGTGCGCTGGATGTCGTGCGCCTCGATCATTTTCAGCGAATTGCGTTTCATACGTGCGAGTTCTTCGCTCGACGCCGTGAGAACATCCGTCAGCCGCTCGGCGAGCTCGTTGACATTGCCCGGCTCGAACAGGTATCCGTTCTCACCCGTGTGCACCAGATGCGGCAACGCCATGGCATCTGCTGCGACGACCGGAAGACCGGATGCCATGGCCTCCATCGTCACGATGCTCTGCAGCTCTGCGATCGACGGCATGGCGAGCACTGTCGCCCGCGTATATGCCTCGCGCAGCTCGTCGTCGCTCACGTATCCGGTGAAGCGCACCCGGTCACCCAGTTCGAGCTGCTTCGCCAGGTTCTCGAGGTTGTTCTTCTGATCGCCGCCGCCGACGATCTCGAGTTTCGCGTTGAGACCGGGGTCCAGTTGGGCGAATGCTCTGATGAGAACGTCGATCTGTTTCTCACCGGTGACACGACCGACGAACAATATACGTTTGTCGGTGGGCGGGTCGAAGCTCGGTGTGTATCTGTGCGCGTCGATGCCGCACGAGATCGCATGCACCCCGCGCAAGCCTGTGTACCGTTCGAGGAACTGCGCCGCCTTCTGTGTCGGGGTCGTCACCGATTCGGCCCTGCTGAGCGTGCGTTTGGCCATGCCCCATGCCCAGGAGACGAGCTTCTCTTGCATGCCCTTGGGCACGAGAGTGAACTCGAGCATGTTCTCAGGCATCACGTGGTTGGTCGCGACGACTCTGATTCCGCGCTTCTCCGCCTGCAGAGACAGGCCACGCCCGACGACGAGGAACGAGTTCGAATGCACAACGTCTGGCTTCACCCTCTCGAGGATGCGGGCGCTGTTGCGGTTGATGGTCCAGGGCAGGGCAAATCTGAGCCAGTCGTGCGGGTACCACCGCCAGCTGTACAACCGGTGCATCGTCATCGGCTGACCCTCATGGGTCTCGGTCCAGGTTCCGTGCCTGCGCGAGGCGGCGGGAGCGACGACATGCACGTCGTGGCCGCGAGCCACCATTCCTGCCGCGAGCCGCTCTGCGAAGCGTGCGGCTCCGTTGACGTCGGGCGCGAAGGTGTCAGCGCCGATCACGACCCTCAGCGGTCGTGGCGTCTGTGTGGTCTGCCTCGCGTCAGAGGCGGGTTCTGTTGCATCGCCGCGTCGCGGCTCGTTATGGGAATCAGGCAAGGGTGGGGGTCTTCCTCCGTCATCGGCCGGTGCATGGCACCCGGTCACAGCCCGTCGGATCGTGTGAGCCCAACAGGAATCGGTATTCGATTCTACCGACTGGCTCGTTCGATGCACGCAGCCGCGTGTCGTGCGTCAGGTGGACTGCGGATGGTGACGTGCCAGTTGAAACACACCCCACACGGCCACGGTACCCGCTATGACGAATCCGACGACGGCCCACAGGGGCGCCTCGCTGGCTTCTCCGAGAACGACGATGCCGATCGCGACGGCCACCATGGGGTCGATGACGGTGAGACCCGCTATGACGAGGTCCGGTGGGCCCGACGAGTATGCCGTCTGCACGAAGTATCCGCCGAGCGCCGTGCCGAGCAGCAGGGCGAGCACGCACACCACCGTGAGCCAGTCGAAGTTCTCCTGCTGGATCCGGCTGAGCACGACTTTGGCGAGGGTGGCGACAAAACCGTAGATGCAGCCGGCGGCGATGATGTAGAAGATCGCCTTGAACCGTTTGCGCAGCATGGCGAACGCCACGACGAAGACGGCGATCACCGCGGCGAGGGTGATCAGGATGGTGATGAGCTTGACATCGGTGACGGGCTTCTCCACAGCGACGAAACCGGCGAGGGTCACGAACAGGCCAACGCCGCCGACACAGGCGACGATGGCGATGACCGAGCGTTTGTTGAGTTTCACCTTGTGTATACGCGCGTTCAGCACCGACGTGATGACGAGGGCTATCGCCCCGAGCGGCTGAACGAGGATCAGCGGTGCGAACCACAACGCCGAGAGCTGAAAGACGATGGCCAGCCCGAGCATCACCGTGCCGAACACCCACGACGGCCTCGTCAGCAGGGCGATGAGCTGTTTGGAGTTCAGACCGGTGCTCGCGGTGGTGCCCGAGCGCATCTCGACCTTGGTCACACCGCGGTGCTGGAACTGCGCACCGAGCGACAACAAGACGGCGCCGATGACCGCGAGCGGGATGCCGATGAACTGCCGCGGATTGCGTACGAACTCAATCGTGATCTCACTCAGATCGTCCACGGCAAAAGTCACAGCCCGAGCTTATCCCGAGCTTCCAGAGGTTAGGCTCAACGAATGGCAATTCTCCCGATTCGCATCATGGGTGACCCGGTTCTGCACACCCCGGCAGCCACCGTCACGGACTTCGACGACTCGCTTCGTCAGCTTGTGGCCGACATGTTCGAGACGATGGATGCCGCCCCTGGCGTCGGTCTCGCCGCTCCGCAGGTGGGCGTCGGCCTGAGACTCTTCACCTACGGATACGGAACCGATGACACCGGTGAGCCCTGGCGCGGGGTGGTCATCAATCCAGACCTGCTGATCACTCCCCCGGATCCGGGTGAGCCCGACGAAGACACGGAGTCCGAAGGATGCCTGTCGTTCCCCGGCGAACGCTTTCCGCTCCGCCGTGCAGAGCAGGCGCTGATCACGGGCGTAGACGTGGATCAGAACCCTGTGAGCATGAGGGTCGACGGATGGCGTGCTCGGATTCTGCAGCACGAGTTCGATCATCTCAATGGGTACCTCTACGTCGATCGCCTCGATGACCGCGACTACAAAACAGTGTCGAAGATCGCGCGCAAGCGGGGCTGGGACGTGCCGGGCGTGAGCTGGCTGCCCGGGCTCGACGACCTGGACGCCTGAGCGACGGGCCCCTCGATTTTGAGTTGGGCGATCCTTTGATAAAGTGGCTACGCACTGCACTGATCCTCGATAGCTCAATTGGCAGAGCAATCGGCTGTTAACCGATAGGTTGTTGGTTCGAGTCCAACTCGGGGAGCTGACGATCCCCTGATTTCCGCGGAAGTCAGGGGATCTTGTTGCTTCATGAATCGCTCACAACGGCGTTTCCGCAGCCTGCGGCGACGCCGGCACCCACTCAACCTGACCCTCGACTTCCACACCGCGGACAACGCCCGCTCACTCGAACGTATCCTGAACGCGTGGGATGCGGCCGGCTACGCACCTGATCGCGCGATGCAGCAAGACATCCGCTACAGCGGCTCACTTCCTGTGGAGATGATGAGCATCCGCGATGCGACCAGCATCGACGGGCTCATCCACATGCAGATCACATCGCGTTGCACCGTTGCCGGTAGCCGACGCCCCGCCGCGAGTACACCCTGCGTTGTGAAGAGCCATGAAAACGCGCTGAACGCCACTCACCGGAACGAGCGCAGATAGCGCCTCCGAGCAATTCGCTGCGCGATCCGCAGCAGTGGGTAGAGAGCTCTCCACGGCTGTTCTGGCGCGGCCCGTGTCAACGAACGCACCGTGAGACGCACCTCGTCGTCCTGACGATGCACGATGAACGCCTCCTCTCCGCTGACAGGATGTCCCGGGAGCGTGCGGTAGGCGAACCCGACCCGGTCCGGCTCCTCTACAACGGCAATGACCTCGACCGGCTCAACGACGGTCACGGCGAACAGGCTCGCTTTGACGACGACACGGTCGCCACACGACACCGGGCCGGGCGAGTCCACAGTGAATCCGCTCGCAGTTTTCACCCGCCAGCGCAGCACATCCCGAGCAACGCGCTCCCACGCCTCATCACCACTCCCCACACCCGCCGACACGTCCGAGCGCCTGTATCCATCGTCGCTCGGAGGCCATTCACGAAGCTCGGGGGCAGTCATGCACGCTGATGCTGTGCTCACCCGATCGCCACCCGCCGCGCCAGCGTGGTCGGCTTCGACGCGACGAGCCAGCTCCCCGCCGCGATCAACAGGGGCATCCCAACCACCAGGGCAGCGAGCACAGGCCACGGCGGCAGAAACATGAGCGACCCAGACGGATCGATCAACGAGAAGGCATAGCTCGTGAGCAGAGCCGCGAGGGTGCCGGTGACCGCCCCGATGCCCGCGATGATCATCGCCTGCCAGAACGCGAAGGTGCGCCGCAGCATCCGTGTGGCGCCGACAGCGGCCAGCGTCGCGTCGTCTTGCCTGCCATCCGCGCGCGCAAGGCCGATCGCCACTGCGCTCGCCCCGAGGAACAGGACGCCGCACAGGCCGAGGGCTCCGAGGATCCAGATGAGCGAGCCGTCGCTCGGGCCTTGCTCATAGTAGAGACTCGAACCGAGTGCTTCGAGCGCCTCGGTCGTCGCGTCGAGCTGCGCCTGCGTAGCGGGGGTATCGAGCGATGCGACGACAGCCGACGGCGTCACCGCGAGTCCGAGGCTCTCCGCAGTCTGCGGAGTGATCACCAGGCCGAACCACATGGGCATGTCAGGCTCTTGGACGACTGCCGGGATCGTCTCGGATGCCACGGCCCGTGTCGGATCGGGGAGCGGTCGCGCGCCGTTCGCGATCTCCGGCGGCCACCAGTCGATCGTCAACTCGCCATCGGCGACATATTCGCGACGAAACGACACGGCCCCTCCCGCCTGCAGAGCGTCTCTCGCCTCGGTGCTCGGCTGCACGCCGAGCAGAAGAGCGAGGTCATTCGGATCGAGGATGTGAATGGCGCCGCTGTCGACGTATCCGCCCTGATCCTGCCCGCAGCGCCAATCGTTCTCGCTGATGTTTCGTCTCGCCTCCGCATGGTCAGCTGAACCGGAGTCATCGAACACGTCGGCATCGTATTCGGGCGAGTTCTCGTCGAGAGGGCACAGGTTCTGCGGTGGAACCGACGGCATCGGAACAGCGGCGATCAGCGCTCCGTCCGATGATCGCTCCACGCGCACCGACGACATCACGGCGCTGCTCTCCACATCGAGATCGCGTTCGAGAGCCGCGGTGACGTCACCGGGATCAGCTGTGAGTTCGCCGTTCATGTCGACGGGCATCCATGCCTGCACCTCGCCCAGGGGAATCTGGTACTGGTACGAGGATTCAGAGGAGTGCTGGGTCGACGTCGCGAAGTTGATGACCAAGACGCCGATGAATGCTGTGACCATGATCGCCGCGAAGGCCGGAACAGCACGAGAGGGATTCGTGGCGCTGTCGCGCGACGCGAGCCGGGCTCCCAGGCCGATGCGCGACATCCCCCGTGCGATGGTGCGCAACACGAGCGCGCCGCACATGATGATGCCGATCTGCGCGAGAATCGGCCCGATGAGCAATGCAGCGATGCCGGTCCAGTAGACGGCATCGAGTGGTATGTTGACACGCTCGGTGGCGATTCGCAGAACAAGTGCGCCGACGAGGGTGAGCGCAGCTCCCCCGATCATGAACACGAGGCCCACCACGGGCCTCTTACGGTTGAGTGGAGCGGGTTTTCTGCTGCCCCGCAGAGCGGCCAGGGTGTCGAACTTCGTTGCCGAACGAGCGGGTGCGATCGCGGCGATCAACCCGACGATCGCAGCGAGGGCAGCGATGACGACCATCGACAGTGGGTTGAGGTGGAAGCCCCAGTATCTGCTCGCACTGCCATCGCCGGTGAACGCCATGAAAATGGCACCGGCCGGAATGCCGACGGCTACACCGATCAGACCCCCGAGCAGCCCGAGCACAAGGCCCTGCGCCGTCACGATGCGGAACAGCAGCCGTCTGCCGCCACCCACGCTGGCGACGGTCGCGAGGGCGCGCTGTTGTTTGCGCGCCCCGACCGCGAACGCGGCCCCCGCGAGCAGAATGATCTCGAACACGGCGAACGCGGCCGCGAGCACGAGCACGACTCCGTACAGAAGCCAGAACGAGCCCGTCGCCGAAACCTCGAATGACGATGCGCCAGACAGGATCGCCCTCGACAACACCGTGACGCCCTGTGCATTCAGCCGGTCGAGGTCCGAACGCTCGATCACGGTGTCAGGCAGGTAATAGCTGGTCGAGCCTTGAACGCTCCCGGGATCGAGCGTGCTGGTGCCGAGGTAGAGTTCCTCGATGGAGTCGGGCGTCATCTGATCGTCGAGAACACCCACTATGGTCAGTTCGATCGGCTGCGGTTGCGTGAGCGTGACCGTCGAGCCGACAGTTGCTCCCAGTCGCCCGAGCGCGGCCTCCGTGGCCATGATCTCGGTCGGCGCCCGTGGTGCCGAACCAGACGTGATGGTGAACCGGCCGGTGAAGGACTCGTCCCACACCGGCCCGACAGTGGCAACCAGACTGCCTCTGCCCGCGGCCGTCTCTGCGCTCACCTGCGTCTGGGTGAGTTCCGTGATGTCGGTGCCCGCCGGGAACAACTCCCGCGGATCGACCGGCTCACCCGACGCGCCCTGATTCTCAGGCGCTCCGGTGGGCGTGTCGTACTGCACATGCCCCGGATCGAACGGGTCTTGCCGCAGCGCGGGATCGGGGGCGTAATACGTATAGAGCCTGGCCTCGTTCTGACCCAGCTCTGCCGTGATCTTCTCGGCAGCTGTCGGAGACGAGCTCTCACCGACCAGCGCGGCCGCAGAGAATCCCGCGACCGGCAGCGCCACCATGATGGTGACCACGACGCTCGTGCCCAGCGTGCGCATCACCGATCGTCGACCCAGACGGATCGCGATGCGCCATTCCGCGAAACTGCGGATCAGGCGGTTCTGCTCGATGACCGGTTCGTCGCGCCGATAGCGCGGTGCGCGGAATCCCCGAGGCCTGCGTGTGCGGCGTCCGCTCTCTGCGGCACGTGCCGCGCGTGCATCACGGCGACTGCCCGACGTCATCGCTCAGTCGATCCGCTGAGCAGCGACTCGACGGGGACGACCGCCGACTCGTCCACGATCCGTCCGTCTCTCAAGAACACGATCCGGTCCGCCCAGGCCGCGTGCCTCGCTTCGTGGGTGACCAGAATTCCGCCGGCGCCCGCGTCGACACGGCGCCGAAGCATCCGCAACACCACGTCGCCGGTCTCGCTGTCGAGAGCACCCGTCGGCTCGTCGGCCAGAATGATGCTGCGCGGCCCGACCACAGCGCGGGCGATCGCCACACGCTGCTGCTGTCCGCCGGAGAGATCGTCGGGAAAATGCGAGGCGCGGTCGGTGAGTTCCACGCTCGCGAGGGCGTCATCAGCGGCCGAGCGCGCCTTGCGCGGCTTCCAGCCGTCGAGCTCGAGCGGGAGCGACACGTTCTCACGGGCGGTAAGCGTGGGGATCAGGTTGAAGTCTTGAAAGACATATCCGAGTGTCCGACGGCGCAGCCGAGCCACATCTGCCAGTGTCGCCTCGCTGAGCCAGGTTCCCTGAACGACCACCTCACCGGCCGTCGGACTGCTCAGCCCGCCGGCGACGGCGAGAAGCGTCGACTTTCCCGACCCGGATGCGCCCATCACCGCGACGAGTTCGCCCTCGTTGACGACCAGGTCGATGCCGGACAGCGCCGTGACCGCGGTGGCACCGTGGCCGTATTGCTGAGAGACGCCATCGAGGCGCAGGAGCTCCGCCGTCATTGCGCGCCCCCTGCTCCCGCGATCGCGCCAGACGGCCGGCCTCGGCGCGGTCGCTGCGATGCATCCTTGACCTTCATCACACGATCCGCGTGGCGACGCAGCTTCGCCTCGACGTGATCGAGCCAGCGCACCTCTGCCTCTGCCTGAAAGATGAGCGAGTCGATCACGAGTTGCCAGGCCAGCTCCTCGGGGCCATCAGCATCGGTACTCGCGTTCTTGCTGCGGGTGAGCGTCTGCAAAGCCGCGAACGACGCACGACGCTGAGTCTGCACAACCGCTGAGACGTCGACGCCCGGAAGCGTTGCGACGATCGCGAGCTTCGCCGCCAGCTCATCTCTCGACACCTGCCCGCGCTCCACCGGTGTATCGAGCCAGCGGCGCACCTCGGCGCGACCGGCGTCGGTGATCTCGTAGTACTGGTGGCCCTCGGCATCCATCTCGCCTTTGACGACGAGGCCGTCACGCTCGAGACGATCGAGCGTCGAGTAGGTCTGCCCCACGTTGAGAGGCCAGGTCGACCCGGTCCTGCGATCGAACTCGGCTCGCAGTTGATACCCGTAACAGGCATCCTGATCGAGAATGGCCAAAAAACCCTGTCTGACGCTCATGCGGACTCCTCCATCGGCCGCAAAATGCGTACCGCGTACTGTCACCCTATTGCATGCTCAGGGAGCAATAACAGTGCAACGCGCCGATCGTGCGAGACCTGCGCTCAGAGGGAGTGTCTTCGCCCGTCTACGGATGCAGCACCTCCTACGGGTGCAACGTCTCGGCGTTGGCCGCGAAACCGGCGAGGAACGGATGATCCGCCCCGGTGAGAAGGTCGTCGATGGGGGCGAGGCCGATCAGACTCCCCCGGTGGAGCGCAGCCACACGGCTGGTCGCTCTGCGCAGGAGCGGAAGATCGTGACTGATCAGGATCGCCGAGAGCCCGCGTTGCTCTTGCATCCGCCCGATGAGATCGGTTACCGCTCCTCTGACCGTGACGTCGATGCCCGTGGTCGGTTCGTCAGCGATCAGCAGCCGCGGCGAGAAGACGAGTGCTCGAGCGATCGCCACACGCTGGCGCTGCCCGCTCGACAGCTCGAACGGGTATTTGTCGAGAAGCGAGAGTGGCAGCTGCACGCCGTCGAGCAGCTCTGCAGCCCTCAGTCCGAGAGCCTTGCGGTTGTAGCGCTTGTCGCGTTCGAGCACGGGGGCCGCGATCGTCTCACCGACCGTGAGCTCCGCCGGCAGCCGTTGGCCGGCATCCTGGGACAGGTAGGCCACGTGAAAGCTGAGCCTGGCGATGTTGCGCTTTCGTATGCCTCGAAGGGCATACCCTGCGACCCAGGCTGCTCCGCCCGAGATCACCGGTGCCGGATCGGTGCCACGAGACGTGATCAGGTCACCGGACAGCACCCTGGCGAGCGTCGATTTGCCAGAACCGGTCTCGCCGATCACGCCGATGACCTCACCCTCGGCGATGTCGAGAGTGAGACCGTCGATCACCCGGTGCGCACTGCTCGCGCCGTGGGCCGGATAGTCAACGGTCAGGTCGTCGATCCTGACGACCTCGCTGTCATCGTCTGGCTTTCTCATATGCCGAGCTTATTCCTCACGCAGTCGCCTGCGCTCACCCTCGAGGGCCACCAGCTCGGATTGCACGGCTCGATAGGCCTCACGGTCCTGGATGTCCGTCCGCTGCAGGCGGCCACGCATCTCGTGCAACTGGCGAAGAAGGTCCCTGTCGATCAGCGAGGTGGTGATACCACGGACGTAACCGCTCAGCTCACGCTCGGATCGTTCCGGGATCGGGGCGACCGCAAGCTGCTGAACGAGCGGCGCGATCGGCGCCGGCACATTCTCGACGATGCTATCGAACCACCCCATGGTGCCGAACGCGTCCATGCTTGCCGAGATGCCGTCGCGAACGATCGCGAGCGACGGGTTCGCAAATGCCGTGAACATCGCTCGTGAGACCCGCTCGGCACCCGCGAGATCCGGATGCTGCAGAATCGCCATCAGGGCGTCGCGTTCGAGCCGGGTGGCCGGGTCTCCCGGCAGATCGCGGATGGATGCCTGCCGTTCCGCAGGCGGTTCAGGCGCATCCGCGCCCTGACGAGAACCGGCCTGCCCCGGTTCTGCTCCCCTGCCTTCCGCTCCCCGGTTCTGGGCTCCCCGGTTCTGCACGGCGCGCGACGCCCTGCTCACGGCCGCCTGCACGTCTGGCAGGTCGAGGCCGAGATGGCCGGCGAGCACCCTGGTGTAACCGGGACGCATCGCGGCGTCTCGAATGTCGGCGACGATCGGCGCCGCCGCCCGCAGCGCGCCGACCCGCCCCTCGACCGTCTCGAGGTCGAAACCGGCGAGCGTCTGCCGGATCACGAACTCGTACATCGGTTCTTTCTGCTCGACCAGCCGGCGCACCGCTCCATCGCCGTGGGCGAGCCGCAGGTCGCACGGGTCGAGTCCGTCTGCGGCCACAGCGACATAGGTCTGCGCGGCGAAACGCTGTTCTTCTGAGAACGCATGCATTGCCGCCTTCTGGCCGGCGGCATCCGGGTCGAACGTGAAGATCACCTCGCCAGACGCACTGTCGTCGCCCATCACACGCCGCAGCACCTTGATGTGGTCGACGCCGAACGCCGTGCCGCAGGTGGCCACAGCTGTCGTGACACCGGCGAGGTGGCACGCCATAACATCCGTATAACCCTCGACCACCACCGCCTGCCTGCCCCGTGACACGTCGCGCTTGGCGAGATCGAGACCATACAGCACCTGCGCCTTGTGGTAGATGGCCGTCTCCGGGGTGTTCAGGTACTTCGGGCCCTTGTCGTCGTCGAACAACCTGCGGGCGCCGAACCCGACGGTCTGCCCGGTGACATCGCGGATCGGCCACACCAGTCGCCCCCTGAACCGGTCGTAGACGCCTCTGTCACCCTGCGACACCAGGCCGGCGGCCGAGAGCTCCTCCGTGGTGAAGTTCTGCGCCCTGAGCGCCTTGGTGAGGGCGTCCCAGCTCTTGGGGGCATAGCCGACGCCGAACCGTTCCGCGGCCGCCGGATCAAAGCCCCGAGAACCGAGGAACGCGCGGCCGACCTCGGCCTCTGGTGCATGCAGCTGCTGTTGAAAGTAGAGCGCCGCCGCCTGGTTCGCCGCGAGCAGTCTGGCCCTGTTTCCGTGGTCGTTCGACGCCTGGCCGTCTTCGTAGTGCAGCTCGAGCCCCGCTCGCGCAGCCAGTCGCTCCACGGCGTCGGCGAAGGTGACATGGTCCATCTTCTGCAGGAACGAGATGACGTCGCCGCTCTCACCGCATCCGAAGCAGTGATAGAAGCCGACCTGCGGCCGAACGTGAAAACTGGGGCTGCGCTCGTCGTGGAACGGGCACAGGCCCTTCATCGAGCCGACGCCGGCAGACTTGAGGCTGACGTACTCCGAGATCACATCGGCGATATTGGTGCGTGACTTGACCTCGTCTATGTCGCTCTGACGAATTCGGCCTGCCATTCGATCATCCTATCCGCGCGCGGGCACCGCTGACCCTCACGTCAGGTCCAGGCGCGCATGCCAGGCCAACGCCGACTGGTCCGTCAGGCTCGCCACCTGATCGACGACGACCCTCCGGCGAGCAGCATCGTCACCGGCGGCGGCCCAGTCCGCCGCGAAGCCGGGGTCGAGCGCCTGCGGCCCCGCAGCGAACAGCGACTCTGCGAGAGCCGTGAGCACATCGCGCTGCTGTCGATAGATCGGCTGCCTGCTGTCGCTCGACATCACGAATGCGGCGACAACACCCTTGAGCACGGCGATCTCTGCCTGCACGTCGTGCGGCACGATGACGTTGCCGCCGAACCGGGCGAGACTGTCCTGCGGATAGGCCTCTCTCGTTGCCGCCGTCGCGGCGCCCGCGAAATGCCCGATCATCTGGCTGGTGAAGTTCTTGAGCTTCGCCAGGTCACGCCTCGAGGAATCCCAGCTCGACATCCACACCCTCGAGGCCGCGAGCCTGTCGAACGCCGATGCCAGGTCGTCGATCGTGAACGCGTCGCCCGCCCACGCCTGAACCGCGGCGATCAGGGAGTCGTGCCCGGCTCTGGCGCTCAAGAACGCAGGGTCGATGTATTCGTTGACGATGGCATCCTCGAAGTCATGCACCGAATAGGCGATGTCGTCTGAGAGGTCCATCACCTGCGCCTCTATGCATTTCTGCCGGTCGGGGGCACCGGCACGAAGCCAGTCGAAGACCGCACGGTCATCGTCGAAGAATCCGAATTTCACCCGGCCCCCTGGATCGCGCACCGCTTCACTCTCTGGCCAGGGGTACTTGCAGCTGGCATCGAGACTGGCCCTCGTGAGATTCAAGCCGAAGGGCCGCCCCTGGTCGTCGAACACCTTGGGTTCGAGCCTGGTGAGGATTCGCAGGGTCTGTGCGTTCCCCTCGAACCCGCCGACATCGAGTGCCCACTCGTTGAGTGCGCGCTCCCCGTTGTGACCGAACGGCGGATGCCCCAGGTCATGCGCGAGGCACGCGGTGTCGACCACATCCGGCTCGAGCTCGAGATTCGCAGCAAGCTCGCGACCGACCTGTGCGACCTCGAGCGAGTGCGTCAGCCTGTTGCGCGCGAAGTCGAGCCCGGCGGTCGGGCTGAGCACCTGCGTCTTCGCCGCGAGCCGCCGCAACGCGCTCGAGTGCAGAAGCCGCGCCCGGTCCCTGGCGAAGTCGCTTCGACGCGAGGAGTGGTGTTCGGGGTGCCGGCGTTCGGAGTCGTCCATCGTGTATCCAGACGGCATCTCGCCCGCTCTACCCGCCACTGGTGTCCAGCTCCGCCTGACCGAGTTCGCTCTTCTCATCGAGACCGAGCGATCGCGACTGCAGCCAGCCCTCCGGCAACACGGGGCGTTTTGGCGTTCCCGCGCGGCCTCGCTGCCCTTCCGCCGGTTCGCCCGGGTACGGTTGGTCCGCATCGAGTGTTGCGAGCAGCTCATCGAGCTGTTGCAGGCTCTCGACCGTGGCCAGGCGGGTGCGCAGGTCCCCGCCGACCGGATAGCCCTTGAAATACCAGGCGACATGCTTTCGGATGTCCCGGCACCCGCGTTCTTCATTGTCGAAGAACTCCGCGAGAAGCTCGGCGTGCCGCTTGAACGCGGCGGCCACCTGGCCGAGACTCGGGCGATAGCGGGTGTCTTCACCACGGAAGACCGCTGCCAGGTCCCCGAACAGCCAGGGCCGGCCGAGGCATCCGCGACCGACGACCACGCCGTCGCACCCGGTCTCGTCCATCATGCGCACGGCGTCTTCAGCCGCCCAGATGTCGCCGTTGCCGAGAATCGGAACCCCGGTGATCGTCTCTTTCAGCGTGGCGATCGCCGACCAGTCGGCCTGGCCGGAATAGAACTCCGCGGCTGTGCGCGCGTGCAGGGCGATGCTCGCGACGCCGGCGCCCTCGGCGGCACGAGCGGCTTCGAGGTAGGTCAGGTGGTCTGAATCGATGCCCTTGCGCATCTTGATCGTCAGGGGAACATCTCCCGCGGCCTCGACGGCTCCCTCGACGATCTGCCTGAAGAGGTCGCCTTTCCACGGAAGAGCCGCTCCCCCGCCCTTTCTCGTGACCTTGGGCACCGGGCATCCGAAGTTCAGGTCGATGTGATCCGCGCGGTCTTCTGCGACGAGGATGGTGACCGCTTCGCGCACAGTCTTCGGGTCTACGCCATAGAGCTGGATGCTGCGAGGGGTTTCCGACTCGTGGTGAGTGATGAGTCGCATCGTCTCCGGGGTGCGTTCGACGAGAGCACGAGAGGTGATCATCTCGCTCACGTAGAGCCCCGCACCGAACTCGCGGCAGAGTCGCCTGAAGGCCGTGTTGGTGATCCCGGCCATCGGCGCAAGCACAACGGGCACGTCGAGCGTGATCGACCCGATCGTGAGCGGCCGCACCGGCCGTATCGTTGAGGAGAGTGACATAACCCGTCAATTCTCCCAGATTGGGGCTGAACATATGACCGGACCGACAGTTTCGTCCGCAGGCGCACCACCGGCTGGCGATCTCCGTGTGCGGCAATCCGCTGAAGCTCTCGGCCTCTCGGTCGAGATCGTGGCTCGCCCGGCCGCTGCCGACCTCGAGGGCGCAGCCGCTCTGCTCGGCGTCGAACCGGCCGACATCGTGAAAACCCTCGTGGTGAAGCACAAGAACGGCACGTTCCTGTTCGCCCTCGTTCCGGGCGGACGCAAGATCTCGTGGCCGAGGCTGCGAGAGGCAGTCGGCGTCAACAAGCTGTCGTTGCCCGATGCACAGCTCGCCTTCGAGGCGACGGGTTATGAACGGGGCACGATCACCCCGCTCGGGAGCACAACCGCGTGGCCGGTCTATGTGGATGCGACGATGGCCGGACGAAGAGTCTGGATGGGGGCAGGACGCCACGGCTTCAGCGCTGCCGTGGATGCCGACGCGCTTCTGGCTGCGCTCGGTGCCGTCGTGACGGACATCAGCGAACCCGAGTGAACCGGCAGCCGGTCTGGCCGTGGCAGGTTGAGACGTGTTCCCGTGGGTGGATGTCGCTTCGGGAATAGCCGGCGCGATGGTGTGTTGAACCAGTCGTGAGCGAGCCCATCAAAGTAGACATCTGGTCAGACGTGCAGTGCCCGTGGTGCTACATCGGCAAACGCAGGTTCGAGGCCGCGGCCGCCCGGTTCGATGGAGACATCGAGGTGGTCTACCACTCGTATGAGCTTGCACCCGACACCCCCGTGGACTACGAGGGCACCCCGAGGGAGTATCTCGCAGAGCGCAAGGGTCTCTCGCTGCTGCAGGTCGACCAGATGATCGGTCGCGTCGTCGGCATCGCCGCGTCCGTCGGACTCGAATACGACTACGAGCACATGCATCAGACCAACACGGTGAAAGCACACGAGCTCCTGCACTATGCGAAATCCCGCGGACGCCAGCTCGAGATGAAAGAAGCGCTGCTCAAGGCGTACTTCATCGACGGCGGCCACGTCGGACGCATCGATGACCTCGCCGATCTGGCCGCGGGTCTGGGCTTCGACCGAGACGATGTCGTGCGAGCGCTGACCGACGGCGAATACCTTGCCGATGTCAGAGCGGATGTCGCGCAGGCTGCAGCATACGGCATCCAGGGTGTGCCGTTCTTCGTCTTCGACGAGAAGTACGGGGTGTCTGGGGCACAGGAGACCGAGGCCTTCGCTCAGGTTCTCGCGCAGGTCGCCGGTAAGAAGCAGGTGTCGCAGACATCGGCGCAGGCACCCGCATGATGAGTGATCAGGCCACCGGCCCGTCGGTCTCGACAGCAGATACACCGGCAATGCCGCTGCTGAGCCCGCTCACGCCGCTGGGCAGCACGGATGCCGCTGTGTGCGTCGACGGCGTGTGCGAGATTCCCGCGGCGAAGGGCTGAGTCCACGCGGTCGGTGGTCGAGCTCGTCGAGACCCCCTCGGTGGTCGAGCTCGTCGAGGCGAGAGGTTTCGACACGGTCCGGCGTCGCTGGCGCTCCGTCGGTCCTGCTCGACCACCGGAGCCACGGGTCGCCTCAGCGGGTGGAGCCGGGCGCGTCCACAGCTCCGCCGAACCGACGGTCACGGTCCGCATAGATCTGGATGGCGCGCCACAGGTCCTCTCGTGTGAAGTCCGGCCAGAGGGTGTCGAGGAACACCATTTCGGCGTAGGCGCTCTGCCAGAGCAGAAAGTTGCTTGTGCGCTGCTCCCCCGAGCTCCGCACGAACAGGTCCACGTCGGGAAGCTCGGGTGTGTACAGGTGACGTGCGATCGTCTTCTCGGTGATGCCTGACGGCTTCAGCCTGCCCGCCTTGACGTCTTCGGCCAGGGCCCTGACGGCATCCGTGATCTCGGTGCGGCCCCCGTAGTTGACACACATGGTGAGCGTGAGCACGTCGTTGCGGGCCGTGAGCTGCTCGGCGAACTGCAGTTCCCTGATGACGGATGCCCAGAGGCGCGGCTTGCGTCCAGCCCATCGCACTCGCACGCCCCACTCGTTGAGCTGATCGCGCCTGCGGTGCAGCACGTCGCGGTTGAAGCCCATCAGAAAACGCACCTCATCGGGCGACCGCACCCAGTTCTCGGTGGAGAACGCATAGACCGACAGGTGTTTGACGCCCATTTGTATGGCCCCGGCGACCACGTCGAGAAGCGCCGCTTCGCCTGCACGATGTCCTTCTACGCGCGGCAGTCCCCTGGCATTGGCCCATCTGCCGTTTCCGTCCATAACGAGGGCGACATGCTCTGGCACCGCACGCCTGTCGATATCGGGCGGGTACACGCCCGTCCAGTCGAGGGGACGGAATTCGACGGCGTCTTTGTGTGTGTACGGTTTAGGGGTCACACGCGCTCATTCGTCTGTGCAATCGCATTCATCTGTGCAGTCACTCTTCTTTCGCGGGTGCCGTGGTTGCGGCGCGGGTCACGGCGACGTTCACGCTCATTCGCGAGACACATAGGCCAGGGAACGCAGCCCTCGTTCCAGATGCCACTGGGCGTAGGCTGCCACGACCCCGCTCGCGCGTGACCTCGTGCCGCCGTCACTCTCGTCGACGTATGGCCAGTCACCCGTGAGCAGCGCAGAGAGCAGGCCGATCGTCTGCGGGTCGAGCCGAGGGCTTCCCTGGGGCGCACAGTCGTCGCAGACGACACCGCCCAACTGCACGACCGCGTGTGTGTGAGGCCCCTCGGCCTGGCACCTGGCACAGTCGAAGAAGCTCGGCGCCCACCCCGCAAGCGAGAGTGAACGCAACAGATAGGAATCGAGGATGAGGCCTGCCGGATGGTCACGGCGAGACAGGGCGCGAAGCGCTCCGACGAGCAGCAGATACTGCTGCAGCGAGCCCTCGGCCTCTGTGACCCGATCCGCCGTTTCGACCATCACCGTCGCCGCCGTGTAGGCGTCGTAGTCGCTGACGATCAGCGCCCCGTACGATCCGAGCGATTCTGCCTGGGTGATGACGTCGAGCGTTCGGCCCTCCCACAGCTGCACGTCGGCGACCATAAACGGCTCAAGACGCGATCCGAACTTGGATGCCGTGCGCCGCACTCCTTTGGCGACCGCGCGAATCTTGCCGTGCCGGCGTGACAGCATCGTGACGATGCGATCGGCTTCACCCAGCTTGTGGGTGCGCAGCACAACTGCTTCATCACGATAGACAGGCACACCCCAGTATCTCGCACATCGCTGGGCGACAGCCGCGAGGCGCGGCGACCCACCACGGCAACAGTGAGGTTAGATGGAGCCGTGAGCCCAGCATTCGTCATTCCACTGTGGACCGACCTCGTTGCCGTCGGCGTCGGGGCGGTCCAGGGCGCCATGTTCGCCGCCCGCCTCAGAGAAAGCCGGCTCGACTGGCTCGGAATCGCCATCATCGGCGTGGTCGTGGGGCTCGGGGGCGGCCTCATCCGCGACCTGATGCTCAACCAGGTTCCCGCGATGCTGCAGAACAACTGGTACCTCGTCGTCGCCACCGCCTCTGCCCTGCTCGGAATGCTCCTGCTCCACACCTTCGTTCGGCTGAACCCCCTTATCATCGGGCTCGACGCCCTCACCATCGGGCTGTTCGGCGCCATCGGCGCGAGCAAGGCGCTCGCCGCGGGAATCCCGTTCATCCCCGCCATCTTCGTCGGCGTCGTCGCTGCCGTCGGCGGGTCTGTGCTCCGCGATGTGATGCTGAACCTGCCCGTCGCACTGATGCACGTGGGCTCGCTCTACGCGGCGGCGGCCGCAATCGGAGCCGGTGCACTCGTGACCATGTCGTTCCTGGGTGTTCCCATCGCCCTCGCCGCCATTACGTGCGTCGTCTTCACCACGATCACCCGCCTGCTGTCGGTGAGATTCGGCTGGAGTCTTCCCGAACAACGCGCCATCAGCACCTGGCCGAACTGGCGCCGGCCGCGCGGCAGAAGGCCGCGCGACTGACCTCGTTCAGTGGCCCGGAGCACGGCGAGGGAGCGGAAGCGCGACCGTCACAAGTCCGCGTCCGCGCAGCTGTCCGCCGAGCCCACCGCATCCGAGTGGAGGTCTGTGCACAACTTCGGAGATCGCTCATCAGCGCGAGCGACACGCCGGTGAGCACAGCGATGTCGATCGTTTCTCCGAAGATGTGTGCGGGGTACGACGAAGCGACTCAAGCCCGAACCGGCTCAGGCTCTGACCGGCTCAGGCTCTGCGGATGTGGCTCTGCGCCGCTCGCTGCGTCACCGTTGCGAATGGCCCTGTTGACAGCTGAGACGACGGCCTTGAGGGATGCCGTCGAGATGTCGGCGTCTATCCCCACGCCCCACAGCCGTGTGCCCTCGACCTGGAGCTCGACATACGCAGCGGCCTGTGCGTCACCGCTCGCGCTCATGGCGTGCTCGACGTAGTCGTAGAGGGTGACCTCGACGCCGCGATCGCGCATGATGTTGAGGAACGCCGCGATCGGTCCGTTTCCGGTGGCCGCTGCCTCGATCACCGAGAACCCGTCACGCAGGTCGACGGCCAGTTCGACTGCGCCGTCGAGGTTGCTCGACGTGCGGGTCGACGTGATCTCGAAACGCCCCCACCGCTGTTCTTCGACAGCACTCGGCAGGTACTCGTCTGTGAAGATGCGCCAGATGTCGTCGCTCGTGAACTCGCCGCCCTCGCTGTCGGTGTGACCCTGCACCACACCCGAGAACTCGATCTGCAGTTTTCTGGGCAGGTCCATGGCGTGGTCGTTCTTGAGCAGGTAGGCGACGCCTCCCTTGCCCGACTGCGAGTTGACCCTGATCACCGCTTCGTAGCTGCGACCGAGGTCTTTGGGATCGATCGGCAGGTACGGAACGGCCCAGACGAGTTCGTCGACGGACGTGCCCGCCGCGGCAGCATCTGCCGCCATACGTTCGAATCCTTTTTTGATGGCATCCTGATGGGACCCGCTGAACGCCGTGAACACGAGATCGCCCGCCCACGGGCTGCGCACGGGAACCGGCAGCTGGTTGCAGTACTCGGCTGTGCGCTTGATCTGATCGATGTCACTGAAGTCGATCTGCGGGTCGATCCCCTGTGTCAGCAGATTCACGCCCAGCGCCACCAGGTCGACGTTCCCCGTTCGCTCCCCGTTGCCGAAGAGGCATCCCTCGATGCGGTCCGCACCGGCCAGATAACCGAGCTCTGCCGCCGCCACGGCGGTTCCGCGGTCGTTGTGCGGGTGCAATGACAGAATCACGTTCTCGCGATGGTTGAGGTTCCGGCTCATCCACTCGATCGAGTCCGCATAGACGTTGGGCGTCGCCATCTCGACGGTGGCGGGCAGGTTGACGATGACCTTGCGCTCGGGGGTGGGCTCGAAGACATCGAGAACCTGATTGCAGATGTCGACGGCGAACTCGAGCTCGGTGCCCGTGTAGCTCTCTGGGGAGTACTCGTAGTAGACGGTGGTCCCGGGAACGAGCTTCTCCATCTCGCGGCACAGCCGTGCCCCGGTCAGGGCGATGTCGACGATGCCCTGCTTGTCCGTGCGGAAGACGACGTCGCGCTGCAGAATGCTCGTGGAGTTGTAGAGGTGCACGATCGCCTGCTTCGCGCCCTTGATCGATTCATAGGTGCGTTCGATGAGGTGATCGCGTGCCTGCGTCAGAACCTGGATCGTGACGTCGTCAGGGATGGCCCCCTCCTCGATCAGGCTGCGCACGAAGTCGAAGTCCGTCTGGCTCGCGCTCGGAAAGCCGACCTCGATCTCTTTGTAACCCATCCGCACGAGCAGGTCGAACATGATCCGCTTGCGCTCGGGACTCATCGGGTCGATGAGCGCCTGGTTTCCGTCTCGCAGATCGACGGCGCACCAGCGCGGCGCGGTCTTGATCCGCTTGCTCGGCCAGGTGCGGTCCGGCAGGTCCACGGTGAACAGCTCGTGGAAAGGGCGGTATTTGTGGACGGGCATCGACGATGCCGTTTGCGTGTTTTTCATTGGTCTTCTTCTTTCGCCTCTGATCTCAAGCCGACGACGAACTCCGCGACGAGAGGGGCTTTGGACTAAGCCTCGTCGCGGCAGCTAAGAAGGAGCACACCTGAGAACACCAGACAAGACTAACACCGTGGGCGCACCGCTGCCAACGGGCCGGTCCCGCACCGATGGCAGCGGCGGTGTCACTCCACGGCGAGGGCGTGCACGGGCGAGACCCGTGTCGCCCGCCTCGAAGGCGCGACGGCTGCGACGGCCGAGAGCACTGCTGCACACACCACGGCGCCGACGATCACGAGCCACGGCACAGTCGGCAGCATGAACTCGCCGCCGAGGATCGAGCCGAGAAGCGATTGAGCTCCGGCCCAGCCATAGACGATGCCGAGCACAACGCCGAAGCCCACGGCAGCGACGGTCATCTGGATGCTCTCGGCGAAGATCATGCGGCGCACCTGCGCACGCGTGAAGCCGAGCGCGCGAAGCAGGCCGAGCTCCCGACGGCGTTGCATCACGCTGAGCGAGAGGTTGTTGACCATGCCGACAGCGGCGATCAGCGCAGAGAAGCCGAACAGCACGGAGAACACACCGATCGTGAGCGTGAGAATGGGGTCGACGTCACCGTAGTCGGCCGGATACATCTCGCGGCTCCGCTGGATCATGTCGTAGTACCCCTGTGCGGCGACCGCGAACATCGTGACAAGAGTGACGCCGATGACGAGTCCGATGGTCGTGCGTGCGCTGCGTGCCGGGTGACGCACCGCGTTGGCGGCTGCGATGGATGCCGCCGGGCCGCGCCCGAGCATCCGCCCGACGACGTTGAGGATCGGCGGCATGATGACGGGAGCACCCAGCACGATCCCGCTGAACGAGAGAATCCCCCCTGCCATGCCGATGAGCACCGCGCCCATGGTGATCTGTCCGAGCACGATCGACGCCGTGAGGAGGATTCCGCCGAGGATCACCAGCGCGAGTGCGAACCCGTTGCGCACACGGCGGCTCGTGGCCTCGTCGTGGCTCGGCTCGAGAGCAGCGCCTGTCGCCTGGATGGGAGTCACATCAAGGATTCGACGCGAGCCGACCCAGGTGGCCAGCCAGGTGATGACCGCTACGGCGATGAGCGGCAGCGCGAGCTGTGGTGTGAACAGCTGATACCGGAGAGCCGGAATGGCGCCCGAGGCGACTCCGATCGCGACAGCGGCAGTGGTGAGCGCGACTCCCGCAACCCCTCCGATGAGGGCACCGATGAAACCCACGACGAGTCCTTCGGCTCCGACGGTCACCCGCAGCCGGCGAGCGGTCGCACCGATCAGGCGCATCAGTGCGATCTCACGGGTGCGGCCGGCGATCACCGTTCCGACCGTGTTCGCCGTGACGATGGCGCCCACGAAGACGGCTATCGCGAAGAACACAACTGAAACGAGTGTCAGCGCGATTCCGACTGCTTCCTTCTGAGAGATGTCGTCGGCGGCGATCAGGGCGGTGAGCACGTCTGTGCCCTGCAGAAGAACTGTGCCGAAAGCTGCCGAAAGCGCCGTGACGATCAGAGTGGAGGTGTAGTCCCTGAACCGCATCCTCACGCTGTCTGCTCCATCGTGAGCATAAAGTTCGAGATCTCCGCCGGGCTCTTGCGGCCGAGCTCGTGCACAATGCGTCCGTCCGCGAGCATCAGCGTGCGATCGGCATGGCTGGCGGCGACCGGATCGTGTGTCACCATGGCTATCGACTGGCCGAACCGGGCGCACGCGTCCGCGAGGAGCGCGAGCACTTCACGCCCTGAGCGCGAATCGAGGTTTCCCGTCGGCTCGTCTGCGAAGACGAGGTCAGGGCGGGTGGCGAGGGCCCTGGCGATGGCCACACGTTGCTGTTGCCCGCCGCTCAGCTCGTGCGGTCTGTGCCCCATACGGTCGCGCAGGCCGAGCGAATCGACCAGTTGGTCGATCCATGCGGCCTCGGCCATGGTCGGCGTGCGCCCGTCGAGATCGAACGGCAGGCGGATGTTCGCCCGAGCGTCGAGGGTCGGCACCAGGTTGAACGACTGGAACACGAACCCGACGCGTCGACGGCGCAGGCGCGTGAGCGCCGTGTCGTCGAGCGAGGTGATCTCGGTGTCGCCCAGCCAGACCCGGCCCGCCGACGCCTGATCCAGACCCGCCATGATGTGCATCAGGGTCGATTTGCCCGAGCCGCTCGGGCCCATGATCGCGGTGAACTCAGCACGCCTGATCCCGATCGAGATGTCGTCGAGCGCGACGACGGCGCCCTGGCCGACACCGAACCGCTTGGTCACATGGGTGACGCGTGCGGCGAGCCCCATGTCTGTTGTCGTGATTTCCATGGTTTCAGGCTATGGAACGGCCATGCCCCGCCGCGTCGTGCGGCAGAGTGAACCACAGTCATCCCTGCGGATGATCGGGACGCATAAGACCGTGCTCGTACGCGTAGACGACGAGCTGCACGCGGTCCCTGAGGCCCAGTTTCGACAGCACACGCGAGATGTGGGTTTTGACCGTGGCTTCGCTCAGATACTCCTGGGACGCGATCTCTGTGTTGCTCAGCCCTCGCGCGGCCAGCATAAAGATCTCGAGTTCCCGAGAGGTCAGAAAGTGGAACTCCGCAGGGACCTCACGCGCGGGTGTCGCGCTCGAGAAGTGCTCGAAGAGAGCTCTCGTGGCTCCGGGCGCGATGACGGCGCTGCCAGAGTGGACGGTCCGGACGGCGGCGAGCAGAAACTCCGGCTGGGTGTCCTTGAGAAGAAATCCGCTGGCTCCGATCCGGAGTGCGCGAGCCGCGCCCTCGTCGAGGTCGAACGTCGTCAGAACGATGATGCGAGGGGCAGCGACGCCGCGCCGCGCCGCGCCCTCGATGATCTCTGACGTCGCCTGGATGCCGTCCATCACCGGCATCCGCACGTCCATCAGCACAACGTCGGGATGCTGGGCGCGGACGAGTTCGGTTCCCGCTGCACCGTCTCCCGCTTCGCCGACGAACTCGAGGTCTGGCTGGGACTCGATCAGCATCCGGATGCCGGCGCGGAACAGTCCCTGATCGTCGACGAGGGCGACCCTGATGGGTTCGTTCATGATCCCGATCCTCCCACGTGCGCAGGCGCAAGGGCTCCCGAGACCCGGAAGCGCCCGTCTCGGACTTCGATTGCGAGCCAGCCCCCGGTGAGTTCCGCACGTTCTCGCATGCCGGGAAGACCGTGCCCGCCCACGATGCCGGCAGCCGCCGGACGCGTCACCGACGGCGAGACCATTGCGTTCTCGATGCGAAAGCTGACACCCTGTTCGATCCACCAGAGTTCGAGCGAGACCGGATGGCCGGTGTCGCCGTGCCTGAGTGCGTTCGTCAGGGCTTCTTGCACGATCCTATAGAGCGCGATCTGGTGTCCGGCAGGCATCTGCGCCCTCGTGCCGTATTCGTGAGTTCTCACGTCGAGTCCCGCGGCACCCATCTGCTCGATCAGGCGCTCGAGGTCTGCGACCACTGGTTGCGGACCGTCGCCCTGTCGATGGCGAAGCTCTGAAAGCAGCAGCCGCACATCAGCGAGCGCCTCCCTGGCGGTGTCGGCGACGGTGCCGAGCGTTTCGCCCAGTGCTTCCGGATCGCCGCGGTGTGCGTACCTGGAGCCGTCGGCTTGAGCGATCACCACGGCGAGCGAGTGCGCCACGACGTCGTGCATGTCGCGCGCGATCCGGTTTCTCTCCTGCTCGACGACGACAGCCTGCTGCGCGAGCCGCTGCTGTTCGAGTGCTTGGAACTGCTGTTCCCTGACCACCCGCGCTTCGCGGGTGGTGCGGGCGAGCAACCCGAGGGTCCACGACAGCCCGAACACGAAGACCGCTGCAATCGACCCGACCGCCGAGGTGAAGACGACCTGCGACACCTCGTTCACAGACCACGACCCCGCCGTGCCCGCGTAGAGGACAAGTGTCGTGTAGACGGCGGCGACCACTCCCCCGATGCAGGCGGAGGCCAGGCCTGCCCACTTGGACAACCGGTCGCCGTACGAGCCGGTTGTGTACAGCACGGCGAGGATGGCGACGTTGGGCACGATCGCCTGCATACCGCTGCCGAGTTGCACGAAGACGCTCACCCAGGCGATGGCGAGCGCGAGGCCGGGCGAGAGCCGTCGCAGCGCGAGAGAAACGGTCATCCCGAGGTGCACAATGACACCGGCGAGGCCGTCGCCGAGGACGATGGGGAGCAGCACCAGGCCGAACATCGCGGCGATCACGATGTCCACGGCGAGCTGGTAGGGGGCGAGCTGACGGATCATAGGATCACGCTAGTTCGCCGCACAACCCGAACGGTCCCTTTCGCCCGCGAATCAGCCGACGGCATCCGAAGATCATCCGTGAGATGTACGGTCAGAACCCCAGACGCCCCAGCTGCTTCGGATCCCGCTGCCATTCCTTGGCGACTTTGACGCGAAGCGACAGAAAGACCTGTTTTCCGAGAAGGGCCTCGATCTGCTCGCGCGCCGTTGCACCGACATCCCTGAGCCGCGAGCCCTGCCGCCCGATGACTATCGCCTTCTGGCTGTCACGTTCGACGAACAGGTTCGCGAAGATCTCGATGAGGTCCTTGTCGTCTCGTTCGATCATGTCGTCGATGGTCACGGCGAGCGAGTGCGGCAGCTCGTCTCTGACCCCTTCGAGCGCCGCCTCTCTGATGAACTCGGCAATGCGATCCACCGTCGACTCGTCTGTGACGGCGTCTTCGGGATAGAGCCGCTCAGAGACCGGCATCAGGGCGATGACCTCGTCGACGACTGTCTCGAGTTGCACGCCGGTGACCGCCGAGATCGGAATGATCGAGTCCCATTCGCGCAGGCTCTGAACGGCGAGCAGTTGCGCTGCAACGCTCGAACTCGATGCCTGGTCGACCTTCGTCACGAGCGCGATCTTCTTTGCCCGCGGAAAGCCGCCAAGCTGTTCGTTGATGAAGCGGTCGCCTGGACCGAGCTTCTCGTTGGCCGGCACGCAGAATCCGATGACGTCGACGTCGGCGAGTGTCGACTGCACAAGGTCGTTCAGCCGCTCGCCGAGCAGGGTCCGTGGGCGGTGGATACCGGGTGTGTCGACGACGACGAGCTGACCGTGCTCGCGGTGGACGATGCCCCTGATGGCCTTTCGGGTCGTCTGAGGCTTGGGGCTCGTGATCGCGACCTTCTCACCGACGAGAGCGTTCGTCAGTGTCGACTTTCCCACGTTGGGTCGGCCGACGAATGAGACGAATCCGGCTCGGAAAGGTGCATCCATGGTCAGTTCTCTTCTCTGTATGAGGTCTGCACGTCGCTCAGCGCCTCTGTGCGAGACACGATGACCGTGCTGACGCGTTTGCGTCGGCCTTCCGTGCGTTCTGCCTGGAGCACGAGGCCGCTCGTGGTGACCGTCGATCCGGCGACGGGCAGGCGCCCGAGGGCTTTCGTGAGCAGTCCGCCGACCGAGTCGACGTCTTCGTCTTCGAGCTCGAGGTCGAAGAGCTCGCCGAGCTCGCCCACAGAGAGACGTGCACTCACCCGGTAGCGTCCGTCGCCGAGCTCTTCGACCTCTGCCATGTCTACGTCGTACTCGTCCGAGATCTCGCCCACGAGCTCTTCGATGAGATCCTCGAGCGTGACCAGGCCGGCGATTCCGCCGTACTCGTCGACGACCATCGCCAGGTGATTCGACTCCGTCTGCATCTGCTGCAGCATGGAATCGGCCTTCTTCGATTCGGGCACGAAGAGAGCGGGCTTCGCCAGCTCCCGCACCGGGATGCCGCTCGCATCGCGTTCATGCACAAGCCTGACGACGTCTTTGAGGTAGAGAACCCCCGCGACCTCGTCGACGTCACCAGCGGTGACGGGCATACGCGAGACCCCGGTTCGCAGGAACAGCCCCATCGCCTGGTCGACCGGCACGTCCGCATCCACCGTCACCATGTCGGTGCGCGGAATCATGAGCTCCCTGACCACTGTGTCGTTGAACTCAAAAATGGAGTGGATCAGCTCTCGATCGTCTTCTTCGAGCACCTCGAGCGCCGTCGCCTCATCGACCATGCTGAGCAGCTGCTCCTCCGATGAGAACGACGTTCCCGTGACCACCCCCGGGGTCACCCGGTTGCCGAATGCGACGAGTGCGTTCGCGATCGGTCCCAGCAGCACCCGCAGAAGCCTGACGATCGGCGCGGTGAGGCGAAGAATGGCGTCTGCGTGCGATCGTCCGTAACTGCGCGGGCTTGCCCCGACGAGCACGAAGGAGACCGCTGTCATGATGAGCGCCGAGAAGAGCAGTACCAGCCACGGGTCGTCGATCGAGAGGGCGAACGCGAGCGTGACGAGCACGGCTGCGGATGTCTCGGCGAGAATACGCATGAAACTGATCACGTTGAGATGAGCGCCGGGGTCGCGCGCGATCGCGCCGAGCGCGCCCTTGGATCGGCCGGACTCGGCCAACTCGGCGATGTCGGATCTGGATTTCACGCCGAGTGCCGCGTCTGTCGCGGCCATCAGTCCGGCGAATGCGACGAGCACAAAGGCGATGCAGACGAACCAGAAGAGCGTCATTGCCTGGTGCGCCGCTCCTCGACGGAGAAGGCGAGCAGGATGTCGCGCTGGATGCCGAACATCTCACGCTCTTCTGCTGGTTCTGCGTGGTCGAATCCGAGCAGGTGCAGGATGCCGTGTGTGGTGAGAAGCAGAAGCTCCTGGAGTGTGGAATGGCCTGCGGTCCCGGCCTGCCCCTCTGCGACCTGAGGGCAGAGCACGATGTCACCGAGCAGTCCCGGGGGCGCGAGCTGTTCTTCTGTGCCGGGGCGGAGCTCGTCCATGGGAAAGCTGAGGACGTCTGTCGGGCCCGGCTCGTCCATCCACTGCACGTGCAGCTGTTCCATGGCGGCTTCGTCGACGAGAACGATGTTGAGATCGGCCTCTGGGCTGACGTGCATTGCTCCCAGGGCGAAGTCGGCGAGACGCAGCAGCGCACTCTCGTCGACGGCGACCGCTGACTCGTTGTTGATTTCGATGCTCACGAGCTGTGTCCTTTTCCCGAGCGACGGTCTGTCGGGCGCCGGTGTTCGGCCGCGCGATCGGCGCGGTTGGCGAACTCGTGCGCCTGCTCGCGTTCGTATCGCTGCGCCTGCTTCACCTGGTCGTATTCGCTGTATGCGTCGACGATGCGGCCGACAAGGCTGTGCCTCACAACGTCATCGCTCGTCAACTGGGCGAAATGGATGTCGTCGACGTCTTTCAGCACACGGGTGACCAGTCGCAGTCCGGATGCTCCCGTCGGCAGGTCGATCTGCGTCACGTCTCCGGTGACCACCATTTTCGAGCCGAAGCCCAATCGCGTCAGGAACATCTTCATCTGCTCCGGAGTGGTGTTCTGCGCCTCATCGAGCACGATGAACGAATCGTTGAGGGTGCGCCCGCGCATGTATGCGAGCGGAGCGACCTCGACTGTTCCCGCCGCCAGGAGCTTGGGAACCAGCTCGGGGTCCATCATCTCGTTCAGGGCGTCGTAGAGAGGCCGAAGGTACGGATCGATCTTGTCTGTGAGTGTGCCGGGCAGAAATCCGAGTCGCTCGCCTGCCTCGACGGCAGGTCGCGTCAGGATGATGCGGTTGACCTCTTTGCGTTGCAGGGCTTGAACGGCCTTCGCCATGGCGAGGTAGGTCTTGCCCGTTCCGGCCGGCCCGATGCCGAACACGATCGTGAACTCATCCATGGCGTCGACATACCGCTTCTGGCCGAGAGTCTTCGGCCTGATGCTTTTTCCGCGAGACGTCAGGATCGCCTGACCGAGCAGCTCTGCGGGGCTGCCAGAGCCGTTCTGCAGAATACGTGCCGACGACTGCACATCGACCGGACCGAGATCCTGTCCCTCTCTGACCATCACGATCAGTTCGTCGATGAGCGCTGCCGTCGCCTCCACCTGTTCCCGGTCCCCGCTGATGGTCAGGTCATTGCCGCGCGCGTGCAATTCGACTTCGGGGTACTGACGCTCGATCTCGCTGAGCAGGCGATCCTGCGGGCCGAACAGCCGCACCATGGCGACGCCGTCGATGTGCAGTCGCTTCTCGGCCCGATGTGAACCGGAGTCGTCAGTCGGCAAGTGTGCCCTCCTCGAGGCCGCCCGCGAGCACGTGGGCATGAACATGGAAAATCGTCTGTCCGGCGCTTTCGCCGGTGTTGAAGACGAGCCGGTACTCACCGTTCGCGTGGTCACGCGCCAGTTCGTCTGCGAGGCCCACGAGCTCCGCCAGCAGGTCTGGGTCGCCCGCCGCCAGTTCCGAGACATTGCGGAACCGTGTGGTCTTCGGCACGACGAGGATGTGCACTGGCGCTTTCGGCGCGATGTCGTTGAAGGCGATCAATCGCTCGGTCTCGGCGACGATCGTCGCGGGGATCTCTCTGGCGATGATTCGGCTGAAGATGCTCGGCTCGGTCTCAGGCATGCCCCCATCCTACGGAACTCAGCTCGTGTCGACCCCTCTTCACCATCGCCCGAGCGCGACGTTCAGAACGGCAAGCCCCGCCGGCCCGGCCGATGAGGTCCGCAGGACTTCGTCGCCGAGTCTGGCAGACACCGCGCCGGCCTCGGTGAACGCCCGGATCTCGTCTGGCGACAGACCCCCTTCCGGTCCGACGACGATGACGATGTCTCTGTCGGCGGGTGGCGCCAGGGCGCTCAACCGGCGGTCGGCGGTCGGCTCGAGCACGATCATCGTGGTCGAGGCGGCGAGCTGTGCCAGATCGTGTGCCGTGTGCAGGGAGCGAACCTCTGGCACCCACGGCCGGACCGACTGCTTCGAGGCCTCCCTGGCGATCGCGCGCCACCGATCCGCGCCTTTCTCCGCCTTCTGCCCCTGCCATCGCGAGACGCTTCGCGACGCGCTCCACGGAATGATGCCGGACACACCCAGTTCTGTGCAGTTCTGCACCGCGAGCTCGTCGCGATCGCCCTTCGCGAGCGCCTGTGCCAGAACGATCCGCGGCATCGGCTCGTCGTGGTGGTGCACCTCGTCGACGCGCATCGTCAGAACGCCTGCTGCGATGGTGTGGACAGTGCCTCCGGCCAGAAGCCCGCTTCCGTTCCCGATCAGCAGCCGCTCACCGACACGCAGACGGTTCGCAGAGACCGCATGCCGGCCCTCAGGCCCAGACAGCTCGACGGTGTGACCCGGCAGGACGTCCCGCAGGTCTTCTTTGAGGAAGAGTGTGCTCATGCGGGGAGCTCAGCTCAGAAAACGGTCGCGCAGCTTCGAGAACAGTCCCTGTTGGAAGGTGCCGAGCTGTGGGCCGTTCTGCTTGCGCCCAGACGCGAATTTCTTGATCAGTTCACGTTCCTTGTGATCCAGACGTGTCGGTGTGACCACCTGGACACCGATCCGCAGGTCGCCGCGCCCGGAGCCGCGCAGCTTCGTGACGCCGCGGTCCCTCACGGTGATGACCTCGGCACTCTGCGTGCCCGGTTTGAGTTCGATCTCGACGTCGCCGTCGAGCGCGTGAAGCGTTGTCGTCGTTCCGAGAATGGCATCGGTCATCGGCACCTCGAGAGTGCACAGAAGATCGTCGCCGTTCCGGCTGAAAACCTCGTGGTGCCTCACCTTGATCTCGAGGTAGAGATCACCGTTCGGGCCACCGGCGGGGCCGACCTCTCCGCTGCCCGGCATCTGCAATCGAAGGCCCGTCTCGACACCGGCTGGAATGTCGACGGACACCGTGCGGCGTGCACGGACTCTGCCCTGGCCCTGGCACGTGACGCACGGAGTCGCGATGACTGTTCCGTACCCGCGGCAGGTGCCGCAGGGAGACGAGGTCATCACATTGCCGAGCAGCGAACGGGCGACACGCTGTATCTGCCCGGTTCCATGGCAGATGTCACAGGTCACGGGTGCGGTTCCCGGCTGGCAGCACGACCCCTTGCAGGTGTCGCACAGCACAGCCGTGTCGACGTCGATGTCCCGATGCGTTCCGAAGATGACCTCGTCGAGGTCGACCTCGACGCGAAGCAGTGCGTCTTCGCCGCGTTCCCGCCTCGAACGGGGTCCTCGCTGTTGCGACTGCCCGCCGAAGAACGTCTCGAAGATGTCTCCGAAGCCACCGAATCCCTGTCCGCCGAGACCGCCGTTGCCCCCGCCCATGTCATAGCGCTGGCGCTGCTCGGGGTCGCTCAGCACGTCATACGCATGCGTCACGGCCTTGAACCGCTCAGAGGCGTCGGCCTCGGGATTGACATCCGGATGCAGCTCGCGCGCAAGACGACGGTACGCCTTCTTGATCTCATCGGCGGAGGCATCACGTGATACCCCGAGGACTTCGTAGTGGTCTGCCACCAAGGGCCTTTCGTCAGAGTGGGCGGCCCCTTGGCTCGAAGGGCCGCCGCTGATTCAACGCGTCGAGCTACGCATGCAGTGGTCAGTCGTCGCCGAACTGCCTCGACAGGTAACGTGCAACCGCCCGCACCGCCGTCATATTTCCCGAATAGTCCATCCTGGTCGGGCCGAGCACGCCGAGTCGGGCGAGCTCGCCAGATGAGAGGCTGTAGTTACTCGCGACAACGGAGGTGTCCCCCAACCCGAATGAGGCGTTCTCGCGCCCGATGCTCGCCGACACACCGTGCTGGTCCGCCTGCATCTCGGCGAACAGGCGAAGCAGCAGCACCTGTTGCTCGAGCGCTTCGAGCACGGGAAAGAGGCTGCCGTGGAAGTCGTCCTCGGTTCGAGCGAGGTTCGCTGCGCCGGCCATCACCAAGCGGTCATGGCGATACTCCCTCAGCTCGTCGACGATCGCATCGACGACGTGCGTCACGAGTTCCTCATCGGGATGGTCGGCTTCGACACGAACACCGTCGAGCGCTTCGGCCGCCTGAGCGACACTCGTGTCGACGAGCACAGAGTTGACACGAGATTTGAGATCGTCGAGGGACTGCGTCTCGACGGGCTTCGACAGTTCGACGACTCGCTGCTCGACCCGCCCGTTGTCTGTGATGAGCACCGTCAGCAATCTCGTCTCTGTGAGTGAGACCAGTTCGATGTGGCGCACGCGAGCCCTGGCGAACGACGGGTATTGGACGAGGGCGACCTGACCGGTGATCTGTGCGAGCAGCCGGACGGTTCTGGCGAGCACGTCGTCGATACCGAGGGATTCGCCCAGGAATGTCTCGATCGCCTGTCGTTGTGCGCTGCTCAGCGGCCGTCGATCAGCGAGCTGATCGACGAAAAGCCTGTAGCCCTTGTCTGTGGGCACGCGCCCGGACGACGTGTGCGGTGCCGCGATGAGTTCTTCTTCTTCGAGAAGCGCCATATCGTTGCGAATGGTCGCTGCCGACACTCCGAAGGCGTGCCGCTCGACGATGGCTTTAGACCCGACGGGCTCACGACTCGCGACGTAATCGTGCACAATGGCTCGCAACACAGCGAGACCGCGGTCTGAAACGGTACTCATGACCTGACCTCCCGTGCATCCGTGTGTCGACCGCCAGTTCCGCGGATGTCTGGCACTCGACAACCCTGAGTGCCAATTCTACCCCGCGCCACGCGGCTCTGGGTCATTGCCTCACGCCGATCCGAGGCAGTAGCGTTGGTCTACGTCGTCGGCAGCTGCACACATTCGCTCGCGAAGACACCGAAGACGTCGCGTCACATCGCACGCGCAACCGATTGAAAGGACCGGCCATGACCGACCCTCAGGCGCAGCCCCCTCAGGACCCGACTCGCGGACAGCCTCAGCAGCCCTCCGGCGATGTCCCTCCGCCGCAGCCCGCGGCTGGTCAGGCACCGCCCCCGCCGCAGCAGCCCCCATACCAGGGGCAGCAGCAGCCTCCCTACCAGGGGCAGCAACCCCCGTACCAGGGGCAGCAGCCTCCCTACCAGGGGCAGCAACCCCCGTACCAAGGTCAGCAGCCTCCGTACCAGGGACAGCAATATGCCGGGCAGCAGCCCGGCGGATACCCGCTCACGCCGGAGCAGGACAAGCAGTGGGCGATGTGGGGGCACCTCGGCGGGGTTCTCGGCTTCGTCCCGCCGCTGATCATCTGGCTCGTGTTCAAAGACCGGGGGCCGTTCACCAACCAAGAGGCGAAAGAAGCCCTGAACTTTCAGATCACCGTCGCGATCTTCTCGATCGGTCTCGGCATCCTGATGACCATTCTGACAGTCATCACCTTCGGGATCGCCGGGCTCTTCTTCTTCCTCGTCTATGTGCCGTGGATTCTCGGTGTGATCTTTGCGATCATCGCCGGAGTGAAGGTCAACAATGGGGAGCCCTATCGCTACTTCTTCGCGATCCGCATGATCAAGTAGTAGTCCTCAGTCGGTGAGCCGTCGCACAACGGCATCCGCCAACAGCCGCCCTCGCAGGGTCAGCACGACTCGGCCGCGCAGGGCGGCTTGTGCGTTCACGAGCTCCTCTGCGATCAGGCCGGCCACCGCACGACGCCCCTCGCTCGTCAGGATGTCGATCGCGAGCCCTTTTCTGGTTCGGCTCTCGAGCAGCACGCGCTCGAGGGCACGCACACCGTCGTCGAGGGTTTCCCGGCCCGCGGCAGGCGACAGGCCCGCCGACATGCGCTGGGCGTAAGCGGCCGGGTGCTTGACGTTCCACCAGCGGACCCCGCCGATGTGGCTGTGTGCTCCTGGACCCACGCCCCACCAGTCCTGACCCGTCCAATAGGCGAGATTGTGACGGGATATCGTCTTATCGCCGGTCGACCAGTTGCTGACTTCGTACCAGGCGTAGCCGGCAGACTCGAGCTCGCCGTCGACCAGCTCATACATGTCGGCCTGCAGATCATCGTCCGGCTGCGCCACCTCGCCCCTGCGGATCTGCCGCGCAAGCTTCGTTCCGTCCTCGATGATGAGCGCGTACGCAGAGATATGGTCGGGCTCGAGCTCGACGGCGGCCTGCACCGAGCGCTCCCAGTCCTCGAGACGCTCCCCCGGTGTTCCGTAGATCAGATCGACACTTGTCTGAAGGCCCGCCGCCTTCGCCCAGCCGACGACCTTGGCCACGTTGTCGGGATCGTGTGTTCGTTCGAGAGTGTTCAGAACGTGCGGCACCGCCGACTGCATGCCGAACGACACACGGGTGAACCCCGCCTCGGCGAGGGCATCCAGGTACCTCCGGTCCACGGAGTCCGGGTTCGCCTCCGTGGTCACCTCGGCGTCATCGTCGACGCCGAGGGTGTGTCTGACCGCCCCCAGCATGCTCACCAGATCGGCGGCGGGCAGAAGAGTGGGGGTGCCGCCACCGAAGAAGACAGTGCTCGCCGGCCTGGGTGTCGAGATCACCGCACCGAGCACACGCCCCGCGAGATGAATCTCGGCGGCTGCCTCGTCGGCGTAGGCGGACTGCTTTGCACCCCTGAGCTCTGTCGCCGTGTAGGTGTTGAAATCGCAGTACCCGCATCGAACCCGGCAGAACGGAACGTGCACATACACCCCGAGGCTGCGGTCGACAGCTCCGTGCTCGACGCTCGCGGGCAGCAAGCCGTCGTCTGGTGCGGGATCGGCGAGAGGAAGCGCGCCCGGCATCAGGCCGTCGGCGAAGACCACAGGGGCGAGAGCGCCCTGAGGTAGGTCGTCGCCAGTCTCTTGCGCCGCATGCCTGCGAGTCCCGGAATCAGGCGGTAATACCACGTGACAGGGCGGCTGACGGCGCGGACAGTGAACCACACGGAGTCATCGTCGCGGTGTTCGAGGATGAACGCCTCCTCACCGCTCACCCGGTGTCCGCGCACGGTTCCGTAGGCGAAGGCGACGGTGCGAGGCTCGTCGATGACGTAGACGACACGCACACGTGCGTCGACGTTAAATCGTCCGACACGGCCATGGATGCTCGCCGTTGTGCCGGCGGTGACATACGGTGTGCCGTCTTCGGCGTACTTCTGCTCCGTCGACACGGGAATCGGCTCGAGAGCCGTGCCGTCCTCGGCGAAGCGGACTCCTCCGTATTGCGGGCCCGTCGCCGTGTGCAGGTCGCTCACCTGCACCCCGCTCGCCTTCTGAACCGACCAGCTGAGCAGCGACGCAGACGCCTGCCCGAATCGTTCCTCGCCGCTGCCGAGCCTGAGAGACTGCTCGAACGGCACGAACCCCTCTGGGGGATATTGCATCAGATCAGACGCCTGGGTCGACCCGACCGCCGCGTAATCGACCGGCTCGTCTTCGAAAGTGCTGCGACGCATGGCCTACTTCTTCTCTTTCTTCTCAGCGCCCTTTTTCTCGGTGTCGCCGGAAAGAGCCGCGATGAAGGCTTCTTGGGGAACCTCGACCTTGCCGACCATCTTCATACGCTTTTTGCCCTCTTTCTGCTTCTCGAGCAGCTTGCGCTTTCGGGTGATGTCACCGCCGTAGCACTTGGCCAGCACATCCTTGCGCATCGCCCTGATCGATTCGCGAGCAATGATACGCGCGCCGATCGCAGCCTGGATCGGAACTTCGAACTGCTGCCGGGGGATCAGTTTCTTCAGCCGCTCCGTCATCAGCACACCATAGGCGTACGCCTTGTCGCGGTGCACGATCGCGCTGAACGCGTCGACCTGCTCGCCCTGCAGCAGGATGTCGACCTTCACCAGGTCTGCCTCGTGCTCACCCATGGGTTCGTAGTCGAGCGAGGCGTAGCCCTGGGTGCGGCTCTTCAGATGATCGAAGAAATCGAAGACGATCTCGCCCAGCGGCATGCTGTACCGCAACTCGACCCTGTCCTCGCCGAGGTACTCCATGCCGAGCAGGCTGCCCCGCCTGCTCTGACAGAGCTCCATGATGGTGCCGACGAAGTCCTTCGGCGCCAGGATCCCCACCTTGACGACCGGTTCAGAGACAGAAGCGATCTTGCCCGTGGGGAACTCGCTCGGGTTGGTGACGGTGACCGTCTTCTTGTCGTCGGTGGTGACCTCGTAGGTCACGCTCGGCGCCGTCGCGATCAGGTCGAGCCCGAACTCACGTTCAAGGCGTTCCGTGATGATCTCGAGGTGGAGCAGGCCGAGGAACCCGCACCGGAACCCGAAGCCGAGCGCCACCGACGTCTCTGGCTCGTAGTTGAGCGAGGCGTCAGAGAGCTTCAGCTTGTCGAGCGCCTCGCGCAGATCGGGGTAGTCGCCGCCGTCGATGGGGTAAAGCCCGGAGAAGACCATCGGTTTCGGATCTGTATATCCCGGCAACGGGTCTGTCGACGGCTTCGAGGCGGTTGTGACGGTGTCACCCACCTTCGACTGGCGAACGTCTTTCACACCGGTGATGAGGTACCCGACCTCGCCCACACCCAGTCCCTTCGTCGGGGTCGGCTCGGGCGACGAGACTCCGATCTCGAGCAGTTCGTGGGTGGCGCGCGTCGACATCATCTGGATCCGTTCGCGAGGAGTCAGACGACCGTCGATCATCCGCACGTAGGTCACGACGCCACGATAGGTGTCATAGACCGAGTCGAAGATCATCGCGCGAGCGGGCCCGTCTGCGTCTCCTGTCGGGGAGGGAACGCGCTCCACCACCCTGTCGAGAAGCTCCTCGACGCCGGCGCCCGTCTTCCCCGACACACGCAAGACGTCGTCAGGATCCCCGCCGATCAGGCTGGCGAGCTCTTTCGCATACTTGTCCGGGTCTGCAGCCGGCAGGTCGATCTTGTTGAGAACCGGGATGATCTCGAGGTCGTTCTCGAGGGCGAGATAGAGGTTCGCGAGGGTCTGCGCCTCTATCCCCTGTGCGGCGTCGACGAGCAGGATCGCGCCCTCGCACGCGGCAAGCGACCGCGAGACCTCATAGGTGAAGTCGACGTGACCGGGGGTGTCGATCATGTTGAGCGCGAACGTGCGCTCGCCCAGCTTCCACGGCATCCTCACGGCCTGGCTCTTGATCGTGATGCCGCGCTCTCGTTCGATGTCCATACGATCCAGATACTGGGCCCGCATGTCGCGATCGGATACGACGCCGGTCATCTGCAGCATCCGGTCGGCGAGAGTCGATTTTCCGTGGTCGATGTGCGCGATGATGCAGAAGTTGCGAATCGACGCCGGGTCGGTGGCGGCAGGCTCGAGTGCCGTGACGGCTTGGGGGCTCACGCGTTCCTTAAGTGTTGCTTGGCGTTGGACTGAACAGCCATTGTCCCACGAGAGCGGGCCGCACGCCCGCGAACCGATCTGCCGCTCGGGACTGTGCCTCGATCCGAGGGCCCGTACCATAACGGTATGGCTGCCGCACCGCCGATCATCTTCGTGCACGGCATCCGCACGTCGGCCACGATGTGGCGTGAGCAGCTCGAGGTGCTGACGGCAGAGGGGTACGCCGTCGAGGCGATCGATCTGCCCGGGCACGGGAAGAGGATCGGCGAGCCGTTCACCATCGAGGGTGCGATGCAGGCGATCGACGACGCGGTCACCGGCGCCGGCCGACCACCGCTCGTCGTCGGGCTCTCGCTCGGCGGCTACCTCTCGATCGAATACGCCGGAAGACACCCGGAGCGTCTCGCAGGGCTCGTAGCGGCCAGCTGCCATGCGCTCCCACGGGGACCAGGTCTGGCGGCCTACCGGGCGCTGGCACGCGGCATCCATCGTCTGCCCGACCGGGGGCTGTGGCTCAGCAACACGCTCGCGAGCCTCGCTCTGCCGGCCGCCGGCACACAAGACATCAACGCCGGAGGGGTCGCTCTCGACGTCATGTCAGACACGCTCGCCGCCGTCGGAACCACCAAGCCGCTCAAGAGCCTCTCCGCGTATCGCGGACCGCTCTGGTTCGTTGTGGGCGGGTTCGACCATTTTCGGATCGATGCCCGTGCCTACCGCCGGGTGAGGCCCGACGCCCCCTATATCGTTGTGCCGCGGGCGACGCACCTGGTGAGCCTCGTGGCGCCAGATGCGTTCACAGCAATCGTCAGGGATGCTGCGGGCGCACTCGGCGACGCGGGATTAGCTCCTGAGGCATCGAGCTGGTAAAGTCGGTTGTTGGCTTGCGTGTGGAATGACACCACACGAAATTCGCTGTGAAGCGCCCCTCTCGCGCTGACCGGCACATCCGATCAAGAATCAAACGAAAGCGCATAAACGTGGCAAACATCAAGTCGCAAATCAAGCGAATTGGCACCAACAAGAAGGCTTACGACCGCAACAAGGCCGTCAAGAGCGAGCTTCGCACAGTCGTGCGCAATGCCCGTGAGGCGATCGCTTCAGGCGACAAGGCTCAGGCAGAGGCAAGCGCGAAGCTCGCCGCCAAGAAGCTCGACAAGGCTGTGAGCAAGGGCGTCATCCACAAGAACCAGGCGGCTAACCGCAAGTCGGCTATCGCCAAGAAGGTTGCCTCCCTGTAGACCCGAAGGTCACCTACCGACCGAACGGACCCCGCGACGGGGTCCGTTCGTCGTTAACCCGATCGCTCGGTCGAGCCGATCACCCGGTCACAACGCCGAACACGGATCGAACACGCTCTGGCAGCGTCGGAGCACGACTCAGAACTACACCCGCACCGACGAAGGCGGAATCGTCAGCCTCCGAGCCGCCGACACACACTACTTCGTGCTCGACCACCTCGGATCCGTTGTCGGCATGTTCTCGTCAACAGGCAGCTACGAAGGCGGCTACAGCTACTCGCCCTACGGCGAAACCCGCGCCGCATCCACCAACAGCACAGTCGCCCAGAACACGCTCCGCTACATCGCCGGGCACCACGACGACAACGGACTCTACAAACTCGGAGCCCGCTACTACGACGCATCACAAGGCCGCTTCACACAAATGGACCCATCCGGGCAAGAGGCACATCCGTACGCCTATGCAGGATGCAACCCCATAAATTCGAAGGATCCCCAAGGAACCTCGTGCACTTCGGCGTTCCTCGTCTACGCTGGAGCCACGTTTGTAGCGGTTGCTACGGCGGTGGGAGGAATCGTTACAGCTCCGACGGGCGTTGGCGCCGTACTGTTCGGAATCGCGCTCACTGGAGAGCTACTCGTGGTCACAGGATCGTACATTGACGTTCTGGAGCAGTGTTTCTGATGAACTCAAATAGATTGACCCGCCAAAAATCGTGGTTGAGCGCCATCCTCTACCTCATCGGGGCTGTAGTTAGTGCCGGACTTTGCGTAGTGGAAATCACACGTCGGAATGTGTGGTTTGCGGCGATGTTTGGCCTCATCACGCTGATCCTCATTGCTATGGCCATATTGACGTTACGCAGGGCAGACAGACGATCAGCGGCGGTTGAGCGCCACGATTCATCGAACTCATAAACTGGGCTTTTGAACCGTCCCCGGTTCTGTGCCGTTCCTATGCGGGTGCCAGCACCGGGCGGTGAGGCGTTTCGAGGCCAGCGTAGTACGCGGTCTCGAACTCGTCGGGTGGGACATCGCCGAGGGTGGAGTGCAGACGCCTGCCGTTGTACCACTCGACCCATCCTGCGGTGACCCATCCGACGTCGTCGATCGTCTTCAGCGGTCCTTGTCGAAATGGTGATCCGTCACGGATGGCTTCGTTCTTGAACAGCCCGATCGTGGACTCGGCGAGGGCGTTATCGTATGCATCGCCGATGGAACCGATCGAGGCGGCGATGCCTTCGAGCGCGAGTGTCTCGGCGAAGGACACGGACGTGAATTGCGAGCCGGCATCGCTGTGATGGATCAACCCGTCTTCTGCGGGATGTCCCGCGCGGTCGCGTCGCCACAGGCCCATCCGCAGAGCAGTCGTCACCAGAGGGGTCGTTTTGATCGTGCTCGCATGCCAGCCGACGATCGCCCTGGAGAAGCAGTCGATCACGAACGACACATACGTGAATCCCGTCCACGTCCTCACATACGTGAAGTCCGCGACCCAGCGTCGATTCGGAGCCTCGGCCGTGAAGTCGCGATCCAATAGGTCCGGGGCCCTTGCCGCATTGCGATCCGAGATCGTCGTTCGCGTTCCCGCGCACGAGCCCATTGAGTCCGAGCAGCCGCATCAGCCGGTCCACACGTCGCTTCGATACGCCCAGGCCCTGCCGGCGTAACAGCGCGGTCATCTTCCGCCGCCCATACATCGACTCCGGCGTCAGCTCGCCCTCCGCGTTGATCCTGATCCCCATGATCGTGTCGATGATGGCGGCGTCCTCGACATCGCGACTGCCGGGCCGAGCATGCTTCCAAGCCCGATAGGTGCGCTCGGCGACCTGCACACCCTGCTCACGCAAGACCTTGCAGATCGACCCGACGAGCACCCCTGGGACCGCTGTTCCTCGATGAACCCGAGGATCAGCGGCGTCGGGGGTCGAGTTCCCCGGCGAAGAAAACCGCCGCGTCCCTCAGGATCGCGTTCGCTTCGCGCAGCTCACGGTTCTCACGTTCCAACTTGCGGATCCGTTCCGACTCGCTCGTCGTGACCCCCTCACGATCTCCCGCATCGACCTGCGCTTGACGCACCCACCGGCGCAGCGACTCAGCCCCGAACCCGAGCCGCGTCGAGACCGACTCGCACGCGGCCGTCAGATTCGGATACTCATCGAGATGATCGAGCACGAGCCTGATCGCGCGCTGCTTCGTCTCCTCCGGAATCCTCTTCGGCATGATCAACATCTTCCTTCCAAAGGAAATGGCATCACACCGGGGACGATTCATAATGCATTGGATCCTACTGGGCTGGATGCCCAATGTACGGGAGCAGCTTTGTTTGCTGTCGCGGCTGTAGTCGGCCTAGCAATTGCCACGTTTCTCTTGCCCGGGTGCCTCGCAGCTGCGGCAACGTTCGGCATTGCCGCCTTACAAACGATCGCGTACATACTAGGAGTAGCCGGGACGGTTTACTCGGTCGGTTCCGCTCTCAATGAATGCTTCTACTGATATGAAACCTTATAATTCCGTGCCGTTCCTGACATTCGCTCTGCTTGTTTTCAGCGCTATCTTCGCAGGGTTTCTATTTTTCAACCCGGACCTCATCGCCAAGACCCTTATGTGCGTTTTCAGCGGAATATTCGCAACGGTAACGGCTATACGATTGGTTCAGATCAGCCGACAGGGGCGTTCCAACACTAAGCCTTGATCCATCGATCGGTTCGAGTAGGTCGTCTGATCTCAGGCATTACCTGGTCGCTTCACCCAAATGGACCCCTCCGGGCAAGAGAAACACCCCTACAGCTACGGCGGCGGGTCTGTCCGATAGACGGTGTGTGGGGTCCGGCGGTTTCATGAGTGAGTTGTTCTTTCGAACCGTCCGGCGAAGGTGATCGCGAACGCGTTCAGCGCGGGCTTGCACATCATCACCCAGCGTGCCCGGCCCGCGCCGGTGGGATCAAGCGATCGTGTGAGCAAGTACAACCACTTGATCGCCGCGGCCTCGTTGGGAAAGTGCCCCCGCGCCCGGACCGCCCTCCGGTAGCGGGCGTTGATCGACTCGATCGTATTCGTCGTGCAGATCACACGGTGGATCTCGACGTCATACTCCAGGAACGGCACGAACTCTGCCCAGGAGTTGCGCCAGAGCTGCACGATCGCCGGATACCGGCCGCCCCGCTCAGCCGCGAACTCCTCGAACCGGTCCTTCGCGGCCGGACGGGGCCGTATAGACCGGCTTGAGGGACTTCACGATCGCATCGCGATGCTGCCTGCCGGCGTAACGGAAGCTGTTGCGGATGAGGTGGACGATGCATTGCAGAATTAATGGCTGCTCTCTGTGGCATCCTGGCGCTGACCACCGCCGTTGCCGGTTACGTCCGAGTGAGGAATCAGCGAACTTGAGGGAACAGCTCACTATCGTCAATGGCCGTGAGCGCCGATCCCCGCCTATCCAACGCGCGAGAATTGCCTGCACCCAATCCGACGCGGTGTCGAGCCCGCTCCCCGACGAGGTCATAGCCCAACCACCGCAGGGCACTCAGCTCGACGTCTTCCATTACGTCCCGGAACGCTTCTGCTGTCGCAGCGTCCAGCTCGCCGCGGCATGACCACTAGGCCTATCTCTACATATATTCTGATAACGTCGCGCCATGGTTCCTCTTAGTCGGATCACCCCGGCCACCGTCGATGTGCTCGACGTCTTGCTTGGTGGCGGAACCCCGATGCGGGGGCTGCTCGTCGTCAAGCAGACGGGACGGCCCACTGGCAGCGTGTATCCGATTTTGGAGCGACTTGAAGGCGCCGGGTGGGTGACGTCTGAGTGGGAGAACGATCCCGAACGGACTGGACCGCGGAGACGCCTCCACGAACTGGCTCAGGAGGGCGCCGATGCCGCACGAGCTGCGGTGACCGCAGCTCGATCGAGGTGGGATGCGCAGGCGGCACGTTCCGCAGCCGTTCCCAGCCGGATCGTGGCTGGAACTGCCGTATGAGCGGTGACCTGGGGCCTCGCGTGCTCGCATCCTCACTGCCGCCTGCTGCGCGCGCACGGTATCTCGAAGAGTGGCACTCGGATTCACGAACGGCGACAGAGGCTGGCCTTCGTCGTCACGATGTACGACAGGCGGCCAACGGGTGGGCACTGAAGATCCGGCAGGCAACGATCCCTGTTGCCGGACACCTGGCGGTTTCCAAGCGCAACGGGAACCGCTTCGATGGATGAGGTCGATCCTCCCGATGCTGTCGCCGTCCGCTGGTACGAGCCACGGCCACGCGACCGGACGCCGTCCGGACCGGCCTTGCTTTGGCTACATGGGGGCGGCTTCTTCCGAGGAGGTCTCCATCAGCCCGAGGCGCATGCCGTTGCACAGTCGCTCGCTCAGCACGGCGTGACCGTTGCGACTGCGGGTTACCGCCTGGCACCGATTCCCGGCATGCGCTGGGTCAGAATGGGACGGCCACGAGGCCGATTTCCCCTACCGCTAGACGATGTGCTCATCGCCTATCGAGAGGTGACCGCTCGATCGCCCAACGGAGTGATCCTAGGAGGTGCGAGTGCGGGAGCCTGTCTGGCCGCAGCTGCAACTCTGCGCGCGATAGACGAAAGCCTGCCTCCAGTCGGCACCGTGTTCGCGTACGGGTTCTTCCACGCCGCGCATCCCCCAGTGGTGGACGTTCATCAGCGATCGCGTGGTCACCGCAGGATCACTCACTCGGTGTGGGCATTAAACGCAATGAACCGCAACTACGCCGGCTCAAGAGCGGCGCTTGCCGATCGATATGCCTTCGTCGGCGGCCGGGAGCTTGACCAGTTCCCGCGAACACTCGTCGTCAACGCTGAACAGGACAACATGCGCGCGTCCGGTGATCAGTTCGCGGCCGAGCTTGCCGCCTCAGGAGTTGACGTGCAGCACCACGTTCTGAAAGGTACTCGCCACGCCTTTTTGAACCGTCCCGCTCTCGAGGCGTTCGCACCCACCATCTCGCTGATTGCGGCGTGGAGCAGGGGCGCGCAGCAGGGCGCCCAGATGGCGCCGTCTGGGCCAGGCCCCTGATCACACGGCCGCACGGCCACGGCTCGCGATGACGTGCACCATCCGCTCGAGTGCGTACACCGGGTCACGACCGGCGCCCTTGACGTTCGCATCGGTCTCGGCGAGCATACTGATGCAGCGCGCGAGCCCTTCGTCCGTCCAGCCGTTCAGGTCGCGCCTGGCCCGGTCGACCTGCCACGGCGCAAGGCCGAAACGCTTCGCGAGATCACCGGACGAGCCGCGTGAGCCGGCGAGCTTCGCCATCGTGCGGAGCTTGCTGGCGAAGGCCGCGACGATCGGCACCGGATCGGCGCCCGAGTCCAGCGCATGGCGCAGGCCGACGAGCGCGTCACCGTAACGGCCGCCGATCGCGGCATCCGCAACGGTGAACGCGTTGGTCTCGACCCGCCCGCCGTAGTATCGCGTGACCGTCGCCTCGGTGATCTCGTCAGCCGTATCCGATATCAGCTGCGCGCACGCGCCGGCGAGTTCGGCCAGATCGTCGCTGAATGCCGCGACGACCGCCCGCAGCGCGGCGGGGCGAATCGGCTTGCCCGCCGCTTTGAACTCGGCAACGGCGAAATCGTGCTTCTCCGCATCTTTCTTCAGTTCGGCGCACACGATCTCGATCGCCGCCGCCTTGCTGGTCCGCACAGCATCGAGCAGTCGTTTGCCCCTGACACCGCCCGCGTGCCTCAGAACCACGTATGCGCCCTCTGCAGGGTGCTCGAGATACGCGATGGCATCTGCCATGAACTCGTCTGAGCACTTCTCGACGCCCGTCACCCTGACGAGGCGCGGCTCGCCGAACAGCGAGGGGCTGGCCAACGTGATGAGTTCACCCGGCGCATAGCTGTCCGCAGCGATATCGCTCACCTCGAGGCTGGGATCCTCTGCCCTCAGGAACTCCCTCAGCATCTTGATCGCCCGGTCGGCGAGAAACCCCTGTGTGCCAGACACCAGAACGACAGGAGCAGGCCGCACCTGATTCCAGCTCAATTGCGGAATCGCGACCTTGGTCGCGCGCGCCGGCCCGCCGCGTGCTACTGCCACTGTTGCCTCCCGCATCAAGCCTAACCGCCACTGCCGACAGAGGATCACGGTGGGTGCACCCGCTGCGTCCACACGAACAGTCGCTCTCCGCTGCCCTCGATGGCCACCAGGCCGTCGTGGTCAGTCCTCAGCACCACGCTCGACGAACGCGCGAGGATCGCGAGGATCGACGCCGTCGGATGGCCGTAATCGTTGTCACGCCCGACGGAGATCACCGCAACACGCGCCCTGATCATGCTGTACAGTCGCTCGCTCTGATCCCCGGAGCCATGATGGGCCACCTTCACCACGTCGAACGCACCCTTCAGTGCGCCCGTCGCAACGAGTGCCTCCTGCGCTTCTTCTCCGAGGTCACCCAGGAACAGCGACCGATTGCCATCGCCCTCGAGAACAACGACGACACTCCCGTCGTTCCCCGTCGCCATGCTGGTCGCGTTGCGTTTCGGCCAGATCACCTGCCAGCTGAGCGCGCCGAGTGTCCCCCGGTCTCCCGCCTGCCCGATCTGCAGAGCGCTCCCGTTCTGTTGCAGCTCCGAGAGCAGCAGCTCGTCCGACGCGTTCTCGGGTTTCCCGCTCAGAGTGTGGACGACCATTCCCCGAACAGCTCGCACACCACCGACGTGGTCCATGTCGAAGTGCGTGAGCACGAGCAGGTCGATGCTGTCGATCCCGAGGTGGCCGATGCACTCGGCGAGCAGCTCCGGATCGGGTCCGGTGTCGACGAGGGCGACAGCACCGTGTGAGCGGACGAATACCGCATCACCCTGCCCGATGTCGCATGCGGCGATTCGCCAGTCAGACGGAAGCGCAAGCCGGGAACCGACGTGGGCACCGATCAGCATGCCGACGGACACCACACCCGCCGTGCCGATGACGATGGTGCAGATGACAGCGAGCACACGCTGCACACGCGCCCTCGAACGAAGACAGAGCCAGATGAGTATCGTCATCAGCGCACAGAGCAGAGCGCCCGCCGCTCCAGGTAGCCAGGGCAGGCGCCCAAGCGGCAAGCCGTCGACAGTCGTCGCCACCGCGGCGATCCAGCTCGAGGGAACCCAGCCGAGCCAGAGAAGGCACAGGGCGATCGGCTCAGAGAGGGGCATGAACACGCACCCGAACAGCCCGAGCATCGTTGCGGCCGGGGCTGCCGGCCCGGCGATGAGGTTGGCCGGCACCCCGTAGAGCGCAATCGAGGGTTCAAGCAGCACGAGCACGGGCTGGCACGCCAGCTGGGCGGCAAGCGGAATCGCGATGAGTGCTGCAAGCATCCGCGGCAGCACGCGGGCGAGCATGTGGGTGATCGGCGCCGTGAGCACGAGCAAGCCGGCCGTCGCGAGCACCGAGAGCGCGAAGGCATAGCTGCGCGCCAGCCACGGGTCGCTGATCACCAGGCACACCACGATCATGCAGAGCACGGGCAGGCCGGCTGCCGGGCGCCCGCCGGCGAGAGAGATCAGCACGGCGACGGCCATCAGGGCCGCTCTGGCGACACTCGGTTCTGGGGTGACCAGAATCACGAAGCCGCCGAGTGCGAGAAGCGATGCAGAGATGCGCAGCCAGCGAGGCGCACGCCCGACGGAGAGCACAAGGCTCACCACGGCGACGATCACTGCGCAGTTCGCTCCTGAAACCGCCGTGAGGTGACTGAGTGAACTGGCGACCATCGCCTCGTCGAGATCGTCGTCGACGGCTCGCGTGTCGCCGACCGCGAGGCCGGGCAACAGGTCGCCCCCTGCTCCGGGCAAGGACGACGCCAACTCCACAAACGCCGAGCGCAGTTCGTTCGCCCACGAGAGGTACCACGGCGCAGTGCCTTCACGCTGCACGGGGTCGTCAGAGAAGACGAGAAAGGCAGCCGCGTCGCCCGGTTCCGCCGCAACGATGTCGCCCGTGACCCGGACGGTGGCGCCGATATCGGGTGGTGTCTCGGCCGCCGGGGCCATCACCACAACAGGCACAGCCGATTCCACGCGCTCCTCCCCCACCGTCAGCTCGATCGCGGTCCCGCTCACACGCTCGGCCGCCGGCGCCTGCGCACTCGTCCCGGCGAGGAGTCCGCCGGTGTACGGTTCGGTCTTGTCGTCGACGCGAACGAGGAGTTCACCCCGAGCGTTCGAGTCCGCCGCGTCGCGGAACGCCTGCGGATGGCGTTGTTCTCCGACGAGAGCGACAACGGATGCGACCATCGCCACCGCCACGAGGGCCAGCGCCGCGGGTGCGAACCAGCTCGCACGCGCAGCGGACAGCCGCGCAGCCATCATCATGCACGCGGCAACACCGCCCATCCAGCACAGGCATGCGACGATCGCGGCCGGTTCTTCCGCCACGATGAGAACCCAGGCGGCCGCCCACGACAAGACTGCCGGCGGCACAAGACGGTGCCCAGCGCTCATATCGTCACCTGCTCGCGAAACCCCTCGAGAGTCTTCTCTCCGATGCCCGAGACGTTCAGCAGGTCATCGACCGAACCGAACGGCCCGTTCTCGGTTCGCCAGTCGACGATGCTCTGGGCGAGTGCCGGGCCGACACCGGGAAGGGTCTCGAGATCGAGAGCGGATGCCGTATTGATGTTGATGCCCGGCCCGGCCGCCCCGCCACCGGCATCCGCAACCGGCGGCGGCGCTTCGCCGACGGCGGGAACCACTATCTGCTCGCCGTCGACGACGAATCGGGCAAGATTCACGGCAGCCTGATCGGCGTCCGCAGCGAACCCGCCGGCCGCAGCGACGGCATCGATGACACGGTCGCCCTCGGCAAGCTGATAGACCCCGGAGGCCGATACGGCCCCGGAGACGTGCACGTAGAGCGATGCCTCGCCCTGCGCTGTGGGGAACGACGTCTCTGTCGGCAGAGGAACAGGCGTCCCCTGCCCCCGATTGCCGACAAGCGACACCAGAACAGTGAGGGCCAGTCCGCCGATGAGGAGCACCACAACGGCCCCGACACCGATGCGCGCACGCGTCGAAACGCCGCGGGCCACCGTCAGGTCGGGATCGTGGCGCCGACGATAGCGCTTCTCGTGCCGCACGCCGGAATCGGGCATGCAGCGAGACTATGGAACGCTGTCGCGCTCCGTGGGTCGCGCTCAGAACCGGTGGAGATCACTCACCGTGGTGGTCTCTGTGCAGAACGCGATTCGCCGCATTCATCCGGCGCCAACGCACCGAATGTGCGCGCATTCGGTGCGTTGGCGACGGCTGAACACGCCACTGAGGCGTCAACGTCAGGCGGACGCCAGGGAGCGGATGAGAGTGCTGGGTCAGGCGGCTTTGGTCGCGATGTTGACGATCTTCGGGGCGCGCACGATCACGTTGACGATCTGCCGGTCTCCCACTGCTCTCGCCACGGCGGCGGATGCTCTGGCGAGCTTCTCGAGCTCGTCTGAATCGATCTTGGGGCTCACCTCAAGGCGGTCCCGAACCTTGCCGTCGACCTGCACAACACAGGTGATGCTCTCTTCCACCAGCAGAGCGGGATCGGGCTTTCGCCACTGCACGAGCGCGACAGACGGCTGATAACCGAGAATCGACCACATGTCCTCAGCCGTATACGGCGCGAAGAGGTTCAGGGCGACAGCCGTCACCTCGGCGGCTTCGCGCACGGCCGGGTCCGCTGGCCCCGCACCGGAGTCGATGGCCTTTCGAGTGGCGTTCACGAGCTCCATCAGGCGCGCGACCACAACGTTGAACTTGTAGGACTCGACGAGCCCGGGCGCCTCGGCGAGAAAGCGGTGGGTGACACGCCGGAGGGAGGCATCACCGTTCTTCCAGATCGCGTCTGGTTCGCTTGTCACATCGTGTGCCACACGCCATGCCCGCGCGAGGAACTTCGCCGAACCGGCCGGAGAGACGTCCGCCCAGTCGATGTCGTCCTCGGGCGGGCTCGCGAAGGCAAGCGTCACACGCAGTGCGTCTGCGCCATACGCCTCGAGCTCGCTCGCGAACTCGACGAGGTTGCCCCTGCTCTTGCTCATCTTGGCGCCATCCATCAGGACCATGCCCTGATTGAGCAGCGACCTGAACGGCTCCGTGAAGCTCACGTAGTCGAGGTCGTAGAGCACCTTGGTGATGAAGCGCGAGTACAGAAGGTGCAGGATGGCGTGTTCGACACCGCCGACATACTGGTCGACCGGCGCCCATTTCTCGGCCTGCGCGACGTCGAACGCGACCTCGTCCGACGTCGGCGAGAGGTATCGCAGGTAGTACCACGAGCTGTCGACGAACGTGTCCATCGTGTCTGAGTCGCGTTGTGCCGGTCCACCGCACGTTGGGCAGGGCACGTTCACCCAGTCGTCCGCTGCGCCGAGCGGGCTGGTCCCCTTCGGCTGAAGATCGAGTCCTTCCGCCGGCGGCAGCACGATCGGCAGCTGGTCGTCTGGCACCGGAACCTCACCACAGCTCTCGCAGTGGATGATCGGGATGGGGGTGCCCCAGTAGCGCTGACGCGAGATGAGCCAGTCGCGCAGGCGATAGTTCTTGGCCGGTCTGCCCAGCCCGCTCGCCTTCAGCGCCTCGGTCACCTTGGTGATCGCGTTGTTCTTGCTCAGACCGTCGAACGGGCCCGAGTTGATGAGCCGTCCCGCTCCGGTGAGCGCCTGCCCCGTGGTGAACGGGTCGAGTGGCGGCAGGTCGTCTGGAAGCTGGCCGTCGACGAGCACGGGAATCGCTCCCGTGACAGGCTGATTCGTGTCGACGACAACACGCACAGGAAGCTCGAAGGCGCGCGCGAAATCGAGGTCTCGCTGGTCGTGCGCCGGCACGGCCATGATGGCGCCGTGACCGTAGTCCGAGAGCACGTAGTCCGCCGCCCAGATCGGCAGCCGCTCACCGCTCAGCGGATTGATGGCGTATCGCTCCAGGAACACACCGGTCTTCTCGCGCTCGGTGCTGAGACGATCGATGTCGCTCTCGCCCTTCACCTTGTCGACGTAGTCCTGAAAACGCAGGCGGACATCGGCGCTCGCGCCCTCTGCCAGCTCTGCCGCGAGGTCGGAATCCGGTGCGACGACCATAAACGTCACGCCGTACAGGGTGTCCGGACGAGTGGTGTAGACATCGATGGGCTCGTCGCGACCTTCGATGCGGAAGGTGACGTCAGCCCCAGACGAACGGCCCACCCAGTTGCGCTGCATGCTGAGCACCTTCGACGGCCACGACCCCTCGAGCTGCTTGAGATCGTCGATCAGGCGATCGGCGTAGTCGGTGATGCGGAAATACCACTGGGTGAGGTTCTTCTTCGTGACCAGGTTGTCGCAGCGCTCACAGCGGCCGTCGATGACCTGTTCATTGGCCAGCACGGTCTGGTCGAATGGGCACCAGTTGACCGGGCTCGCCTTGCGATAGGCCAGGCCCTTTTCGTAGAGCTTCAGAAAGAGCCACTGGTTCCATCTGTAGTACTCGGGGTCAGAGGTGTGCAGCTCTCTGTCCCAGTCGAACGACGGCGCATAGGTGCGAAAGCTCGCCTTCTGCTGGGCGATGTTCGCGTAGGTCCATTCACGCGGATCGATCCCCCGCTTGATGGCGGCGTTCTCGGCGGGCAGGCCGAACGAGTCCCAGCCGATCGGGTGAAGCACGTTGAACCCCTGCTGGCGCCAATACCGCGCGACGATATCGCCGAGCGCGAAGGCCTCCGCGTGACCCATGTGAAGATCACCAGACGGATAGGGGAACATGTCGAGCACATACTTGCGCGGCCGGGTGTCCGTCTCGTCGTTCGTGGCGAAGGGCTTTATGCTCTCCCAGACCGGCAGCCACTTGTTCTGAATAGCGGCGAAGTCATAGACCTCTGCGGAGGTTTCGGCTTCGTGAGCGGCTGGCTGTTGCACGTGCGGCACGGAACTCTCATTCGTGTAGAAAGCGGATGCGTGTGGGCCCGGATCGGACTGTGCGGGGCGGGCACTCCAGACTATCGTGCGCAGACAGGTCCTCGCCCCCACCCGATCCGCGACGACGATCACCGCGCCAGAAGACGCCCACGATCGAGAGTGACACGGGTGTCGATCATGGATACGTCGACATCGGCGTGCGAGATCAGAAGAACAGTCCTGTCTGCCGCGGCACTCAGCAGGTCTGCGATCAGCCTGTCGGCCAGATCGACTTCGACGTTCGCCGTCGGCTCGTCGAGCACGATGACGTCGAAATCGCGCAGCAGCGCGCGTGCAAGGGCTATGCGTTGCGCCTGGCCCCCTGAGACCAGCAGGCCCCGTTCTCCGACACGAGCATCCAGCCCGCCCCGCTCGAGAACCCACGCGGACAGGCCGACACGGTCGAGCACGCTCATGAGCTCGGCATCCGTCGCGTCGTCCTGCGCGAAGAGCAGGTTCTGCCTGATGCTCTCGTCGAACAGGTACGGGTTCTGCTCGCAGAGGCCCACGTGATCACGCACAGCCTGGGGCGACATGGCCTTCACGTCGCGACCGGCGAGAAGATAACGCCCGTCCGCCTCGATGAATCGCACGAGAAGGTGTGCGAGAGTCGTTTTGCCTGCTCCGCTCTGCCCCTCGACCAGCACTTTCTCGCCGACACGGATGCTGAGGCTGATTCTCTCGAGAGAGCGTTCGGATGCACCGGGCCAGGTGGCGTTCACCTCGTCGAGGGTGATGGCCGGGCCATCCGGGGTGAAGACCACCGGCTCTCCATCATCGTCATCGGCGTCACCGATCCGGTCGATGGGGATCGAATCCGGAATCCGTGCGGGCGCGACGGCGGCGAGACTGACCGCGCTCGCCCGCACCTGACGCCACGCGGCAAGCGCAAGGGGGACCATCGCGACGATCTCGAATACGGCCATCGGCACAAGCACGATCACGGCGAACGCGGGGCCGGTGAGACCGGCGCTCGCGTCGAGCGCCGGGATGCCCGCGAACAGGGCGATCACCACCGCGATTCCCGAGAACAGGCTCAGTGCACCCGCTGCGACTCCCGCGCCGACGGCTCGTCGTGACAGGGCCTTCGTGAGGGCGGCGTCCGCGGCGGCCACGCGTCCGCGGTACTCGGCGTCTGCACCGAACGCGATGAGCACGTCGAGGGTTCCGACGTAGTCGAGCACGGCGTTCGTCAGGGTCGCCCGTTTCGGCGCGATGGAGCGCTCGGCCCCGGCAGAGACGGCACGCACGGCAGCGCTCGCGACGAGAAAACCCAGAACGAGGCAGGCAGAGAGACCGATGGCCGCTCCTGGGGACAGCAGGGCGACACCCGCGACAGCGATCACGGCCACGCCGAGAGAGGTGACCAGCGGCTGCACCACGCGCAGGCTCAGGTTCTGCAGCTCATCGACGTCTGACACCATCGCTTCGAGCACCGACCCTCGTCTGGTGCGGCCGAGTCCGGCCGGAGCCAGCGGGATCAGCCGCTCGAGCAGGTTCACACGCACGTTCTCGAGCTGCCGGAAGACTGCATCGTGAGTGGCTATGCGTTCCAGGTAGCGAAAGAACGCTCTCCCGAGGGCAAACCCTCTGACCCCGACGACGGCCATCGACAGATACAGCACGGGCGGCTGCTCGGCGGCGCGCGTGATCAGGAAGGCACTCGTCGCCAGAAGCGCAACTGTGCACAGAGCGGCGAGGATGCCGAAGAAGACCCCGGGAAGGTTTCGTCTCGTGTGGGGCAGAGCTGTGGCGAGCACTGCTCGCTCGTCACCCGACAGGCGTCCAGCTCTCATCCGACGACCTCTTCTTCACATATCCCGGCGCGACCGTGCGCGTCCATACGGACGACGCGATCTGCGGCGTCGATCATGCTCTGCCTGTGGCTGACGACGAGCACGGCGATGCCGACGGCGGTGAGTTCACGGAGCCCGTCGATCAGACTCGCCTCTGTGCGATGATCGAGCGCCGAGCTGGGTTCGTCGAGCATGATGAGCTCACCGTCCGAAGCGAGCACACGATAGACCGCACGCGCAATCGACAGACGCTGCGCCTGACCACCGGAGACACCGGTGCCGTGCACCCCGATGATCTGGTCGACGCTCACATCGTCGGCTGCTGCGATGGCCATGGAGCGGGCGAGAACCTCCTCGTCGACGGCCTCTACCCCAAGGGCGACATTCTGCCTGACGGACCCCGCGACGAGGCTGGGCTTCTGCGGTGACCATCCCGTGCGCTCACGCGGCGCGGCGCGCACGAGGCCGGACGCCGGGACGAAACCGTTGATCACCTGGATCGCCGTGGACTTGCCCACACCGCTCGGTCCCGTGATCACCGTCAGCTCCGCAGCACGCGCGGTCAGGTTGAGCGGGCCGACGACCAGGCCGTCACCGTGGTCGACGGTGACGTCGACCAGTTCGACCACCGCCCGGTCGCCGCGCATGAGGTCGAGCCGTTCCAGCCGGTCGGGCGCATCGTGCGCGTCGCCCGAGCCCACCTCGTCCAGCACGTCGAAGGCATCCTGCGCGGCGGCCAGTCCCTCGGCTGCCGCATGAAAGTTCGCTCCCACCTGCCGCAGCGGCAGGAACGCCTCCGGTGCCAGCAGAAGCACGAAGAGCCCGATGGCGAACGGCATCTGTCCGTCGATGAGGCGCATGCCGATCGTCACGGCGACGATCGCCACGGACAGGCTGGCCGCGAGCTCGAGGGCGAAGCTCGAGAGGAATGAGACCCGCAGCACCTTTATGGTCGCGAACCTGTACTCACGGCTGATGCGCTGCATCCGCTCGATGAGCCGTGTCTGCCTGCCGAAGATCTTGAGGGTCGCGAGACCTCCGATGGAGTCGGCGAAACCGGATGAGAGCCGGCCGAGCGTGGCCCATTGTCGCTGCTGGGCGGCCTGGGTCGCCCAGCCGATGAGTGCCATGAACACCGGTATCAGCGGCAGCGTGATGACGATGATGACCGCAGAGATCAGGTCGAACCACGCGACCACGGCGACGATCATGGGCGTCGCGATCAACGTCAGGATCAGCTGGGGAATGTACTTCGCGAAGTAGTCGTCGAGAGCGTCCATGCCGCGCCCGATGAGCGTCGCGAGCGAGGCGCCGCTGCGCCTGGACACCCACGCAGGACCGAGATCGGTCACCGCGCTGACGAGAGCCAGGCGAAGCTCGCTCTTGACGACCGCGGCCGCACGCGCGCCGGCGGCATCCGTCGCCCAGACGAAGCCGCCCCGCAGCAGCACAACGGCAGCCAGGCATCCGATGAGAGGGACGAGGCTCCCGATCGGCTCGCCGGCGATCGCCCCGTCGACGATCGTCGCGACGAGCCAGGCGAAGCCGACGGTGCAGAGCGTCTGCAGAAAGCCGATCACTCCGCCGAGAGCGAGCGCCGAACGCGAGCGCCTGGCATACCGAAGCAGCCTCGGATCGAGCGGCTTCACGTCGACGGCGCCTTCGCTCCGCCGTCTGTGGTCGCATTCGCCCCCTCGATGTGCGCGCGGGTGACCCGCTTGCGGAACACCCAGTACGTCCAGCCCTGGTACAGCAGGATCAGCGGAAGCGCGATCAGCGCCGTCCACGACATCACTCCGAGCGTGTATGGACTCGACGATGCGTTCACGATGGTGAGGCTGTTGGCGGGATCGTTGCTCGCGGGCATCACGGCGGGGAACAGTGAGGCGAAGAGTGCGAGAACAGCCGTGGCCGTGGTGAGCGCGATCAGGCCGAACGCCCAGCCCTCTGCACCGCGGGCGTTGGCGACAAGAGCGGCGACGAGAGCCGCAGCGGCGACCGCGGCGAAGACGGCAGCGGCGGGCGTGCCGTGGGTGAGCACGGTCCAGGTGAGAAACACCGCGGCGACCACAACAGCGACGATGCCGACACGTGCGGCGAGCCTGCGAGCCCTGACGCGCAGGTCGCCATCGGTCTTCAGCGACACGAAGACCGCGCCGTGGGTGAAGAACAGCAGAAGAGTCGTCACACCCCCGAGCAGCGCGTATGGGTTCAGCAGGTCGAAGATGCTTCCCGTGTAGTTGTGGTCGGCGTCCAGCGGCACACCCTGCACGATGTTCGCGAACGCGACGCCCCACAGCAGAGCGGGAACCGCAGACCCGATCACGATCATCCGGTCGAAGCGACGCTTCCACAGCGCCTCCGGGCGCTGATGCCGGTATTCGAACGACACGCCCCTGGCGATCAGGGCGAGCAGTATCACGAGCAATGCCAGATAGAACCCGCTGAACAGCGTCGCATACCACTCGGGGAACGCCGCGAACAGACTTGCGCCCGCAACGATGACCCAGGTCTCGTTGAGGTCCCACACGGGGCCGATCGTGTTGATGATCTGGCGCCTGTCCGTGTCGTCACGGCCGAGGAACGGAAGCGACATGCCGACACCGAAGTCGAATCCGTCGAGAACGAAGTACCCGACGAAGAAGAACGCGATAATCCAGAACCACAGTACGGTGAGATCCATCATCAGCTCCTAGTAGACCGTCTCGATGATCTTCGGCGCAGAACCCGCGTCGTCATCGTCATGCGTGACCGTCAGACCCGTCTGCGCGGCCTTTTTGATCAGCTTGAACTCCACAACGGCGAGGACCCCGTATATCGCGGTGAACGCGAGGAGCGAGATCAGCACCTCGACTCCGCTCACGCCGGGCGACACACCGTCCTCGGTTCTGAGCAGGCCGAACACCAGCCACGGTTGCCGGCCCATCTCGGTGAACACCCAGCCGAGGATCATGGCCGCCAGAGACGCCGGGAACGACCAGATGGCGACCTTCCAGATCCAGCGCTGCCGCGGCATCCGCCCTTTCCTGGTGATCCAGAGTCCGACGACGGCGACGAAGACGTGCATCAGGCCGAGTGCGATCATCCAGCGGAACGACCAGTAGGTGACCCAGACGATCGGTGCGTAGTCGCCAGGTCCGTACAGCTGGACGTACTGTTCCTGCAGGTTGTTGATCCCCTCGACGGTCCCATCGAACGTATGGGTGGACAGGAACGAGAGCAGGTAGGGCACCCGGATCGAGAACAGTTCGGACGAACCGTCGGGTGTGCCGAGCGTGAAGAGCGAGAAAGAAGCGTCGTACCCGCTCGAGGTGTTGTACATCGCCTCTGCCGCTGCCATCTTCATGGGTTGCGTCGCGACCATCGTCAGGCTGAGCTGGTCTCCTGCGAGAACCGTGAGCACACCGGACACCGCCATCGCCCACATCCCGAACTTCAGAGCGGGACGCATGGTGTCGAGGTGCTGGTTTCGTGAGAGGTGCCAGGCCGCGACGGAGATGACGAGCCCGGCCGACACCATAAAACACGCGAAGATCGTGTGCGGGAAGGCGGCGAGAACCACGGGGTTGGTCAGGACCTCGCCGATGCTCGTGAGCTCGGCGCGTCCTTTCTCTTCGTTGATCGCGAACCCGACGGGGTTCTGCATAAACGCGTTGGCGGCCAGGATGAAATAGGCGGAGGTGATCGACCCGACGACAACCGCCCAGATGGATGCCAGGTGCAGGCGTGGCGGGAGCTTCTTCCATCCGAAGATCCACAGTCCGATGAACGTCGCCTCGAAGAAGAAGGCGAGAAGCCCCTCGAATGCGAGAGGTGCTCCGAACACGTCGCCGACGAACCGGGAGTAGTCCGACCAGTTCATGCCGAACTGGAACTCCTGAACGATGCCGGTGACGACACCCATCGCGAAGTTGATGAGAAAGATCTTGCCGAAGAACTGCGTCAGCTGCAGGTAGTGCACCCGCCCGGTACGGACCCACGCGGTTTGGAATATCGCGACAGTCGCCGCCATGCCGATCGTGAGCGGCACGAACAGAAAGTGGTAGATGGTTGTCAGGCCGAACTGCCAGCGCGAGAGCAGCAGCGGGTCGAGGAGCTCGTTCACGTCACCTCCGCGGTGATATCCCGATCGTTCTACGGAGTGTAGAAGACCAATCTCTACACAGTGTAGAACATTTGTCTACGCCATGTAGAACTATTGGGGAAAACCCCGTAGTCTGTTCTTATGGCGACACTCGGTGAACTCGAACGATCGGTGATGGACGTGCTGTGGGCTGCTGACAGCGCGCTCTCGTCCGGTGACCTCCGAGATCGGCTGATGCAGCCGGGAAGCGACGGCCACGTGCACAGGGAACTGGCATCGACCACTGTGCTGACGGTGCTCTCGCGACTCGAGAACAAGGGCTTCGTCGAGCGTGATCGCGACACGCGCCCGCACCTGTACCGCGCGGTGACGACGCGGGCCGAGCACACGGCAGAATTGATGCATGAGGTCCTCGGCGCCGTGCCAGACCGCGAGGCGGCTCTTGCGCGGTTCATCGGGCAGGTATCACCAGAAGAGGCGGCCACGCTTCGCCGCCTGCTCGGGGCACGCGGCGAGAACTGACGCAGCGGGCCGGCTCTGATGTTCGTCGCGTCGGTCGCCCTCGCCTGTCTTGCCGTCTGCCTGGCGTGGCCCGTGCCCATCGCTCTCTCGCATGCCAGGTGGCCGTCACGAGCTCCCGGCACTGCGCTCGTGCTCTGGCAGGCGATCGCCCTCGCGGGAGGGCTCTCGATGATCGGGTCCCTCGTGACCTATGGGCTGATCCCCTTCGGCCACACGCTCATCGACGGCGTCGATGCACTTGTTGCGCACACCATCGCCGGCACGTTGCCCCCAGACGCATCCATCGCGCACGCCTTCGCCCTGTGCTTCGCCTTTCTGCTCGCGCTCCACCTGCTGCTCAACCTCGCCCTCACCTCCATCCGCACAGAGAGGCAGCGGCGCAGGCACCATTCGCTCGTCCAGCTGCTGAGCGCTCCGATGCCCGATGCGCCCAACACACGGCTTCTCGAGCATTCGGCGCCCGTGGCCTATTGCCTGCCCGGTGCTATCAGGTCGGTCACAGTGCTCTCTGGCGGACTCCTGGAGATCCTCGATGCGGAACAGCTTCGCGGTGTCATCGCACACGAACGAGCGCATCTGGAACAGCAGCATCACCTTGTGCTCCTCGCGTTCAAGTCGTGGCACAGCGCACTCCCCTGGTTTCCCATCGCCAACCGTGCTGAGAACGCCGTTGCGCTCCTCGTGGAGATGCTTGCCGACGACCGCGCACGTCGCGAGGTCGACGATCACACACTCGCCACGGCGATCGCCCTGGTGGGCACAGGTGCGTCGGCGGACGCCCATGGCCCCCTCGCGTCTTCCGACACCCTGACACCCGCCTCGCACGAGGCCGAGGCGCACCCCGCCGAAGCAGGCATGATCGGTCCGCGGATCTCACGGCTCCTGGCCGAGGACTCACCAGACCCCCTCACACTCAGGATTGCCGTCATCACGGCGTCGGTCGCGCTGCTCGCCGTGCCGCCCGTGCTGCTCCTGCTCAGCTGATTCCTCTAGTATCTCGGTGTGAACGACGTCCTCACCTGGTTGCTCGATACCGTGCAGGGCGTCGACCCGTTCCTGCGCACCCTGATCGCCGGTGTCGCCATCATGCTCGAGACATCGGTTCTGATCGGTCTTGTGGTGCCGGGTGACACGGTCGTCATCGTCGCTGCGACGGGCGTCGACGGACCGTTCCAATTCGTCGCACTCGTCGTCACCGTGCTCCTCGGCGCTCTCATCGGGGAGAGCATCGGCTTCGCACTGGGCCGGTTCTTCGGGCCGCGCATTCGCGCCAGCGGGCTCGGTCGCCGGATCGGCGAGCACAACTGGGTGCGGGCCGAGAACTATCTGGCCAAACGCGGAGGCATAGCCGTCTTCATCTCACGATTTCTTCCCGTGCTGCACTCGCTCATCCCGCTGACCGTCGGGATGAGCGCGATGAGATACCGCACCTTCATCGCCTGGACGGCCCCGGCCTGCCTGCTGTGGTCATCCGCCTACGTCTCGGTGGCCTCGGCGGCGGCGGGAACCTACCGTGAGCTCGCCGACAGCCTGCACTTCGCCGGTTATGTCTTCGTCGGGATCCTGGCCGCGTTCCTCGTCGCCGCCTGGGTCGTCAAGACTCTGCTGCACAGACGTGAATCACGCCACATGCACAACGAGCAGCAGCCGGAACCGACGGATGACGTCTGAACGGGTGTCATCGCCAGACGAACGTCGTCGCTCACCCCTGTGACGAATGCATGACAGACTGTGTGGGTGTCAGAAGCTCAGCCCGCCTCTCCAGGAGCAGACGACGCAGTACCTATGAACAGGACTCCTCGCATCCACAGGGCCGCTCGTCTCGACGACTGGTTCCTGGACTGGCGACAGCGTCGCGCTCGCAAACGCGGTCGTGTCGCGACGGTGATTCCCTATGCCGGTTACGGCTCCGCCGATTGGGTGCGTGTGCTCGGCCGGGTGCTCATGGCCGCGCCAGACGATCTCGTCGCGTCGCCGTCGGATTCGCCGCAGCAGAGGATCAGGGGCTGGCGCAGCTTCACGAGCATTCCCGTCGGTGACGCACAGGTCACCATCACCGTCGGAGACACCGAGCACAGCGTGACGGCTGACCGCGGCGGCGTGATCGACGTCGTGCTTCCGGCCTCGCTCGTGCCCGGCTGGCAACCGGTCCGCTTTCGGACGGAGGCGTCACCAGAGACCACAGCGCAGATCTACATCGTCGACCCCGCCGTGCGGTTCGGAGTCGTGTCAGACATCGACGACACGGTGATGGTGACGGCGCTTCCGCGTCCGCTGGTCGCGGCATGGAACTCCTTTGTGCTCGACGAGCACGCCCGCACGCCCGTGCCGGGCATGTCGGTGCTGCTCGAGCGCCTCGTGAGGTCGCACCCCGGCGCCCCCATGATCTATCTGTCGACGGGTGCCTGGAACGTCGGACCGACGCTCACCAGATTCCTCTCGCGGCATCTGTACCCCGCCGGCTCCCTGCTCCTCACCGACTGGGGACCGACCCATGACAGGCTGTTCCGCAGCGGCCGCGCGCACAAGCAGGAGAACCTCGAGAGACTGGCGACGGAGTTCCCCGACATCAGATGGGTTCTCGTGGGCGACGACGGCCAGCACGATGAAGACATCTATGGCGAGTTCGCCCAGAAACACCCGCAGAGTGTCGCGGCTGTGGCCATCCGCCAGCTGTCCACGAGTGAGGCGGTTCTCGCGGGCGGGCGCTCGAAGCCCGAAGACCATGGCCGGGCGAGCCCGAAGTGGGTCTACGCCCCAGACGGCGCGGGTCTTCTCGACCAGCTCGAGCAACTCGGTCTTCTGTGAGACGCATCGAGGCGACGCGCCCCGTCAGCGGCGGCTGCTAGCCTGACCGCATGATCAGCGCCCACGACACCCGCAGTCGACGATGACGCCGGTTCTCACCGCTGCCGCCGTCAGGCAGCAGCGTCTCGCCAATCAATTGCTGTCCGACCGTCACGCTCGCACACCACAGGCGCATGTCGCCGAAGGCGGATCAGACATCGCCGATGTGGTCCGCCACATGCACGCCATGCAGGGGCAGGATCTCGCCGGCCTTCTCTGGTCGCTCGCGGTCAGAAGCCCCAACTCGCCGACCATGGCTCAGGTGCGCGATGCGTTCGACAGCAGGCACCTCGTGCGCTCGTGGCCGATGCGGGGCACACTGCACGCCATCGCCGGCGAAGACCTCCGCTGGATGCTGTCGCTCACCGCCGCGCGGACGACGGCCGGTCTGGCGAGCCGCTTCCGCGAGCTGAACCTCGGCACCGCAGAGTTCACACGCGCCGCCAAGGCCGTCGAGAGTGCATTCTCAGCGCATGAACGCCTTTCACGGGCCGACCTGATGACCGCGATCCAACGCGGCGGCGTCGACCCCACCGGGCAACGAGGCCCGCACCTGCTCGGTCATCTCGCGCGCCAGGGCCTCATCTGCCTCGGCCCGTTCGAGAGCAGCGAGCAGCTCTTCGTGTGGTGCGACGACTGGATCCCGAGCGCGCCTGCGCTCACGCGCGACGAGGCTCTTCACGAACTCGCGCGCCGCTATCTTCGAGGGCATGGGCCGGCATCCGTCGACGACCTCGCATGGTGGGCGGGCATCACCCTCGGCGACGCCCGCACCGCCGTGGCGAGCCTCGAAGACGACGTCGAGCGGGTGAGCGCCTCTGGGGTGGAGCTCGTGCGGCTTTCGTCGTCAGTCTCGGCATCCCCGTCATCGCGCCTTGTGCATGCGCTGCCGGGATTCGACGAGACGGTGCTGGGATATCGCAACCGCGCCTTCACCATGCACGTCGACCACGGCTCACGCATCGTGCCGGGCAACAACGGCGTCTTTATGCCGACCGTGCAGAACCGCGGGCGCGTTGTGGGCACCTGGAGCAAGAAGGAACGAGCCAGGTCGATCGACATCGGACTCACCCCGTTCGAATCGATCAGCACCTCGACGCGCACCGGTTTCGAACGCTCGATCCAGGCATACGGCGCTTTCAGGGGGAAGCCGGTGACCGTTGTCGTAGCGTAGACACATGCGCATCGTCCCGAAGATCAGAACGGCATCGCGGCTGCCGCTTCTGCAGGTCGCCAAGACGAGCGTCGCCACCATCCTCGCCTGGGTGGTCTCCGGTCTCCTGCTCCCCGTCCAGCTCCCGATCTTCGCGGCCATCGCCGCCCTGCTCGTGGTTCAGCCGAGCATCAACCAGTCTTTCGGGCGCGCCGTCGAACGCAGCGTCGGGGTGATCATCGGCGTTGTGATCGCGCTCGGGATCAGCCTGCTCTTCGGCGAGCAGACCTGGATCGTGCTGATCACCGTCGTCATCGCGATCTTCGTCGGATGGCTGTTCCGCCTCACTCCCCCGTCGGCGAATCAGATTCCGATCAGCGCGATGCTTGTTCTCGCGATCGGCGCCGCCTCACCGGAATACGCCGTCGAACGCATCGTCGAAACCCTCATCGGAGCCGCCATCGGGCTCATCGTCAACGTGATCATCGTTCCGCCCGTGCGCCTGGGGCCGGCACGAGAGGCCGTCGGCCTGCTCGCCGCCGAGGTCGCGCAGTCACTCGATCGGCTCGCCGCCGCGCTGCGGTCTCCGCAGTCGAGGCAACAGCTCGATACGCTCATGATCGAGGCGAGACTGCTGCGGCCGATGCGAGAGGCAGCGCAGGCGGCGCTGGCCGAGGGAGAGGAGTCCCTCACTCTCAATCCACGGCGCACAGCTCACAGACGGGCGCTCTCTGAGACCGAGCAATTGCTGAATCGGCTCACGGCCATCGTGACCCGCACCGTCGGCATGACCCGCGCGTTCCGCGACCACTATGCCGAAGATCTGCACCATGACGGCACCGTGCAGTCGATCGCCACCGAACTCGAGCGAGCGGCGCACGATCTGCGACTGCTCACGAGACCGCCCGAACAGGTTCAGGATGCCGACGGTGGCCAGAGCGCCCCGATGCCGGCGCTCACAGCACCACTCATCATCCGCCGTCCCCACCCCGATCATTGGATACTGATCGGCTCCCTGATGGAGGACCTTCGCCGCATTCGGGAAGAGATCGTGGGCGAATAGCTGCTCAGCGCATGTGCTGCGCACCGGCGACCGCCCCGTGGGGCGAGACGCCCCGTTCGGGGAGCGGCGGCATGGGCAGATCGTGCAGAGAGCTGATCGAGCTCACCGTCGCGAATCCCTCCTCAAGCAGCTGTGCGTCGCTTCCCGGCTCGAGAGGGTCAGATGGATCGGCGACAGACAGCCGGATGCGCTTGTCGTGGCGTTCCGCCATCGTGGTCTGCACGATACCGAAACTGGCGAGCGTCGCCGCCCTGAGCTCGGGCATACGGTCGGAATCGCACTGAGGCACGTTGAGGTTGAAAACGGTTCCCTGCGGCTGATCGAGCAACAGCGGCACAAGCTCTTGCGCGAGCCGTGCGGCGACGCTCCAGCGCGGTTCGGGCGTCTTCGGGCCCACATCGAGAGAGACCGCCAGGCCTCGCTTGCCGTTGACGCCGGCCGTGACCGCCGCACCGACGGTTCCGGAGTGCAGGACGACGCGCCCCAGGTTCACTCCCCGGTTCACTCCGGAGAGCACAAGATCCGGAGGGTCGCCGAATGCACCGTGGCCTGCAACGAGAGCGATGAGCGCCGGAGCCGCATGCACCGCGAAGCAGTCGATGCCGTCCAGCCCTTCCAGATGCCGGCGCTCCACAAGGATCCCGCCGTCGCTCTCTGTGGCCGTGATGGCCGCTCCGCTCCCGCTTCGCTCCGACTCCGGTGCCGCCACCACCACGTCAAGACCGGCCTCGACGGCTGAATACGCCAGCCTCAGCAGCCCGGGAGAATCGATTCCATCGTCGTTTGTGATCAGCGTCCGCATGTTCGGCCCCTCACCGGTTCGCGATCAAGGTCCTCACCATCGTTCGTGACCGGCGTTCTCACCGTCGGGCTCACCGCTCCTTCACCCTCCTCGCGAGTTCATCCGGGCTGATCGTCGTCGTTCGTTCGCCGTCTTCGACCGGATACAACCGCACGCGACCCCTGAGCTCATAGACCGTCTCGCCTTCCCCCGTTCCCAACCCGTGACGAGTGACGTTGAGTGCTCCTGCTGCTGCCCCCAGCGCAACCGCTTCTTCGATCGACCCACCGGCCGCCAGCGTCGCAGCCACGCCCGCGGTGAGCGAGTCGCCGGCTCCGCTGGTGTCGACGGGCTGCATGGTGGGAAGATGCACCTCGTTCACACGTCCGTCCGCGAGGAGCAGCGCCGCCTCGGCTGCCCGGGTCACGATGACGTGGCCGACCCCTCTCTCCCGCAGCCCGTGCATGGCACGCACGAGCTGCCCCACATCCGTGTCGGTGACGAAGCCGTCTGACTTGAGCTCGGTGTCGCTCACCTTCAGCACGTCGATGCCACCAGAGATCGCCGCGGTCAGGCGCTCGCCCGACAGGTCGGCAATCACCGTGCAGTCGGAGGCACGCAGATCAGCGGCAAGACGGCGATAGATGTCGGCCGGGACGACTTCGCTCCCCATCGGCCCGCTCAAGATGGCGGTCCCGCAGTTGAGGGCCGCGCGCAGGGTGAGGCCATACAGCTCGTCGATCTCGTGACGAGAGAGCGGTGTTCCCTCGCTCTCGGCGATCGCGATCCGATCACCCCTGCGACGGTCGTGCACGTATGCGGCCCCTCGCGCCTGCCGCCGCACGGCCAGCACACGAAATCCCTCGTCGTCGAGCAGATGCTCGACGATACGACCGGTCTCACCCGAGAGAGCACAGCACATCGTGACGTCGATGCCGAGCGCTCGAAGCATTCTCGCCTGCCAGACGCCCTGTCCTCCGGCATGCACATGGATGTCGGCAGCGTCCGCCTGGTCTTCGATCGTCACCGTCAGAATCGGCGAAGGCGAGAAGATGACAACACCCCTCGCCGTTCCCCCGCTCGGCGGGGCTGACGGTGTCTTCCGGGTCATGAGGCGGCTCCTCGATCGGTGAGACGACGTGATCCCTGCTCTCACGTTACTCGTCGACCCCTCGCTTTCACAGGCGTGCCGCCGAAGCCGTCAGCGCCTGACCATCGGCATCCACTCCGCGCCGATCTGCCGGCGCTCGACGAGCAGGCGGAGCGCGGCGTCATCGATCTGCTGCTCGGCGATGCGCCCCTGCTCGACGGCTGCCACGACATCGGCGACGATCGTCGCTGGATCGACGGCGCCGAGGATGTACAGGATCATCGTGTTCCCCGCCGCGAGGGCACGTATAACGTTCTCCGACGGATTCTGGTACTCCGGCAAGCCGGTGTTCACGAGCATGCCCATGTCGTCTGTGATCGTGATCCCGTCGAAGCCGAGATCGTTGTGCAGGACGTCATGCCACCCCGGCGACAGCGATGCCGGCTGCGGGTCGACGGCGGTGTATGCCAGGTGCCCGAACATCACGGCCCCGGCGCCCGCATCGATCCCGGAGACGAACGGGACGGCGTCCGACGCCAGCCAGTCGTCGAACGTCTTGGCCGTCGACGGCACGCTGACGTGTGAGTCCCCCGGCGCAGAGCCGTGCCCGGGAAAATGTTTGAGAGTGGACAGCACCTCACCGGATTCTCCACGAACGGCCGCGGCGACGCGCTCCGCAGCAGAGTCGGGAGTCGTTCCGAGCGCTCGCCCGTAGATGAACGAGCCGGGGTCTGCGGTCACATCGGCCACGATTCCGAAATTGATGTTCACTCCGGCGTGCGAGAGCAGCTGTGCCCGTGCGGCGAAGGCTGTCTCTGCAGCGGCTGGCTCCTCGAATTTGAGGCTCCGGGCTGCCGGCCAGTGATCGGACTCGATTCGCTTGACCTCCCCGCCCTCCTGGTCGATGCCGATGAGCAGGGGAACCCTGGGGTCTGGCGTGATCTCGATGACGAGCCGGTTGAGAGCATCCACGTCCGCGGGCATGTTGTCACCCATGAGAATGAGACCCCCTGGCTGATGCGTCTCAACGAAGGAGCGGATGCGGGCGGCGTCCGTGCCCGGAACGTGCAGCATCAGCGTGCTGGCGATCTTCTCCTCCAGTGACATCGACGCGAGTGTTCGCCGTGCCCACGCGACCGTCGCGTCTGGACGGGGCTCAGCCGTCGTCTCGGGCGCGCTCGCCGTCGGTTCGGGCGGGGCACTGCCCTCACCCGTGCACGCCGTCAGGGCGAACACCACGAGGAGAGCGGCCCCCAGCGCGCGACGGGCCCGGGAAGCGGAGCCACGTCGCAGGACGGGGTGGGGCGACATAGCCCCAGCCTAGGCCTGTGCGGTGAGACCGTTCACTCGAACCAGGGCGTGTATGCAGCGACCTTTGTGGTCTGCCCGGCCGCGGTCAGGGCATCCTTCACACGTTCCCTGACCCGGATGTTCGCGACTCCCACAAGCGAGACGGCGCCGAGCGGCACCGATTCGGCGACAAGGGCCTCCGCGACGCGCGCCCGCTCCCTGCCATCGTCGCCGTCGAAACGCTGGAATGCCCGGTTCACGCCGGTCTCGCTCGTCTCGATGCGCGCCAGGTCGTCAGCGGAGTCGTCGTCTGCCACGGCGAACCCGACAGGAATCTTCTCGCGCGTCAGGGGTCGCACCCGATCGATGGTCGTCACGAAGACGACATAGTCACTTGGCGGAAACTCATACGCGGCTGGCGACAGGCGCGAATCGCGAGAGCCTATCCTCAGGTTGGTCCAGGTGTCGGCATCCGGAGTGAGAAAGAAGGGGACATACGCCGACACCGGATGCCCGGCGACGAGAACCTGGCGCCGCCTGTCGCGCTGCGCTGACGAGCTGATGTCGACGCGGCGGAGTCCGCCACCCGCCAGATCGGCATCGGCAAGAAGAGCGCCGTGCTCGAGGATTCCGTCGAGATTGTCGATGTGGCTGACGTGATACAGCCGCCGCTGGCCGAGGTCGACGACCTCTGGCTCATGCTTGGCGCTGCCCAGTGCGGGGCGGGAGGTCCTGCTCGCCTTGCGTCTGACAGGCGTGGCCGCTGTCTCTGACTGAGGGGGCTCCTGAGGGAAACACGTGGCACATTGGCCGACATCGAAGCCGTGGATACATTCGTCGCTCAAAGCGCACCTTTCGGGTAACATGCGGTCGCTCAGCAGGCAGCGAGGTCGAGACCGCATCTCTAACGTTACGTTGCTTACCGGCACCACGGGAACAATTGCCGGCGCGAGCTGATCTCGTTCACAGGACGAGAGTGGATCAACCCACCGCTCACAACCGTCGCATCGACGTCGTCGCACCGCAAGATCTCACAGGTGAGACCGGCGTCAGCGAACAGTCGAGCGGTCTCTCGCGCCTGGCGCTCACTTGTCTCGACCACCACGCGTCCCCGTGGCGAGAGCCATTCTCCTGCCGCGGCGAGCACCCGTCGTTGGATCGCCAGGCCATCGGTCCCGCCGTCGAGAGCCGACCGCGGTTCCCAGTCACGTGCTTCTCGCGGCATCAGCTCGATCGCCCGGCTCGGCACATAGGGTGCGTTCGCAGCAACCACATCGATCTTCCCGCGCAGAGCGGACGGAAGCGGGTCATAGAGATCGCCTTCGAAAACCCGACCGCGTGCTCCGATGTTCGCGCGAGCACATCGAACGGCGCTCGCCTCACAATCAGACGCGAGGAGCTCGACGTCGCGGAGCGACGTCGAGACGGCGAGACCCACCGCCCCCACTCCGCAGCACAGGTCGAGCACCACCGGGTTCACGAGGGGCGCCGCCAGAGCTGTCGACACCTGAGCGAGGAACTCGGTGCGTCGCCGGGGAACGAAGACGCCGGGTTCGACGACCAGCCGCAGGCCGGCGAACTCCGCCCAGCCCACGATCTGCTCCAAGGGCTCACCGACGATCCGCCGGTGGACCAAGGCGTCGAGGTCGTCGTCGTTCTGCGCGGCCTCGCTCAGGAGCGCTGCCTCGTCTTCGGCGAAGACGCAGCCGGCGAGGCGGAGGGCGGTGATGGTGTCGCTGAAGCGACGTGAAGAAATGCCAGACATGGGGAGCCCTTCAGAAGGGGGCCTCCCTGGTGCACGACGTCAGCCGAGTGGGCGGGTGTGCGAAGGGAGCACCCGTTGCGTTGAAGCGGTAATGGGTCTCACCTCCTTCTGCCGTGTCCGAGTTCTGTCGTGTTCGAACTCGCCCACACTACCAGCGAACGACGAGCAGGGACGTCGCGAGCACCGGTGTTGCGGCTCTCGAGGCGAACGCCGAACGCGACCTGCTCGAGATCATCTGCCCGTGTGCGCCGGATCGCGAGCGTCACGCTCGGCCGACCGCTCCTTCTTCTGGCGCCGATGCTCCTTGGCCTTGGCCAGCCCGGTGCGAACGGCAGCATTCGCCCGTGTGCTCACCTTCTTCGCACCCTCGAACTCCGTGCCCAGAATGGCGAGCCCTCCGAGAGCGATCAGGCTGCCTGGCCCGGGCAACGGCATGAGGACGATTCCGAGAGCGACAGTCGTCGCGCCCGTCACCCCGACAGACGTCCGGTAGGCGCGGTTCACACGCGGGTGACGGCGGATCACCCGTCTCGTCTTATGAAAGACGCCAGAAGAGCGGCCGTCAGACCGGCCGCCGGCCGTGCCATTCGCAGCATCCATGGCGCCAGGGTAATACACCAGCCTTCGGGTCCCCTCCATGTCGTCGAACCCGTCGTCGAACCCGTCGTTGAACCCGTCGTTGAACCCGTTCGGGATGACGCGCCCTCAGCGGTCGAGCTCGAGCCGCCGCCACGAGAGAACGGTCATAAGCCCGAACAGCAGCGGCACAACCGAGACGAGAGCCAGCTGGCCGGATGAGACGCTGCTCGGATCCATGGCCCAAAGAGCGGGGGCGGCGAACGGAAACCAGGCGCCCGTTCCCAGAACGACCATCACCTGCGCGCAGACGACGACGCAGACCGTGATCGCGATGCCGGGCAGAAGCCCGCGCCAGATCGTGGAACTCCACGCGGCGGGAACCGCTATGAGCGCGGTGAGCAGGCTCAGTACGAGCTGCCGCAGCAGGCCATCGGCGGCATCGGCGTCGAGCGGGCCGAGCCCGATGATCAGGCCGACCAGCCAGACCGCACCCGCCAATGCCGCGGAGGCCACGCATGCCCAGACGACGTAGACGACCAGTTTGGCGACGGAGATCGTGGCGCGACTCACCGGCAGTGCGAACAGCGCGGTGATCGTTCCCTCCGAGAACTCGCGGCCGAACATCCAGCTCAGCACAACGCCGAAGGCGAGCACACCTCCGGCTGAGATCACCTGGGCCGAGATGCCGAGCAACAGCGGCCATCCGGTTATACCGCCGAATGCGCCGAGCTGGGCGATCACCTGCTCGTTGCCGGCCGCAGATGCGAGCGTCATCGATGCGCCGAGAACAGCGACGCCGACCACAAGGAGCACCGTCGTTACCCCTGTCACGCGGGACGCTGTGGTTTTCACGGCTTCGACGACAACCGCCGCCCAGACGAGAGCCGACCAGGTCCCTCTCCTGCCGTGCGATGCGATCTCGTTCATGCTGCGCTCTCGTCGTCGGCGTGCACGGTCTCGTCGGCGTGCACGGTGGCGAAGAACGCGCGCTCGATGTCGACGCCGTGCGGGTCGAGAGAACCGATGACGCGCCCGGCGTTGAGAACCGTGATGCGATGCGCGATGCGAGCGACCTCGTCGAGATGGTGACTCGACACGAGAACGCCCGCACCGGCATCCGCGCGCCTCAGCAGAAGTTCGCGCAGCAGGATGACACCGGCCGGGTCAAGCGCGTTCGTCGGCTCGTCGAGCACAACGAGCATCGGGTCATGCTGAAGAGCCGCCGCGATGCCGAGCCGCTGCCCGTTCCCCTGTGAGAGCCTCGTCGAGCGCACGCGTTCGTACGCCTCGAGCCCCAGCTGAGCCAGCCCGGCCCGAGCGGTGGCCTCGATACGGTGCCGCGGCACGCCGCTGAGCCTCGCCGCCAGACGCAGGTTCATCAGACTGGTGAGTTCCGGATAGGCGAATGGCGCTTCGACCAGGTGACCGACCCGTGCCCAGATCGAGGGTGAGGCGGTGAGGATGCTCGCTCCGTCGAGCTCGATGGTTCCGCGTTCGGTCCGCAGCATGCCGAGGAGCACACGCATCAGAGTCGTTTTGCCCGCACCGTTCAGTCCCACGATCGCGTGGATCTCGCCGGCCCGCACCGCGAGGTCGATGGACTCGATTCCGGCCCCGCCCGGGAATCGGCGCGTGATGCCGCGAACCTCGAGACGCGTCTCATTCACGGGCGCTGCCGCCCGTCATCGTGTCGAGGGCTGTCTCGATCGCCGTCGAGAGACGTTCACTGTCGCGTCGCGACCATTCGAAGAGCGCTGCGCTGAGCGCGGCGAGAGTCGCCGCGGCGGCTGCATGGGCCGCCATCGGATCGGCGCCGTCGTCGATGAGTTGCGCGGCGATGATCTCTTCTGTCGTCAGGTTGTTGCGAGAGACCGCGCCGCGCAGCATCCCTGACCGCGCGATCACGCGAACACGACGGCGCACGAGGTCCGTCGCGGGTTCGGGCAGGTCGGACCACGCCGCTCGGATTCCCTCGGCGACGCGGTGCAGAAGCGGCAACGCGCGCGGCTGGGCGCCGACCGCTGCACCGATGAGCGGGTCATAGGGGTCGTCGAGCACAACGTTCTCTTTCGCTGCGAAATGGCGGAAGAAGGTCATCTGCGTGACGCCCGCCCGCTCGGCGATCTGGGCGATTGTCGTCTGCTCGAAGCCCTGCGCGTCGAAGAGCTCGAGAGCGCATTCGGTCAGATGCGCGCGGGTGCGTTCGCTCTTGGAGCGTGTGGCGGACATCCTCGAATGTTAGTCACTAACATTTGGTCTCGCAACCACAAACGAGCATTCATCCGTCGCTCGCGAGGGGGCCTCCTGGGGCTTTACTTTTCAGAGCGCTGAACGATCCTGCCGTGCCGGTGCTCGACCTCGCTCACCTAAAAAATGAAAGGAGAAGTGAACTGAGACCGGCACCGATATCGTGTGTTCGGCCGTCGCCAAAGCACGCTTCGCCGCATCATTCGGTGCGTTGGCGACGGCTGAAGCGACGAATCAGTGAGCGAGCAACTCGACGGGATGCGTCAATCGCCACCAGGCATCCGGCGCCTCGATCGAGCCCCGCAGAACGAGCGGCACAACGACAGACGATGCCCCGGCGGTGAAGGTCACCGTGCCCACCTCTGTTCCGGTCGAACCGGTCTCGACCGGTTTCGTCTCGACGCGCGACGTGATCGGGGTGTCGGACCACGTGAGAACGGATGCCGGCTCCCCGGTGACGACGGCTGCGTCATCACCCCACATGGTCGAGTACGCACCGACCTCCTGGCCATCGCCGATGAGCGCAACGGTGTTGAATCCGGCTCTGATGCTGTCGAGAAGGGCCGTGACCTGCCCGTCCACAACAGCATGGTTCGAGCCGCCGAGCACCGATCCGATCACGGTCAGCGGAGTGCCCAGACCGACGTCGAGCTGCGCAGAGAAGAGAAGGCACGCGCCGCCCTCGTCGAGGGTCCCCGTCTTTATTCCGTTGATCCCGTCCAGTCCGAGAAGGTGATTCGTGTTCGGCAACGCGGCGAACCCCGTCACGTCGAGCGCCGATGCCTGAACGATCTCGGCGACGACGGGGTTCGCCATCGCGAGTTTGCCGAGTGTGATCAGGTCGGTGGCGGTGCTGACATTGCCGGGGTCGATGCCTGTCGGCTCGACGAGGGTCGTTCCCGTCAACCCGTTCGCGGCAAGCCAGTCGGCAGCGGCGTTGCGAAAACTCCGCTGCGAACCGTATGCCCAGGTCGAGAGGGCCTCGGCGTAGTTCGAAGCAGAGACGATCAGCATCAGCTCGAGCGCGTCATGCTCAGACATGCTCGATCCCTCATCCATCGGCTGGATGGTGGCGTCCATTAGGTAGTACTTGTCGTACAGGTCGGAGTCCGCCTCATCGAAGACGATGGTGGGGCCGTCCTCCCCCACTGCGATCGGCTTGGCGTCGAGGATCACCAGTGCCGTGATCACCTTGCTGATACTCGCGAGCGGGCGCGGTTCGTCGCTGCCCGCTGCCGCCGTCATCTCTGCCGCGCCGGTCATCGTCGCGAAGTCGTCTCCGCCCATCACGCTGACCGCGCTCGCCTCGGCCTGAGGGAGCGCGAGCGCCGCAGAAGCAGGTACGGCTGCGTCGGGGATCGTGACGGTGACGGCGGCCGCGGACACCGGAGCCAGCAGCGTCACCGGAACATAGGTGCCGACAGCGGCGACCGCGACGATCGCCACCACTGATGCCGCGATTCTGCCCCGCCTGCGTCGACCGCGCGCGCCTGCCATGATCTCGGCCTCATCAACGTGGGCGCGATCGAGCATCTCAGAGAATTGATCGAGTCCGTCCCCGCTCATGCACGCACGACCCAGGTCCTGATCCGCAACGGTGTCGTGACCGATCCCCGGCTGTTAGAGCCGCTCGGCACCCAAACGGGCGCTCTGTCGTCGATACAGCGGGTCATCGTCCCATCATTGCTCCCTGGTCGCATCACGGTTACTCGGCTCTACCCGACCGGCGCAAGGTGACCGCACTGCCTCCTCGTCACCCAAGTCAACAGTGGCGAGACAGTGCCGTCAATCTCCAGAACAGCACCACAACGGCCGCACGCGTCTCACATCGCAGTCCAGGCGATGGGACGCTGCCGCCTCCCGCCCCAGCTCCCGGCCACTCGAACATATCGCAGGCATATCGAAAGGCGCATACGCGCTGGCAACACCGTGCACTCTTGACTGGGTGCATGACCCACGCCGAACCAGCACGAACAGCGGCCCGCGGCAGCCGGTCGCAGGCATCCGCGGCCTCCTCCGCCGTCCGCACGACCGGAATGACGATCTATGGATGCGACAAGGACGAGGCAGCCTTGTTCCAGGAGATGGCGCCTCGCTTCGGCGTCGTCCCAGAGATCACCGAGGAAGCGGTGTCCGAAGCCAATGTTCACCTGGCATCCGGAAACCGATGTATCAGCGTCGATCACAAGACTCGCATCACAAGGCCCACTCTTCTCGCACTGAGCCAGGCAGGCGTGACATACATCTCCACCAGAAGCGTCGGATGCAACCACATCGATGTCGACTACGCGAAGTGCGTCGGCATCTCCGTTGACAACGTCGCCTATTCACCCGACAGCGTGGCCGACTACACACTGATGCTGATGCTCATGGCCGTGCGCAACGCAAAATCCATCATCCACCGCGCGGAGAACCACGACTACAGGCTGAGTGGCGCCCGCGGAAAGGAACTCCGCGACCTCACCATCGGGGTGATCGGAACAGGACGCATCGGCACAGCCGTCATCGACCGGCTGCGAGGTTTCGGCTGCCGCACGGTAGCCCATGACAATCGCTCCAAGACCGCTGCCGATTACGTTCCTCTCGATGACCTGCTCGAACTCAGCGACATCGTCACCCTCCATACCCCGCTGAACGCGGACACACACCATCTCCTCGATCGACAAGGTATCGAGAAGATGAAACACGGCGCGTTCGTCGTCAACACCGGACGTGGTTCGCTTCTTGACACCGAAGCCCTCATTTCGGCATTGGAAAGCGGCAGATTGGGCGGAGCGGCGTTGGACGTGCTCGAAGGTGAGGAAGGGATCTTCTACACCGACCGCCGGAGCGAGCCCGTCGAAAGCACGGCGCTGCTGCGACTGCAGAGGCTGCCGAATGTGCTCATCAGTCCGCACACCGCCTATTACACCGACCACGCCCTGCGAGACGCCGTTCAGAACAGTCTCATCAACTGCGTGACCCGCGAAAGCGAGAAGCACCATGGATAGGGTGAAGGTCGGAATCGTCTTCGGGGGCTCCTCCGAGGAGCATCCTGTCTCTGTCAAGTCTGCGCGAGAGGTCGCACGACACCTCGACACCGCAAAATACGAACCGTTTTTTATCGGGATCACAACACACGGTGCATGGAAGCTGTGCGACTCTCCTGACGCAGATCTGGAGAACGGTGATTGCCGTCCGGCCATGCTGTCGCCGGACAGAAGCATCCACGGATTGCTCGTCCTGGAGAACGGACGATACGAAACGATCGGTCTTGACCTCGTGCTGCCTGTTCTGCACGGCACGCTGGGCGAGGACGGTGCGATGCAGGGCTTGTTGGAGCTCTCCGGCATCCCCTACGTCGGTTGCGATATTCAGAGTTCCGCCCTCTGCATGGACAAGTCCCTCGCCTACATCGTCGCGAGAAGCGCGGGAATCGCAACACCGAACTTCTGGACCGTCACCTCGGACGAGAGCCTCGATCCCGACGGGCTGACCTATCCCGTCTTCGTCAAGCCGGCACGCTCTGGGTCGTCTTTCGGCGTCAGCAAGGTGTCTCGCAAAGAAGAGCTTCTGAGTGCGGTGGAAACCGCGAGACAGTACGACTCGAAGGTGCTGATCGAAGAGGCTGTCGTCGGCAGCGAGGTCGGATGCGCCATCCTGGGGAACGATCCGGATCTGATCGCGGGCGAGGTGGACCGGATCTCTCTCACCCACGGCTTCTTCAGAATCCATCAGGAGAGCGAACCTGAAACCGGCTCGGAGAACTCGACGCCCGTCGTTCCCGCTGACATCTCGGCAGAATCCCGCTCGCTCGTCCAAGAGACCGCAAAGGCCGTATATCGCGCTCTGGGATGCAGAGGGCTCTCGCGAGTGGACATGTTCCTCACGCAAGACGGAACGGTCGTCCTCAACGAGGTCAATACGTTTCCCGGCATGACCTCATACAGCCGCTACCCGAGAATGATGGCGGCCGCGGGGCTGCCGCTCGCCGATGTGCTCGACAGGGTCATGTCGCTGGCTGTGACGGGGAAAAGGCGATGAAGGGCCGTTCTCTTGTGGTGGACGACCCGGTCTTGGTGCACGATTTCGTCTATGTGGACGAGTTCGTCCCCGGAATCCGCTGGGATGCCAAATATGCCACCTGGGACAACTTCACCGGCAAACCCGTGGACGGATACCTGGCAAATCGAATTGTGGGCACGAGGGCGTTGTGCGCGGCCCTGGAGAGCGCACAAGAAAAGGCAGCGTCGCGTGGCTTCGGATTGCTTCTCTGGGATGGATATCGTCCGCAACGCGCTGTGGATGCTTTTATGCGGTGGGCAGAACAGCCGGAGGATGGCCGAACCAAGCTGCGACACTACCCGAACATCGACAGAGCGGAGATCTTCGAAAAGGGATATGTGGCCGCCAGATCCGGCCACAGCCGAGGCAGCACGGTCGACGTGACGCTCTATCACCTGGTCACGGGCGAACGGGCCCCCATGGGCGGTGACCATGATCTGATGGACCCGATCTCGCATCATGGAGCAGAAGGAATCACGCCGGTCGACGAGAGAAACCGCCACGATCTGTGCTCCATCATGGAGGACTCCGGCTTCGATCGATACGACCGCGAGTGGTGGCATTACACACTGCACGCCGAGCCCTACCCGGACACGTATTTCGACTTTCCCGTCAGGTAGAGCCGGCAGCACCCCCGATCGTCACCCGCCCGTGTGCGACGGGGCGGCCGGCAGGTTCACGGTGACGCAGAGTCCCCCTGCGGCACCGGGGGTCAGGGTGAGGGTTCCGTTGTGTGCGTTGACGATGCTTTTGACGATCGCCAGGCCGAGGCCGACACCCGCGTGGTGGGTGCGTACGCGTTCGGTCCCGCGCTGGAACGGCTCGGTGAGCGTCGCGACCAGCTGTGGACTGAGCTTGTCGCCGGTGTTCTCGACGATGAGCACAACGGACCCGGAACGAATGGCAGTGGTGACCCGCACGGTGCCGTGTTCGGAGAGGTTGTGGACGATGGCGTTGTGCAGGAGGTTCGTGGTCATCTGCAGCAAGAGGGCCTGTGAGCCCATGGTCGGGGCGATCTCTCCGGAGGTCTCGATGGCGACCCCATGCTTCTCCGCGAGAAAGAGGAGGGTCTCGGTGGCTTCTTCCGCGACCAGGGAGAGATCAACGTGTTCTCGGATGAAGGACCGCTGATCGGCCCGACTGAGCAGGAGCAAAGCCTCGGTGAGTTCGATCGCGCGGGCGTTGACGGCGTAGAGGCGGTCGTCGAGCTCGCCGCTGTTGCGTGCCGGATCGTTGCGGGCGACGTCGAGAAGGGTCTGCGTGATCGCCAGCGGAGTGCGAAGCTCGTGCGAGGCGTTGGCCGCGAACCTCCGCTGTTCGGCGAAGTGCGCTTCGAGCTGTGAGAGCATGCTGTCGAAGCTGTCGGCGAGCTCGCGGAACTCGTCCGCCCGTCCTTCCAGCTCGATCCGGTATGAGAGTGATCCGTTCGCAGCCTTGCGCGTGGCACCGGTGATCCGCGCCAGGGGGGCGAGCATCCGGCCGGCGAGGATCCATCCTCCGAGAAGACCGAATACCAGCAGGAACGCCAGCACCGCGGCCGCCGCCGGGACGAAGGCGCGCAGCAGGTCGGCTTGCAGGGTCCAGATCCCGCCGGGGGTATCGATCGACTCGGGTACGTAACGCAGCAGGAACACCCACACGGCCGCAAGCAGCAACGCAGACGCGAGCATAAGGAACCCGGCATAGCTGAGTGTGAATTTGAGGCGAACGCTCAGCCCGGGCGCTCTATCCACCCTCGCCTCCCGCGGTTCCGGCGTCTCGTCCGGTGTCGATCCGGTAGCCGACGCCCGGCACCGTGGCGATGAGCCAGGGCTCGCCGAGTCGTTTGCGCAGGGCGGAGACCGTGATGCGCACGGCGTTGGTGAACGGGTCGGCGTTCTCGTCCCACGCTCGCTCCAGGAGCTCTTCGGCGCTGATGACACCCCCTTCAGCGGCGACGAGGACGTCGAGCACGGCGAACTGTTTTCTGGTCAGCGCGACGTACCGGCCGTCCCGGTAGACCTCGCGGCGGAACGGATCCAGACGCAGGCCTGCGATCTCCCTCACCGGCGGCCTGTTGTGCGCACGTCTGCGGTCGAGGGCCCTGAGACGGAGCACGAGCTCTCGGAGTTCGAACGGCTTCGTGAGATAGTCGTCGGCGCCGAGTTCGAACCCGGAGGCCTTGTCGTCGAGCCGGTCTGCGGCGGTGAGCATCAGGATCGGCATGCCGCTGCCCGAGGCGACGATGCTCTCAGCGATCTCGTCACCGGAGGGCCCGGGGATGTCGCGGTCGAGGACGACGATGTCGTACGCGTTGATGCTCAACAGCTCCAGAGCCGTATCGCCGTCACCGGCGACATCGGCCGCTATCGCCTCCAAGCGCAGCCCATCGCGGATGGCCTCGGCCATGTAGGGCTCGTCCTCGACGACCAACACACGCATGCTCTCGATACTAGAAGGCGACGCATATCGTCGGCATATCGAACACTGCGCAGCGCACCCTCAGGCGTGGCGCTCACCGCAGCGCTTTCGCCGGTGGAGAGGCTGCTGCCGCGATACCTGAGGCTCTGCGGCCTGTCTACCTGCTCGTACAGATGGCGGCGATCCCTGCTGTCGGATGGACCTGGATCGGTCTGCTCGGCCGCGCCACGGACGCGCTGCGCGGCCCGGCACCCCCGGCAGCGGAGCTTCCTCCCCACATCCTGCGGACGCTCGAGCGGGCTGGCCTCGACAAGGAACGCTCACGCCGACCCACGATGGCGACATTCCGCCGCAAGCCGTGACCGCGGTAGCGCTCCTCAGCTCGACTCCGGTTGGAGTTTCCCGCCCCTCACACGGTTTCCGGCATCCGCCCTGCTGTCAGCAGGGCAACCAGCCGTGACGCCATCGCTTCCGGGTCCCAGGAATGCCACGCCCCGAGAAGCTCTTCATGGGATCCGCGTGGTGCTGCGTCTGCGATGCTCGCCGCCGCCTCAGCCATCCCCGGAAAGCTCTCTGTTCCGACCAGCGCAAGCACCGGCACGCTGAGGTCGCGTAGTGCTGACGGCAGGCCGTCGGATTCGACGTTCGCAAGAGCTGTTCCATCAGGAATCCAACTCAGAATCAGCTCAGGATAGGCCGGTGAAGCACGGAGCTCTTCGAGCCACTCAGGTGGCATGTCGACCATGTACTCGGTGATAGCCTGCTCGAGATCCCCTCGGTCGATGCTCGCCGCGACATCGGCCCACCACTCGGGCGCCCCCTTGTCGAACTGCCCGAAGGGAGCCTCCCAGAGCACGAGCCCGGCGAGGCGTTCGACTCGGCGCGCGGCACGGATGGCGATCGCGCACCCCGATGAGTGGCCAACGAGAACGACCGGGGCATTGAGCTCATCCGCTATGGCATCGATCGCGGCGAGTTCGCGGTCGAGAGCGATCGGACCGGAGCCCGAAGAATCGCCACGACCAATGCGATCGTGCACACTCGCCTGGAACCCCTGTTCCCCGATGCGACGGGCGGTCTCGGTGGTCACGGGGTCATCGGCGCGAATCGGTCCGGCTCCCGAGATGAAGAGCACGGCCGGGGCGCCCACCGGCCCATAACGATCGAAGACCACCGTGTCGCCGGCCTGCGTGACGAGCTCGGTCATGCGCTGGCCGCCGCGATACGCACCCGCACCCGGTCGCCGGCCTGTTTGCCGAGCGCCTTCCGCGTCGCCGCCTTCACCGGTCCGACGTGTCCGTTCTTGGTCGGCATCAGCGTGATCTCGACGGGTGTGTCGTCAACGGTTCCGACAACTCGCGTCGGCTGCCTTGTGCCGAAATAGGGTTCTGAACCGGGCACGTCGAAGACCGTCCACGACGCCGCCTCTGGGGCGACGCGTAGCTCCGCCTCGAACTCGAGTGGTGGTTTGGTGAACACCGTGATCTCCCTTTTTTAGACTGCCGAGTCTTACAACTTCGACAGTAGACCCATGAGTATGATTTAAGCAAGGAGGTCCTCACGTGCGACCCAGTTCGATTCAGAAACGCGATGCAATGCTCGCCGCCGCCGAACGGCAGTTCCTCGCCACCGGCTATGACTCGGTGACGATGGACTCCATTGCGAAGGAGTCCGGGGTAGCGAAACAGACGCTCTACAGCCATTTCGGCAGCAAGCGCGCCCTGTTCCTCGAGCTGGTCACAACAACAACTGCCGGCGCCGCTCATACCGTGCTCGCCGACCCTGCACCCATCGATCACGACACCGACCCACGCACCGTTCTGGGTGCTGTGCTTCGCAACCAGTTGAGCACGGTCCTGACCCCGTCCATTCTCGCCCTACGCCGGCTCGTGGTCACTGAGGCGGTCCGCTCTCCAGAGCTGGCGGCCGCGCTGTACGAGCACGGTCCCCGCCGGGCGATCAACGCGCTCGCGACGATCCTGCGCACCTTCGACAGTCTGGAAATGCTCCACGTGCCGGATGCCGACGCAGCCGCGACCCAATTGAACTGGCTCGTCATGGGTGAGCCGCTCAACCGAGCCATGATGTTGGGCGACGCCGCCTCGCAGCTCAGCGACACGGAGATCCAGCATCATGTCGACCGAGCGCTCGAGACCTTCCTCCGGGCCTTTGCCGTTCGACGATGACCGTCTCGGTCATCCGGCCACGAGCTGTGCGCGCTTCGCCGGCCAGCACAACAGCCACGCCGGCACCGCAGAGCACAAACCCGACGAGGGTCACAACGGTGAGCGGCTCGCCGAGCAGCACGGCGCCGGCCGCGGCGGTGGCGGGTGCGACAAGAAAGAGGAGGGCGTTGAGCACCGTGATGCCCACCCGACGCAACAACCACCAGTAGAGGCCGTATGCGGCCAACGTCGGGAACGCCGCCGCGAGCACCGCCGCGAGCCAGAACGACGATGACGCGGGCGGCACAAGTGCTCCCGTCATCGCCGCCATTGCGACGAGCGCCACCGCCGTCACTCCGACGTGGACGGCCAACGTCACGAGCACGCCCGGCGCGGTGTTCGAGCGACGCTGGACGAAAGTGCCAACGATCAGACACGCCATCGCAAGAACGGGCAGCAGATAGGCCGCCGGGAGAGCATCCGAGCCCTCCATCTGCGACTGGACGACGAGCAGGACGCCCAGTGCGCCGACGACCAGGCCGGCCCACTGGGTGCCCCGCACCCTGATGCCCAACAACGGGCCGACGAGCATCGCGACCACGAGCGGCTGGACGGCATCGATCAACGCCGTTGTGCCCGTTGCGACGCCTGCAGCGATCGCGGCGTAGACGGATGCGCAGTATCCGAACTGAGCGAACAGGCCGATGACGGCCTGCCGCCGCAGGTCTGCGCGGGTGAGGGCCCGGGCGGCGCCCGTGACGACGACCACGACGATCAGCACACCGGCCAGGGGCACGAATCGCCACACGAGCAGGGTCAATGGCGAGACCTCGACGGTGGCGATCGCAGCGATGACGAATCCGGAGCTCCATGTCGCCACGAAGGCCGCTGCGGCCGTCACCGTCACCCCGACCCGAAGTACACTGATCTGTTTACTCATGACAGCGACTATACAGGTTGGTATAGTTAACGCATGACCACACCCCTCCCCGAACTCGCTCCCCTGACTCCCGGTGCGAGTCGCGTCCTCGACGCAGCCTCCAGGCTGTTCTACGAACGCGGCATCCATGCAGTCGGCGTCGACACCATAGCCGAAGCGGCCGGTGTCACGAAGAAGACGCTGTACGACCGGTTCGGCTCGAAAGAAGCGCTGGTTGTGTCGTACCTGCAGCACAGGGACGCGAGGTGGCGCGACCATGTCGCCGAACACCTGGTTCGCGTGCCCGAGCCGGGTGTCGAGCGAGTGTTGGCGATCTTCGACGCGGCCATCTCGTGGTCCGACGAGAACAGCCCCAAGGGGTGCAGCGCGATCAACGCTCGGGCCGAGATCGGCGACGGACACGACGGTCACCCCGTGTTCCCCGAGGTCTCGCGCCAGAAGTCATGGCTGCTCCACACGTTCGGCGAGCTGTGCCGCGAGGCGGGAGTGCACAACGCTCAGGCGATGGCCCAGAGGATGATGCTGCTCTATGAGGGCGCGATCGTCACTGTCGGCATGGAGACATTCGCCCAGCCGTTCGAGATTGCCCGTGACGTGGCTCGTCTGCTGCTTGAGCAGCAGCGCCCGCAGGATGCGGCTCGCCGCCCCGGGACCGTCATCGGCGTCCAGCCGACGCCGGAGCCGTGAGGCAGATGCTTCCGTCTGCGGCGATCGGAGCCGTCGACAGCGCGCTCGATGCTCCCCGCCAGCACTCCCCGACAGACATAATGGTGATGATGAACCGGTTGATCACGTTCCCACCGATGACCACGTTCTCACCGATGACAGAGAGTGACCATGGCGACCTTCGCACTCATCCACGGAGGCGGTTCGACCTCATGGGACTGGCACCTCGTAAATCCCCACCTCGAAAACGCAGGCCACGAAGTAGTCGCGGTTGACCTGCCCATTGAAAATGCGAACGCCGGACTCGACGACTATGTCCGAACCGTAGCTGACGCGATAGGTGACAGGAACCACGTCATCGTCGTCGGTCACTCACTGGGAGGCTTCACGGCTTCTCTCGCCTGTCTGCAGCTTCGGGCAGACGGGCTCGTCTATCTCGCCGGCATGATCCCGTCTCCCGGCGAGAGCTTTGTGGAGTGGTGGACCAACACCGGTCACGATCGCGAGCCGATCGACGATGACCCGGCCGTCTCGTTCTTCAACGGCGTCTCCGAGCCGCTGGCCGACGAGGCGCGGCGCAGAGAACGCGACCAGCAGGGCAACTGGATGTCGAGTCCCTGGCCCGCCGACCACCACCCGCCGATCCCCACACTGGCCATCGTGTGCACCGACGACCAGTTCTTTCCCGCGCCCTTTATGAGAAGACAGATCTCTGAGCGCCTGGGGATCGCGCCAGTCGAGATTCCGGGCGGCCACTACGCGACGCTGACGCATCCCGCAGCCGTCGCGGCTGCGCTGAACGACTTTGCACAAAAGATCGCGTCGGGGTGAACGGATGATTCACGAGCGTCCGACCAGACGCATACGTCGATCGAGAGTGCTCGCAACCCTTCGATCACCCGGGCGATCTCGCCCGTCAGGGGCGTACTCGTCGCGGAAGTGCCTGCCGTTTCGGCACACGCCAGGAAGAAGCTCGCAGCACCAGGCGGGCCAAGGAGCACCCGCCCGCGTCGCCATTAGACTTGGACGATCGATAAGGTTCAGCTCATCTGGTGAGCACGGGCCCGAGAGCCAGGATCGGTGCGGGCGGCAATGACTGATTCGATCCAGCTGAGAACGCACGCAGCAGTTGCCCGCCTAGGCGTGCAGAGGCTTGTTTCGGGTCAGGCAGGCGCGCGACAAGGGCAGCATTGGCAATGAGGGCAAGCGTTATGTCGCTGGGCACGACGTCCAACCGCATCTTGCCCGCCTCCTGACAGCGTCGGATCAACTCGGCTATCGCCTTTTCGCTGCGATCAAGCTCGGGATGCTCGGCTTTGCTCGGGTTACGGACGAAGAATGCTTCGGTGAAGCCACGGTCGCTAACCTGGATGGCGAAGATGGACTCGATGAAAATGCACATCCCGTGCCAGGGGTCCCTGTCCTTCAGCGCCATGTGGAGCGCGGCGGTGCACTCGGCCAGCTGTTCTGCAAAGGTTTCATTGACGAGCGCGTCACGTGTTGGAAAGCGCCGGTAGAGGGTGGCGGTGCTGACCTGTGCACGTCGAGCGATGGTGGTCAGCGGCGCATCGATCCCATCGTCAGTCAGAGTTGAACGGGCGGCGCGAAGGATTCTTCCACGGTTAGATCTCGCGTCCGAACGCAGCGCAGCTTCAACGTTGGCAGGAGCGGATTCGTCGGCAAGCACCGTTCCACTGTACGGCTGACGATAACTCACGACCAATGGAGAACGAGGATTCTGGCTGAATTGAGAGCTTTCGACGCTCATGACTCTCACGTGCCGAGCAGGTGGAATGCTCCCAGGCAAGGCAGGGTTGGTCGATGTGTAATCAGTGTTCCTCAGACCCAGAAAGAAGCAACTTTGTCTCACATGCGTGCCGCCCTTTACGACCACTATGGTTCACCGGACGTCCTCTACGATGGGTTAGTAGAAGTTCCATCGATTCGCCCCGGGCAATTATTGATCAAAGTCCATGCCGCGACAGTAAACGGTGGCGAATTGATCTTGAGGTCCGGGGCGTTGCCGTCGTGGTTCATGAAAGGTCCCTTTCCTCGACAGCTGGGCTTGGATTTTGTGGGTGAGATAGCGGAAATCGGGAGCGCAGGCACCGGCTTCGAGGTGGGAGAAGCGGTGTGGGGCGCACTCGATGAGAAGCCGGACGAAACAGGCCAAGCACTCCGCAGCCTCGCCCAATACCTTGTGGTGGAGCCCGGGCAAATTTCATATGCACCACGCGACCTCTCGCCGGTCGAGGCAGCTACTTTGCCGCTCGGAGGAATGACTGCTCTCATTGCACTTCGACGAGTGGCGGGATTGGCGCCCGGTGAAAGACTGCTCGTGCGGGGCGCCGCCGGTGGCGTAGGTAGTGCGGTCGTACAGGTGGGAAAGGCCTTTGGAGCGCATGTCACCGCGTTGGCGGGCTCAAGCACCCTAGATTTCGTTCGCGAGATCGGTGCGGACGAAGTCTATGATTACCGCGTCACCGGGCCCGAGAACCTGGGCCGCTTCGATGTAATCGTCGATACCGTAGGCACCGAGCTTCGTCGTTACCGTCGGCTTCTTGCCCCGAAGGGGAGAATGGTGGCAGCGAGGTTCGATACAAACCACATCGTCACGAGTCTGGCTACGATCGTCGGCTCGTCTATCCATGGAAAGCGCCGCATCCGGTTCTTCCGTGGAAAGCCTGCACACGAACTATTCGCAGAACTCACCCAGATGGCCGACGCCGGCACCTTGCGGCCCACGGTCGATTCGGTGTTCCCGCTCTCCGAGACCGCGAATGCCCATCATCGCCTCGAGGGGGCGGCGTCCGCGGCAAGGTCGTCATCACTATCGACTGACGGCGCCCGGATGCACATCGGGCTGGATAACGAGCCGAATCGTGCACAGTGAGAGCAGTCGGCCGCGGACACTAATGCTATTCGACCCGGAGGCGCTGCAGTAGGCGGCAACGTCTCCGAGTCACCGATTAGCGAGTCAGCACCTACCTCGACGGTGCACGCACCGCCAGCGACGACGATCGCACAGCAGGGAGACAGCACAAACTCCTGCCCGCAATGAAACGGACAGGAGTTTGAACATCAAGCGCTGGGTGGATCTGAGGGGACTCGAACCCCTGACCCCCTGCATGCCATGCAGGTGCGCTACCAGCTGCGCCACAGACCCGTACCCTCCGCTCAGCGGAGGCAACTCGAAAAGTCTACAACACTCAGAGAGCGGAGAAAAACCAGGCAGACTCAGGCGTCATCCGCGTGTGCGGCTGCAAGAGCCTCACTCACAGGCACAACCGGGCAGTCCTTCCAGAGGCGCTCGAGCTGATAGTACATGCGGTCTTCTTCATGGAAGACGTGCACAACGAGGTCACCGAAATCGAGCAGAACCCAACGCCCCTCTGAACGACCTTCACGACGAAGCGTCCGTTGCCCCGATTCGTTCACACGGTCTTCCACTTCGCCCGCGATCGCGAGCACGTTCCGTTCGCTGTTGCCCGTGACGATCAGAAACACGTCGACGAGCGGGAGCGGTCCAGAGACATCGAGTGCAACGAGATCCTCGCCGCCCTTCTGCACTGCAGCCGCAGCCGCGATGCCGAGGACGTCTTTCGTCGACTCAGAAGCTGTCACAGAGAAGAACCTTTCGATAGGTATCGCACATCGCTTGTCATCACGATGCCCCGAACGCGCCTGCCGCGAACCCGATGATCACCACGGCAAGCACAGCAACGGCCAGCACACCCGCGGTGATCGCGAGGACCATAAGCATCCTGTTGCTCTTCGCGGGTGCGGGCGGGTTGATGACGTCGCGAGTCGAGGTGTGGGTGCTCACCGCTTTGCTCGCGGACACCGGTGTGCCTGCTGTGGATGGCGGCTGGTCTTCGTCGGACTCGAACATCGCGTCGATGTCGGACTTGTCGAAATGCTGCGGATGCTGCCCCGTCGATCCGAGTCCAGGCGGCAGATCAACTGATCCGGTGATGATCACGTCTCCGCCCGACGTGATCGGCCCGGTCAGGGGTCCCGTCGACGGCAGTGTGGGCAGGATCAGCGAATTCGACGAGGTCGCCGCCGACTCGATGCCGCGGGCGATGATCTGATCGAACGGGGCCTCATGCAGGTCTGTCGGAGACTTCTGCTCGTGCTTGACACCTGTGCCGAACGCCGTGGACAGCTTCGGCTTCGCCTCGGGCGCCTCGGCATCGCCTCGAGCTGCGTCCCTCTCGGACCGCGCTTTCGTCGCAGCCTGCGCCTCGGCTTCATCTGCGGCCTGCGCGGCGAGGGCGATGACGTGATCGTCTTGCTCACCGGCGCGAAAGGTCACCGGTTCACGTGTGCGTCCGGCTTGCTCACCCTCTGCCTTCGTCGATGCAGGTGCAGTCTCTTTGGGCACAGACGTTTCGGGCACAGACGTTGCCTGTTTCTCTGGCGCCGGTGCTGACGGCACGGATGGTGCTGACGCCGGCGTCACAACATCGACGGCAGCTGTCCGCTGCAGTCGTGCCTGCCTGCGGGTCAGGGGCGCCCGCGGTCCGGCGCCGCCGGCTCGCTCATCGTGTGGTGTCGGCTCGTGTGCCTGTGCCTCTGGGGACTCTGTGTGTGGCGGCTGCGCTGTGTGGGTCTCATGCGCCCTGTCGGCGTGGACGGTGCTCTCATCGACCGGGGCGGCGTCGGGAATCTCGCCACCGGCGACCGTGGGCGCAGAGACACGGCGTGAGGCAGACGACGTGGCCTGTCGTTGCTGCTGTTCTCGCAGCTGACGACGAGACAGTGGCTTCTCGTCGGGCGGGGTCATGGGTTACTCCGATACAGGTGGTGCTTGGTGATGTACTGAACGACACCGTCGGGAACCAAGTACCATACCGGATCTCCCCGGCTTACGCGGCTCCGACAGTCTGTCGAGGATATCGCCAAGGCCGGAACTTCTAACAAGCTTACGTCTCCCTCGGGCAAACCAGAAACGTTGAGGGCATGCCCCGGCCTGCTGACGGCGACAAAATGAGCCAATTCCCAGAGTTCTCTCACGTCTTTCCACGAGAGGATCTGCTCGACGGCGTCCGCGCCGGTGATGAAAAAGAGCTCCGCGTCCGGCCGGGCGCGACGCAGATCACGAAGCGTGTCGATCGTGTAGGTCGTGCCGTCACGGTCGATGTCCACACGACTCGTTGTGAATCTCGGGTTCGACGCCGTCGCGATCACCGTCATCAGGTAACGGTGCTCGCTGTCGGTGACCGTGGTCTTGTGCCAGGGGATCCCGGTCGGAACGAAGATGACCTCATCGAGATCGAATGATTGCGCGACTTCGCTCGCAGCCACGAGGTGGCCGTGGTGAATGGGGTCGAAGGTGCCGCCCATCACCCCGACCCGAGGCCGGCGTATGCCGTCTGCCATGCCCGAGGGCTACTCGTGGTCCGTTGCCTGGGCGTCGCCGCGACGGCCGGCGCGGGCGTCGACCCGCGCCGCGTAACGGTTCGCCACGTCACGAAATGAGTAGGTGACGATGCCGAGCACGGCGAACACGATCAGCGCGACAACCCCATACATAAACGGCGGCATCGGCAACTCCACGTGGTGGGTGGCCGCCTCGGTCACAAGGATCGTCGCAAACGACATCTGCTCTCCATTCGGTTGCGCGCCAACGGCGCATCCATCATTCTAACCGCTACGGTCTCACCTGCCCGGAGCCACGGACGATCCATTTCGTGCTCGTGAGCTCGGACACCCCCATCGGGCCGCGAGCGTGCAGCTTCTGTGTCGAGATGCCGACCTCGGCGCCGAAACCGAATTCTCCGCCGTCCGTGAATCGTGTCGACGCGTTGACCATCACCACAGCGGAATCCACTTCGGCCAGAAAACGCTCGGCAGACGACACGTTCTCGGTCAGGATCGACTCCGTGTGCTTCGTCGAGTACCGGCGGATGTGCTCGAGCGCCTCGTCGAGATCATCGACGACACGCACGCCGATGTCGAGACTCAGATGCTCGGTCTGCCATTCGTCATCTGCGGCTGGAACGGCGTCGGCGAAGATCGACAGAGTGGACGCATCGGCATGCACTGTGACGCCGGATTCGCGCAGGCGCCCGAGCACACCGGGAAGCAGGCGTTCTGCCGCCGCGCGGTGCACGAGCAGGGTCTCGACGGCGTTGCACACGCTCGGGCGCTGGACCTTCGCGTTCTGCACGATCTCGACGGCGCTCTTCTCATCGGCGCTCTCATCGAGATAGATATGCACGATGCCCGCACCGGTCTCGATCACGGGAACACGCGACTCCGTCACAACGGTCTCGATCAGGCCGGCGCTGCCGCGGGGAACGAGCACGTCGATCAGCCCCCGCGCGTGCATCAGGGCTGTTGCTCCTTCTCGACCGAAATCGTCGACGGTCTGAACGGCTGCCGCCGGCAGCCCGACCGATTCGAGGGCATTCTGAATCACGGACACCAGCACACGATTGCTCTGCTCGGCAGCCGAACCACCGCGGAGCACAACGGCGTTTCCGCTCTTGAGCGCGAGGGCGGCGATGTCGACGGTCACATTCGGCCTGGCCTCGTAGATCGCACCGACCACACCGAACGGTACCCTCACCTGGTCGATCTTGATGCCGTTCGGCAGCGTGCTGCCCCTCACCGTCTGTCCGAGCGGGTCGCCGAGTGCGGCAATCTCACGGACGGCCGCGGCGAGGCCCGACAGACGAGCATCGTCGAGGCGGAGCCGGTCGAGGAGTCCCTCGGCAAGCCCATTGGCGCGGCCGCGTTCCAGGTCATCGCTGTTGGCCGCGACGATCCGATCGGTCGAGGCGCCGATGGCCGCCGCGATCGCCTCGAGCGCGGCGAGGCGGGTGTCGCCGGATGCAACGGCGAGCGTGCGCGAGGCGGCCCGAGCCGCCCGCATGCGGCCGATGGCACTGTCAACAGGGGCCACGCCGTCCGCGTCCTGCACGGGGGCCGTCTGGGCGGTGTCTGTCATGCACACCAGTCTACCGAGCGTCGCAAAGCGGAGAGGCCGAGGCTGGTCGGCCGGCAACATGTGTGCCTAGAGCGTTGTGTGCTTCTCGTGCGCAGGATTCGCTTCGAACCAGGTGCCGAGGGTGTCTGCGCCCTCTTGTGCGCCGGACAGCGCCCGTCCGACATTCGCCGTCGAGGTGACCAGCACAGCTGTCCCGTGGTCCGCCGCCAGTCGCGCGGCGCTCACCTTCGTCGATGCTCCCCCGGTGCCGACGCCCGCTGGTCCGGCATCGCCGAAGGTGACCTCGTCGAGCGATTCGTCCCATTTCACAAGCGGAATGCGCTCGGCGCCCTGTTCATGCGGCGGCTTCGTGTACAGAGCGTCGACGTCGCTCAGAAGAACGAGGGCTTCTGCCTTGACGAGAATGGCGACGAGCGCCGCCAGCCGGTCGTTGTCGCCGAAGCGGATCTCGTGCGTCGCGACCGTGTCGTTCTCGTTCACGATGGGCAGGATCCGCAGCGAAAGCAGCCGTTCCATGGCGCGCTGTGCGTTGCTGCGAGGTGTCGGATGCTCCAGGTCGCCCGCCGTGAGGAGCACCTGCCCGGCGACGATGTCGTACCGGTCGAGGCTGTACTGGTAGCGATAGATCAGCACGTTCTGCCCGACGGCGGCAGCCGCCTGCTGCGTTGCGAGATCAACGGGGCGCGACTCGAGCGCCAGGTACGGCATCCCGATCGCGATGGCACCAGACGACACAAGGATGATCTCGGTGCCGCGCCCGTGTGCCGCGGCCAACGCGTCGACGAGCGGAGTGATCTGACCGGCGTTGGCGCCGCTGATCGATGAGGAACCGACTTTCACCACCACACGTGAGGCCGTACGCACCTCACGTCGATCTGCCAGCACCATCAGCGGTCCTCGCCCGCAGGTGCACCCGTCGTGTCGTCGGCGGCGGGCTCATCTGTTCCCGTGGACCCGTCAGCCTCCGAAAGAGACTCACTCCAGAGTCCGGCCTGGCCTTCTTGCACGAGTTCCTCTCTGGCCCTCGCTTTGGCATCCATTCGGTCGAAGTAGTGCTCTCGACGTTCGTTGCGCGTCTGACGGCGGTTCTCGTCGAGTCGCGCGTCTGTGCCGCGCGGTGTGTTGATGAGTTCGGCCGTCGACGTCAGCGTGGGCTCCCAATCGAACACCACTCCGTCTTCCCGGCCAATCACGACTGTCGACCCAGCCACGGCTCCCGCTTTGAACAACTGGTCCTCGATGCCGAGCTTCGCGAGGCGATCCGCCAGGTATCCGACGGCCTCGTCGTTCGTGAAATCGGTCTGCTGCACCCAGCGTTCCGGCTTCTGCCCGACGACACGGTAGAGGTTTCCGTAGCTGCCGCCCTCGACGGTGATGGTGAAGTCGGGCTCGTTGACGGCCCTCGGCCTGATGACGACCCTCGGTTTTGCCGCTGCCTCGGCAGCGCGAGCCGCCTGGTCGGCCGCGACGAGCTCGCCCAGGGCGAACGAGAGCTGTCGCAGCCCCTCGTGAGTGACCGTGGAGATCTCGAACACGCGGTAGCCCCTGGCCTCGAGACCCGGCTTGACGAAGTCCGCGAGCTCCCTGCCCTCTGGAACATCGATCTTGTTCAGGGCGATCAGCTGGGGTCGGTCGAGCAGCGGAACCTGCCCCTCTGGAACGGGATACGCCGCGAGCTCCGCGAGGATGACATCGAGGTCGCTGATCGGATCACGTCCCGGCTCGAGAGTCGCACAGTCGAGAACGTGGAGCAGCGCCGAACAGCGTTCCACGTGCCGCAGGAACTCGAGGCCGAGCCCTTTGCCCTCGCTGGCGCCCTCGATCAACCCGGGCACGTCGGCGACGGTGAATCGGTTGTCGCCCGCCTGCACAACACCGAGGTTGGGGTGCAGCGTGGTGAACGGATAATCGGCGATCTTCGGCTTTGCCGCCGAGATCGCCGCGATCAGGCTCGACTTGCCGGCAGAGGGATACCCCACGAGCGCCACGTCTGCGACGATCTTGAGCTCGAGAACGACATCGCCCTCCCACCCCGGTGTGCCGAGCAGGGCGAATCCTGGCGCCTTGCGCTTCGTCGTCGACAGCGCGGCGTTCCCGAGACCGCCTTGTCCGCCTGCGGCGATCACGACCCGCATCCCGTCATCGGTGAGGTCCGCGATCTCATCACCCGCGCTCGACTTCACAACGGTTCCGACCGGAACCGCGAGCTCAAGCGTTTCGCCGTGTGCTCCATGGCGGTTGTCGCCCATGCCGAACCCGCCGTTCTGCGATGTGCGGTGGGGAGACCGGTGATACCCGAGGAGCGTTGTGACCTGTGAATCGGCCACAAGAACGATGTCACCCCCGTCGCCGCCGTTGCCGCCGTCTGGGCCCGCGAGAGGCTTGAACTTCTCGCGCCGTACCGAGACACATCCGTTGCCGCCGTTGCCGGCGCGCACATGCAGTGTCACTTCGTCGACAAAGGTTGCCACGAGTAATTCCCTCCGTTGTCGGCAGCTGCCACGAGGTGGCGAGAGCCCCTGTAAAGCACAAAGGCGAGCCGAAGCTCGCCCCTGTGTGAGTGTTGGTCTTGCGTGTCGCTGAAAGCCTATTCGGCACCGGCCGCAACGATGTTGACGACCTTGCGGCCACCCTTGTGGCCGAACTCGACCGAACCGGCTTCGAGGGCGAACAGAGTGTCGTCACCACCACGGCCGACGTTCACACCGGGGTGAAAGTGCGTTCCACGCTGACGGACGATGATCTCCCCAGCGCCGACGACCTGGCCACCGAAGCGCTTGACGCCAAGGCGCTGCGCGTTCGAGTCGCGACCGTTGCGAGTCGAACTCGCTCCCTTTTTGTGTGCCATGAGCTTTTCTCCTTGTGGTCTTACTTGATGCCGGTGACCTTGACGCGCGTGAGCTCCTGACGGTGCCCCTGACGCTTCTTGTATCCGGTTTTGTTCTTGAACTTCTGGATGACGATCTTCGGGCCACGGAGGTTCTCGATGACCTCTGCCGTGACCGTCACATTGGCAAGCGACTCGGCGTCTGAGGTGATCTTCTCACCGTCGACGAGAAGAACAGGGGCGAGAGTGAGCGTGCCGTCTTTGCCGACCTTGCCCGCCTTCACTCGGTCCATCGTGACGATGGTGCCCACTTCTACCTTTTCCTGCCGACCGCCGGCGCGCACTACTGCGTAAACCACTTCTATACCTAACGTGTGGGAGCGAAGCTCCGATTCCAACTGAGATGAAAGTAACTGCCTGTATCTTGCACTGCCTCTGTGTTGCACTGTGCATAAGACCCCAGCGGGAAGGAGGGTCTCGGCTGACAGAAAACCGTGGACGCGACATGGGGATAAGCCAACGCGCACCAACTGTCGAGTTTACTCGATGAGAGCCGATCTCACAAATGACACTCGGCAGCGGCGCGGCTTTCTAGAATCGACGTATGGCTGTGCTCATCGACGACCCCCTGTGGCCCGCCCACAACGCACTGTGGGCCCACCTCGTGAGCGACCGCTCCCTCGATGAGCTGCACGCCTTTGCACACGCCAATGGAGTGCCAGCGCGCAGCTTCGATCTCGATCACTACGACGTGCCGGCAGAACGGCACGGCGCGTTGATCGAGGCGGGCGCAGAGCATGTGGGGGGCAAGGAACTCGTGCGACGCCTGATCGCAAGCGGCCTGCGTGTGACCTCCCGCGAACGCCGTGCACTCCGACAGACATCGAGCTGACGGGGCAGACGCGGCGATGCGGGCGGAGACTCACGTCGCACCCGCATCGCCCGCGAGCTACTCGCCCTGCTCCTGCTTGGAGTCGTGTGTGACCGGTGTTCCCGTGAGGGCCGCCGTCGTGACCCGGCGGGATCGATTCCGGCCCGTGCCCGGCTTCTTCGGTTCAGGCAGCGCGTCGAGAACGGAACTGAGCAGGTCCTCGGCCGTCCGGGCGTCGGAACGCTGCGGCGCGCGCGCCGGCGCGATGGGAATGTCGAGGATGGCCATCGGCTGTGCCTGCTGAGCGTCGCTCGTCTCCGCCTGCACGACGTCTGCATCGCCGAGACCGGGGCCCGGCTCGATCTCACCCTGCGGCACATCGCTCGACGATGCCCGGCGTTTTCTGCCACGCTGTTTTCGGGCCGGACGACCAGACGCATCGCGGGCGCTCTCGTCACCGTCCGCAGCCGGCCGGCTGCCATCGACAGCAGCGGTCTCCGCCGCCGAGGCGGGCTTTTCGTCCGCACCGGGCTCACCCGGCGACCCCGCGATGGTCGACGCGGCGATCTGAGCGAGTGCGTTCTTCGCGTCGTCGGTGATGGCGTGCGTTGCGAGCTTGCTTCCGCCGCCGTTCGACGAACCGTTGTTCTGTGACCCGCCGTTCTGGCCAGCGCCTCGGCCGCCTCTGCGGCGCTCTGGCTGTGGTGTCTGACGGTGTTTGACCACCGGGTCGTGGTGCACGACGACACCACGGCCGGCACAGACGTCGCAGGCTTCGCTGAAGGTCTCGAGCAGGCCGAGGCCGAGCTTCTTCCTGGTCATCTGCACCAGACCGAGCGAGGTGACCTCTGCCACCTGATGCTTGGTGCGATCGCGGCTCAGGCACTCGACGAGTCGCCGAAGAACGAGATCGCGGTTCGTCTCGAGAACCATGTCGATGAAGTCGACGACGATGATGCCCCCGATGTCGCGCAACCGAAGCTGGCGCACGATCTCTTCAGCGGCCTCGAGGTTGTTCTTCGTGACCGTCTCTTCGAGATTGCCTCCGGTGCCGACGAACTTGCCGGTGTTGACATCAACGACGGTCATCGCCTCTGTGCGGTCGATCACCAGCGAGCCGCCGGAGGGGAGCCAGACCTTGCGGTCGAGTGCCTTCTCGATCTGTTCCGTGATGCGGTGCTCGTCGAAGACATCTCGAGTGCCCTCGTAGCTCTCGATACGCTCGAGCAGGTCGGGAGCCACCTGGCGCAGGTACGCCTCGATGGTCTGCTGGGCATCCGAGCCCTGGATCAGCATCTTCTGGAAGTCCTCGTTGAAGACGTCACGGACGATCTTGATCAAGAGGTCGGGCTCGGAGTGCAGGAGCGCGGGCGCCTGAACGGATTCGACCTGCTTCGAGATGTTCTCCCACTGTGAGGTCAGGCGGTTCACGTCGATCGTGAGCTGCTCTTCTGTCGCCCCTTCTGCGGCGGTGCGAACGATCACGCCGACGTTCTCGGGGAGCACCTCTTTCAGGATCTTCTTGAGCCTGGCGCGCTCGGTGTCCGGCAGCTTGCGAGAGATGCCGTTCATCGATCCGTTCGGCACATACACGAGGTAACGGCCCGGCAGCGAGACCTGGCTCGTCAGCCTCGCCCCCTTGTGTCCGACCGGATCCTTGGTGACCTGCACAAGGACCTTGTCGCCCGGCTTCAGCGCCAGTTCGATGCGACGAGGCTGGTTGCCCGTCTCGGCGGCGTCCCAGTCGACCTCACCCGAGTACAGCACGGCGTTGCGCCCACGGCCGATGTCGACGAATGCCGCCTCCATGCTCGGAAGCACGTTCTGCACACGTCCGAGGTAGACGTTGCCGATCAGCGAGGCATCCTGATTCCGAGCCACGTAGTGCTCGACGAGCACCTTGTCTTCAAGAACGCCGATCTGGATGCGTCCGTCTTTGGATCGGACGACCATCTGACGGTCGACCGATTCTCGACGAGCCAGGAACTCGGCCTCGGTGACCACCGGCCGCCGACGACCGGCATCCCGTCCGTCACGGCGGCGTTGCTTCTTCGCCTCGAGCCGGGTCGAACCCTTCACTTTTTGAGGCTCGGTGATGAGCTCGGGCTCACGCGGCTGCCTGACCTTGACGACGGTGTTCGTCGGGTCGCTCTGGCCGTTCCGGTTCTCATCCCCTGCCCGGCGCCTGGCGCGGCGTCGCACGTTCGGAGCGTCGTATTCGTTGGTGTCGTCGTCGTCATCGTATGCGCGCGGCGGGAGCGGCTTGATGTCTGGAGCTTTGAAGATCAGGGCCGTCGACGGAGCAGACACAAACGGCACAGGCACGTCGCTTGTCTCGTCATTCTGCGCCTGTTCTTCGTTCGGCGACTGTTCTTCAGCTTCCGGCGCTGCATCGTGCGATGGCTGTGTGGCCGGCTCGACCTGCTCCTCGACACCCGCTGTGACGCCGGCACCCGCCGGTGGCTCCGACTGGTCTGCCGGCTCGACCTGTCGGTCAGACGCCTGGCCCCTGTCGGACGGCGCGTCGGCGACTGCTGGTTGCCCGTCGCGCGCCTGTTCGGCCGTGGGATTCTCGCCCGGGGCGTCCGTCGGAGCGCCCGTCTGCATGCCGGCGCTGATCCCCTCGGGAACATTCGTCACGTTGGCTGAATCATCAACCCGATTTTCAGTATTCTCTTCCACCATTTCTGGTGCACTCCTCGACCGGGCGGCGACCGCGCTACCAGCCCGGGTACTCTCACGCGGATCACCGCCGTGGCTGGTGATCCACAAATCCTGTGGTCTTGACGGGCCCGGTGGCCTCGTCACTGTTTCTGTCTCTTGGAGCGCCGGCCAATCGACCGACGCAAACAACTGGGCTGACTTTGCCCAACAAGCCTTCTCTGGTGCCGACGGGGCGCGGCCCCGTCGGTCTTGGCTCCATTATCGCATGCGTCGCGTCCACCACGTGTCTTTGCGGACAGCCGACACGAAAACCGGTGTGCCATAATCCGGATTGTGACTGCCTCGACGACACCACCGGATTCCCGCCGGCCGCAGCCCGTCGGTCTGGCGATCACCCTCATCGTCGCCGGTGCCATCGGCTGGATCGCCGCGTTCGCGCTGACTCTCGAACGCCTCGCATCGCTCGAGAAACCCGGGGACGCGCTCTCATGCGACTTCGGCACGCTCGTGCAGTGCTCTGCGAATCTCGACTCGTGGCAGGGATCGCTTCTCGGTTTTCCGAATCCCCTGATCGGCCTGGCGGGGTGGATCGCGCCCATTGTGACGGGCGCCGCCGTCCTTGCAGGCGCACGCTTCGCCAGATGGTACTGGTGGCTCTTCACCCTCGGCATGACCGGCGCTATGGCGCTCGTCATCTGGCTGATCACCCAGAGCATATTCGTGCTCGGCACACTCTGCCCGTGGTGCATGGTGACCTGGGCGGTCACCATTCCCTCGTTCTTCGCGATCTGGTTCTTCGTTGTGCGAGAGGGGATCGTCCCGGCGCCCGGCGGCGCGCGCCGAACGGCGAGGATGCTGTCCGGCTGGCTCGCGCTGGTGACGTTCGCCTGCTACCTCATCATCGCGATCGTCGCCCAGGTGCGCCTCGATGTCATCGGAAACATCGGGCTCTGACCGAGCAGCCTCTGCAGAGGCTCACCCGCCGCTCAGCCGAACCAGAGCGCGAGTTCCCTCGCCGCCGACTCCGGGCTGTCAGAGCCGTGGACGAGGTTCTGCTGCACGGGCAGACCCCAGTCCCTGGCCAGGTCTCCCCTGATGCTTCCCGGAGCTGCAGTCGTCGGGTCAGTGGTCCCGGCGATGGCGCGGAATCCCTCGATCACACGATCGCCGGCCACACGAAAAGCAACGACCGGCCCTGACAGCATGAACTCGACAAGGGGCTCATAGAACGACTTGCCCTCGTGCTCGGCATAGTGGTTCGCCAGAATCTCGCGGTCGGGCTGGAGCATCCTGATGTCGACGAGCGAGTAGCCCTTCGCTTCGATCCTTCTCAGGATCTCACCTGTCAGGTTTCTGGCCACACCGTCGGGCTTCACCAGAACGAGTGTCTCTTCAACTGCCATCTTCTACTCTCCAACGTCATGTGCGAGGTTCTTCTGCCGGTCGATGGCTGCACCCTTGAACATGCAATACACCCACATCGCAGCGAAGATGCTGCCGACCAGAAACATCATCGGCAGCAGAATTCCGGTTGCAACGATACTGCCTTGCACCACCCAACCGAGAACGATTCCCCAGCGATAGCGCAGCAGGCCTGTTGTGAGAGCCATCAGCAGGCAGAGAGCACCGCCGCCCCCGAGTGCGACGGGTGCGGTGAGCGCTCCGAGCCCGAACGCGACGAGCGATGCGAGAAAGACCACAACGAGTTCTGACGCCATCACGATCGAGCCAAGGGTCTCTGTGACCGTTCTCTGCCGTCTGACTCGTGAACTCATTTCTTCCACCCGCGTTGCTCGGCGAGCGTGATCGCCTCACCCGCGAGCAGCACCGATCCCGCTACGACGACAAGCCTGCGATCGGAGTCGGCGCCCCATTCCCTGGCGGATTCGAGGGCATCCTCGAGATCGTCGTGGGTGGTGGTGATCGCCGGGTCGACGATGCGGCTCGATCTTTCGGCCAGGTCGTCGACGAGAACCGACCGATCCGACTGAGGCTGCGTGAGATAGAGACGCTGCGCGAGCGGGGCGAGCACCGACAGGATGCCTGAGGCGTCCTTGTCTGCGAGCACACCGACGACGAGTGCGATCTCGTCGAAGTCGAAATAGGTGTCGAGCGACTCGGCCAGTGAACGGGCGCCGTGGGGGTTGTGCGCTGCGTCGACGAGGGTCGTCGGTTCGGTGCCGATCAGCTGCAGCCGCCCCGGTGAGGTGACTTCTGCGAGTCCCTCACTCAGCAGATCGGCCGACAGGGTGTGTGTGCCTTCGCCGAAGAACGCCTCGACGGCGGCCACCGCCACCGCCGCGTTCTTGCCCTGGTGATCGCCATAGAGCGGCAGGTAGATCTCGTTGTACTCACCGGCGACACCGGTGATCGACACCTGTTGTCCCCCGACCGCGACAACATCGTCGGCCAGCGAGAAGTCCCGCCCGAGAAGAAGCACCTTCGCCTCGGTGAGTTCAGCCGCGCGCTCGATCTCACGCATCGCCTCCGGGCTCTGTTCGGCAGTGACGACGGTGGCGGCCGGCTTGATGATCCCCGCTTTGGTACGCGCGATCTCGGCGATGGAGTGCCCGAGAATCGAGGTGTGGTCGAGGTCGATCGGCGTGAACACAGCCACCTGCGCGTCGGCCACGTTCGTGGAGTCCCATTCGCCACCCATCCCGACCTCGATGACAGCGACATCGACAGGCGCGTCTGCGAAACTCGCGAACGCGAGAACGGACAGCACTTCGAAATAGGTGAGCAAGGGCTCGCCTTTGACACCGAGCTCTGCATCGACCATGGCGACATACGGTTCGATGTCCGCCCAGTTCGCCGCGAGCGCCTCGTTGCCGATGGGCGCGCCGTCGAGAGCTATGCGCTCATTAAAACGCTGCAGATGAGGACTCGTGAACAGACCCGTGCGCAGACCATACGCCCTCAGGATGCTCTCGATCATCCTGCTGGTGCTCGTCTTGCCGTTTGTGCCGGTGAGCTGGATGATCGGGTACGCCCGCTGTGGGTCGCCAAGCAGCTCGAGAACCTTTCTCGTCGGTTCGAGCCTGGGCGCCGGGTTGCCTTCCCCCGCTCGGGCGAGCAGTGCGCGATAGACCTCATCGCCCGCCGATTCGAACTCGTCGATCCCGCCATCAGACATCCGTTGCCCCTCCCTCTCGCGACACGGCCACAACAAAACGGCCGGTGTTGGCAAACTGCCCTGCACGGAACTCCTGAGCGTACTCGGCCTGGCCGATGTAGGGTTCTGCCCATTCGGGCGAGAGCTCACCACCGGACGGCGCGAGGTGGATCTCGTACCCGGTCGCGAGCGTTTCGGCGGCGATGTCGAGGTCGGCAACCGAGCGAACCGCGTCGGCGTCTGATTCAGCGACGAAGACGAGATCGAGCCTGATGCGGTCGCTCACCTCGAAACCTGCTGCCTTCCTGGTGTCTTGCACGGCACGCACGACATCACGCGCGAGTCCCTCTGCTTCGAGCTCCGGTGTCGTCTGCGTGTCGAGCAGAATGAACCCGCCGCCGGCGAGAAGGGCAAGCGCCTGCTCACGGCCCTCTGAGGCCGCTGCTTCGAGCACGATGTCGTATTCGCCGTCGGCGAGTGCGATTCCGCCGGCGGTCACGACACCGTCGCTCTCGTTCCAGTCGCCGGCGCGGGCCGCTCGTATCACGTTCTGCACGTCTTTGCCGAGCCGTGGGCCCGCCGCTCTCGCGTTGACGGTGAGTCTCGATGTGATTCCGTAGTCCGCCGCGCTCGTGTCGCTGAGCTCGACCAGGGTCACACTCTTGACGTTGAGCTCCTCGCGAAGGATGCCGTCGAACCGGCCGAGGGCAGCTGCACTCTGCGTGACCACTGTGAGGTTGGGCAGCGGCAGTCGCACGCGCCTCGACGCCTGTTTGCGCAACGAGAGCGCAGAACCGGTGATGCGCCTGATCGTGTCCATGGCCTCGACGAGTGGCTGGTCGAGGGGGAACTCTCCCGCATCCGGCCAATCCGTGAGGTGCACGCTCCTGCCCCCGGTGAGGCCTTTCCAGACCTGATCCGTGATGAGCGGAAGCAGCGGCGCGGCGGCGCGGGTGAGCGTCTCGAGCACTGTGTACAGGGTGTCGAAGGCCTCGGTGCTCGACGGATCCGCCCGATCCACTCCCCTCCAGAAGCGGTCGCGAGACCGCCGCACATACCAGTTGGTGAGCACGTCGGCGAAGTCCCTCAGCGCGGCGGCCGCGAGAGGTGAGTCCAGGTTCTCGAGGTGAGTGGTCACCTCGGTGACCATCTCCCCCGTCTTCGCCAGGATGTACCTGTCGAGCGCATCCGCCGAGTCGGTGCGCCGCACGGCGTCGTATCCGCCCTCTTCTGCCGTGTTCGCATAGAGCGAGAAGAAGTACCAGGTGTTCCACAGTGGCAGCAGCAGCTGGCGTACGCCCTCGCGGATGCCCTCCTCGGTGACGATGAGGTTGCCGCCGCGCAGCACCGAACTCGACATCAGGAACCAGCGCATGGCATCCGAGCCGTCGCGGTCGAACACCTCGTTGACGTCTGGGTAGTTGCGCAGGGACTTCGACATCTTCTGTCCGTCGCTGCCGAGCACGATGCCGTGGCTGATGACGTTGCTGAACGCCGGGCGGTCGAAGAGCGCTGTGCTGAGCACGTGCATCGTGTAGAACCAGCCACGCGTCTGACCGATGTACTCGACGATGAAGTCGGCGGGGCTGTGATCGTCGAACCATTCGCGGTTGTCGAACGGGTAGTGCACCTGGGCGAACGGCATCGAGCCCGAGTCGAACCAGACGTCGAGCACGTCGGTGATGCGCCGCATCACCGAGTTTCCGGTGGGATCATCCGGGTTCGGCCGGGTGAGCTCGTCGATGTACGGACGGTGCAGGTCGGCGGGCCTCACCCCGAAGTCGCGCTCGAGATCGTCGAGCGAACCATAGACGTCGATGCGCGGGTACTCGGGGTCATCGCTCTTCCAGACCGGGATCGGCGACCCCCAGTATCGGTTGCGGCTGATCGACCAGTCCCTGGCGTTCCCCACCCACTTTCCGAACTGTCCGTCCTTCACATTCTCAGGCACCCAGTTGATGTGCTGATTGAGCTCACCCATGCGCTCCCTGAACTCCGGAACCCGCACGAACCAACTCGAGACGGCCTTGTAGATGAGCGGATTGCGGCATCGCCAGCAGTGCGGATACGAATGCTCGTAACTTGCCTGGCGCAGCAGACGGCCCTCCGCCCTGAGCGCATGCGTGAGGGGTTTGTTGGCGTCTGACCAGAGCAGGCCGGCGACCTCGGTGACCTCGGGAAGAAAGACGCCTCCGTCGGTCAGCGACAAGATCACGGGGATGCCGTTGGCCTCACAGATCCGCTGGTCGTCTTCACCGTATGCGGGCGCCTGGTGCACGATGCCCGTGCCGTCTGTGGTCGTGACGTAATCGTCGACGAGAATCTGCCAGGCGTTCCCGGTGTTCCACACCTCGGCATCGGCGTAATAGTCGAACAGCCGGTCGTAGCTGACGCCCTCGAGGTCCGCCCCGCGCACTGTGCGCGAGACGGCTCGGACGGCCTCGTCGGCCGACTCATAGCCGAGATCCTTCGCATACGAGCCCACGAGATCGCTCGCGAGCAGATACTCCGCGCCGAGCACCTGTGTCGCCTCGCCGGCTGCCGCCGGCTTCTCACGAAGCACCGTGGCATCCGGTGTGCCGTTCGGGCCTGCCGGCACAACTGCATACTCGATCGCGGGACCGACGACGAGCGCCAGGTTCGTCGGCAGCGTCCACGGTGTCGTCGTCCAGGCGAGTGCCCTGACGGCGGTGAGCCCGAGCGATTCTGCCTTCGGGCCGACGAGGGGGAAGGTCACGGTGACCGTCTGGTCTTGACGCATCTTGTAGACGTCGTCGTCCATGCGCAGCTCGTGGTTCGACAGCGGGGTCTGGTCACGCCAGCAATATGGGAGCACACGGTAGCCCTCGTAGGCGAGGTCTTTGTCATAAAGCTGTTTGAACGCCCAGATCACGCTCTCCATGAAGCTGATGTCGAGAGTCTTGTAATCGTTGTCGAAGTCGACCCACCGGGCCTGGCGGGTGACGTACTCCTGCCATTCTGCTGTGTATCTCAGGACGGAGTCCTTCGCCGCCTGGTTGAAGGCGGCGATTCCCATCTCTTCGATCTGGCTCTTGTCAGTGATCCCGAGCTGCCGCTCCGCCTCGAGCTCTGCCGGGAGTCCGTGGGTGTCCCAGCCGAACCGGCGGTGCACCTGCTTGCCTCGCATGGTCTGGAACCGAGGGAACAGGTCTTTGGCATACCCGGTCAGAAGGTGGCCGTAGTGCGGAAGGCCGTTTGCGAAGGGCGGACCATCGTAGAACACCCACTCCTCACAGCCCTCGCGTTGCTCGATCGAGGCGAGAAAGGTCTTGTCCTTCTTCCAGAACTCGAGAACGTTCTTTTCGATCTCGGGGAATCGAGGGGACGGCGTCACGCCGAAAGCGGTGCCATCGGCGTTCTCGGCGTTCGGCTTCGGGTAGGTCATTGCTCTCCTGGCAGGTTGTTTTCTCCTGCGAGGGCGATGCATGCACCGCGGTACCACCCCGCTTGACGTTGCCTGCCGTTCACCGACCGACAACGACCGCTCGTTCTTCGGCTGTGACGGGCCGGACCCGTTCGGTTCTACTTGGCGGCTGCGAGCATCCGCTGTTCTTCCGAAAACTCCCCGGTGATGGCCGGTTCACTGTCTCTAGTCGTCAAGGATAGCCTCTTCACGGGCCTTCTGCGGCGAAGCCTCGGCAGACGGGCTCGATCGCCGGAGCGAGGTAGTCGGCCAGCGGACGACGGGAGACGCCCGCATCCGCCCATGAGCCGCAGGCCGCTGCGCTGGCGCCGAGAAGCGCGAACGCGATCACTCGTGCCTCGAGCCGGTGCGACCATGCGCACGCGCCGAGATATGTCTCGATGACGGCAGCGGCGCGAATGATCCTCGCCAGACCGGATGCCTGCAGCTCGGACTCCGTTCGCATCAGCTCGGCCTGGGTGAGCGCCCACGGAACACGATCGGAGGGATGTCCCGACGCGACATCGAGTAGGGCCCTCGCGACAGTGGTGAGCGGATCATCGGACGGCGGAGTCTCGGACAATTCTGCTTCAAGACCCGAGATGCTCTCATCGAGGTCGACCCACAGCACGTCTGATTTGGCTGGGAAGTAATTGAAGAAGGTGTTCCGGCTGACACCGGCTCGCTGCGCGATCTGCTCGACAGTCGTTTTGTCGTAGCCCTGCTCGAGAAAGAGCTCGGCCGCGGCATCTTCAATGGTCTCTCGGCTCGACCGGCGCGGTCGCCCGACTCGTGCGTCTGCCATCGTCGTCCCCTCGTCGTCTGCTTCTGCTTCTGCTTCTGCTCGTCATCGTAACCGGCGAGTCGATCGGCGAACGGCACGAGACCAAGGCAGGGCCCGCGGGCTTGTCGGATGGCGGAGCAACGTCGACACGACCGAGCGTCGGAGCTGACGACACGAACACGAGCGGTGCCCTCACTGCAGCGGGACTGTTATAACGCGTAGGACAGCACCAGGATGATCATGGCCAAGGCAAGCATGCCGAGGCAGTTGATCCAGAACGCTTGCCCGAGGAATCGCGCTTTCAGATGTGCAGCGACCGCGCAGAGGAAGTAGGCGACCACACCGAGGTTCGCGGCGAATCCGATTCCGGAAACCCAGATGCCCGCGATCAGCCCGGCGGCTGCAAGTGTCTTGATGACGATGAGTGTCCACCACCAGTCGCGGGGGAACCTCACCCCGTTCAGGCAGTCGCGGATGAAGGCCGGAGGCCTGACCGACAGCGCGGCATCGGCGAGCAGTACGGCGGCGAGTAGGCTGGGCAGCCACCACAGACTCGGTAGCAAGATCATTGATTCTTCTCCTCTTTCGGACAGAGTGCGGCGAGTGTGTGGTGCAGGTCTTCTCTCAACACCACAGGATCGTCGCTCCCACCCGCAGCCCACATGAACAAGGTGCCCAGATAAGCCCGGTACACCGCTTGCGCGAGCGTGTCACTCCCGGGGCCGAACACCGCGCGGATCTCTCTCACGAGCATTGCGGCGAGTTCGGTGAACACGGTCGAGTCGTGGCGGCCGGCGACAAGGATCGACGCGTAGGCCCGTGCCAGCTCGCCACGACTTGTGAACAGGGCGATGAAGGGGTCCAGCAGCACCATGACCCGATCCGATGCGGACCCGTGAGTCTCGATACCTGACCGGCGCTGGTGGACGCTCTCGATGAGGCGGTCGAAGATGGCTACGAGCAGGGTGCTCTTGTCGCCGACCGCCATCACGGTCCCCACGCTCACTCCCGCCGCCGCGGCAACGTCACGGATTGTCGTGTTGGCGAAGCCCCGCTCGCGGAACAACGCCTCAGACGCAGCGAATACCCTCGACTGGGTTTCACGCCGTGCGGCGTCTCGAATCGCTGCCATCTCCACCGTCCTGAACATGTTCACTGAACACGTTCATCCTAGAGGAATCCCGCGACCTCTTCCACCTCCGAGCGCCACCCCTCCGTGCCATACCGTGGGGCCGTGTGATCGCGCCTGTCTCTACGTTTCTCGCACCGGAACGGAGCTGGGCGTTCAGAAGGGTGGTTCGGTGGGGAGTTCTCGGGGTGGTGGGAGGAGGGCGTCGAGCAGTTCCCGTGCGCGTGACGGCGGACGTGCGGGTGCGGGCGCGGGAGTGGGGAGCCTGTGTGCGGGGTAGGTGAAGTGGGTGTCACCGTGGGGCGAGGACCATTGCAGCACCCCGTCCGGATGCTGGGTCACGTTCCACCGGGTTCGGTGTTTCAGAGTGTGATGTGTACGGCAGAGATGCGCAAGATTCGTGAGCGCGGTCTGGCCCCCGTACTGCCAGTCAACAGTGTGGTCGATGTCACTGTTCCCTGCTTTGCGGTTGCAGCCCGGGAACCGGCAGGTTTGATCCCGGATCCGGAGGGCACGTTTCAGGTCCGCTGGCACGGTGTAGGAGTCACGGCCGACGGAGAGGACGGCGCCGGTCTCGGGGTGGGTGAGGATCCGGGTGAACGAGGGCGCGTTCCCGGCGAGCCGTTTCGCGGTCTCGGGGTCGATGGGCCCGTACCCGTCGAGGGTCGCGGGTTCAGCGTCGAGATCAAGAAGAGTGAGCGCGGGAACGGTGACCATGACCGTGGGCCGGATCGACAGACGCCGATCCCCGATCCCGAGCACCGCCCGGAACCGGGCCAATCCCTCACCAGCATCATCATCTACGGGTGCCGCTGCCAGCGCGGGTGCCCCCGACCCCATCGCGGGTGCCGGTCCGGCTATAGCCGTTTCGGCGGTGGCCGGTGCGCCCGATTCAGCTGTCGTCGGTTCGGCGGCCGCCGGTTCGGAGGTGTCAAGGGGCCCGTCGGCGCCGCCGAGGACATGCCCGGCCACGATCACATCAGCGAGCACGTCAGCAGCGATCTGCTGGATCGTGCGACCATCCACCCCACCCGCACCCTCGTGCAGACTCCGCGCCGCAGCCATCGTCGCCGCGTGAAGCGAGGTCACGATCTCCGCCGTGTGCTTCAACCCGAACCACGCCATCCCATCCGCCGCGGGACTGAACTCCACACCACGACCCCGTTCAGCCTTCACCCGACGCTCACGGATCGTCTCCGGATGCACCCTCTCACGCAACACCCGCGCCGCCACACCGAACCGCGCCGGCGTCATCACCCTCGCGACCGGCAACACCCGCTCCTCGAACCCCGGCACCGCGTCATCGGGCAACGACCACACCTGATCAACGATCACCCTCGCATGCCGATAACCGATCTCCCCCGCAGCCAACGCAGCCCGAGTCAACGGCAACGACTCCTGCAACACACGAGCCTCCTCCACCAGCACACGCACCGACGACTCCGAAACCCGCATCGCCGCGGCCAGCTCCGCGATGAACGACCGATACCCCAACTCATCCACCCGCGACCCCGACAGAACACCAGAATCCAACACCACCCCCGACACGGTCTCTTCAGCACACCGCCTGGCCCGATCAAGCACCACAACCCGCCGCGCCTCAGCCCTGGCCACCTCACGATCCGCCTCAACAACCTCCGCGATCAAAGCCGAAACCTCACCCGCACGACGCGCCGCAGCGGAGCACACCCCGTCATCCGGAGGAGTGCTCTGTTCATCAGCGGCCATACCCGATTCTACCACACATTCGAACATATGTTCTAGTCGTTTCGTGGGTGAAATGCAGGCGCCTGGGAAGCACGAGGGCGACGATCGCGTCGACCTCCATAAGGCGACGCCTGGCGCACGTGCGGAGCTTCTTGAAGAGCGGTTACGTCAGAGCAGGCTCTCCTCGACCTGACGAGCCCCGACAGGCTCCCTACCGGGCGAGCGCCGGCGGGCCGCTGGGCCGATAAGCTATTACTGCACTCAAACCAATAAGCCCAGCAACCACTAACCCCCAGCAGCCACTCACCCGATAACCCACCTGACACACAACAGAAGGATCTTCATGCCCGCGCTCCACTCGCATCGTCGCGCCTCCATCGCCACCCTGGCGATCACCGCGGCGAGCGCCCTGGTTCTCACCGCCTGCGCGCCAGGCACATCCGACGATGCCGCGGCGAACGACCCTGTCACAGGCGGCACACTGACGTATGCGTCCGGTGATGCCGAACCCACCTGCCTCGATCCGCACGTCGGGGGCAACTATCCGCAGGCTCTCATCGCGACGCAGTACCTGGAGTCCCTGGTCTCGCTCGACAACGACGGCAGGGTCATTCCCTGGCTCGCCACCGACTGGACGGAGAGCGACGACGGACTCAGCTGGGAGTTCGCGTTGCGCGACGACGTCACGTTCACAGACGGCACGCCGTTCACCGCCGAGGCCGTGGCCGCCAACATCGCACACGTGCAGAACCCCGAGACCGCGTCATCGACCGGGTACCTGGCTCTCGGCAAGGTCGCGGCGACAGAGGTCGTCGACGAGCACACCATCCGTCTCTCGCTGACCGAACCGGACAGCGCGCTCCTGGAAAGCCTGTCCCAGGTGTGGGTCGCCATGGAGTCGCCCGCCGCTCTCGCGCGCAGCAAAGACGAGAACTGCGCGTCACCGGTGGGCACCGGGCCGTTCATCGTGGAGGAATGGAACAGGCAGGACTCCATCACCCTCGTGCGCAACGAGGACTACAACTCACCGCCCGCGGACTCGGATCTCGACGGACCCGCCTACCTCGACGAGATCGTCTGGCGGTTCATTCCGGACTCCGCGAGCAGATACGCGGCGCTCCAGTCCGGCGAGGTGCAGGTCATCGACAACGCACAGCCTGACACCATCGCGGCCGCGGAGTCGGTGGACACCATCGAGCACCTGAACGCCCCGCGTCCCGGTGCGTCGAACCGGATCGAGCTGAACTCGGGCAAAGCGCCGTTCGACGATGAACGGGTGCGCGAGGCGTTCATTCGCGCCGTCGACGTGAACGACGGAATCGACAGCCTGTTCTTCGGCACCGCCGAGCGTTCCTACTCCGCGCTCTCGAGCCGGGAATCGGCAGCCCTCTCGCTTTCCGAGCTGTTCGAGACCGACCAGGACGAAGCGGCTGAGCTGCTCGACGATGCGGGCTGGGACGAGACGGATGCCGAGGGGTACCGGATCAAAGACGGCGAACGCCTCGTTCTCGATTTTCCCGTCAGCACCAATCAGTCGATCCCCGCTGAACAGTCGTTGTTCGAACAGATCCAGGCGGGCGCGAAGGACGCCGGCTTCGACGTTCGGCTTCATCCGCTCGACCTGTCGAGCTGGTACGCAGCCCTCGCCGAGAACGACTACAACCTGGTGAGCGCGCCATACACGAAGGTCGGCCCAGACGTGCTGCGCATCCTGTACCACTCGTCGAGCATCACCCCGGCGCCGAGCGGGTATTTCGCCAACCTCGCACAGGTGAGCCTGCCCGAGCTCGACAGCCTGCTGTCCGAGGCGAGCAGCACCTCGGACCCCCAGGCCAGGGAGACGCTGTATCACGACGCGCAGCGCATCATTCTCGAGGGGCACTACATCCTTCCCCTCTACGACCAGCAGAACCACTTTCTCTACACATCGTCCCTGCGCGGCCTCCGCGCCATGCCGACGGTCTCGACACCGACCTTCGCCGAGGCGTGGCTCTCGTCGTGACCCTGCCACCACCGTCGACCGAACGACAGCGCCCTCGGCGCGCGGGCGGTCGCCGGTGGTCGTGGCTCCTCGCCAGAATCGGCGGCCTCGCCTTCGTTCTGTGGGCCGCGGCGACAGTGACGTTCTTCAGCATCCGCCTGATCCCCGGAGACCCGGCAGAGGCCATCCTCGGCGGTCCCGGGTCGCAGGCGAGCGAAGAATCGCTCGCGCAGGTGCGGCGGGAGCACGGGCTGGACCGGCCACTCATCGTGCAGTACGGCGACTACCTGCTGCGTCTCGTTCGCGGAGACCTCGGGCAGTCGTACTCGCTCAACCGGCCGGTGGCGTCCGCGATCGGCGAGCAGCTCGGCGCCACGCTCATCCTCGCCCTCTGCGCCCTCGCCGTCGCATGGGTGATCGCACTCGTTATGGCTGTCTGGAGTGTGCAGGGCGGGCGAATGGCGTGGGCCGTCGGCTCCGGGCTCGAACTCGTGGCAGCGGCCGTCCCGCACTTCTGGTTGGGAACCGTGCTGGTGCTCGTGTTCAGCACAACACTCGGCTGGTTGCCGCCGATCAGCGTTCCCGGTGTGCTGGGCCTCATCCTTCCGACCCTCACGCTGGCGCTCCCCCTCGCGGGGTTTCTCGGGCAGGTCATGCGGGAGTCCCTGCTCGCCGCCATGGATTCACAGTTCGTGGTCACCGCACGCGCACGCGGAGAACGCGAATCCGGCATCTTCTGGCGCCACACCCTGCGACACGCGGCGATCCCGGCCGTCGGCCTGTCTGGATGGGCGTTCGGATCCCTGATCAGCGGCGCTGTGGTCGTCGAGACGGTGTTCGCCCGGCAGGGGCTCGGCCGAACCCTTCTCTCGGCCGTGCAGCTTCGGGATGTCACGCTCGTCACGGGAATCGTTCTCGTCGTCGCCCTGGGCTACACGATCGTCACGCTCGTCACCGACATCGCCGACCGCCTGATCGATCCCCGTCTCTCAGGAGCACGCACATGAGGCGTCAGAGGCCGGGCATCGCCGAGATCATCGCGCTCGCGATCGTCGGCATTCTGCTGGTCGCCGCGCTTATGCCCTCTGCGCTCGCCCCGGGCGACCCCCTTGCGGTGTCGCCGACGGATGCCTTTCGGCCACCGTCGTGGGGGCATCCGTTCGGCACGGATGAATCCGGGCGCGACATCTACACCCGTGTCGTGCACGGAACACGAGAGTCGCTGCTGATCGGCGCACTCGCCACGGCCATCGGAATCGGCCTGGCCGCCCTGCTCGGTTTCATCGCCGGCCTCGGGCCCCGCTGGCTCGACTTCGGCACAACGAGGCTGGTCGAAGTGCTCTTCGCGTTCCCCGGACTGCTGCTGGCCCTGCTGTTCATCGTCGTCAACGGTCCGGGCGTGCTCAGCTCGACAATCGCCGTCGGACTGGCCACAGCACCCGGTTATGCACGCATCATCAGATCGCAGGTTCGAACCACCGCGAGCTCTGAGTTCGTGCAGGCGGCACGCGTCTTCGGGCGCAGCCGGCCGGTGATCATCGCCCGCCACATTCTGCCGAACGTGTCTGCCGCGCTCTTCGTGCTCGCGACGCTCGGGCTCGGGCAGGCCATCATCTGGGTGTCATCGCTGAGCTATCTCGGGCTCGGCGCGGTTCCGCCCGCGGCGGAGTGGGGGGCGATGCTCGCCGCCGGGCGCACCTACATCGCGAACTTCTGGTGGATGACCTTCTTTCCCGGTCTCGCGATCGTCGCGAGCGCTGCGGCGGTCACCGTGATCGGCCGCGGGGCGCAGAAGCGCCGGAGGGATGCGCAATGACCACACCGCTCCTTGAGGTGCGTGACCTGACCGTGCGCTTCGGCGCCCGCACGGTTGTCGATGCCGTGTCGTTCTCGGTTCAGGCCGGTGAATGTGTGGCGATCGTCGGCGAGTCCGGCTCAGGCAAGAGCGTGACGGCGCGCAGCATCGTCGGTCTCGCCGGGCCCGGCGCATCCGTGAGCGCCGCGGCGCTCACGGTCTCGGGAACAGACGTGATCACGGCGAACGCCTCTGCGCTGAGGCGCCTTCGGGGCGGTGAGGTGGGCATGATCGCCCAGGACGCCCTGGTCTCGCTCGACCCCCTCCGCCCGGTCGGGCGTGAGATCTCTGACACCCTTGCGCTCCACACCCGGCTGAATGCCTCTGACCGCATGGCCCGTGTGCATAACCTGCTCGAGAACGTCGGACTCGAGCAACCGGCGCTGCGGGCACGGCAGCGCGCCGGAGAGCTCTCGGGCGGGCAACGTCAACGAGCCCTGATCGCGTCTGGCATCGCCGCGCAGCCCCGCCTGCTCGTCGCCGACGAGCCGACGACAGCCCTCGACCGGTCGGTCGAGGCAGGCATCCTGCGGCTGCTCGCCGACCTGCGCGACGAGGGCACCGGCATCCTGCTCGTCTCACACGACCTCTCTGTCGTCAGGAGCGTCGCAGATCGGGTCGTCGTCATGACCTCTGGACTGATCGTCGAAGAAGGACCGACCGCGCGCGTGCTCGAGAATCCGGAGCATCCGTACACCAGACGTCTTCTCGCCGCCGTGCCATCGGGCAAACCGCGCGGCACAGCCCTGTCTGCGGGGGCCGGCGGCTCACCCTCGGCCTCGCACAGAGCGGTGACGTCTGCTGCAGAAGACTCCGGCGATAACCCGGTGCCTGTTCCGCCGCCAGAGGTGCTTCTGCAGGCCGAGAAGCTCTCGCGGACGTTCTGGGTGCACGGCACCGCCGTCGTCGCGGCTCACAACGTCTCGCTCGCGCTGAGCGCCGGGCGCACCCTCGGCCTCGTCGGCGAATCGGGGTCGGGAAAAACGACGATCGCAAAGATGATTCTCGGTCTCGAGCAGCCGGACGGCGGGAGCATAGCCCTGCTCGGCGAGCCGTGGACCGGCATCCGCGAGCGGGAGCGCCGACGCCGGCGAGGGATGCTCGGTGCTGTGTTCCAAGATCCGGCAAGCTCGTTCGATCCACGCTGGAGCGTCGGAAGCATCATCGCCGACGCCGTCACCGGCGGCCGGTCGATTCGCCCACGCACCGTCGAGCGGGCCGTCCGAGACGCACTCGATGCCGTCGGCCTGCACTCCTCGCTGATGACGGCGAGGCCGCGCACCCTCTCGGGCGGCCAGCGCCAACGAGTGGCGATCGCCCGCGCACTGGCCGTCGAACCTCGTGTCCTGGTTCTCGACGAGCCTGTCTCTGCACTCGATCTCTCCATCCAGGCCCAGGTGCTCGACCTTCTCGACGAACTGCAGCGGGAGCGCGGTCTGGCCTACCTGCTGATCTCACACGATCTGGGCGTCATCGAGCACATGAGCGACGAGATCACCGTGATGCGGTTGGGCAGCATCGTCGAGCACGGAGCGACGGCGGACGTCTTGCGAGACCCTCAGCATCCGTATACACGGCATCTGCTCGACACCCGTGCATCTGTCCGGTGAGAACCGGCGTCAGGTGACGATGACGGCCGGTTCCCCGAGCACCGCGCCGAGCTGCTCGTCGACATAGGGCGCCAGCGTCTCTGCGTACACCCAGCTGATGTGATGGGTGTCGCGATAGGCCAGCACACCTCCGACGACCGGCGGGCACTTCTCGTCGACGCAGAAATAATCCGTGAAGTCCACGACGCTGACCCTGTCGTCATCGGTGGAGACCGCCGCATCGACGAGCGGGTCGTCGCCGACGGCATCCGTCTGGTCGACGGCGCATTCCTTCGCGGCCGCCGGTCCGTTCTCGGCGACACAGGGAAGCATGGTCTGCGGCATCAGCGGGGTGTCCCTGACCACAACGATGTTCTCGATGCTCTGCGGCAGGTCGCTCCAGCGATCCTCATAGCCCTTCTCAGCGGTCTTCTGCCAGTCCTCACCCCGCTCCGCTCGCACCGGATTGCTCGATCGGGTCGACGTCACGATCGTGTCTATCTCGCTGTGCGTCTCGAGAAACTCGAGCGCCCCGTCGTTCCAGCCGCGGCAGCTCTCGTTCATCTCGGCGAGCACTTCAGGCGACATGTCGTCTTCGTATCGCTCGGCCGTCGAAAACGGGCACGAGCTCTTGGCGATGACGTACATCCGCCAGTTGCGCTCCGAGACCACCTCGACGAGGGCCGGCAGCCATTGTTCCGCATGCGAATCACCGATGAGGGCGATCGTTCGTGAAGCCTTCTCGGGCTCTGCGCCGTAGTCGCACACCCTCACGTCGGCGCTGCGGATTCCGGTGATGCATCGATCCGGAGGATCGTCGGCAAGGGCAGGATCAGGCACAACCCTCTCGAGAGCGGTCTCGTAGGCGTCGCAGCCGGACAGCGGTTCGAGTGAGGCCGCCCCGAGGCAGTCCGGCTGCTCTGAGACGAGCTGCTCGATTCGTTTGTGTTCGGCGGCGATGCGTTCCTCGCCCATGGCGGTTCCAGAGGACGAGACCAGCACCACAACGGCCATCGACGCCGCCGTCGCCGCGAAAACAATGTGGGGCCGCCACCTGGACGCCCTGCCGAAACGTATCGGCTGCTCCACGAAACGCGTCGTCGCCCAGGCGAGGCCCAGGCTGAGCAGAACGACCGCGATGCGATCCGCGAACGTCAGACCGCGTGCGAGCAGATACGGCAGGAGCACGATCAGCGGCCAGTGCCAGAGATACACGGCGTACGAGACGTCTCCGAGCCACTGCATCGGACGCAGGCTCAGGAACATATCCGGCCCGACGCGAGAGCGCCCGTCGTCTGCGGCTATGACGAGCACGGTGCCGACGACAGGGATCAGGGCGGCCCAGCCCGGAAAAGGCGTGCTCCCCGACAGCGAGAAGCACCCCCAGGCGAGGATCCCGATCCCCGCCCATGCGACACCCGCTCGCGGTTTCTGCCCCATCGTCTCTGACATGCGGCGCCATCGCGACGAGGCGACGGCCAGTGCCAGCAGGCCGCCCGCAGCGAACTCCCACGCGCGCGTCGTTGTGACGAAGTAGGCCGGTGCCGGCTCCCGTGAGGTGTACGCGATCGACCAGACGAACGATCCGACCGCGACGGCACCGAGTGCTACGGCGATCGCCCGGTGTGATGAGACTCGCACACCGCGGGCGGTCAACCTGGCGGCGACGGCGATCGCTGCGACCACGAGCAGCGGCCAGACGAGATAGAACTGCTCCTCGACCGACAGTGACCAGTAGTGCTGCACGGGCGAGGCCACGTTCTCGGCCGCCATGTAGTCAACCGATTCGAACGACAGCGCCCAGTTCTCGACGTACAGCGATGAGGCCGTGATCTGCCGCATGAACGGCGCGACGAGACCGGCCGGAACGAATGTCAGGGTGGCGACGACGGTGACGGCGAGAACGGTGAGAGCCGCGGGCAGGAGACGACGAGCCCGACGAGCCCAGAAACGGGGCAGCGAAACCGTTCCTGATCTGTCGGTCTCTCTCACGAGGTGGGCGGTGATGAGAAAACCCGAGACGACGAAGAACACGTCGACCCCGATGTAGCCGCCGGGCAGGACGGCGGGCCAGAGGTGAAAGACGAGAACGAGCACAACGGCGATGGCGCGGAGGCCCTGGATGTCGGTTCGCGCGGCAGCCCTCTCGCCCCCATGACCCGGCTGCACGGCCCTGGGTGTCTCTGTGGCGCTCATCCCGCTCATCGTTTCATCCGATACGTGGACGGTAGCATGGAGACATCACAACACTCAGGCACGTTCACACGGTGCCGCCTATAGCGAAATCGGAGCCGCAGATGACCGCAAACGTGCCCGCGAAGCCCGCACTCGAGGGGCTCGAGTCCAAGTGGGGCCGGTCCTGGGAATCCGACGGGGTCTTCCGGTTCAACCGGGACGCGGCTCTCGAGGGGGGTCGTGAGTGCGTGTATTCGATCGACACTCCCCCGCCGACGGCATCCGGTTCGCTTCACATAGGCCACGTCTTCAGTTATACGCACACCGACGTGATTGCTCGATATCAGAGAATGCGCGGCAAGCAGGTGTTCTATCCGATGGGGTGGGACGACAACGGTCTTCCGACCGAGCGCCGCGTGCAGAACTACTACGGCGTGCGCTGTGACCCGACACTGCCGTATGACGCCGACTTCACTCCTCCGTTCGAGGGCGGCGACGGCAAGAGCAGCAAGGCTGCCGATCAGGTCCCCGTCTCACGCCGCAACTTCATCGAGCTCTGCGAGCGACTGACCGTCGAAGACGAGAAACAGTTCGAGTCGCTGTGGCGGATGCTCGGGCTCTCCGTCGACTGGACGCAGACCTATCGCACGATCGGCGACGATGCCATCCGCACCAGCCAACTGGCTTTCGTTCGGAACATCGAGCGCGGCGAGGCCTATCAGGCGATGGCTCCCACACTGTGGGATGTCACCTTCCGGACCGCGGTCGCTCAGGCGGAGCTCGAAGACAAAGAGCAGCCGGCGGCGTTCCACCGCATCGCCTTCCACACGCCAGACGGCGGAACGGTCGAGATCGAGACCACACGGCCCGAGCTGCTCCCCGCGTGCGTCGCCCTCGTCGCGCACCCGGACGATGAGCGTTTCAAGCCCCTCTTCGGAACCACCGTGACGACACCGGTGTTCGGCGTCGAGGTGCCCGTTCTTGCGCACCACCTCGCACAGCCGGACAAGGGCGCGGGGATCGCGATGATCTGCACCTTCGGTGACGTCACAGACGTCGTCTGGTGGCGCGAGCTGAACCTGCCCAACCGCACCATCATGGGCAGGGACGGCCGCATCATCGGCGAGGCGCCAGACGTGATCACCGGCGAGGCCGGAAAGGCCGCGTATGAACAGCTCGCCGGCAAAACGGTGTTCAGCGCGAAACAGGCGATGATCGACCTTCTGGCCGCATCCGGAGATCTGATCGGTGAGCCCAGGAAGATCACCCACGCCGTGAAGTACTTCGAGAAGGGCGACAAGCCGCTCGAGATCGTCTCGACGCGCCAGTGGTACGTCAGCAACGGCGCGCGCGACGAGGCGCTGCGTCAGCGTCTGCTGGAGCTCGGACGCGAACTCGAATGGCACCCGGATTTCATGCGCGTGCGATACGAGAACTGGGTGGGAGGGCTGAGCGGCGACTGGCTGATCTCACGCCAGCGTTTCTTCGGTGTGCCGATCCCGGTCTGGTACCCCCTCGACGCAGACGGCAACCCCGTCTATGACACACCGATCGTCGCCGCCCCCGAGAACCTTCCCGTCGACCCGTCGAGCGACGTGGCGCCCGGATTCACTGCTGAGCAGCGCGGAGCGGCCGGCGGCTTCATCGGTGAGCTCGACGTTATGGACACCTGGGCGACCTCGTCGCTCACCCCGCAGCTCGCGGGCGGCTGGGAGCGAGACGACGAGCTCTGGGACGTCGTGTTCCCGTTCTCGCTGAGGCCGCAGGGCCAGGACATCATCCGCACCTGGCTGTTCTCGACCATGCTGAGGTCCGTGCTCGAACACGGCGACAAGCCGTGGGCGCATGCCGGCCTGTCCGGCTGGATCCTCGACCCGGATCGCAAGAAGATGTCGAAGTCCAAGGGCAACGTCGTCACCCCGGCCGACATCCTCGAAAAGCACGGGTCGGATGCCGTGCGGTACTGGGCGGCATCCGCTCGCCTCGGCACAGACGCCGGTTTCGACCCCCAGAACCCGACGCAGATCAAGATCGGGCGGCGCCTGGCCATCAAGATTCTCAACGCGTCGAAGTTCATCCTCACCTTCGACGTCGCCCAGCCGTCGATGGTGACCGAAGCCATCGACCTCAGCATGCTCGCGACACTCCGTGCCGTCGTCGCAGACGCATCGGCCGCGCTCGAGTCATATGACCATGCTCGGGCTCTCGAGCTCACGGAGAGTTTCTTCTGGGCGTTCTGCGACGACTACCTCGAGCTGGTCAAAGAGCGGGCGTACGACCCTGACAACCCCGGTCAGGCATCGGCTGTCGAGGCTCTGCGCACAGCGCTCGGCGTGCTTCTGCGTCTCTTCGCCCCCTTCGTTCCGTTCGCGACCGAAGAGGCCTGGTCGTGGTGGAATGACGGCTCTGTTCATCTCACGCGGTGGCCTGACGACGACGAACTCGCTTTCACCGCGGACGGGGACCCTGCACTGCTCAGCCTGGCCAGTGAAGCCCTGACCAGCATCCGCCGGGCCAAGACCGATGCGAAGGCGTCGCAGAAGGCCCCTGTTTCGCAGGCCACGATCGCAGGCCCCGAGGCGCAGGTGGCTGTGCTGACGTTGGCAGAGGACGACATCAAAGCAGTCGGCAGGATCGACACGCTTGTGTTCGAAAGCGCACAGGAACTGGCTGTGAGGAATATCATTCTGGCACCGGCGGAACGCGAAGGAGCATAATGGCGGTCACGATCAGAACTGCGAACAGCAGCGACTTCTTCATCTGGCTCGACCTGTTCGTCGCATACGGCGACTTCTACAACTCACCGGTCACCGACCAGAAAGCCCTCGTGGTGTGGAACTGGATCGAAACCGGCGAGCACACGGTCAGGGCGGCGCTGGCAGAAGAAGACGGCAAACTCGTCGGCTTCGCGCACTATCGCACCTTCGCCCGACCGCTCGCCGCGGGCACCGGTCTCTATATCGATGACCTCTTCGTCGCAGAAGAAGCACGCGGCGGCGGCGTGGCGACAGCGCTCATCGAGCACGTGAAGAGCGTGGCACAGGCGGAGAAGGCGCAGATCGTCCGCTGGGTCACCGCACCGGACAACGAGGTCGCCCAGCTCGTCTATGACTCGATGGCGACACGCACCGAGTGGATCACCTACGACATGACAGTGGCAGACTAGCCATGCAGCTCGGAACCCGCTGGAGCGTCGGAGACGACACCCCGGGCTCTCTGCCCGACGTCGTCGTGGACGCCGTTCGCACCGTCGAAGACGAGCTGAAGGCAGACGACGTGGACACCGCGGGGTGGCGGTGGACGCTCACCTGGCTCGAGGGCCTGCCCGTCGTCGATCTCGACGACGGCACGCACATCACCTATCACCCGGAGTCGCACTCGGCGACGGTGAGATCCGGTGCAGGTTCCGAGAGCGACGAGGATCCGTTCTAGGGGATCCGTTCTAGGGGATCTGTTCTGGGGGATCTATTCTGGGTCGGTCGGTCGGTCGGGGTCAGGGTGAGGCGAGGATCTCGCCGTGCGGCATCGCGTACCAGCCGTCTTTTCGCGCGACCCACTCGCTCCACGCACGCGAGATGCCCTGCAGATCGTCGGCGGTGGCGACACCGGCCTCGATGGACTGGGGTGCGAAACTCGAGTGCAGGGCACGATCGGCCCACGCGCTCCCCCACCAGTCGCGGTCGGCATCCGTGGAGAAGCACCAGATCGACGCCGTGCTCTCCACGTGTGTGAAACCGGCCTCCATCGCCCAGGCCTTGAGCGATCGCCCGGCGTCCGGCTCGCCGCCGTTCGACCGCGCAACGCCCTGATACACCTGCATCCACTTCTCGAGTCCGGGCAGAAGCGGGTACCAGGATGCCGCCGCGTAGATGACGTCACGGGCCGCCACCACACCCCCCGGCTTCACCACACGCTTCATCTCACGCAAGACGGCTACCGGATCGGCCAGATGCTGCAGCACCTGGTGTGCGTGAACGACATCGAACGTGTCATCGTCGAAATCGAGGTGGTAGGCATCACCGGTCACGAACTCCACGTTCTCGACGTCAGAGGCACGAGCCAAAGCAGCGGCCTGCGCCGTCACATCGTCAGACGCGTCCATCCCGACCACACGTGCGGTGCCGACGCGGCGCGCGATGTCTATGGTGATGGTTCCCGGCCCCGAACCGACATCGAGAACCGAGAGACCGGGCACAAGACGTGGCGCCAGATAGGCGGCGGAGTTGTCGACGGTGCGCCAGCTGTGGGTTCTCATGACGCTCTCATGGTGCCCGTGTGTGTAGCGTTCGGTGATTGCCATGAGATCCAGCATATGCGCGGGAATGACGTGCTCTCGCTCTGTGACGACGCACTCGCCTGCCCGTAGTGTGGACGAATGGCAGATATGCGCACACCCTTCGATCAGCCGAGCGAGCTCCCCTATCAGCTGCCTCCTTTTGCCGAGATCAGGGATGAGCATTACGAGCCTGCCTTCGCCCGAGCGATCGCGGAGCAACTCGCAGAGGTCGCCGATATCACCTCGACGACGGAGCCGCCATCGTTCGAGAACACACTGATTCCGCTCGAGCGCTCCGGACAGATGCTGGGCAGGGTCGAAGCTGTCTTCTTCAACAAGAGCTCGGCCGACTCGAACGAGACGACAAACGACCTCGAAGAGAAGATCGCGCCGCAGCTGGCAGCGCACCGAGACGCGATCATGCTCGACAGCGTGCTCTACGCGCGGATCAGAACGCTGTGGGACGCACGAGACGAACTCTCGCTCGACACCGAATCACGGTACCTGCTCGAGCGCTACGTCACGGAGTTCGCCCGTGCCGGCGCCGGACTCGACGACGCGGGCAAACAGCTGTTGAAAGACATCAACGCCGAGCTTTCGACGCTCACCACGCGCTTCGAGAAAAATCTTCTGGCAGACACCAACGAACTCGCCGTCGTCATCGACGACATCGCCGATCTCGACGGGCTGGGCCCCGGTGAGATCTCGGCTGCCGCCCAAGCCGCCGCGGAGCGCGGGCTTGACGGCGCATACCTCATCTCCCTCGTGCTGCCGACAGGACACCCGTGGCTCCCCAGCATCACGAATCGTGACGTGCGGAGACGCATTATGCACGCGTCGCGTTCACGGGGAAACCACGGCGGCCAATTCGACAACCGCGACCTTGTGCTCCGCATCGTCCGGCTCAGAGCCGAGAGGGCACGTCTGCTGGGCTTCGCGTCGCATGCCGCCTACGTGACCGCAGGCCAAACGGCGAAGACACCCGAGAACGTCGCCGACATGCTGACACGCCTCGCGTCGCCAGCCGCGCGCAACGCCCGCGCAGAGAAGGCAGATCTTCGAAGGCAGGCAGAGACGGCAGGTGAAACAGGCCCCGTCGAAGCGTGGGACTGGGCGTTCTACACCGAAAAGGTGCGAGCAGAGAAGTACCACGTCGACGCCGCATCGATGCGAGAGTATTTTGAGGCCGAACGTGTGCTGCAGGGCGGTGTGTTCTTCGCCGCGGGCACACTCTACGGCATCACGTTCGACGAGAGGCCCGATCTCGTCTCCTACCACCCGGACGTGCGGATCTTCGAGGTGCGCAATGAGGACGGCTCACCTCTCGGGCTCTACCTCCTCGACCTCTACACACGAGATTCGAAGCGCGGCGGGGCCTGGATGAACCCGCTGATCTCGCAGAACTCACTCCTCGATCACCCCACGGTCGTGGTGAACAATCTCAACGTGCCGAAACCGGCGGCGGGCGAGCCCACACTGCTCAGCTATGACGAGGTGAACACGCTCTTCCACGAGTTCGGGCACGCGCTGCACGGGCTCTTCGCGCAGGTCACCTACCCGAAGTTCGCCGGAACCAACGTCTTCCGCGACTTCGTCGAGTTCCCCAGCCAGGTCAACGAGATGTGGATGCTGTGGCCCGAGGTGCTCGAGAACTACGCGATTCACCACAGGACCGGTGAGCCCATGCCGCCAGACCTCGTCGAACGACTCCAGGCATCCTCATCGTTCAACGAAGGCTTCGCGACGAGCGAGTACCTCGCTGCGGCACTGCTCGACCAGGCCTGGCACACGATCTCCTCAGACGACGACATCAACGACGTCGAAACGTTCGAGGCGCAGGCGATCGCGTCAGCAGGGCTGGACGACGAGGCCATTCCGCCGCGGTATGCGAGCACCTATTTCGCGCACACCTTCTCGGGCGGATACGACGCGGGGTATTACTCCTATATCTGGAGCGAAGTGCTCGACGCGGACACTGTGGAGTGGTTCCACGAGAACGGTGGCCTCACGCGCGCGAACGGAGACCGTTTTCGCTCACGGCTCCTCGGTCTCGGCGGCAGCAGAGATCCGCTCGAGGCCTACCGTGACTTTCGCGGACGCGACGCCGTCATCGAACCGCTTGTGAAACGTCGCGGGCTCACCGCATAACGCCGCGAACACGAAGGCGCTCAGGGCCGCCGTGGCGGTATGGCGGGCTCGTTTCGTTCGAGGTGTTCTGAAATAGCGAATGCCGCCACGTCTGCGGGGTCCGCGGCGACCGCCGCGGCATAGGAGCGAAGTCGTTCCGCGACATTCCCGGGCAGCTGTATCGACGTCGGCTGCTCTGAGGCGGCCTGCACCCCACGGCGGCCGGCTCGGGAGACAAGGGCGACAACGGGCACGGTGACCGTGCCGACCGCGTCGAGAATGGCCAGTGCGCCGAAGAACCGCCAATAGGTGTCTCCTCCCTCACCGGGCACCCGGCCGTCCGTCACGATCGGCAGAACGATCATCAGCGCCACAAGAGCGACGAGGGCGAGCGTCACGTACACGCTGACGGACAGCGCGGGCGTGCCCCGCTCGGTGACGACCAGAAGCAAGCTTGCCTGGGCGAACGCCACCGCGACGACGCCGAATGCCGCAAACGCGCGAAAAACCCCCGACAGGTCATTCTCCCAGCCGGCCCAGATGAGTGTCAGCCCGAGCACGAACGTGACCACGGTCAGGGCCGCACCCACGAACCCGACGATCCGGACCCGTCGCTCGACGATCGTCAGGTTGCAGAGCGCCAGCACACTGAACCCGGCGACGATCAGTGTTGTCAGCAGGATCTTGCCCTGGATCTCGCCGAACTCCCCCGAGAACAGGGCGACGATGCCCACGAGCGCGGTGAGAGCGAGCGAGACGACGATGACGATGACGGCTATGCGCCGCCAGGTGCTGATCTGGTTCATGCCCCGGCCCGGTTTGCGCTGATGCTACGCGGACTTCTCTTGGCGATGTGCGGGATGCGGCACGATCGTCGGCGCCGCGTTGTCGAGCACGGTTTCCTTTGTGACGACGACCCGCGCGACCTCTTCTGTCGACGGGACCTCGAACATGATGGGCCCGAGCACCTCTTCGAGGATCGCCCGAAGCCCGCGTGCGCCGGTTTTGCGCAAGACAGCCAGGTCGGCGATCGCCTCGAGGGCGTCTGCGTCGAACTCGAGTTCAACCCCGTCGATCTCGAACATACGCTGATACTGACGCACCAGGGCGTTCTTCGGCACCGTCAAGATCTCCATAAGCGCGGACTGGTCGAGAGGCGTGACGGTGGTGACGACGGGGAGACGCCCGATGAACTCGGGGATGAGACCGAATTTGTGCAGGTCTTCTGGAAGGACTTCGCTGAAGAGCTCCAAGTCGTCGCCCTTCGAATGAAGAGGGGCGCCGAAACCGATTCCCTTTTTGCCCGCTCGAGACGAGATGATCTCTTCGAGACCCGCAAACGCACCGGCGACGATGAACAACACGTTTGTGGTGTCGATCTGGATGAACTCCTGGTGCGGGTGCTTGCGGCCGCCCTGGGGTGGCACCGAGGCGACGGTTCCCTCGAGGATCTTGAGCAGCGCCTGCTGCACGCCTTCTCCGGAGACGTCGCGGGTGATCGACGGGTTCTCGGCCTTGCGCGCGATCTTGTCGACCTCGTCGATGTAGATGATGCCGGTCTCAGCCCGCTTGACGTCGTAGTCGGCCGCCTGAATGAGCTTGAGCAGGATGTTCTCGACGTCTTCGCCGACGTAGCCCGCCTCGGTGAGCGCTGTCGCATCGGCGACGGCGAACGGCACGTTGAGGCGCTTCGCGAGGGTCTGCGCGAGATAGGTCTTTCCGCAGCCGGTCGGACCGATCAGCAGGATATTGCTCTTGGCGATCTCGACGTCGTCTGCGATCGTGTCTGCACTCGCCAGGGTGTTGCGCGCACGCACGCGCTTGTAGTGGTTGTACACGGCCACCGCGAGCGCCCGCTTCGCCTTCTCCTGGCCGATGACGTACTCCTCGAGAAACCCGAAGATCTCTTTGGGCTTCGGAAGCTCGAAATCAGCCGATGCCTCTTCGCCGGCCTCAGCGAGACGTTCCTCGATGATCTCGTTGCACAACTCGACGCATTCGTCGCAGATGTACACACCTGGTCCTGCAATAAGCTGCTGTACCTGCTTCTGGCTTTTGCCGCAGAACGAACACTTGAGCAGGTCGGCGCTTTCCCCGATCCGAGCCATCAGTCCGTCTCCTCACGTGTCTTTGGGCGAATGCCTACTGCGAGCCTAACCCGAACCACCGACCAGACCACGCAAGAGGCGCTCAGGGTGTCACCGAGTTGTTACACACAACCGATGCGATCCCTGAGCGCCCCATGGTTGCACGAATCAGCTCGTGAGCGCGAGAGCGTTCTTGCGACTGGTCAGCACCTGATCGATGAGACCGTATTCCTTCGCCTCGTCGGCAGAGAGGATCTTGTCGCGGTCGATGTCTTTGTTCACCTGCTCCGGGCTGCGGTTCGAGTGACGCGACAGCGTCGCTTCGAGCCACGTGCGCATCCGCATGATCTCTGCCGCCTGGATCTCGATGTCAGACGCCTGTCCGTGGCCGGCCTCGCCGACGGCGGGCTGATGGATCAGGATGCGGGCGTTCGGCAGCGCGAGGCGGCGGCCGGGCGTTCCCGCGGCGGTGAGCACCGCTGCGGCCGATGCGGCCTGACCGAGCACCACCGTCTGGATGTCGGGCCGGACGTACTGCATCGTGTCATAGATCGCTGTCATCGCGGTGAACGAGCCACCTGGCGAGTTGATGTACATCACGATCTCGCGGTCGGGGTCCATGCTCTCGAGCACGAGCAGCTGGGCCATGATGTCGTCTGCCGACGCGTCGTCGACCTGCACACCGAGAAAGATGATGCGGTCTTCGAAGAGCTTTGCGTACGGGTCCTGCCGCTTGTAGCCGTACGCAGTCCGCTCTTCAAAGCTCGGCAGGATGTATCTGGCGCCGGGCGCCTGAATGGCACGGCCGGCGGCGGCGAAGGTGGGGGTCTCCATGGTCTTTCGTCCTGTTCTCTGGCTGCCGGTTACTGTTCTGTTCCGCCGCCGCCGGCGACGTCTGACGCCGATTCGCGGATGTGGTCGACGAAACCGTACTCCAGCGCCTCTTGTGCGTTGAACCAGCGGTCGCGGTCGCCGTCTCGGTTGACCTGCTCGACGGTCTTGCCCGTCTGAGCGGCGGTGATCTCGGCCAGGCGCTTCTTCATGTCGAGAATCAACTGCGCCTGGGTCTGGATGTCGCTCGCCGTGCCACCGAATCCGCCGTGCGGCTGGTGCAGCAGAACGCGCGCGTTGGGGGTGATGTAGCGCTTGCCCTTGGTGCCTGCTGTGAGCAGCAGCTGACCCATCGATGCAGCCATGCCGATGCCCACGGTGACGATGTCGTTCGGCACGAACTGCATGGTGTCATAGATCGCCATGCCGGCTGTGATCGAACCGCCGGGCGAGTTCACGTACAGAAAGATGTCACGTTTGGAATCTTCTGCAGCGAGCAGCAACAGCTTGGCTGCGATCTCATTTGCGTTCTCGTCGCGCACTTCTGAGCCGAGCCAGATGATGCGGTCTTTCAGAAGTCGGTCAAAAACACTGGGTCCCAGTGTCGGTTCGGCCATGTCGAGCTCCGTTCTGCGTAATCGCTTGATATCGAATCTAGTGGAGCCTGAGTCGTCACGAGTCGCTGTTCGCCGTGGGCAGATTCACTCGGCCTGCGCAGCGCGGTCAGCGTATGGCGAGACGAAAACGAGCGGATGCCGGGGAGTTCTCCCCGGCATCCGCTCGTCGTCATGTGCGGTGGAAACCTGCTATTTGTCGTCTGCCGCGTTCTCGTCCGTCGCCTCTGCACCGGACTCTTCGGCTTCTTCAGCCTCTTCGTCGGCCGACGGGATGAAATCGGTCAGGTCGACAGGTGCTCCGGCCGTGTCGACGACCTTGGTCTTGCCGAGCACGATGGCGAGTGCCTTGTTGCGGGCGACCTCGCCGACCATCGACGGGATCTGTCCGTTCTGGTCGAGAACCTTGATGAACTCGCCCGGCTCCATGCCGTACTGCGACGCACCCTGAATGAGGTACTGGGTCAGTTCGTCCTGGCTGACCTTGACCTCTTCGGCCTCGGCAACGGCGTCTAGCAGCAGCTGCTGGCGGAACGTCTTCTCGCTCGACTCCGTGACCTCGGCGCGATGCTCAGCATCGTCGAGCCTGCTCTCGCCCTCGAGGTGGCGCTCGACCTCGTCTTCGACGAGCTTGGCCGGCACCGGGATGTCGACGAGTTCAACGAGCTTGTCGACAAGCTTGGTGCGCGCCTCGTTGCCCTGTGCGAAGACCTTCTGGCGGCTGACCTGATCCTTGAGGCTCTCGGTCAGCTCGTCGATGGTGTCGAACTCACTGGCGATCTGAGCGAAGTCGTCATCGGCGGTCGGCAGCTCGCGCTCCTTGACCGCACCCACGGTGACGGTGATCTCGGCGGTCTCGCCCTCGTGCTCTCCGCCGAGGAGCGGCGCCGTGAACGTTGTCGTCTCGCCGGCCGTCAGCGATTCGAGTGCCTCGTCGATGCCCTCGATGAGGTCGCCCGAGCCGACTTCATATGAGATGCCCGTGGCGTTGTCGACCTCTTCGCCGTCGATCGTCGCGATGAGGTCGATCTGCACGAAGTCGCCCGTCTTCGCCGGCCGATCGACGGTGACGAGCGTGCCGAAGCGGGTGCGAAGGCGGTCGAGCTCTTCTGTCACGTCGGCGTCCGTGACCTCTGCGGCCTCGACCTCGATCGTGATGTCGTCGTAGTTCGGAAGCGTGACCTCTGGGCGAACGTCGACCTCGATGTTCACGAGCAGGTCGCCAGAGAAGTCCTTCTCGTTCGGCCACTCGGCGATGTCCGCCTCAGGCCGGCCGAGTGTGCGGATGCCGTGTTCCTCGACAGCTGCACGGTAGAACCCGTCGAGGCCCTCGTTCACCGCGTGCTCGATGACAGCACCACGGCCGACGCGCTGGTCGATGATGGGCGGCGGCACCTTGCCCTTGCGGAACCCGGGAACGTTCACCTGCTCGGCGATGTGCTCGTAAGCGTGCGCGATGCTCGGCTTCAGGTCTTCTGGCGTCACCGAGATGGCGAGCTTGACTCGAGTCGGGCTGAGCGTTTCGACCGTGGACTTCACGATGAGATGTTCTCCTGAGGTTGATGGAAGTTCTTCCTCGATCTGAGGATTCGACTGGTCGGGGCGACAGGATTCGAACCTGCGACCTCCCGCTCCCAAAGCGGGCGCTCTAGCCAAGCTGAGCTACGCCCCGGCACCCAAGCCGGTGGACAATTTCGCACAGCATGACCAGCGAATTGACCTCGGACAGTCTACATGGACGTTTGCCGTGTTCTTCGCACGCGGGCTGTCACGATCGGCTCCAAGCTGTACTACGATAATCTGGTGCCGTTCGCCAGGTGATGGCGAAACGGGGATGTAGCTCAATGGTAGAGCCTCAGTCTTCCAAACTGATGGTGCGGGTTCGATTCCCGTCATCCCCTCTTCTGTTAAAACAGATCAGTCCGACCGAAGTCTGGTCAAAACGGGTAGTACGGGACATCCGGGCTGATGGTGATCCACTGCGTCTCGGTGAACGCCTCGAGGTTGGCAGTGGCGCCGCCGAAACGGGACCCGGTGCCGGATGCACCCGTCCGCCGAACAGCGCGTTGGCCTCGTCCGCGACCGTCATCTCGTTGATGTGAAGAGGCCGTCGCCGGAGCCTCCGGCGACGACCCGGCCCCCGCGTTGGCCGTCTCCTGGACGATCGAGTCGATGGCCTGGAGCTGGCGCTCAGGGACAGATCTGCATGACCACCGGACGGCACCTGCCCTTCTATTGAGTGTTTTCTTGAGGTGCGTGTTCTTGAGGGAATGTCGTGAAGTAGTGTTCCTTGGTTTGGGGCAGGCGGAGCCGGGCGACGGAGAAGTCAAGTACCGCGGGCGTACCGTTGTTGTTGGCTTCCAGGGCGCGTTCCAGGGCCGCCGTCACCCCCTGGGGGTCCATAACTTGTTCGCCGTAGCAGCCGCAGGAGGCGGCCAAAGCGGCAAAATCGGGCTGGAAGCCGAACTCAGTGTCCACGATCCTGTTCTCGAAGCTGTGGTGCTGAATGTCCCATATCGATCCGAGGGCGCCGTCGTTGAGGACACACCATGTGACGGGCAACCCGTAGTCTGCAGCCACCGGCAGGGCGCTCATGGACATCTGGAATGATCCGTCCCCCACGAAGCAGAGTGCCGGGCGGGACGGGTGCGCCAGACGTGCGGCAGGCAACGCCGCGCTGACGAATCCCATCCCGTAGAAGCTCGACGGAACGATCGTAGAACGCGCTTCGAAAACCGGAAAGTAGGGGAAGGCTCCGCCGATGTGTTGGGCCAGAGCACCGACGTCCACACCCAGGATCGTGTCACGCGGGAACACCTCACGTGCTGCTCGGATGACCCGAACCGGGTTGATCGGCAGGGAATCGTCGTCCGCCATCGCGGAGATCTCGCGTTCCAGCGAGGCCAGCTCGGCCTGCATCCGGGGATGGATGTCCTTCTGCCGTTGCAGGATCGTCTTCTCAGGCGTGTTGAGGACGGCGAGGAGGTCTTCGACGGTCGCGCGGATATCGCCGACTATGGGGATGGCCGCCGGAGTACTCTTGCCCAGTTCCGTTGGGTCGATATCGACCTGAATGTACGTAGCGGTTGCGGCGGGCAGGGCGCCGGGTTGCCAGTTGGTCTCCATTTCTTCGAATCGGGTTCCCAGGCCCAAGACGACATCGGCTTCCTGCAGCAGCCGTTTAGACACAGGGTTGCGGTGAGCACCCAGTCCGCCTACTGCCAGAAGGTGGTCTTCGGGCACGATTCCACGTCCGGCGAGGCTGGTGATCACGGGGGCAGCGATCTTCTCGGCCAGTGAGCGGACAGCCTCCGACGCTTCCGAGCCGATGGCTCCCCCGCCGCTGACGATGATCGGTCTCTCTGCCGCTTCCAGAGCGGTGGCTGCGCGACGGATCGCGTCCCGGTCGGGTCGGATCCGCGCCGGCTTGCCGACGGGAATGTACTGTTTGTCCGAGACGGATTCGGTGAGCAGATCGCGCGGGATGTCGATCAGCACCGGCCCGGGCTTGCCGCTGCGGGCGATGGAGAAAGCCTGTCGCATCACATCTGCCAGCAGCTCGGCGCGGTCGACTCGAGTTGACCACTTGGTGATGGGGGCGAACACCCGGTCGGTAGGGATCTCTTGGCTGGCGCCCCGATAAGCGGTGGCTGTCGACCCGCGGCCGGCCAAGACGATCATCGGCAGGGCTCCTACGAAGGCCTCGGCCACGGCGGTGAGGGTGTTGGTCACACCCGGCCCTGCGGTCACGAGGACGATCCCCGGCTGCCCGGTCAACTGGGCGTGGGCGGCTGCCATGGATGCAGCGGTGTGCTCATGGCGCACGAGGATGCTTCTAATGCCCTCCGTGGTGTGGATGGCATCGTAGATTCCCAGGACGTGCCCTCCGGGCATCCCGAACACATATTCTGTTCCCTCGGCAACGAGAGCGTTGACGATCGCCTGCCCAGCCGGTATCCGATTCATGTGGTTCCTTCGTTCGAGTTTTTCAGGCGCGACGAGCCGCTGATTGGAGCACGGGATCCGCGCTGCTGTCGTCTGGATTTCTGCATTCCACGATCTGACTGACGCGGTTTCGGAGAGATTCCTTGTAGTCGTTCACATGGGGCAACGCCCAGAACTGTCTCCGCTCCATGGCCGCGAAGGCGCATGCCGCAACATCGTTCGGGTCCATGCGGTTCGCATCATCATCCGGCATGTTCCCCGCGATGCTGCGCGGCAATTGACCTTTCAGCGCACCGGGACTGTTACGGGCGGCCGTTCCGATGCGCGTGTCCGTCAGCCCGGGACAGAGCACCGTGACACCCACTCCGGAGTTCTCGAACTTCAACTCTCGGTAGAGGGCCTCGCTGAGCCCGACCACCGCATGTTTGGCTGCCGCGTAGTGCACGCTGCCCGGCGCGGTGACCAGTCCGGCCATCGACGCGGTATTGAGGACGATGCCCTCGTTGCGCTCCACGAGTCCGGGTAGAAAGGCCTGGATGCCGTGCACGACCCCCATGAGGTTGACGCCGATCGACCATTCCCAGGCTTCCGGAAGCATTTCCCACGACCGCCCGCCGAAGCCGACGCCGGCGTTGTTGGCGATAAGCCAGGGTACGCCTACCTCACGAGACACGTGCTCCGCCATTGAGACGACAGAGGCCCGGTCAGAGACATCGCAGACGATTCCCGTGGCACGTGATCCGCTGGATCGGATCGTGTGTGTCGCCTGCTCCAATGGTGCCTCTTCCACGTCGGTCAGGACGACGCGCATCCCCCGCGACGCCGCCAGACGTGCGAGTTCGAACCCGATGCCGCTGGCAGCGCCCGTGATCACGGCCGTCTTGCCCTCGAAACGATTGTTCCCTGTTGTACTCGTCATCGTCTCAGTGCCTCCGGAATGCTAGATTCGAACGAGGGATCGGGCAGCACCCAGAACTTGTCCTGCTTGATAGCCTCGAGTGTCAGCTCAGCGACTGCCGCCGGGTCCATGGCCCCGTCGTCCATTCGCGCCAGGAAGGCATCTCTTGTCATGGGATGACCGGGGTCAAGTCCCTCGTCGGGCGCAGGGCCGTAGCGGTCTGCTGACCAGTTGCGTCCCGAGGCGTTCATATTGGTGCGTGTGAAGCCCGGGCACAGAACCGATACCTTCACCTCCGTGTTCTCCAGCTCCAGATCCAGGTGCATGGACTGTGACAGCCCCACGACCGCATGTTTGGAGGCGCAGTACGCTCCCATGCCGGGGCTTCCTCGGAGCCCCGATACCGAAGCCGTGTTGATGACATGCCCCTCGCCCTGGGCGATCATGTCGGGTACGAAGGCCTTGATCCCGTTGATCACACCCCACAGGTTCACATCAAGAACCCATTGCCAAACGTTTCGGGGGGTCTCCCACACGGCCCCTCCCGGGCCAACCCCCGCGTTGTTGAACAGCAGGTGTACCGGCCCGAACGCATCACGAGCCTGCTGAGCCAGTGCGGAGACGGACTCTTCGTCGGACACATCCGTCCTGACACCGGTCACCGAGGCCCCGTTCGACCTGAGGCCTTCCACTTCCGCGTCCAGGGCGGATTGGTCGATGTCAGCGAGAACGACCCGGACGCCTTCATCGATAAGCAGTTCGGTCAGGGCAAGGCCTATGCCGCTCGCCGCCCCTGTGACCACCGCGGTCTTTCCCGCCAGATGCCTCATCGATTGATCTCCCGTTCGCTTGTCTCGTGTGCGCTGCCACGGTCGAACGCCAAGTCCGTGTTGGCGCTTTCCCGTGCGAGCAGAAGGCTGATCACGGTGACCGCACCGGCCAGAGCACCATAGACGGCAATCGGCACGTGAGAGCCGAAGGCCGCGAGCAATGCGACAGCGATCATCGGCGCCCAGGCACCAGCGAAGATCGAGGCGAACTGGATGCCTATCGACGCACCGGTGAAACGCACGCTGGTACCAAAGAGCTCAGACACGAACGCGGCCTGCGGGCCAATGATCGCACCGTGCAGGATCAGGGCCACAGAGATCGCGACAATCGCCAAGAACGTCGAGTCGGTCGCGATCAGGGGGAAGATGGCGAAGCCCCATACCGATACACCCACAGCACCGAAAATGATGATGGGTCGCCGTCCGACGCGATCCGACATCGCTCCCCAGAACGGCACGGCCGCGATGTGGAACAGGGAACCGATGAAGACGCCGAGCAGGATCTGCTCTCGCTCAAGCCCTGCCTGCTGGGTTCCATAGACGAGAACGAAAGCGGTGAACAGGTAGCCGGTAACGTTCTCGCAGAATCGTGAGCCCATGGCCAGCAGCACCTCGCGGCGGTAGTACTTGAGCACCATGAACAACGGAAGCGCCTTGTCTTTGCTCTGTTCTGCCTTTTCCTGTGCTTCCCGGAACAGGGGCGACTCGGAAATCGAGAAGCGGATCCACAAGCCCACGATGATCAGCACGCCGGAGAGCAGGAATGGCACGCGCCAACCCCACGCGTTGAAGACCTCGTCCTCCATGGTCACCGCAAGGACGGCCAGAACGGCCACCGACAACGCCTGGCCAGCCGGCAGGCCGGCCTGCGGCCAGGATGCCCAGAAACCGCGTCGGCGCGGGTCGCCACGTTCTGAGATCATCAGCACGGCTCCACCCCATTCACCGCCCACGGCGAATCCCTGGATCAGTCGGCACACCAACAAGAGGATCGGCGCCGCGACACCGAGCGTCGCATACGTCGGCAGCAACCCGATCGCCACGGTGGCCGTGCCCATCATCATGAGGCTGATGACCATCATCTTCTTGCGCCCTACCCGGTCGCCGAAGTGACCGAAAACCACACCACCCAAGGGGCGGGCCAGGAATCCGATCGCATAGGTCCCGAACGCCAGCAACGTTCCCGCCAGCGGCTCGCTCTCTGGGAAGAACAGCATGCCGAACACCAGTGCGGCTGCTGACCCGTACAGAAAGAAGTCATACCACTCGATGGTCGTGCCGATCAGGCTCGCGGCTACGACCTTTTTCATGCTGTCTTTGTGCTCGGTGGGGGTCCCACCGCTTGTTCCGATAGTGCTCATCGTCGAGTCCAATCGTCCTATTGAGGAGTAAGGGTCGCTGGGCGTGGTCGCCCTGACGAGAACCAGCTCGTCCCGGTGACGACCTCCACGTCCAACCCTGTGGTTCCAGCAAGGTAGCTCGCAGTTTCCCGCAATGTCAATAGATGCAATACATTTCAAATACTGAACTCAGTGGGAGACAGGCGAAGGATCGTCTTGGCACCGGCCGGACGATCCGATTGTCGCGCAGACGACGTGCGCTGGGCTCAGTGCCAGCCCGATAGAGCTGCGCCAGCTTCCCCGGCCGCCGCCTTGACGGTATCGATATAGGTCTGAAGCGAGGCCTCCATGCGGACGGACGGACCAACAACGCCCAGAGCGCCGTAGACCCTGCCGTCCTCCGCGAAGACGGGACATCCGATGCTCACCACTCCAAGATCGGACTCCTGATCGTCGATGGACCATCCGCGTTGGATCACTAGACCCATCTCTTCACGGAATCTCGCCAGCCTTACGGCGCGCTCATCCTCGGGGAGATCAGCAAGGGCCCTGGCAAGAATGTCTTCGCGTTCGGGCGCAGGCAGGTGAGGCAGGACCGCCTTGCCCGACGCCCTTTGGTGCTCGCGACCGCTGAGTCCGAGATATAACCCTCCGACCTTCAGCGCATGTGATCCTTCCACCAGGACGCGCACCACGAGTGCCCCGTCCTCCAGTACGGACAGGTACGCCGTCTCCGCAGTATCAGCGGCAAGGCCGTCGATGATCCTGCTCAGATCGCTCAACACCGGGTATTTATCCCGATACTGGGAATACAGACCGGCGATCTTGTTGCCAAGATGCAATCGCAGCGCAGTGTCGCGACGCAGATATCCCCTCGAGTTGAGAGTGTGAAAAAGGTGATAGCACGTTGTGATGTTCAGCGTCAAACCTTCCGCGACACCCCTGATGGTGGGTGGCTCCGGTGATCTAGCCACGAACTCCAGGACTGACAACGCCCTGTCGACCGTCTGTAAGGACGGTTGCCTCCGCTCCGATGCCTTCGCGCTCATGTGACCTCCCGGTGATAGTGCTTCGAAGCGAAGCACATGACACACCGGGGTTCCCAACGGCCCGTGCGTCGCTGTACAGTGACGGCATCTCATTATATGAGGTAAATTTCAGCTTTTGAAATCTCGGGCGCGTGGAGGCCGATTCAGCGCTACGGCAGAGACAGAAAGAGACCTCTATGCTCCTGGACTTCGGTCAGCCTCCCGGCGGTATCATCCAGTACGCCTACACGGTGCCAGACGCCTATGAGGCTGCACGCAGGTGGACGGAGATCTTCGCGGTGGGCCCATGGCTGGTTCGAGGGCCGTTCACCGCGAGCTCCGCACTGTACCGGGGGCAGCCCACCGAGGTGGAGCTTACGTTGGCGCGAACATTCAACGGTCACACGATGATCGAGCTGGTTCAGCAGCACAACGATGTGCCTTCCGTGTACCGGGAGATCGTCGAAGCCAGGGGTTATGGATTTCATCACTGGGGAGTGGCTTCGACCGACATCGACAAGGACATCGCCAGATACGGATCCATGGGGTTCGACGTGGCGTTCGAAGACGTACTGCCGAGCAGAGCGCGAGTGGCTTACATCGACACCACGAGAGAACTGCCGGGCATGACAGAACTCATCAGCATGGATCCGGCCCAAGAGGCCTTTTACACGCGCATTTATCGCACCGCCCTGGATTGGGACGGCACAGACTTCTATCGGCGCGAACTGTAGTACTTCTGCAGTACTCGAACGTGGGATGGGCGAGTGCTCGTTCGCCCTGTAGCGTGTTGAGATCGATGCCGAGAGGACAACAACAGTGCGTTCCGCAACCCCCCTCCCATCAAACGTTCCTCCTGGCTCGAATGACGATCCCGCGAGCGCACGCCCACGATATCGAGATGGCTTCGGGTGGACCGACCCTTCTGGGTGCTGGGACGATTTGGGGAACGCCGGCGCGATGGCTGCGCGCTGTTTCTCGTGAAGATCTGGAGCATCGTCGGGGTCGTCGCATTCGTCGCAGCGGCGATCGCCCTGGCGGCCGGGCGCTTCGGGCTCGGCGCGGCCCTGCTCATCGCGTGCGTGACGAGCCTCGGTGCGGCCATGCGGCGCCATAGGCGCGGGGCTGGCGGCGCGAGTGAAGGATAACGACTCGACAAAATGGACGGAAACGCGAGATCGTCCTCTTCTCGGGCCGTTCTCCTCTCCTCGGAATGAGGTCTATGTAGTAGCGGTGGCGCGACCGGCTACGCGGTCTCGCCGTGGTGCAGCGCATTCGCGACGTAGCGGCGCGCGTTCTCGGTGATCGACGCGACCTCGTCGTCGGTGAGCTCGCGCCTGACCTTCGCCGGCACACCCGCGACGAGAGAACGCGGAGGAACAACAGTGCCTTCGAGCACAACCGCTCCCCCAGCGATGAGGCACTCGTCTCCGATCACCGCACCGCTCAGCACAACCGAGCCCATGCCGATGAGCACCCGGTCGCCGATTGTGCACCCGTGCACCACGGCGTTGTGCCCCACTGACACGTCTGCTCCGATGCGCACCGGGTACGCGGCATCCACGTGCACCGCGACGCCGTCCTGGATGTTGCTCCCCTCGCCGAGCTCGATGCTCGCGTAGTCACCCCTCAGCACGGCGTTGTACCACACGCTCGACGACGGATGCATGGTGACATCGCCGACCACGCGCGCGCCGTCTGCGATGAACACGTCGTCGGCGATGCGAGGAGCCGGCGTGCCGCGCAGCGGGACGATTCCGGGGTGTTCTTCATACGTCATGCCGTCAGGCTATCGCCTGTGGCATCAGCGTTGCAGAAAGGCGAGCACGGCCAGGACCCGTCGATGATCTGACCCGGAATCCTCGAGACCGAGCTTCGAGAAGATCGATGTGACGTTCTTCTCCACCGCCCCCACGCCGATGACGAGCTGTGTGGCTATGCCCTGGTTCGTGCGGCCTTCTGCCATCAGCCCGAGAACCTCACGCTCCCGCGGAGTCAGCTCGTCGAGCGGGTCACGCCTGCGTGCCACGAACTCGCGAACCACCTGGGGGTCGAGCACCGTGCCGCCCTCTGCGACGCGTGTCACGGCATCCTTCAGCTCGTCGAGAGACGTGACCCGATCCTTCAGCAGGTAGCCCACCCCGCCATCTGCCGACTCGAGAAGCTCGGCGGCGTAGCTCGCCTCGACATACTGACTGAGCAGCAGAACGCCGGTCCCCGGATGCTCTCGTCGGATCCCGACGGCCGCCCGCACCCCCTCGTCGCGATAGTCGGGAGGCATTCTCACGTCGAGCACAACAACATCGGGAGCGCTCGTCTCGAGATCCGCCATCAGCGAGTCCGCGTCGCCGAACGAGCCGACCGTCTCGAATCCGGCCTCATCGAACAGGCGCACGAGTCCCTCACGCAAAAGAACCGAGTCGTCTGCGAGAGCGACACGAAGAGGGGCGCCACGCGGTCGGTCGTCGCTATGCACGCGACAAGACTACGCGTCACCCGGCAGGAACGTGCGCCACCCCCTGTCGATCAGGGAAGAGGCACGGATGCGTGCACACGTGTTCCCCCGCCTGCCGGGCTCTCCACGGTGAACGAACCCCGCAGCCCGGTGATCCGGTCTCGCAGACCGGACAGGCCGTGGCGATCGGCGACCACCGCTCCCCCTCGACCGTTGTCACTCACCTCGAGCAGCAGAGCCTGCCCGCCTGCCGTCGACGGTTCGCCGATGTGCAGACGGACGAACACGTTTGTCGCCGCCGAGTGCTTTGTGGCGTTGACAAGCAGTTCGGCCACCACGAAATACACATTCCGCTCGATCTCGCCCGGCAGACGAGCGGATGCGTCGAGGTTGGAGTCCACTGTCACCCGCATCCCGCTCATCGCTGCCGCCGACCTGACGGCCTCGAGCAGGCCGCGATCGAGCAGGATCGGCGGAGCGAAGCCGCGGGAAAGCGCCCGCAGCTCATCGAGTGAGGCGTGCGCCTGGCTGTTCGCCTCGGCGATGAGCGCCCGCGCGGCCTCTGGATCGGAGTCGAGCTTGCGTTCTGCGGCCGCAAGATCCATCTGCAGGCGGATGAGGCGTTGTTGCGGCCCGTCGTGGATGTCACGTTCGAGGCGCCGGATCGACTGGTCCTCAGCCGAGACCGCGGCTCCTCGCGAGGCGTCGAGTCGTGTGACCTGCTCGGCGAGGTCTTCGGTCGACCAGCGCGAGAGCATCCCGCCGGCGATCAGATGGTGCAGCGTGGTGAGGCCGCGGGTGACGAACGGAAGCGTCAGCGTGAAGATCACCCCGAGGATCAGATAGAAGACGATCTCAAGCGTCCACGTGTCGACGTCGATGGACCGTCTGAGCATCCATTCGAGCACAACCTCGGGAAGAGAGAAATCGCGCTCGCCCTGCGGGAACGACCATGCCCAGGCCCCGTACGTGACGCCGGAAAGCGCTGTTGTGGTCCAGACGATGGTGATCGACCAGGTGACCACACTCACGATCGGATTCACGATGAGACCGTGAAGCAGGTACGCCCAGTAATGGCCGTCGGAGAACGGGACGAGCATCGTGCGCCAGAACCCCGAGCCGGCGCGCGGGCGCTTCCAGCCCGGCCGGGCGATGGGCGGGCGCCCGGAGGCACCGAGTCGCGCCAGCTCGAGGGTGCCGAACCCGCGAGCCATCCACAGCGCCGCGACGACGAAGAACAGGCCGAGCACGATGACGAGCATCCCGATCCCCGAAAGGAAGACCGGTGAGAGCAGGCTGAGCCCGATGATGGCGATCGGCATCGTCAGGAGAAGAAAGCCGAGCTCACGGGGCACCGTGCGCCACAGCGCCCCGTAGCCGCGCCGCAGCTGACCGGGATCTGCGCTCATGCTGTCAAGAGTGGCAGAACCACGCTCTGTGGTGCCAATGGTGGCGTTCATCTCGCTCATTTCGTCACGCACCTGAGTGCGCGTCTCGGTGTTGATCTCGGTGTTGATCTCGGTATTGATCTCGGCGCCCATCGCGCCGCCCGCGTCAGTGCTCATGATCCTCTCCCGTCGTCTCGCGCGGGCCGAACCCGCCCGCGCCGGTGTCGCCGCCCGAGTCCGCTCGGCCTGTATGGCCCGCGTGGGCCGCCGGCGGGGTTCCCGCCGACTGCCCCGGCTCGACCACCACGAACTGGCCCATCATTCCCCGGTCTTCGTGCGCGAGCAGGTGACAGTGGTACATGTACGGGATGTTCCGGTCGGCGTAATCCTCGAATCGCATGATGAGCCGATAGTCGGTGTTCGGCTCGAGATAGACGGTGTCCTTCCACCCGGCCAGCTGAGGCGGCGGCGCATCGCCACCGATGGTCAGAACCTGGAACTGCACATCGTGCACGTGGAAGTTGTGTGGCGCCGCCATGCCGTTCCGCACCGTCCAGATCTCGGTCGCACCAACCTCGACCACCTCGTCGATGCGTTTCAGGTCCATGTTCTGCTGGTTGATCTGCGTGCCGTCGAGGGTGAAGCTGCGCTCCACGGTCGCCGTCGACTCGTCCAGCCGTTCGATCGGCTCGAACGCCGACGGGGCCCTCCCCCGCGCCTCGAGCGAATCGGCAGCTCGAAGCTCGAGCACGTCGAAGGTGTCACCGGTTCCGCTCGGGCCCATGACCGACAGAGCTCCGCCGAGGTCCTGCTCCGCAGAACGAAGCACAACGTTCTCTCCCGGATCCATCCGCACAAGGATCTCAGCACGCTCGCCCGGCGAGAGCTGAACGGCGGATGTCGTCAACGGCGCGTCGAGCAGACCGCCGTCGCTCGCGATGAGCGCGAACTCGCGGTCATCGGCGAAAACGAAGTTGTAGCTCCTGGCCGACGATCCGTTCAGAAGGCGCAGCCTCACCACCTCGGTCGTCACGCTGAAGAAGGGGCCGACTGTGCCGTTGACGAGCAGGTCATCGCCGAGCACTCCGGCGAAGGATCCCCCCGTGAGCCGAAGCTGTCCGTTCTGGTCGAGCTGCGCGTCTTGGACGATGACGGGAACGTCGTCGACACCGTATCGGTCCGGCAGACCATAGGACCTCTCGGCGTCGTCGCGAACGATGAACATGCCGGCGAGCCCTTTTCGCACGTGCTCCTCTGTGTTGCCGTGCGGATGCGGGTGGTACCACAGCGTCGAGGCCCGCTGGTCGATGGCCCACTCGGGCGTCCAGGTCTCACCCGGGTCGATCATCTGGTGGGGCCCGCCGTCCATCTCCGGCGGAATGTGCATGCCGTGCCAGTGAACGGTGGTGGGTTCATCGAGCCGGTTGGTGACCTCGACGGCGACGCGCTCACCGGCATCCGCGACGATCGTCGGCCCGAGATAGGCTCCGTTGAAACCCCAGGTCGCCGTCGGCTCTGCCTGGCCGAAGTCGCTCTCACCGTCTTGTGCCGCGAGGGCGAAGTGCCGCACGCCGTTGCCGTCGACACTCGACTCGGCGAGCGGCGGTATCGAGAGGGGTGTGTCGAACTCGATCTCTCCGACGGTTGAGATCGGCTCATTCTCGAAAGCACCGCACGCGCTCAGCACCGTCGTGAGGCCGATGGCTCCGACGATGAGCGACGACACCCCGATGGTGGCGAAGCGTCGACGTGGCGCACGCGGGCCGCGGGTGTGTGCCGGCGAGAGACGAGGCGATGGTTCTTTCAGCATGGCTCCAGCCTCGCGTCGAGGCGTCTCGCGTGACATCCGGCCCGCATCCGAATCGATACGGGGGAAAACCCCCGCCTGGACACCGCCTGTGAGCGGGTTAGCAGAGCCTTGTCTTGCTTGCGCGCGCTCGCACGCCGAGTACCGTGGATATCACACCTCATGAAGGGAAGCACAATGACCAACACGACCACCGTCACACAGTCTTCGATCGACCCGGATGTCGCCGCCGGCGTCGCCCAGTTCCTCGCCCCCGTCGTCATCGACCTCACCGCGATCGTCGTGAACGGCAAGCAGGCCCACTGGCACGTGCGCGGTGCGAACTTCGTCGGAGTGCACGAATTGCTCGATGACGTGGTCGCTCATGCACAGGGCTATGCAGACGATGCCGCCGAGCGGATCGTGGCTCTCGGGCTCCCCGTCGATGCGCGCCTGCAGACCGTCGCGCAGAAGACCACAACAGAGCAGCTGACGGCCGGATTCCGCCAGTCGGACGACACCATCGCCGAGGTCGTCGCGCAGATCGACGCCGCGCTCGTCGCTGTGCGCACGGCCATCGACGAACTCGATGAGATCGACCAGACCAGCCAGGACGTCGCCATCGAAATCGCGCGCGGCCTCGAGAAGGACCGCTGGTTCCTGGTGGCTCACGTCAGCAAGTAGCCAGTCACGGGTGAACGGGCCGGGTCGCGCGTCGACCCGGCCCGTCGTCGTCTCAGACGGCGGGCATCGACCGGCCGCCGGACCAGCACCCGTGAATCGTCCGCGGCTAGATCAGCCGGTGGGTGAAGCGACCGTTCACCAGGGTGGCCGTCACGGGCATGGATGCCAGTTCCTCGGCGGATGCCCGGTAAGGGTCGTGTTCTGTGATGACGAGGTCGGCGACGTCGCCGGGGGCGACATCCGCAGAGCCTGTGGCCGTCGAGGCGGCCAGCGCCGCTGCCACGGGCATACGCGTGGCAGCGCCGAAGACGGCGGCGGCAAGCGAGACCCAGGGGTCGAGGGGCGCCGCCGGTGCTCCCGAACCGAGTGTGATTCGGGCGCCTGCCCGCCCGGCCGCCGCCATGCGGGGGTGCGGCGGCAGCGAGATGAGGGTGACGGGCACCCGTGCCAGGGCGGCGAGATCGTTTTCGGCGACGACCGCCAGGTCGACGCCGCCGTGCGCTCCTGTGCGCTCGAACAGCCGGGCGATGGCCGAGCCGTCGGCGGTGGCACGGGCGGTCACCGCGACATCGATCCCGGCAGCTGCCGCTGCCGCCATGCCCGTCAGCGTCGCGACCGGGTCTGACCACACCAGCCGGTGCGGGCCCACGCGCACCAGCCCGTGGGTGTGCGGTAGCACGTCGCCCGTCGACAGCCCCTCTGAGACGGCTCGGCCCAGGCCGTGAGGCGGGATCATCACGTCGACACGAAGCAGGTTGTTGCCGTTCTTCGCGCGCTGCGCCCACACGTCGAGGTTCCAGACGGCAGACTCGTCGACGATGCCCGTCACTCCGCGCGCAGCCGCACGCCGGGCGGCGTTCACCACCTCGTCATCAGTGGCGGTCTCGGTCTCTCGTGGTGTCTCGCCGTACCGGGCCCGACTCCAGGCGTCGAAGCGCACCCGGTGGTCACGCAAGCCCGGCAGCACGTACCGGCCATCGAGATCCACGATCTCAGCGCCGTCGTACAGCGATGACGGCGACGGATGCCGCGCGGACACCGCCACGAACTCCGTGACGATTCCGTCGACGATGACGATATCCACTCGAGAGGCATCGGGCCGGTCGGGCCGCGCCAGCGTCGCACCGGCGAGAACCACACGAACGCCCGAACCCGGTCTGGCGGCCCTGAGCCTCAGATGAGCCACGGTGCCGCCGATCCGCTCTGCCCGCTCACTGAGATTCGCGACCCGCGGCCGTGCTCAGCGCTGGCAGTTGGGGCACCAGTAGAGCTTGCGGGCGCCCATCTCTTCAAGAACGATGTTCGTGCCGCAGACCCGGCACGGGAGGCCTTCCCGTTTGTAGACCCAGTGCCTGTCGCTGCGGTGGGCCATCGCTTTGACATAGTCGTCGTGAGACAGGTCGTCCATCGTCATCATCTGGCCGGTCTCGATCCCGATCGTCAGCAGTCTCACCCAGTCCTGCCACAGCGCCCTGACCCGCTCTTCGGGAACCTGTTTGCCCGGCGTATGCGGGTTCAGTCGAGCCCGATAGAGCAGTTCGGCCCGATAGACGTTTCCGATGCCGCTGACAACCGATTGGTCCATCAGCAGAAGTCCAATGGGCGTCGGCTTGCGTCGCACGACCGCCGTGAAGCGGTCTTCGGCCTCTCGGCTGTCGTCGTGCACAGGATCAGGGCCGAGCTTGTCGATCACACGCTGCATCTGCGCCGCGTCGATGACCTCGCACGCCGTCGGGCCGCGCAGGTCGGCCACCGTGTGCTCGGTGAGCAGCCGCACCCTCACCGCGCCGACCGGGTCTGGCGGAAAAGAGTCCCAGTCGACATCGGTGTCGCCCTTCGTCTGCTCCGACATCCGAACTCGAGCTTTGCGCGGAGCACCGATGCTCGAGAGCGAGTTCTCCCCCGCCTTGTCGAGCACAGTGAGCGCCAGGTCTGTACCGCGTTGGTTCGTCTGCCCCATCCGGCCGTTCGCAGACGCGATCGTCTGATCGGCCGACACTTCACCCGCGAAGTCCCACGCACCGTACATGCCCAGGTGCACACGCAACCAGACGCCGGAGTCGAACTCCATGAACATCTGTTTGCCGACAGCAGTGACATCGGTGACCGTTCGGCCGTCGAGCATCGCGGCTCCCTCGGCGAAGCGGCCTTGGGGCGACGACACGGTCACAGGATGCCCCACGAAATTGTGCGCGAACTGGCGCGCGATCCTGTGCACGGAATGGCCCTCAGGCATCGTTGCTCTCCCACTCGTCTGGCCGCGTAACGCGACTCGGATCCCGTCAGCCGTCGACGCCTTTACCGGCGATAACACCGGTGGACTCGTACTCCGCGATCTGCGCGATACGTCTGGCGTGCCTCTCGTCGCCGCTGAACGGCTCGGCGATGAAGGCGTCGATGAACCCCACGGCCTCATCGACGGTGTGCTGCCTCGCCCCGATCGAGATCAGGTTGGCATCGTTGTGCTGCCGGGCGAGAAGTGCCGTCGAGAGGTTCCAGACCAGCGCCGCCCGTGCGCCGTCCACCTTGTTCGCGGCGATCTGCTCGCCGTTCCCCGAGCCTCCGAAGACCACACCGAGCGCCTCTGTTCCCGCCTTCTGGTCGGCGACGACCCCGAGAGCGGCGTTGATGCAGAACGACGGGTAGTCGTCGAGGGCGTCGTACTCGGCCGGACCATGGTCGACGACCTCGTGGCCGGCCGCGGTGAGATGTTCTTCAAGGTGCCGGCTGAACTCCAGCCCGGCGTGATCGGTGCCGATGTGAATGCGCATTGCTCTATTCTGCCCGTCCCGTCGTGCCTCTCTGTGACCTTTCCGGACCGCGGTGGCCGGCGCAACGCGCCCCCGCGTCCGGAAAGGTCACAGAGAGGGGGCGTTTTGCGGATCATCGGCGAGGAAACAGCGTTCAATCGAGTGGAAACAGCGTTCAATCGAACCGCGGGCCGACCGTCCTGCTGCGCTTGAGCTCGAAGAACCCCGGATACGCCGCCACCGCCACGACGCCGTCCCACAGGGCGACGGCTTCTTCACCCTTGGGCGCGGGCGAGAGGACGGGACCGAAGAATGCGACGCCGTTGACGGCGATGACCGGCGTGCCGACATCCTGGCCCACGCGCTCGATGCCGTCGAAATGAGACGCGCGCATCTGCGCGTCGTACTCGTCTGAATCGGCGAAGGCCGCGAGATCGGCGGGCAGACCGAGTTCGGCGAGGGACTCGGCGATCACCGCGTCAGCGTCTTTCGACCCGCCGGGGTGTATGCGCGTGCCGAGAGCATCATAGAGCGGTTTGACGTGCTCACGCCCTGATCTCTCTGCAACGGCGGTGACGAGGCGGGTGTAGCGAAGCGCCCGAGGAAAGAACGCCCGATAGTCCTCGGAGACTTCTTTGTCTTCGTTGAGCACCGCCAGGCTCATCACGTGCCAGGTCACATCGATGGGTCTCTGCCTGGCGACCTCGTCGAGCCATCTGGATGTCATCCAGGCCCACGGGCACGACGGATCGAACCAGAAATCAACCGCAGTACGCACAGAGTCAGTCATGATTCGAGCTTAGAGGGCCGGAACGCCTCGACTACGCTTGAGATTCGGACACGATCCAGACGAATGAGGAGTTTCAGTGCCAGGAGAGAACCTGACCCGAGCAGAGGCGAGCGCACGCAAGGCGGTTGTGCAGACAGAGAGCTACGGCGTTGTGCTCGACCTGACGACGGGCGCTGAGACGTTCCGCAGCACAACAACTGTCAGGTTCACCGCCCGAGAAGGCAGCTCAACGTTCATCGACGCATTCACGCAGACCGTGCACAGCATCACGCTCAACGGAACGGAACTCGACAAGGATGCCGTGAGTGACGGCATCCGCATTCAGCTCGACGACCTGCGCGACCAGAACGAGCTCATCGTCGACGCAGACATGGCCTACACGAACACCGGCGAGGGACTGCACCGCTTCGTCGACCCGGCAGACGGAGAGGTGTATCTCTATACGCAGTTCGAGGTCGCGGACTCGAGACGAGTGTTCGCTGTGTTCGAGCAGCCCGACCTCAAGGCGACGTTCCAGTTCACGGTCACCGCGCCGTCGAACTGGCAGCTCGTGTCGAACTCGCCAACCCCCGAACCGGTTCCCGCCGGTGGATCGTACTCGACGTGGACGTTCGCCCCGACCCCGGTGATCTCCAGCTACATCACTGCACTCATCGCCGGCCCGTACGACGTTGTCAGAAGCGAGCTCACAAGCAGGGACGAACGTGTCATCCCCCTGGGAATCTTCGTTCGCAAAAGCTTGTCCGAGTTTCTGGACGCCGATTACATCTTCGAGAAGACACGCCAGGGATTCGCCTACTTCGAGGAACGATTCGACTACGCCTATCCGTTCGAGAAGTACGACCAGCTCTTCGTGCCCGAATTCAACGCCGGAGCCATGGAGAACGCGGGAGCCGTCACCTTCACCGAGATCTACGTGTTCCGCTCCAAGGTGACGGATGCCATCAGGGAACGTCGTGTGGTGACCATCCTGCACGAGCTCGCACACATGTGGTTCGGCGACCTCGTCACGATGAAGTGGTGGAACGATCTGTGGCTGAACGAGTCCTTCGCCGAATGGGCGTCTACCATCGCCACCGCCGAGGCCACCGAATGGACGGAAGCCTGGACCACGTTCCAGGCCATGGAGAAAAGCTGGGCGTACCGTCAGGACCAGCTGCCGTCGACCCACCCCGTGGTGGCGACGATCAACGATCTCGAAGACGTGCAGGTGAACTTCGACGGCATCACCTACGCCAAGGGCGGCTCCGTGCTGAAGCAGCTGGTGGCCTGGGTCGGCGAAGAGGCTTTCTTCTCTGGCGTCGCCGCCTACTTCAAGAAGCACGAGTACGGGAACACCGAGCTCGGCGATCTGCTCGCAGAGCTCGAGGCGACAAGCGGTCGCGACCTCTCGGGCTGGTCCGCGCAGTGGCTCGAGACCGCCGGGGTGAACACACTCAGCCCGGCGATCGTCACCGCTGATGACGGAACGATCACCGACTTCGCCGTGCTGCAGAGCGCGCCGGCGGACTATCCGACGATCCGGCCTCACCGCCTCGCCGTCGGCTTCTACTCTCTCGAGAACGGCAGCCTCGTGCGCACGCACCGCGTCGAGCTCGACGTGCACGGTGAGCGCACGGATGTTCCCGATCTCGTCGGAATGACACGTCCCGACCTTGTGCTCATCAACGACGACGATCTCGCCTACACGAAGATCCGCCTCGACGAGCAGTCACTCGAGGTCGCGATCGAGCACCTCGCGAGCATCTCGAACCCGCTCGCGCGGGCTCTCGTGTGGGGGTCCGTCTGGGACTCGACCAGAGACGCAGAGACTCCCGCGAGCGATTACGTGCGCCTGGTGCTCGGCAACATCGCAAGCGAAACAGAGTCGACGACGATCCGTACGACCCTCAACCAGCTCATCCTGGCCGCGACGAGCTACGTGGCGCCTGAGAGGCAGAAGGCGACGACGGAGCACGTGGCGACGCAGCTCTGGGCCCTCGCCCGCGAAGCGGAAGCCGGGAGTGACGCGCAGTTCCAGTTCGTGAAGTTCTTCGCCGGCATCGCATCGACAGACGAGCATCTCGACACGATCTCCGCGTTGCTGGATGGAGCCGTCACCCTCGACGGTCTCGACATCGACACCGACCTGGGCTGGGAGCTTCTGATCGCGCTCGTCGCCGGCGGGCGCTCGGGCGCAGCCGAGATCGATGCGGCGCTCGCCACGGACAACACGGCGACGGGTCAGCAGTCGGCTGCCCACGCGCGTGCTGCACTGCCGACGCCCGAGGGCAAGCGCGCGGCGTGGGCATCCGTGACAGAGACCGACAAACTGCCCAACACGATTGTGCGCAGCACAGGTCTCGGATTCCAGCGGGCCGCAGACACACAACTGCTCGCGCCGTTCGTAGACGACTATTTCGACATCCTGCAGTCCATCTGGGACAACAGAAGCTACAAGATCGCCGAGTACATCGTCGTGGGCTTCTATCCGGCACCCCTTGCCGATCAGAGGCTGCACGACGCGACCCGAGCCTGGCTCGACGCGAACCCGGAGCCCGCCGCGCTGCGCCGGCTCGTCACAGAGAATCTCGCTGGCGTCGAGCGCGCGCTCAAGGCGCAGGCTCGCGACGCCCGTGGCTGATGAGACCACAGACGACACAGGCAGACGTATGACCCCTCTTCCCTCAGCATCCTTCTACGACGAGGTGGGCGGTCGGCCCACCTTCGAAAAACTCGTCACGGAGTTCTATCGCGGTGTCGCAGACGACCCGGTGCTGAAACCGATGTATCCCGAAGAAGACCTCGGGCCGGCCGCAGAGCGCCTGCTGCTCTTTCTGGAGCAGTACTGGGGCGGACCGACGACATACGGCGAGACCCGTGGCCACCCACGCCTGCGGCAGCGCCACATGCCCTTCGCGGTGAACCCAGACGCCAGGGACCGCTGGCTGACGCACATGCGAGCTGCGGTCGACTCGCTCGAGCTGTCTCCGGTTCACGAGGCCACGCTCTGGGATTATCTGGAGCGCGCCGCCCACGCGATGGTGAACACCTTCGACGGCTGAGCGGACGGTGGTCGAGCCTGCCGACCCCACCCACCGGTCGAGCCTGCCGAGAGACCCCCCGCCGTGGGATACGACAACCCGCTAGTGGTTCGGTGTAACCGGTCGACCTCACTGTCTTCCTCGTCGTAGACCCGCTGCGCGCACACAACTTCGGAGAATTTTCGTTTCTGGGCTCTCGGGACGGTGGGGCGGACGTTTCAGGGCTCAATCTCCGAAGGTGTGCACAGGACATGGATGCAACTTCTCTGGGCGTGCCGCGCGCCGCGCGGCCGCCGCCCAGCTCTGATCCTGCGTCAGACCCCGCGGGAGTGCCGACGGACGAGCACATGACCTCGCCTGGGGCTCACCCTCATCCAGTCGCCGGAGACGAATACGGGTATCTCCTCGCTCCCGGCGAGGAATCCGAGGCTTTCGGCGGCGAATGCCGCACCGGCCACGAGCCCGGGATTCCCGTCGATCTGTCGCGACCACACCCCTGACCGCACACGCTGCACGATGTGGTCGCCGACGTTCTCGGGAAGGGCTGCGGCGATCTCGGCCGCCCCCTCACGGGCGACGGCCGCGAGGGTGTCCGCCGGCACGTCGCCTGCGCGACGCCATCCGCCGCGTGGAGGAGCGATCCCCGACCAGCTCACCCTGACCTCTCCTGGCGGCATCCCGATCGCAAACGGCGGCCCCTGACTTTCGGCGCGGGCCGTGCGCTCCAACAGGCTGCCGGGCGAGATCACCCTGTCGAACTCCGCCCGGTCCAGCTCACGGAGCACACGCAACCCGAGCACAGCCGGACTCGTGTCGAGCAGGCCGCGGGGGTACAGCACAGGGGCATAGACAGCGAGCGCCCCGGCCGTGGCGATCACCCGGATCGCGGTGTCATCGAGACGCTTGGCGCGCGACAGAAAGACCGTGAGGTCGGAAAGGGACTCGGCGTCTGCGAGGGCGAATACGTCATTCATCTGCTCCTAAACTATCTGAGAGAGCGCACCGCTCATTCCGAGGAGAACGATGACACATCCGATCGAGGATCTGCTGGCGGCGCTTGACCTGACCGATACCGGAGCACGCACGAGTGAAGACATCTTCACCGGTTCCTCGCAATGGATGCCACGAGGGCGGGTTTTCGGCGGGCAGGTTCTCGCGCAGGCCCTCGTCGCAGCGATGCGCACCACTCCGGACGACCGGATCGTCCATTCGACACACGGGTACTTCCTGCGGCCAGGTGACGTCTCAGAATCCATCACGTTCTCGGTGGATCGGATCCACGACGGACGGTCGTTCTCCACCAGACGCACACAGGCCTATCAGAGGGGTCTCCCGATCCTGTCGATGATCGCATCGTTCCAGATCGACGACGCCGGGTTCGAGCATCAACACGCCATGCCGGAGGATCTGCCCGAACCCGAGAGCCTGCCGACCGCGGCTGACCTTCTCGGTCACCTCGATCATCCGTTCGCTCAGAACTGGGCCTATGAGAGGCCGTTCGACCTTCGTCATATTCCCTCGCCCATATATCTTGCCGTCGACGGCGAACACGTGGCCCGCAACGCCGTGTGGATGCGGGCGATCGCCCCGTTGCCCGACGACGACAAGCTGCACCGCGCCGCCCTCGCCTATGCGAGCGACTATTCGCTTCTCGAGCCGATCATGCGGCGACACGGGATCGCCTGGACCACACCGGACCTCAAGATCGCGAGCCTGGACCACGCTCTGTGGTGGCACCGGCCGCCACGAGTGGACGAGTGGATGCTGTATGTGCAGGAATCACCGAGTGCGACCGGAGGACGAGGGCTCGCCCAGGGGCAGTTCTTCAGTCGTGACGGCGCCCTTCTCGCGACAGTGGCGCAAGAGGGCATGGTGAGGGTTCCGACGCGCACGTGAGGGTGACCGCCTGGATCACAGCGGCGAGGCTCCGCTAACGGCGGCCCCTGAACTCGACGGGCGGCTCATGGTACGGCTGCCATGCGGCACGCTCGGCGTTCGTGATACGACGAGGCCTGCCCGATGCTGAATCGACCAGCACGATCGTGCTCGACGCCTTCACATGGACCGTGCCGTCGACGACGACCTCGTAGCAGACATCGAGGCTCGCTCCGCCGATGCGGCCGATCCAGAGCTGGACATCCACCGAGTCGCCCCGGTAGGGCAGCGCCACGAGGTATTCGACCTCGTGACGCGAGATCAGGGTGTTCGTGGCCGCTGTCGGCCCGGCGTCGATCACCGCGAGCGGCGAGCCGACCCCTCCGGCGTCTGCGCTCGTCTCCCAGAAGGTCCTCACCCTGGCCTCTTCGAGAAGCCGCATCACCTCGACGTTGTTCACATGGTTGTACGCATCGAGGTCACCCCAGCGCAACTGGATCGGAACGTGTACGCGCATAACCGCTCGTGCCGCGGTCAGCTGCGGGTGAGCTTGCGATAGGCAGAACGATGCGGGCGCGCTGCATCCGGCCCGAGGCGTTCGATCTTGTTCTCTTCGTATGCTTGGAAGTTGCCCTCGAACCAGTGCCAGTTGGCCGGGTTGTCGTCCGTGCCCTCATACGCCAGGATGTGCGTGGCGATGCGGTCGAGGAACCATCTGTCGTGCGTGATGACCACTGCACAGCCGGGGAACTCGAGCAGCGCGTTCTCGAGGCTCGAGAGCGTTTCGACGTCGAGGTCGTTCGTCGGCTCGTCGAGCAGGAGCAGGTTGCCGCCCTGTTTGAGGGTGAGTGCGAGGTTCAGTCTGTTGCGCTCACCGCCGGAGAGCACGCCTGCCCTCTTCTGCTGATCTGGACCTTTGAACCCGAAGGTCGAGACGTAGGCACGAGACGGGATCTCCGTGTTGCCGACCTGGATGTAGTCGTGTCCTTCTGAAACGACCTCCCACAGCGTCTTGTTCGGGTCGATGCCGCCGCGGCTCTGGTCGACGTACGAGATCTTGACGGTCTCGCCGACCTTGAGCTCACCGCCGTCGAGGGGTTCGAGTCCCACGATCGTTTTGAAGAGCGTGGTCTTTCCGACCCCGTTCGGCCCGATGATTCCGACGATTCCGTTGCGTGGAAGCGAGAACGAGAGCCCGTCGATGAGGATCCGCTCGTCGAAGCCCTTCTGCAGTTTCTTGCCCTCGAGCACAACCTGACCGAGCCGGGGACCCGCGGGGATCTGGATCTCTTCGAAGTCGAGCTTCTTCGTGCGCTCCGCTTCGGCGGCCATCTCTTCGTACCGGGCCAGCCTGGCCTTCGACTTCACCTGCCGGCCCTTGGCGTTGGAGCGAACCCATTCGAGCTCTTCAGCGAGACGCCTGGACAGCTTGGCGTCTTTTTTGCCCTGGACCTTCAGCCGCTCCTGCTTCTTCTCGAGATAGGTGGAGTAGTTGCCCTCGTAGGGATACAGATGTCCGCGGTCGACTTCTGCGATCCACTCGGCCACATGGTCGAGAAAGTACCTGTCGTGCGTCACGGCGAGAACCGCGCCTGGATACTTCGAGAGATGCTGTTCGAGCCACAGCACACTCTCGGCATCGAGGTGGTTGGTGGGCTCGTCGAGCAGCAGCAGGTCAGGTTTCTGCAGCAACAGCTTGCAGAGCGCGACGCGGCGCTTCTCTCCACCGGAGAGGGGGGCGACCAGCGCGTCGGCGGGCGGGCAGCGCAGGGCGTCCATGGCCTGGTCGAGCTGTGAGTCGAGATCCCACGCATCCGCCGCGTCGATCTCCTCTTGCAGCGTGCCCATTTCGGCGAGAAGCGCATCGAAATCGGCATCGGGCTCAGCCATGGCCGCCGAGATCTCGTTGAAGCGGTCGATCTTGCCCTTGATCGGGCCGACGCCCTCTTGGACGTTCTCGAGAACCGTCTTCGACTCGTCGAGTTCCGGCTCCTGCATCAGGATGCCGACGGAGTAGCCGGGGCTGAGCTTGGCCTCGCCGTTGCTCGGGGTGTCCAAGCCGGCCATGATCTTGAGGATCGTCGACTTGCCCGCACCGTTCGGCCCGACCACACCGATCTTCGCACCGGGCAGAAAAGACATCGTGACGTCATCGAGGATGACCTTGTCGCCCACTGCTTTTCGGGCTCTGACCATCGAGTAAATGTATTCAGCCATATTGCTACCAGTCTATCGGGCGGGTGGCACCGACGAGGCACTTGCCGGTGCCGAGCACCGCCTGCACTGTCGAGTGGTACCCGCCGACTCCCGGGCCGTTCTGGCCGATGAGGCATTCCTCGCCCCAGCGCACAGAGAACATGATCGAATCGGCCGCCTGGCCGAGCGTTGTGGTGTCGCTCGTGACCTCCATGGCCGCCTTGTCGAATCCCGCCGCCGCAAGGCCGTCGATGAACGCACGACCGTCGGCTTCGGGTGTGGCCGCGAGCGTCTGGGAATTGATCAGGTCGAAGAACGGCTTGTTGTCGTCGGCGGTGCCGGCGGGAATCAGGACCGGAGGCGGTTCTGTCGCCGTCGCGGACGGCGTCGGCGTCGCATCGCGCGACGGTGTCGGTGCAGGCGAGGAGCACGCGGTGACCAATGCGCAGAGCACAACGGCGAGCACGCCGACTCCCCCACGCCTGACGCTGGTAGTTCTTCGCATTCCGCCCTCTCATCATCATGCAGCACACGCCACGGGCGGCGTGTCGTCTGAATGCCGGCTGACGACATAACAGCACCGTACGAGTCTATGCGGGACCACCTCAGAACGGGGTGTCAGCGGGAACCGTCGCTCCACCAGGTGTCACCGGCGTCCACACGGCTCCGTCACCGGCGTCACCGGCGCCGTGGTCTCCGGTGGCCGTCACGCCCTCACCGCCCCGAGCAGCAGCCTCGGTCGGCGGCGGACTCGGTGCAGTGCCACCCTCACGCGGTGATCTCGTGTAGACGGCGGTTCCCCAGAGCAGGTCATGGCCGACGGCATCCGCGTCGACTTCGACACTCGTGCCACGCCTGTCTTCTTTCTCCCAACGACGGATGCGCAGGCGCCCGCTGACGACGACGCGATCGCCTTTGTGAAGCGACCGGTAGGCGTTCCTGGCCAGCTGCCTGTACATCGACACGGTGTACCAGTTCGTCTCGCGATCGACCCAGGCGCCCGTCGAACGATCGAAGTGCCGCTGGTTCGATGCCAGCCGGAACGTCGTGATCTCGAGGTCGTCGCGTGGTGTGACCACCTGCGGGTCCGTTGCCACGAGGCCGGTGAGCGTGATGCTGTCTGTCATAACATCCTCCTTCTGAAACACACCTCGTCGGAATCTCCGACGGCGGCGGCTCCGGGAGCGGCGCTCGTGCCGGGTGGGCCGCTCCCGAAGCCGTATCTCGAGTGTGGCGCCTGCCTGGTACGCAGAATCGGGCTCTTCCACTTGTGTGGAAAAGCCCGACTGACGACCGCCGATGTGCAGGAGCTACCTGGCGTACTCCATAAACGCGCGCCTGACCTTGCTGACCTTGGGAGCGGCAACGGCCATGCAGTAGCCCTGGGTGGGATTCTTGGCAAAGAAGTCCTGGTGGTATTCCTCTGCCTCGTAGAAAACCCCGAGGGGTGCGATCTCGGTCACAACGCCGTCACCCCACAGTTCACGCGCGCGGTCGCGTGCGGCCTCGAAGACCTCGCGCTGCCCGTCGTCGCGGTAGAACATCGCCGAACGGTACTGCGTTCCGACGTCTGCCCCCTGGCGGTTCAGCTGGGTCGGGTCGTGCAGGGTGAAGAAGGCATCCAGGATGATCTCAGACGGGATGCGGTTCTCGTCGAACGTCACCTCCACGGCCTCCGCGTGGCCCGTGCTGCCTGTGCACACGGCCTCATAACTCGGAGAGGGCGTCGCTCCGCCCGTGTATCCGGAGACGACATCCGTGACGCCGTCGAGGGTGCGGTAGACCGCGTCGAGACACCAGAAGCATCCTCCTGCGAGTACGTAGCTGTGCATGTCGACCCCTTCTGCCCTGCCGAACGACCCGACGGTCATCGGGTTCTGGCAGCAACCATACAGAGCAACGCACCAGGCCGACATGGGATTCCCGATGTCGGTGGTCACCCGTAGCGTTCTCAGCAGGGCGACATGCCACACAGTCAGGAGGAAACATGACCACACGTGCCACGATGACGCGCACCGCTCTGCCATTACACCGCACGCGGGTCGAACTCGTCGGCGTGAACGAGTTCCTCTGGCGGGTCATCGCGCCCGACGGCCGGGTGATCGGGCATCTCGAACGCAGCAACACCGCACAGGGCGATGTGTTCATCGCCAAACGGTTCAACACACTCTCGTCGCGCTTCGTCGACCTCGGTCGTTTCTGGGCGATCGACGACGCCGTCGATTGCCTGACCGACAATTGACCCGGTCGTGCACCGCTCCGCTGATCCGGCATCGCAGAATCGGGCGTGGCGTGACCGGTGCAGACGACACCGAGGGGTAACCTTCGGCACATGGAGTGGTGGAATCAATTCGTCAGCTGGCTGATCTCAGCCGAGACACGGCCCGTGCTTTTCACGTCGGCCGTGCTCATCGTCTCGATCATCGTCGCCGCGCTCATCGCCGCGTCGATCACAAAGGCGGCGGTTCGCCGCCTCGTCGCGCAGCGAGATCGCGAGATGCGAGCATCCGCGATCGCCGCCCTCGTCGACGCCTCGACCGAAGCGGCAGTCTGGAACTCGCTCACGCCGGGCGAGCAGGTGCTCGCGGACCGCGCAGTGGGTCAGGCAGACATCTATGTTCGTCTGCTCCCCCTCAAGGGAGCGGCTACCGCGGCGAACTGGGCCGCGCACCAGCTCGCCGAGATGAAACGCCAGTCGGCGACCTTCGGTTACGAGCTCGCGCCGATGAAGGCGGAGTTCCGGGACCGGCTCTTGGACTGGCAGCACCGCCCCGGCCGGGCAAAGCGCATCTTCGAGAGTGATCTCGAGAGGTGGCAGTTCGAGACCACTGACTCGGAGAAGACCCTCATCGCCGAGCAGGATGCCTGGGCGACGCGCCAGCAGCGCCAGTCGTTCGAAAACGATGCGGCGGCGCTCTCGGATGAACCGGTGGCGACGACACCACCGCCCTCGCTCAGTCCGGCCACGTTCGCACGCCAGGGAGCAGCAGCCGGTGATGCGGAAGCACAGCGCCTGATCGACGATGTCGCGGCGATGGAGGTCCGGCGCTCAGCAGACGATGCGGCCGCCGAGAAGGACGCGAGCTGACTCAGCTCCTCCACCAGTCGTCGAACATCGACACCGGGAGCTCACGCTTGTGCCTCGTCGCGAGGTAACGGCTTTCGATCGCTGACGCGATGTCGGATGCCACCTCGTCGCCCTCGAGGTATGCGTCGATGGCGCTGTAGCTCAGCCCGAGATTCTCCTCATCGGTCTGGCCGGGCCGATCGTCGAGCAGGTCGGCTGTCGGCAGCTTCTCATAGAGGCGCGCAGGTGCGCGCAGGTGCTGCAGCAGCGTCTTCCCCTGCCGTTTGGTCAGTCCCGACAGCGGCAGAACGTCGGCGCCGCCGTCGCCGTACTTCGTGAAGAAACCCGTCACGGCCTCTGCGGCATGGTCTGTCCCCACCACAAGAAGGCCCTCCTGACCCGCGACTGCATATTGCGCGACCATGCGCACCCGTGCCTTCACGTTTCCCTTGTTGAAGTCAGTGATCGAACGTCCGACTGCCCGCACGAACTCGGCCTCGAAACCATCGACCGCATCCCGGATGTTGTATGTCACGATTCGATCCGGCTGAATGAACTCGAGGGCGAGCTGGGCGTCGTCTTCGTCTCGCTGCACCGAATACGGCAGGCGAACCGCGGTGAAGGTGACGTCGTCACCCGCTGCGCGGCGCCGTTCGGCAGCAAGCTGGCAGAGCCGACCGGCCAGCGAGGAGTCCTGTCCCCCGCTGATGCCGAGCACGAGGCCGGAGGCACCTGTCTGGCGCAGGTAGTCCTCGAGAAACCGGATGCGCGCATCCGTTTCTTCTGCCGGATCGACGGTCGGCCGCACGTGCAGCGCCGAGATGATCTGTTGCTGGAGCGTCACCATCCCCTCAATCTACTAACATCCGGTTACGACCATGTAACGACGCGTATCGCCGCTTGAGAGGGTAGCCATGACTCCAGAGATGCTCACCCTTCTGCTTTTCCCCGTCATCGCAGTGGTCGCGGCGATACTCGCCACCTGGGTGGGCCGGGCTGCTCGGATCCCGCTCGTTGTGTTCGAGATCGTGCTCGGTCTTCTCTGCGGACCGGCGGTGCTCGGCTGGATCACCGAGACGGATGTCGTCACGACGATCGCCGACATGGGGCTCGCCATGCTCTTTTTTCTCGCGGGCAACGAGATCGACTTTCAGCGGGTGTCCGGTCGGCCTCTCAAACGTGCCGTCTGGGGCTGGTTGATCTCGATAGTGCTCGGCATCGGCGCCGGCATGCTGCTGATGAACAGCATCATGCCCGCCGTCTTCATCGGTGTCGCTCTCACGTCGACAGCCCTGGGCACGATCCTGCCCGTGCTGAGGGACGCCCGTGAGATGAGAACACCGTTCGGAACAGCGATCACCGCGGTCGGGGCCGTCGGCGAGTTCGCCCCGCTCATTGCCATCTCGCTCTTCTTGAGCGGGCATAACTTCGGCCAGGCCACCATCTATCTGGTCGGATTCATCGTGATCGCGGTGCTCGCCGTATGGCTGGTGGGCCGTGCCAGGCACCCGGTTCTGCACAGGGTGATCGAGGTGACCCTGCACACGAGCGGACAATTCGCCATCAGACTCGTGATGGTGATCCTCGTCGCCCTGGTCGCGATCAGCGTGATGCTCGGCCTCGACATGCTTCTCGGGGCCTTCGTGGCGGGGCTCTTCTTCAGGGTGCTGATGCAAGAGGCGCCTCGTGAACGACGCGACGCGATCGAGTCGAAGGTCGAAGCGCTCGGTTTCGGCTTTCTCGTTCCGGTTTTCTTCATCAACACCGGCGTGACCTTTGACCTCCACGCGCTCATCGACGATCTGCAGGCCGTGCTGCTGCTGCCGCTCTTCGTCGTGCTGCTGCTCGTGATCAGGGGTGTTCCGAGCATGCTGGCGGCGCCGGCCGGCTCGACGGGCCGTGACCGTGTCGCCACGGCTCTCTTCGGCGCCACGGGATTGCCGATCATCGTCGCCGTCTCTGCGATCGGCGTCGACACGGGCGAGATAGACAGCGGCCTGGCTGCCGCTCTCGTCGGCGCCGGCCTGATCAGCGTTCTCGTGTTTCCCCTTCTCGGTCTCGCACTGCGGCACAGGTCGTCCACGGTGCTCCCTCAACACCTGTCGCAGCCACCAGAGGATGACCCTCAGACGAAGGACCGCGACCTCATCGACGAAGCGTGAGTCACGGCAGGAGTCGAACCTGCGACCAAGAGATGAGAAGCACCGCGAAATGCCCATTCCCAGACTCGCCGCCTTCGCCACACAGTGCACTCTGGTACACACCTGTTCAGCCTCTCTTGCCGAGGTGGTTCAGAGTAAAATAGCAGTGATGGAAGGAAGGTTCGCGATGAGCACAACGGGCAGTGTAGAGAGCCGTGAGACCCGCCGAGAGAGTGCCGTCGACACAATGGCGAGCTGGTCGCTCGAAGGCATGGAAGCCGACTCGGATACCATCATCGATATTCGCGCATATGTCGAAGGCTCTCTGAGCATCGAAGAGTTCATCGAGAAGACGCGAGCGCTCTAGTGGCCGGTTCCGACGGAACCTTCGTCGACCCCTACCTGTACCCGGGTTCTACGGTGCTGGTGAACCTGCTCGACAAGCGGACTCAGGCAGAACTCGATCTGGTCGAATATCGCATGACTTTCGCGCGAAGACAGGAACTTCAGAGCAAGCCGGTGAATGGAAACTTCGATCTTCCTCACTGCAAGAGGTACACCGGAGATTGTTCCAAGACGTCTATGGATGGGCAGGGCAGCTGCGCAGTGTAAACATCCAGAAGGACGCATCGGTGTTCCTCCCCATCCAGATGGCTCATACCGCAGCTGAGACCACCTTTGGCTGGTTGCACGACTCCGATCTGCTCAGTACGCATCCGATCGATGACGAATCTTTCATCGAACAGATCTCGACGTTGCTCGAGATGATCAACTACATGCACCTCTTCAGGGAAGGAAACGGGCGAACGCAGCGCGCGTTCCTCGACCAGATCGCAACGATATCGGGCCGCTCGCTCTCCTGGCGGAACATCAGCCAACGCGAACATCTGGAAGCTTCGATCAGTGCGTTCGACCAGGGCAACGGGGCACCGTTCCACCCGATTTTCACAAAGCTACTGGAACCACCTGTAGCTGACAGGTTCCTTTTCGATGACAGCTCCGTGTATCGAACGATCTCACCGGTGACGTACGCTCCCAATGATTCCCCCAGATCGAACCGGGGTAAGTCTTCGAACGAATAGTTCAGCGCCATAACACCGGCGTGACCTTTGAACTCCACGCGCTCATCGACGATCTGCAGGCCGTGCTGCTGCGAGCATGCTGGCGGCGCCGGCCGGCTCGACGGGCCGTGACCGTGTCGCCACCATGCTCTTCGGCGCCACGGGATTGCCGATCATCGTCGCCGTCTCTGCGATCGGCGTCGACACGGGCGAGATAGACAGCGGCCTGGCTGCCGCTCTCGTCGGCGCCGGCCTGATCAGCGTTCTCGTGTTTCCCCTTCTCGGTCTCGCACTGCGGCACAGGTCGTCCACGGTGCTCCCTCAACACCTGTCGCAGCCACCAGAGGATGACCCTCAGACGAAGGACCGCGACCTCATCGACGAAGCGTGAGTCACGGGACGGTCGCGTACCCGTCGGCCGAGATCGCCGTGTCGTGACGACTTTGCTTCTGCCCGCGCCTGAGGAGCCGGCGCGACGGCACACGGGAACCGTCGGGTTCGCTAGCGGGAATCGGACGACGCGGTGTGCTCGCTGGTCAACCAGACGGGGAGGATGTCGGCGATTATCGCGACGACCTCGTCGTGGTCGTAGTCTTCCGGGTTCTCGACGAGCCTGAGCAGCACCGAGATCACACCACCGGCCACGTACTCGCTGGCGATGGAGATGAACGATTCGGATGCATCCGCGCGCTCGGCGAGGATCGTGCCGCGCAGGCTTCGGGACATGTCGACGATGAGGCGGTTGCGGAGCTGTTCTCTGCCCGGCTGCCGGGAAGCATACGCCAGGATGGCTCGGCTTCCCAGAACGCTGCCGATGAGTTCCGCCAGACCGATACGGGTGATCTCCGTGCGCGACAGGGAATGGCTCTCGCGTCGCGCACGATCGATGGGCGCCAGATCGGTGAAAAGATCGTCGATCGCGAACTCGACGAGCTCGTCGAGTGTCGCGAAGTGAGTGTAGAACGTGCTGCGTCCCACCTCGGCTCGTGCGCATACGCTGGCGACGCCGGCCGGTTCGCCTGCGTCCAGAGCGGCGGTGAGCGCGGATGCGAGGCGACGACGCGTGGCACGGGAACGGTCATCCGCCGACGTCGCGCGGTGGTCGCGGCGCTCCTGCTGAGGCGTGAGAGACATGTGACTATCATTGCGCCTCGTGAGATAGACAGGTGTCTATAAAAGCGTATTGTTGTTCCGGGCGGATCGCACTTGCGAGACCGGACGAGCGAAGGAGCGAGAAATGGGACTGTTCGATGGTCAGGTAGCGGTCGTGACGGGCGCTGGAGCCGGGATGGGCCGTGAGCATGCGCTGCTGTTGGCGCACGAGGGAGCTGCGGTCGTCGTCAACGATCTCTCCCCCACAGCACACGAGGTGGTTGACGAGATCATCTCGGCGGGCGGACGAGCGGTGGTCAGCATGCACGACGTCTCTGACCCAGGTCAGGCGAAGGCGCTCATCGGCGCAGCTCTCTCGGAGTTCGGTGGTCTCCACATGGTCGTCAGCAACGCTGCAGTCATCCGCAATGTCCCCTTCCGGGAGATGGATTTCGATACGTTCGACCGGGTGATGAAGGTCAACGCGTACGGCGCGTTCAACGTCGTGAACGCCGCCTGGCCGCACCTCGAGGATCAGGGTTACGGACGGATCGTGATGGTCAGCTCGTCGAGCGCATGGGTCTCGCAGCCGTTGATCGCGCATTATGCGGCATCCAAGGGCGCGGTACTCGGGTTGGCGAAGACGCTCGCCGTCGAGGGCGCCGAGCACGGCATCACCGTCAACGTTCTCGCGCCGGGTGCCTTCACTGGGATGTCGGGGGCGATGGAGGACGAAACCGCGCGCAAACAGTCCGAAACCATGATGCCGGCCCGCCTTGTCGCCCCCGTCGTCGGCTGGCTGCTTCGCCGAGACAATGTGCTCAATGGTCAGATCATCGAGGCCGCGGCAGGCCGCGCCGCTCTCAACTTCGTCGGGTCGACACGAGGTCACTGGAACAAGGACCTCACGATCGCCGACCTCGTCGCCAACGGCGACCGGGTGCTCGATCGGGACGGATTCGCCGTGCTCGACGACACAGCACAGCTTACGAACTGGATGACAGCCGAAAACACCGGCTGGGCGGAGGAGCTCGCCCGAGGCTGACACAGCGTCGGGCATCGAGTGCCCCCGCAGGATTCGAACCTGCGACAAGAGATGAGAGGCACCATGAGTTTCTCTATGGCGTCTCGGGCTGGGCAAGGCTCCAATCGTTGATATCCCGGGCGAGGATCCCTTTCATACCTGGCCCGGATCTCGCTCGGATCGACGTCCCGGGGCTCGGTGATGCCGGGTTCAGTGTGTGCGGGTTCGCTGCGCGTGGTCACCAGGTCAGAGGGTCGAGCCGGAGGTAGAAGTCCAGTCGGTCGGGGTCGAGGGCGATGCCATATCGGGAGGCGAAGTCGTGCTCTACGTGGCGGGCGGTGTCTTCGTCGGGCCAGGTCTCGCGGGCGTTCGCGAACAGGAGGGCGATGTCGGCGTAGGGGTCAGCGCGTCCGAGCCGTCCGAGGTCGATGAGTCCGGTGACGCATGAGGTGCCAGGAGGCGCTCTGGGTTCGGGACCGGGCCGGCGAGTGCGCCATCGTCGACACCATGTCACCGACGGTGCCGTGGCGCTCGACGAGCTCGCCCAGGAGGTCGCGGGAGGCGCCCACGGCCGAGGCCAGTGTGAGTGTTGGGTCGGGGGGGGGACGCGTCTCAGGAGCGCACCAGGCGGTTGATTGCGTCGGTGGCTTCCTGGATCTTCGCCTTGCCAGCGTCGTCGCTGAGCTTGGCCGCGTCGAGCACGCAGTGCTTGAGGTGATCATCGAGCAGCCCGGTGGCGACGCCCTGCAGGGCGCGGGTGAGCGCGCTGACCTGGGTGAGGATGTCGATGCAGTACTTCTCCTCGTCGATCATTTTCGCGATGCCACGCGCCTGACCTTCGATGCGTTTCATGCGCTGCAAGTACTGATTCTTGTCGTCGATGTAGCCGTGATGACTGGCGGCGACGTCATTCTCAGGTGACATGGGCGTCCTTACTGTTGGCGTTCCAGAACGGAACGGGTACTGGCTACGGTGGTGAGGTCGGCATCCGCACATGAATGATCGTGATGCGATTGCGGATGTGCGTGAGGGTCAGTCATGATCTGCTCCTTGTTCTGCAAGTAGTACTAGTCTCGGTCAGATCTCAGACCTGTACGCAGTTGAGTCGCTGACCCCACTGGTAGACGGTGCCCGCCGTATATCGCCACGCGCGCGGGCCGGCCGAGGCCTGTCATCAGCTCGCGGATGTGCAGAGCAGTCTCACGTCTGATGACATCAGGGGTGAAAGGGCGGGACTCGCTTCCGGTCGCGACGATGAGAGCGTCGTAGCCGAGCTGCGCGCCGGAGGCCAGCCGCACCTCCTTCGCCGAAGTGTTGGCTTCGACCACGGTGTCGGTGATGACCTCAATCTCTGGCAGAGGGAGCTTGATGAGCTCAGGCGGTATCGGGCCGAACGCGATGCCTCTGATCAGCATCAGTGTGTACGGTGTCTCGCCGGTCTGAGCCACCAGCGTCACCCGGACGTCGTCCCGGGCGGCGAGACTGCGCGCGGCGGCGGAGCCGGCGGCTCCTGCACCGAGAATAAGGACGTGCGGAGTGGTGGTTATGACGGGAACTCCTGGACTGTGACGGAATGAGTGTTGGTTCTATGAACGCACGAGGCTCTGATCAGGTGGCGGGGTGGCACGGTCGCTTGGCCGTGCCACCCCGCACGCCGGTGGGTTACGCCATGTTCGAGGCGTACTTGGCCGGGTCCGAGTCGAACGCGGGGCCACACCCGGCGCAGCAGAAGTAGTAGCGTTCGCCTTCGAAGTCACGGAACAGACCGGCTGCCTCCGCCACCTTCTTGCTGACGGGGCTCTCGACCATGACAGGGCAGGTAGTCGTGTCGTCACCGCCGCCGAGGAGGTTGTTACGGCCGTTGCCAGCTGCGGCCGGGTTCGGTGCGCTGGTGCTGCAGCAGCCGGACGTGCTCGGGGTGTCGTTCGTCATGATGAGTCGTTGCCTTTCGTTCTGATGTGGGATGGGGCGGTTCAGATCGTCACTGCTTGGTGACGCTCTTGAACCCCCGCAGGCGGAGGCTGTTGCCGACGACGAAGACGCTGGAGAACGCCATCGCCGCACCTGCGAGCATGGGATTAAGCATGCCGAGGGCTGCGACCGGGATCGCAGCGGTGTTGTAGGCGAATGCCCAGAACAGGTTCGTCTTGATCGTCGACAGAGTCTTCCGCGACAGGCGGATCGCGTCGACGGCGGAGCGCAGGTCGCCGCGCACGAGCGTGATGTCAGAGGCCTCGATCGCGACGTCGGTGCCGGTGCCCATCGCCAGTCCCAGGTCGGCCTGGGCGAGGGCGGGGGCGTCGTTGACGCCGTCGCCGATCATCGCGACGATCTTGCCCACCTGCTGCAGCCGGGCGACGACGTCGACCTTGTCCTTGGGGAGCACCTCTGCGATGACCTGCTCGATGCCGACTTCGGAAGCGATCTGGCGGGCGACCGCCTCGTTATCGCCGGTGAGGAGCACCGGGGTGAGGCCGATCTCCTTGAGCTGGGCGATCGCCTCAGCGCTCGTCGGCTTGACGGTGTCAGCGACGACGAGGATACCGCGCGCCTGCCCATCCCAACCGATGGCGACGACGGTCTTGCCCTCGCCCTCGGCGCGCGCCTTGGCCGACGCGACCTCGCGGGAGAGGCGCTGCGACCAGTCGGCCAGCAGCGACTCGCGGCCGACGACAACCGGGGTACCGTCGATGATGCCCTGCACGCCCTTGCCTTCGACGTTCGCGAAATCCTCCGGGGTCGGAAGCTGACCGACCTCCTGCGTGGCGCCCTTGGCGATCGCCTGCGCGATCGGGTGCTCGGAAGCATCCTCAAGCGCACCGGCGAAGCGCAGCAGCTCCCCACGGTCCACACCGGGCTCGGTGATGACATCGACGAGGGTCATCTTGCCGGTGGTGACGGTGCCGGTCTTGTCGAGCACCACGGTGTCGACCTTGCGGGTCGATTCCAGCACCTCCGGCCCCTTGATGAGGATGCCCATCTGCGCGCCACGGCCAGTGCCGACCAGCAGCGCGGTCGGGGTCGCAAGCCCCAGTGCGCAGGGGCACGCGATCACGAGGACCGCGACCGCAGCGGTGAACGCGGCGGCGACGGGGAATCCCGCGCCGAGCCATGCACCGAGGGTGACGAACGCGACCACGATCACGATTGGCACGAACACGCCGGAGATGCGATCGGCCAGGCGCTGCACCTCGGCCTTGCCGGTCTGCGCATCATCGACGAGCTTCGCCATCTGCGCAAGCTGCGTGTCGGAGCCGACGCGCGTGGCGCGCACGACCAGGCGCCCACCGGCGTTGACGGTGGCACCGGTGACCGCGTCGCCCTCACCGACCTCGACGGGCACCGACTCGCCGGTGAGCATGGACGCGTCTACGGCGGAGGTACCGGAGACGACGGTACCGTCGGTGGCGATCTTCTCGCCGGGGCGCACGATGAACTCATCTCCCACAAGCAGTTCGTCGGTGGGGATCTTCACCTCGGCGCCGTCCCGCAGCACGGAGACCTCCTTCGCGCCGAGTTCGAGCAGAGCGCGGAGCGCGGCCCCGGCCTGACGCTTGGAGCGCTTCTCGAAGTAGCGGCCCGCCAGGATGAACATCGTCACACCCGCACCGACTTCGAGGTAGATGTTCGCCGCGCCGTCGGAGGGAGCGATCGTGAACTCGAACGGGTGCGTCATCCCCGGTGTGCCGGCGGTGCCGAAGAACAGGGCATACAGCGACCACAGCAGCGCGACCGAGGTGCCCATAGAGATAAGCGTGTCCATCGTCGCGGTGCCGTGCTTGAGGTTCGTCCACGCGGCCTTGTGGAACGGCCAGGCCGCCCAAATGATCACCGGTGCGGCCAGGGCGAGCGAGGCCCACTGCCAGTAGGTGAACTGCAGCGCGGGGACCATCGCCATCGCGATCACGGGCACCGTGAGCACGATCGACCCGATCAGCCGGTGCCGCAGCGACGTCAACTCGGGGTCGGACTCGTCAGCCTCACCGCCGGCGCTCTGGGCTGCCTGGGCGTTCTTGGGCTGCGGGAGCGCGGCGGTGTATCCCGTCTTCTCGACCACGGCGATCAGCAGCACGGGGTCGTACCCGTCGGGCACGGTGACCTTGGCCTTCTCGGTAGCGTAGTTGACCGTCGCCTGGACGCCGTCGAGCTTGTTCAGCTTCTTCTCGATCCGGTTCGCGCAGGAGGCGCAGGTCATCCCGCCGATCACCAACTCGATGCCCGACCCACTGGTAGTGGGTGCTGATGTGCTCATCATCTTCCTTCTCTCTCAGCTCTCTGTATGCGACGGCCACACCAGGTGGGTTAATGGCCGCCCTCGTCGTCCGAGTGCGATTCGTCGCCGTCACCGTGAGTGTCGCCGTGGGCGGCGTCGATGACGAACTCGGCGGTGTGCACCGTCCCGTCGACCTGGAAGTCGAAGTACAGGAGGTAGTGGCCCGCAGTGGGTGCTTCGGCCATGAATCCGATCTCCGGGCCGGCCGTGTCGCCCGCGTGGGGCTCGTCGCCTTCGGCGTGGACGTGCAGATATGCCAGATCCCCTTCGCGCAGCGCGACCAGGTGGCCGAACGCGCCGAGGTACGGCTCGAGCGCGGCCACGGGCTCCCCGTCACGCTCGACCGAGATCGTAAGGTTGCCCGTCTCTCCGGCGATGAGGTCGCCCTCGATAGTGACTGTGAAGCCGTCAACCTCCGTCGTACGTTGCACCTCCGCGGTCACAGGGGCAAAGTCGCCGGCGACCTCGACCGAGCGGGTCAGGGTGATGCCCTCCGCGCCCTCGGTCGCGGGAGTGAAATCGGCGTACACCCGGTAAGTGCCCGCCGCATCCCATCTCCACGGCAGTGACCAAATCCCGGTGGCCTCGTCCAGATCAGGATGGACATGCCGGAACTCGGCACCGTCGGTGCGGACGACGATCAGGTGGAGATCTTTCTCGTGAGCCTCGGCGAACTCCGTAACCGGCTCACCCGAGAGGGTCTGAACCTGGAAACTCAGCTCGCCCTCGGCGTCTACAATGCTGGGGGCCTCGACGGGCGAGATCACGAAGCGGCCCGCGTCGATCGAGATCCCATTCAGTGCGTGTCCGGCAGCCTCGGTATCGCCGCGGCCATGTCCTTCACCGTGCATGTTCATATCGCTTCCTTCCGCCCACGCTGCAACAAAACCGTCGGGGACGATGGCTCCGGCGGCTGCGAATGCGCCGCCGAACGCAACCGCCAGCCCCGCTCCGTAGAGCGCGAGTCGTGCGCCGGCCTTCATCAGACCCGCACCGCCGAGTAGCCGGCCTCCTCGACCGCAGCGAGCACCTTCGCGTCGTCGATTTCACCCTCACCGGTGACGACGAGCTTGCCCGCCTGCGCGCTGACCTGGATGTTCTCGACGCCGGCGATCTCGCTGACTTCTTCACGGATCGACATCTCGCAGTGCCCGCAAGTCATGCCGGTCACCTGGTACTCATTCGCAGCCATCAGCTATCCTCCTCACCGAAGGATACCCCCACCGGGTATCCCTACCTGTTGCAAACAGTATACCCCCGGCAGGTATTCCACAAGGAGGAGGCGAAGAGCGCAACAGCCCTGTCGCGCAGACGGCTGCGCAATCCGCGAAGAGCCAGCGGCACCCCCACCTGAACCACGCAGACCTACCCCTCGAGCAAACAGCACATCCGCGTGCCCCCGGCAACGCTGGTGGAGACGCTGTGCCTTTGCGAGTAAGGGATCAGGCCGCGCACGCTCCCTATTTGCGGCACATGTCTCGTTTCTTGTTTCCTCGCGCGGGCGCTGGGTATCCCGGGCAACTCCTTAAGGCAGACGGGGCCTACTCAGCGGGCTATTAGCCTGGCAGCTCGACCCATAGCAAAAGTCGGAGTCCGCAAAAGCGATCGAAAGCGCGTCCGTTGCTGTCGTGCGGCCGAGATGGCCGACATCGCTCGCAAACCAAATGCCCCTCGTGGCTGCTCTATTCCGGTTCGTTCTCTACGCTCGACTTGCAAGTGCTGTGCGAACCATCGCTGCTAGATCGAGCACTCACACGCTCCCGATCGTTTCGAGGGCGGAGGGTCGCCATGAACCTGCACAACCCGAACCCAGCCCTTGATTCTTCGGACCAGGTTCGCGCCTTGTGCGTTAAGTGCCCCCGGCAGGATTCGAACCTGCGACCAAGAGATGAGAAGCACCGCAAGAGCCCACTCCCAGACCCGCCGCCCACTCCGTCACACAGTGCCCCCGGCAGGATTCGAACCTGCGACCAAGAGATTAGAAGGCTCCTGCTCTATCCCCTGAGCTACGGAGGCGCACGTTTCTAGAATATCGCAGTCATCAGGCATGCAACTCCTCAGGTGTCGGCTTCGCAAACAGTCGTTGACGGTTCGGTGACGGTCAGCGCGTCCGCCTGTCGTCGACGACGACGGCCTAGCACGATTGCATCGTGAACGCACAAACCTGCACACGTTATGTCGCAACAGGTGATTCCATCACAGAAGGGCTCGGTGACCCGCAGAGGGCGGGCACCCACGACTCCTGGCTCGGCTGGGCCGATCGCTTCGCCATGATGCTGGCCGATGTCGCACGATCGCGCGGCAGCATCCTCGAGTACGCGAACGTCGCCGTGCGAAGCAGACGCATCGCTCACGTCGTCAACGAGCAGATTCCAGAGGCCCTCGCCCTCAAACCGGATCTCGTGTCGATCATGGTCGGCGCCAATGATCTTGCGAAGCCGGGGGCCGACCCGGATGCTCTCGCGGCCGTTCTCGAAGAGGGCGTCGTTATGCTGCGCAAAGTCGGCAGCACAGTGCTGTTGGCGAACAGCTTCGATCCGTTCTTCATGCCGGTTCTGCGCCCGCTGCGCGGGCGAGCCGCGATCTTCAACTCGAACGTCTGGAGCATCGCCAGGACACACGGCGCCCACGTGCTCGATCTCTGGGGAACGCGCGAGCTCCAGCGGAGTGACATGCGCTGTGTCGATCGGGTGCATCTGAGCCCGGAGGGTCACGCACTCGTCGCCAGGCTCGCGGCGCAGGCGCTGGGCGTCATCCCAGATGACGGCAGCACGGCGATGACCGGAGCGCGGCCTGTCGGCCAGTCGCTGCCGTTATCCGAGTGGGTGAGCGATCACGTCTTCCCCTGGGTCATCCGCAGGGTGCGGGGCAAAACCGCGGGCGACGGGCGAACAGCGAAGCGTCCTGCGTTGCAGCCGCTGGTGCTTCCGCAACCGAGCTCGTCCGATGTCACCGCTACCATTGTGGGATGAGTGCTGCCAGTGACCGGATGGTGTGGATTGACTGCGAGATGACCGGGCTCGACCTCGACGTCGACGAGCTGGTCGAGATCGCGGTGATCATCACCGACTTCGACCTCAAACCGGTCGACGAGGGCATCGACATCGTGATCAAGGCGAACCCCGCTGCCCTCGAGCAGATGGGCGAGTTCGTCACCAACATGCACAAAGAGTCCGGGCTCATCGATGAGATCCCCCTCGGCGTCGACGTCGCAGAGGCCGAGTACCAGGTCATCGAATACATCCTCAAGCACATCCCCGCCGATCAGAAGGCACCGCTCGCCGGCAACTCCATCGGCACGGACCGTGCGTTCCTGATGAAATACATGCCCAGGCTCGACTCCCACCTGCACTACCGCAACATCGACGTGTCGTCGATCAAAGAGCTGGCCCGTCGCTGGTACCCGAGAATCTACTTCAACGCCCCGGCGAAAGACGGCGGTCACCGTGCCCTCGCCGACATCCAGGAGTCGATCCGCGAACTTGCCTATTACCGTCAGATCGCTTTCGTACCGATGCCCGGGCCCACCTCAGACGACGCAAAAGCCGCGGCGGAGGCCGTGGTGAACGCATACGCCTCAGACGTGTAATAGAATCGTCCTCGTTGCATTCGCGCGGTTCGCCGACAAGCGGATGCCATGGTGGGTATAGCTCAGTTGGTAGAGCGCCTGGTTGTGGTCCAGGAGGTCGCGGGTTCAAGCCCCGTTACTCACCCCAAGTGGGGCGAGCGTGGCGGTTACGCATTCATGGCTGCGCCAGGCCCGGTAGAATCGCGGTATGAAGACGGATGAGAAGACCCTGAAGCGGGTCTACCGGATGCCGTTCTCTGCGGTGTATCCCCACTACGTCACGAAGGTGGAGAGCAAGGGCCGCACGAAGGCCGAGCTGCACCAGGTCATCACGTGGCTGACCGGGTTCGATGACACTGCTGTCGAGCGTCACGTGGCGATGGAGACCTCGTTCGAGGAGTTCTTCGCCGACGCGCGGCTGAACTCCAATGCCCCGCTGATCACCGGCGTCGTGTGCGGAGTGCGGGTCGAAGACATCGAAGACCCCGTGATGCAACAGGTCCGCTACCTCGACAAACTGGTCGATGAGCTTGCCAAGGGCAAGACCATCGAGAAGATTCTGCGATCCTGAGGATGTTCCACCTCGATTCCGATCGCTTCGAACAGCTTGTGGGCGAGGTGTTCGACACCCTGGCCGACGATATGGTCGACGGCCTCGACAACGTGGCGATCGTGATCGACGACCGCCCCGAAGACGGCTCCCTCGACCTGCTCGGGCTCTATCACGGCGTCGCCCTGACAGAACGGGGCCAGTACGGCTTCGGAGAGCTGCCGGATGTCATCAGCATCTATCGCGAGCCCCTGCTGTCCGTCGTCGACGATGAAAGCCAGCTCCGCGACCAGGTGCGTGTCACCCTGGTTCATGAGATCGGCCATTTCTATGGTCTCGACGACGCCGAGTTGCACGATCTCGGGTGGGGCTGACGGCGTTCCGAACCGTCGAGGGTTAACCTGAGACCGTCAGCGGTGGCCAAGACCGCAGTCAACTCAGCAGCCAACACCGGGAGGTCCACGTGGGCGCGGGTCGGGTGATCGGAATCCTCGTCGGCACTGTCGTCATCCTCGGCGCAGGGGCCTATGTTCCCGCGACGCTCCTCGGCCCCCTGCCCGCGGCATCCGTTGTGCTTGCAGACCCTGCTGACACCGCACACGGCGCGGCACCGGTGATGCCCGCCGAGGGAGGGAGCGCGATCACGGAGGCGCCTGACAGCTCGGCGATAGCGGTCGCCGGCGCCGAGAACGCGCTGCCCCTCGCCGGTGTCGCCAAAACGATCACCGCACTCGTCATCCTCGACGAGCATCCGCTCGCCCCTGACGCGGAGGGTGTGACGGTGCCCATCACGGAAGACGACTACCTGTCATACCTGGACTACGAGGCATCGGGCTTTCGCACAGTCACCGTCTACACCGAAGACCAGTGGACGCTGCGCGGAATGCTGCAGGGGCTCCTGCTCGGATCGAGCAACAACCACGCAGACGCCCTCGCGCGGTGGGCCTACGGGAGCGTTGCCGACTATGTGGATGCGGCGAACGCCTGGCTGGCTGAGAACGGCCTGGACTCGACGACCGTGGTCGACGCGACGGGGTTGAGCGCCGAGAGCACGGGCACTGCTGAAGACCTGGCTCGGCTCGCGGCGATCGCCACGGCGAACGACACGCTTATGGCCCTGCTCTCTGACGAGGTGACGGGTCTCGCCGCCAGGCGCGGAATCGAGAACACAACGGCGTATCTGCCCGAAGAGGGCATCACCGGCATCTCGCTCAGCTACACAGACGCGGCCGGCATCTGCCTGCTCTTCACAGCGACAATCGGCGAGGGAGACGACGCGTACCGATTCTCCGGCGCGGTTCTGCGACAGCCGGACTGGGAGACCCTCGACGGTGCCATGCGTGCGCTCATGGCCAGCGCACGCGAGGGCGTGACACAGGAGCCGATCATCCCGCCAGGCACTGTCGTCGCCACGGTGGAGTCGCTGTGGGGAGAGAGAGCCTCAGCCGTGACGGCGGCTGCGCCCGAGCGCACGCGGTGGGGCTGGAGCACACCCGAGATGACCGTCGACATCGATGGAATCACCACGGTCTCCGAAGGGTCCCTCATCGGCACCGTGAGCGCAGACGACGGCGCAGGCACCATCGAGATCGCCCTGCTCGCCGGGAACTCGATCATCGACCCAGGCCCTCTCTGGAGACTCACGCACCCGGTCCCCGTCATCAGCGCGTTCATCACCTCGCTGAACGAGTGACGAATCGCCGTGCATGGGCCGTCAGCGCTCAGGCGGCCCTGACCACAGAACGAGGTCTGCGCGGTCTTTCGGCCGTTCCCTGGCCACAAACCTTCTGAACTGCTCCTCCCAGAGCTCCCAATAGGGATCGAAGGCGCCGGCATCGCGGGCGAGCGCCCGCTCCCGACGAAACGGGAGGGCGGCATCAAGCCACACGCGGGCCGTGGCCGCGGCCCCGTTGGTGCGGCTGAGACTGCCACAGCCCTCGACGATCAGGGATGCCGCCGCGGGCACCTCATGCCACCCGGCGCTTTCTGCCGCGGCCCAGTCGTATCGCTGCCACCTGCCGCTCTCGCCGCGCAGGCGTGGGGTCAGAAGGTGCTCACCGACGTGTTCGCTCGCGGCATCGAGACCGTGCCAGCCGGGGTACACATCGTCCATACGCACGAGCACCGGCCACGGGCCGGAGGGCCAGGAGCCGACGAGCTCGGTGGCCAGCGTCGATTTTCCCGACCCGCTCGGTCCGTCGATGAGGAGGGTGTGCGGCGTCGGGCCCAACGCGAGCAGACGCAGAACACACTCGACCTGCTCACCTTCCGATGACAAAGGTCCAGCTTCCGGTTGCGACGCTCACGCCGACCGCGACCATGGCGACGAGCACACCGAGTGCTATCGCCGCCCAGTCGCGCGCAGCGAACTCAGACGCCCTCGCCCAGGTGCGCGTTCGGCCGCCGCCGAACCCGCGCGCTTCCATAGCCGTGGCGAGTTTGCTTCCACGCCTGATCGACAGGACGAGCAGGGCGACGGCCTGACCGAAGAATCGACGGATCCTCCCCCGGTCTGCGACTCCGCGTGCGCGCCGGGCGAGCTCGAGCTGACGCCAGTCCTCGATGAACAGGCCGACCAGCCGCAGTGCGGCAAGCGCTCCGAGCACAAAACGGGCGGGCAGACGCACCACCTGCGCGAGCCCGTCGGCGAGATCGGTCGGATCGATGGTGGCGAACAGCATCACAGCGGGAAGGGCGATGGCGAGAACCCGCAGGCAGGTGGCGATGCCGATCTCGATCGAGCCTTCTGTGACATGGATCAGGCCGAACTGCCAGTAGGTGTGTCCTGACGCCACACCATAGAGCGTCATACTGATCCCCGTGAGGGGTGCTCCGACGAGCACGGGCAGCGCGCGAGCCCAGATCGCCCCGGTCATCACTCCCCCGATGGCAAGCAACACGAGTTCAATGGCGAGCGCCACGGCCGCCGACACCCAGTCCAGGGTCAGAAGGAGCGCAATCGTGACCGGCACGGGTGCAAGCAGCTTTGCCACCGGGTTGAGACGCGCCGAGACCCCGGTGATCTGCTGCCGGACCAGCACAGACGAACCGGTCATGCGTCGGCTCCCGATCGCACGGCGTCCGGCAGCGGCAGGTCCACAACGATGTCGGCGATCGCCGACACGAACTCGCGGTCGTGGCTCACCGCCACGATCGATGTGCCCGCATCTCGAAGCTCGCGCAGCAGGGCGACCAGCTCCGCCCAGGTGCGGGCATCCTGTCCGAACGTGGGCTCGTCGAGCACAAGAAGACGAGGGCGTGTCACGAGAGCCGTTGCCACGGAGAGCCTGCGCTTCTCACCTCCGGAGAGGGTGAAGGGATTCGCTCGCTCCAGATGCCTCAATCTCAGCCGGTCGAGCACCGGGTCGACGCGTTCGGCTATCTGACCGGCGTCGAGACGCAGCGCGCGAGGACCGATCTCGAGATCGGCCCGCACGGTCGCACCGAGGAACTGGTGTTCCGGGTCCTGGAACACCGTTCCGATGCGGGTGAGCAGCTCACGCGATTTCCAGCGCACCGGATGCGGACCGGCTCCGTCGTTCAGGCCAGAAGACGCTTCGAGGGTGCCGCCATGCGGTTCGATCAGGCCGGCGAGGGTGAGTGCGAGCGTCGACTTTCCGGCGCCGTTGGGCCCGGTGACCGCGACCACCTGGTGGTCTGCGACCTCAAGGTCGATGTCGCTCTGCACAACGTGCTGCCCCCGAGCGACGGCCAGGCCGCCTGCGGTCAGCAGCGGTCGCTGTGCGGCCGGGGCTGAACGGCGCCTCCTTTCGGGAGGGTGCACCTCCCCTGGAACCCACACACCGGCATCCGCGAGCGTCTGTCCGTGTTCGGCAAGCACACCCCGAGCCGGACCGTCGGCGAGGATTCCTCCCTCTGCAGACAGCACAACAACACGGTCGACGAGAGGCAGCCAGACAGACACACGGTGCTCGATCACCACGAGTGTCGCCCCGGTGCGCTCGAGAACACGGGCGACGGCATCCCGCACCTCGACCACCCCATCGGGATCCAGATTCGCCGTCGGCTCGTCGAGAAGAAGAAGGCCGGGCCGCATGGCGAGCACCCCGGCGAGGGCGAGACGCTGCTTCTGCCCCCCCGACAGAGCAGAGGTGGGGTGATTCCTCGGCAGATCGAGGCCGACGGCCTCCAGCGCGGCGTCCACCCGAGACCAGATCTCATCTCGCGGCACACCGAGGTTCTCACACCCGAAAGCGGCGTCGTCGCCCACGCGAGCCAGGATCACCTGGGAGTCGGGGTCTTGCAGCACCAGGCCCGCACGACCGCGGCCTGCGAGCGGATGCTGTCCGTCGACACACAGGTCGCCGGCCTGTTCTCCTTCGTCGTCGCTCCCGAGGACTCCGGCCATCGCCTGCATCAGCGTCGACTTTCCCGCCCCTGACGCACCGAGCAGGAGCACACGCTCACCCGGCTCGATCGTCAGGTCGATGTCAGAGACGGCCCAGGCCCGTCTGGTGGCGTGGCGCCAGCCCCAGCCGCGCGCCACGACCGAAGCCGCACGGGGAGACATGCTCATGAGAGGCATGGCCTATACACGCGCCGTGATCTCCCGGCCAGACGCGAACCGGCTCAATGCTCCGGTGGAGGCGAGGGCACGAGCAGCGAGCCACGACAGCGCACCGGCGATCAGAGCGCCCCCGACGACACTCGAGACGGTGTAAATGACGGAGAAGTCGACTCCCGCTCCGACGAACCAGATCACCAGGTCGTTGACGGCCATGGCCAAGCCTGCACCAGCGCCGGCGAGCATGGCGACCGGCAGGCTCCACACGCGGTACATAAAGATCAGGAAGACGATCTCGGCGCCGATGCCCTGAACCAGCCCGGACTCGATGGTGAGCGGGCCCCACTGGGTGCCGATGAGGGCCGAGACCGTCGCCGCGAGCAGCTCGACATAGATCGCCGCTCCCGGTTTGCGCACGATCAGGGCGCCGAGCACACCCGCGAAGAGCCACATGGCGGCCAGGCCGGCTTGAACACCGGGAAGGAGCGACTTGAGAGGTGCGCTCACACCTTCCCAGGCGAGGCCCCAGGCCCAGAAGATGACGCCGGCCGCGACGCCGATGACGCTTGCCACCACGATGTCGACCACTCGCCAGCGGAATGACGGCGCCGGTCGGTGCGAAGAATTGCTTTCAGAAGATACAGCTGACACTGACGTGCCCCTTTCAATGATGAATTGAGGGCACGGGTTTATGAGAAGTGGTCTCCCTGCGCTGGCATGATCCAGATCAGGTTCGACGGTCGAAGGTTCGGAACCTTCCTCTCAGCCCGGTTCACCGGACTCCCGTGTGCTGCCAGTATAGCGAGGCGCGCCGGGATCTACTTCTTCAACGCCTTGATGATTCCGGCGAGGGCTTTTCCTGCCACCCAGACGAACGGAATTCCGATCGCGAGCAGTGAGACGACGTTCGGTTCGAAGTGAAGCCCGTCACGCGTCTTCACGTAGGCGCCGAGCGGTATCGCACACCCGCCACCGCCTCCGCCCTCGCCCGCGCCGTGGTTCTCTTCGGCGACCTCGCCCTCACCCTCGCCCGCGCCGAATCCATAACTGGCGAATGCAACGGGAACGATCGTCGATCCCTCGACATCGATGGGTTCGCCGTATGTGGCGCCGACCCCGATCGACCTGAACTTGTCAGCCAACTGCAGCGTGAGATTCTCCATGAACACACGCTATCCGGCCAGGACCCGACACTCCAAGGTTTCGGTCGGATCGGTCATCCGCCGGCGGGCGCGCGCGTGCCGCCCGCCGTCTCGTCGCGCGGGTTCGTCCCGAGCAGGGATGCCGGCCCAACGGCCGACCGCCCATAGCGTTCACGCAAACGGTCGATGGTCGTCTCCGCTTCTCGCCACTCCTCATCGGGATCCCAGAGGGATTCAGACTCTGTTGCGTCTGTGAGCTGCTCGGCACGCACTCCGATCAGCCGAACCGGTCTTCTCTCGTCGCCGAGCTCGCGCAGCAACGAGACAGCCTCATCATAGAGACGCCTCCCGACGTTCGTCGCTTCCGGAAGCGTGCGCGAGCGCGACACGGTGCTGAAGTCGCTGTAGCGCACCTTGATCGCCACCGTCCGCCCCGAGAGCCCGGCGGCGCGCAAGCGACCGGCCACCTGGTCTGCCAGGCGCAGCAGCTCTCGTCGAAGCCGTTCGGCGTCTGCGATATCGGTGTGAAACGTCACCTCGTGGCCGACGCTCTTCTCGTGGGTCGCCGTGACGACACGTCGCGGATCCACGCCGTGCGAGAGCTCATGCAGTTTCGTCCCGGCGGCATTGCCGACGACCTTCCGCAGCACATCGAGAGGCGTGTCTGCGACGTCGCCGACGGTGTGGAGGGCCAGGCGTTTGAGCGACTCCTCCGTGCGTCCGCCCACACCCCACAGCGCCCTGATCGGCAGCGGCCTGAGAAACTCGAGCGTCTGGGAATGCGGCACAACGAGAAGGCCGTTCGGTTTGGCCATACCAGAGGCGAGTTTCGCCACGAACTTGGTGGATGCCGCCCCCACCGAGCAGGTGAGGCCCGTCTCTTCGTGCACACGCCTGCGCAGCATGTGCCCGATCTCAGATGGCGCACCGAGCAGGCGTCTGGCGCCGGAGACATCGAGGAAGGCCTCGTCGATGCTCAGGGCCTCGACGAGAGGTGTGGCCTCTGCGAAGATCCGCATCACCCGCGAGGAGTAGTCACGATACCTGTCGTGGTGCGGCGGGAGCACCGTCGCCTGCGGACACAGCCGCATGGCCTTCGCCACGGGCATGGCGGCTGACACACCGTAACGCCTGGCCTCGTACGTCGCGCTCGTCACAACACTCCGGCCGACGGCGTGTCCGATGATCACCGGCTTTCCGCGCAGTTCCGGATAGTCGAGCAACTCGACAGACGCGAAGAACGCATCCATGTCGATGTGCAGGATGCTCGATGCAGAATCGTCGACCTCTGCGGCGCTCACCTGTCTCGATCGCCCGTCTTGCCGTGTCACACAGTCATTGTCGCACCGGCCGCTGACAGCAGGCCCCACATCTCAGACGAGTGCCACGACCACCGGTCTCAGCCACTCCTGGAAGGCGTTATGGTCGTCTCGCAGCTGTTCACTCACCACCACCGTGTCAGGGGCGACGACCCAGGCGCCCTTCTGATCGAGCGGCAGCACGTTGAGATCGAGTCTGAACGACCCGCTCTGACGACGAAGCTCATGCTGGCGGCGAAGCACAAGCTCATAGACGTCGGCGAGCGGATGCTCTCGTCCGCTCACCGCCTTCAGGTACTCGTTGTGCCTCTCGCCCGCCCATTCGGCGGCCGCGTCATAACTTCGGTAGACGAGCTCCTGCAGCTCGAGCGCACGGTCGAAGACACCGAAATGCGGTGGACGGACCTGGCTGATGAACGGTCGTGTCTCACGACGGACGATCCCCGTCCACCAGCCCTGCCACTGCGCGGCCAGCACAGACCGATCGATTCCGTCGAGCGGCACGGGGGCGAGAGCAGGCGACACGGCCGGCAGGCTCGATGCGCACTCGTTCTGCAGCCGGGCGAGCTCGCGGAAGGCAAGCGCCAGCAGCAGGTCCCACGGGCAATCCTCTGTGACCTGCCAGCGTATGGTGCCCTCGATGAGCATGCTCTCAGGGTAGGGCGAAGCCTTCGAGAGAACCAGCTCCTCCCCCGCCGAAACGCTCCCGGATCAGGTCAGTCCTGCTGCGCACGCTCCAGCACGAGTTCGCGCACCCGAGCGGCATCCGCCTGCCCCCGCATCGCCTTCATCACCGCGCCGATCACGGCGCCCGCGGCCTGTACCTTGCCGTCGCGGATCTTCGCGAGAACATCCGGCTGCGAGGCGAGCGCCTCGTCGATCGCCGCGATCAGGGCGCCGTCGTCAGAGACCACGGCGAGTCCTCGTGCGTCGACGACCTCCTGAGGGGTTCCCTCACCGGCGATCACTCCCTCGAGCACCTGCCTGGCGAGTTTGTCTGTCAGTGTTCCTGCCTCGACGAGCTTCGCGAGGGCGGCGACGTTCTCGGGGCTGACGAGTGCGGATGCCTCGGTTCCCCGCACGTTCGCGACGCGGCTGATCTCGCCCGTCCACCACTTGCGCGCGGCCGTGGGACTCGCGCCGGCGGCAACCGTTTCGGTGATCTCGGTGAGCAGTCCGCCGTTGACGACATCTTGGAACTCGAGGTCTGTGAACCCCCACTCGGCTTTGAGCCGCCGTTTGCGGGCGGCGGGAGGCTCGGGAAGAGCAGCGCGCAGTTCTTCGATGAGCTCGAGCGACGGCTGTACGGGCAGCAGGTCCGGTTCGGGAAAGTACCTGTAGTCGTCTGCATCGCTCTTCGGGCGCCCGGCAGACGTCGTGCCGGTGTCTTCGTGCCAGTGCCTGGTCTCCTGTGTGATCGAACCGCCGGCGGCGAGGATCGCACCCTGGCGCTGGATCTCGTAGCGCACCGCGCGCTCGACCGACCGCAGCGAATTCACGTTCTTGGTCTCTGTGCGGGTGCCGAGCTTCTCCTGTCCGCGGGGGCGCAGCGAGACGTTGGCGTCGCAGCGCAGGTTGCCGCGTTCCATCTTGGCGTCAGAGATGCCGAGCGAGATCACGATGTCCCTGATGACGGCGACATAGGCCTTGGCCAGCTCAGGAGCACTCGCCTCCGCGCCGAAGATCGGCCGTGTGACGATCTCGACGAGGGGAACTCCTGCCCTGTTGTAGTCCACGAGCGAGTATTCGGCGCCCTGGATGCGTCCGGTCGAGCCGCCGACGTGCGTCAGCTTTCCGGCATCTTCCTCCATGTGCGCCCGTTCGATCTCGACCTGCGTGGTCGAGCCGTCTGCCAGCTCGACCTCCACCCAGCCGTCGAACGCGATCGGTTCGTCGTACTGCGAGATCTGGTAGTTCTTCGCGAGGTCGGGATAGAAGTAGTTCTTGCGGGCGAAACGTGAAGACGGTGCGATCTCGCAACCGAGCGCGAGCCCCAGGCTGATCGAGTAGCGCACGGCCTGCTCGTTCACGACAGGCAGCGCACCGGGAAGGCCCAGACAGACGGGCGAGACGTTGGTGTTGGGCGCCGAGCCGAAGCCGTTCGGGGCGTGTGAGAACATCTTCGTTCTGGTGTTCAACTCGACGTGCACCTCGAAGCCGAGCACCGGCTCGAAGAGTTCGAGAACCTTGTCGAAGTCCATCAACGCGTCTTTTGCCATTATTTCACTCCTCCACGAGCGGGAGCCTGCGAGATGAGCGTGTGACCCCACTGGTCTTCGAGGAGCGCCTCGAGGGCGGCGCCGACGCGGTAGAGCCTCGCGTCGTGGCGCGCAGGAGCCATGAACTGGATGCCGACCGGCAGGCCGTCCTCTGGCGCAAGCCCGATGGGCACGCTGATGCCGGGGACTCCCGCGAGGTTCGCCGGAATCGTGGTCACGTCGTTGAGATACATCGCCATCGGGTCTTCGAGCTTCTCGCCGAACCTGAAGGCGGTGGTCGGCGCGCTCGGACTCACCATGACGTCGACCGTGCTGAACGCGTCTGCGAAGTCCTGCTGGATGAGCGTTCTCACCTTCTGCGCACTGCCGTAGTACGCGTCGTAGTAGCCGGCGCTCAGCGCGTAGGTGCCGAGGATGATGCGCCGCTTGACCTCGGGGCCGAAGCCGGCCTCTCGCGTCGCGGCCATCACCTGTTCGATGGTTCCTCCGCCCTCTGGCACCACACGCATCCCGAACCGCACAGAGTCGAACTTCGCGAGGTTCGACGATGCCTCGGCCGGCAGGATCAGATAGTAGGCCGCGACCGCGTACTCGAAATGGGGTGCGCTCACCTCGACGATCTCTGCACCGTTCTTCTCGAGCAGCTGAAGGGCCTCGTCGAACCGGGTCTTCACACCGGCCTGGAACCCTTCACCGCCGAACTCGCGCACGACGCCCACCCTCAGTCCGGAGAGCGCGTCGCCCGTTGCGCCCTCACGTGCGGCGTCTGCCATCGATTCCCAGGCATCCGTCAACGATGTCGAGTCGAACGGATCGTGGCCCTGGATGACGTCGTGCAGCAGGCCGGCGTCAAGCACGGTGCGCGTGACCGGGCCGACCTGGTCGAGCGACGACGCGAGCGCGATCGCGCCGTACCGGCTCACCGCACCATAGGTGGGCTTCACACCCACTGTTCCGGTGACGTGCGCGGGCTGACGAATGGACCCGCCCGTGTCGCTTCCGAGCGCGAGCGGCGCTTCGAACGCGGCAACGGCTGCCGCGGAGCCTCCGCCCGAGCCGCCGGGAATGCGTTCGAGGTCCCACGGGTTCCTCGTCGGCCCATAAGCGGAATGTTCGGTCGATGAGCCCATCGCGAACTCGTCCATGTTCGTTTTGCCGAGCGGAACGAGTCCGGCAGCGCGCGAGCGGGCGACGACCGTCGCATCGAACGGCGACATGTATCCCTCGAGAATGCGGCTTCCGGATGTCGACGGCATGTCTGTTGTGACCAGCACGTCTTTGATCGCGAGCGGGACACCGGCGAGCGGACCGAGCTCTTCTCCGGCGGCACGCTTCTCGTCGATGTCGCGCGCGACATCGAGCGCGTGGTCGGACACGTGGAGGAACGAGTGAAGTTCGGGCTCGACGGCGGCGATCCGGTCGAGGTGCGCCTGCGTCGCTTCGACAGAGCTGATCTCCCGTGAGGCGAGCCGGGAAGACAGCTCGGCCGCGGTGAGGCGGATGATGTCCGTCACTACTGTTCCTCTCCCAGGATCGCCGAGACCTTGAACCGGTTGTCTGCCTGCTCCGGCGCGTTCTGCAGGGCCTGCTCGATGGTCAGCGTCTCACCGACGACATCCGGCCGGTAGACATTCGCCAGAGGGATGGGGTGGCTCGTGGCCGCAACGTCGGGTGTCGCCACCTCCTGCACCTTCGCGATGCTGTCGACGATCTGGTCGAGTTCGCCGGTCAGGCTGGTGATCTCGTCGCTCGTCAGGGCGATGCGGGCGAGATTCGCCAGGTGCGCGACCTGCTCCTCGGATATTTCAGACATGGGTCTCCGTCACACGGTTTTGCGGGGGTGTCGGATCATTCTATCGGCACCGCATAGGTGACCTTTCCGGACGGGTGTGCTCGTTGCGCCGGGCACGTCCGTCCGGAAAGGTCACCTCGGTGCGGCCCGTCCGGAAAGGTCACCTCGGTGCGGTGTCCAAGAGTCGGTCGGTCTCGGCAGCGGTCGGCGCGGTCGCCGGGCCTCGGCGCGACACCGCGACCGCCGCGGCGGCGTTGGCGCGTCGCACGGCATCCGCGAGCGGCTCTCCCCTGAGCAGGGCGGCGACGAGCACACCCGTGTGCGCGTCACCGGCACCGGTCGTGTCGATGGGATCGACCGGGAACCCCGCGATCGCCCGGGTCTCACCGCTGCCGTCAGCGACGATGCATCCGGCGGCGCCGTCGCGGGCGAGCACTGTTCCACCACGGCGAAGCCGCTGAACGGCCTCCGCTGCCGCCAGGGCGAGATCGGCCGGTCCGGTGCTCCCCGCGAGCAACCGCATCTCACGGGCGTTCGCGGTGAGGACGTCGGTGCGCGAGAGCACCCGCTCGAGCACGTCCGGCGGCAGCTCGGCGACGAGCGGCGACGGGTCGAGCACAACCTTCGTGCGCTCCGGCAGCGTGTCGAGCCATCCGGGAAGCGCCGCCGCGTTCACCGGGTGCGCGAGACTGTAGCCCGAGACCACAACGATGTCGTCGTCAGCCGCCGCGACCGAACCGATCGCCGTGGCGTCGAGCCGGCCCTCTGCTCCCACGTGGGTGATGAACGTTCGCTCGGCCGTCTCGTCGACGATCACGATCGAGTAGCCGCTGTCGACGTCGTCGAGCCCTGGCTGCGCGAGATCGAACCCCGCGTCGGCGAGCGCGGACCGCACGATCCCGCCGAAGATGCCGGCCCCGTACTGCCCGGCATAGAGCACATCCGCCCCGTCGCGGGCAGCAGCGATCATCACATTGTAACCGCCGCCGGCCGTCACCTCCGATGATCCGGCGATCGTGTCACCTCCTGGCTCCGGGATGCGGTCGACATCGACGACGATGTCGACGATGACATTGCCGGTGTAGACGAGACGGCCGGTCATCAGGCCTGTCCCGACCGCGCGGGCTGTGCTTCGGCATCGGGTTCGCCCGAGAGGCTATCGCCGCGTGCACCGCCCAGAAGAAGGTAGCCGCCGCCGGCCACAACGAAGGTCGCTATCCACGCGATGCTCTCCTGGCCGACGCCGCGCATCAGGTAGCCGATCGCGATCGCCGCGATCCAGGCGCCGACCGCCCGCCATTCGACGCCGCCGTGGTACCAGTACGCACTCGCCCGACTGAGATCCATAAGCGCGTCGGCGTCATACCGATGCCTGCGGATCATGTCGACGAGAAAGACGCCGAGCCAGGCCGTGATCGGAATGGCCAGCAGCGAGATGAACGCGATGAACGGGCCGTAGAAGTCGCCGGCCACGAGCATAAAGTAGACCGCTCCGAGGAAGGTGACGATCACATCCACCGTGACGGCATAGACACGACGCACCCGCAGGCCGAGGGTGAGGGTGGTGAGCCCGGCGGAGTAGACGGAGAGATGGTTCGACAGCAGCAGTCCGCCGAAGGCGGCGATCAGGTACGGAACCGCCATGCCGGCCGGCAGCAGCTCCCTGATGGCCGCCACCGGGTCGGTGGCGGATGCCAGAGACCCGTCGCCGGCCGTGAGCAGCGAGCCCAGTCCGATCAGCAGGATCAGCGGGATACCCGCGCCAGCGGCACTCGACGCGATCAGATGCGCAGCGCGAGCAGAGGTGTGCTGGTAGCGCGACATGTCCGCTCCGGCATTCGCCCAGCCGATCCCGGTGCCCGCGGCGATGGTCGCGATGCCGAGCAGCACCGCGCTGATGGGACCCGCCGGCATCGCTGCAACCGCGCTCCAGTCGATCGTCGCGACGAGAAAACCGCCGACGACCACGTTGAGGGCTCCGAAGATCCACGTCGCCCACTTCTGCACCACGAGGATGGCCGCGTGCCCGAGACCGGACACCAGCAGCGTGCACGCCTCGAAGATCGCGATCGCGACCAGCACGAGGATGGGCGCCTCTTTGGTCACGATGGCCGTGCCGGAGAAGATCGCGAACAGCGAGAGGAGCACGAAAGCGCCGGTGGTCGTGTTCACCGTCTCCCAGCCGAGCCTCGACAGCAGGGAGACGAAGGTTGGCCCGGCGTTCCCGTGGACGCCGAACACGGCACGCGAGAGCGTCATGCTCGGGGCGCCGCCCCGGCGACCCGCGATCGAGACGACGCCGACGAGGGCGAACGATCCCGCCGAGCCGATGACCGCCACCAGCACGGCCTGCCAGATGTTCAGCCCGCTCGCGACCAGTGTGGCGCCGAGCGGAAGCCCGAGGATCGAGATGTTGGCTGCGAACCAGACCCAGAACAGCTGCAGCGGCCTGCCGTTGCGTTCAGGCTCGGGGACGGGTTCGATGCCGCGCTGCTCGACGGCGGAGATGACTCCGCTGGGGACGGCGTTGTCGTTCATGGATGCTCCAAACATCATCGGTGGAATCGGTCGATCCGCGGCCCGGCTACGGGCCCTCGCTGTGTGGCCGCAGACCTGCGCGCAGATCGAGCAACCCGGTCGCGAGCGCGTCGAGCTCGAGGCCGTTGAGACGTTCGACGGCAGCCGTCGCGTCGGCCGGCCAGGCATCCGGCCCGTGCACGGCGCCGAGCACGGCACCGGCCATCGCGGCGACGGTGTCGCTGTCGCCGCCGTATGCTGCCGCATCGCAGAGGGTCTGCCAGGGCGACGACGAGACGGAGGCGAGCGCGAGAGCGGCCACCACGGACTCCTGTGCCTGGACGGAGGTGCCGATCACGTCGGTCACCAGGGAGGCACGCTCGGCGACCGGGGCGTCGCGCAGGAGTGCGGCGGCCCAGCGGATGCGCGGCCCGATTCGGCCGCCGGCGACCCAGTGCCCCCGTCGCTCGGCGAGATCGGCTGCCGCCACGGCGGTCTCGAGGGCATCGTCCATCCCCGCGCCCGCGACCCCTGCGCTCACCGCAGCTCCGACCGCTGCGGCCGCCGCCAGTCCGATGCTGGTGTTGTGGGTGATCTGAGAGGCCCGGGCGACCGCGTCGACGAAGGCGTGGAGGGGCTCGGCGGGGGTCGCGATGCCCACGGGCGCGATGCGCATCGCCGCGCCGTTCGTGGCTCCGAAACGACCGGCCTCCTCAGGTGGGACGCCGTTGTGCAGCCGTGACAGCGCCGCCTTCGTCGATGGCCCGAGCAGGTCGAGCGAGCCGGCGTCGATCATCCTCTGCTCCCAGGCGAGCAGGCGGTCGGCGAACACACCGGGGTCGATGCTCCCGCCGGACTCGACGAGCAGCTCGCCGAGGAGCACCGCCTGCTCGGTGTCGTCGGTGATCCGCGCGGCGGGCATCCCCACGGCGATGCGCTGGTTCGGCCCGGCGGCGATGAAGCGGTCGATCACGCCGTAGTCTGCGGCGATCTGCTCGGGAGACATCGACTGGGTCGGCATCCCGAGCGCGTCGCCGAGGGCGAGACCGCGCAATGCGGCGAGGGCGCGGGAGCCGGTGGTGGTGGTGGTCATCGGGATTCTCCGAACGTGAGGTGGACGCGGAAGTGCCGGGGATCGAGAAGGCTGGAGACTCGCTCGACGAGTGCGCCGTCGCGGTCGCGGACCGTGCGCAGGCTCTGCAGGAACGGCGTCCCGGCCTCGCGCTCGAGCACGATCGCGTCGTCGTCGCCCAGCTCGACGAGCCCCACCTCCTGCTCGCCGCTCGTGGGGCGGAGTCCAGCGACAACAAGGGTCCTGGTGAGGGAGGCGTCCACGAGGCCTGTTCGCGGAACATCGCGGATGCGCCCGACCGCGGGAACCCGGCTGCGCTCGAGTGAGATCGGCGTGCCGTCGTCGAGAAGGCGCACGCGATCGAGCGCGAGGAACGCGCTCACCGGAGCACCGGTCGCCGTCGCGAGGGCGGGGTCGTCGACCAACTCCATACGGAGAGTGGTGACCGTCGTCCGGGCGCCGCTCGCCGCGAGCGACCTCCCCCATCCCTCGCTCTGGTCGATCGCCTGGCCGTCGAACACAACGAACGACCCGATTCCCGTTTTGGTCGCGATGAGAGCCTCGTCGGCGAGCTGTGCGAGCACACGGCGGATGGTTCCCCTGCTCACCGCGTAGTGCCGAGCGAGCTCCTGTTCTCCGGGAAGCATCGTGCCATGGTCGTATTCCCCCGCGAGGATCGCCGTGCGAAGACGATCGACGATGACCGCGCTCTTCCCCGGCGAGCGCGAGAGGTGTCCTGCAGCTCCGGTCGACATGGAACATGACACTACCTGTACAGTACCTGTACTGCAACTAGGCTGATGGCGTGACCCCATCCAGCGACCGGCCCTGGCTGAAAAGCTATGCACCGAACGTCCCAGACCACATCGACGCTCAGACCGGCTGGCTCGGCGATCTCGTCGCGACGGCTGCAGAACGCTACGGCGACGCCGTCGCCCTCGAGTTCTTCGGCGCGACCACCGCATACAGCGAGTTGCAGGATGCCATCGACCGCGTGGCAGAGGGACTCCGCGGTCTCGGTGTCGGGCACGGAGACACCGTCGCGCTCGTGCTGCCCAACTGCCCGCAGCACATCGTGGCCTTCTACGCCGTCCTCCGGCTCGGCGCGATAGTCGTCGAGCACAACCCGCTCTACACACCGCGCGAGCTCCGGCACCAGTTCGAAGACCACGGCGCCAGAGTCGCGGTTGTCTGGAACAAGGTGGTCGACACGATCAGGGAATTCCCCTCCGATGTCGCTGTCGATCAGCTCGTCGCCGTCGACGTGACCAGGGCGATGCCGTTCGGCATGCGTTTCGCACTCCGCCTGCCGATCCGCAAAGCCCGCGAGTCACGCGATGCCCTCACAACGAAGACCCGGGGCGCGACGGCGTGGGAGAGGCTGCTGGCGTCAGCACCCCTCGACCCCGACCACGTGCGCCCGTCGACGAACGACACCGCGATCATCCAGTACACCTCTGGCACTACAGGAGACCCGAAGGGGGCTGTCCTCTCGCACGGCAACCTGCTGGCCAACGCCGCCCAGGCGAGGGCGTGGGTACCGACGATCCGACAGGGTGACTGCGTCGTCTACGCGGTTCTGCCGATGTTCCACGCCTATGGGCTGACGCTGTGCCTCACGTTCGCCATGAGCATGGGCGCACGTCTGGTCCTCTTTCCCAAGTTCGACACCGACCTTGTGCTGAAAGCGGTCCGACGGCATCCGCCCACCTTCTTTCCGGCCGTGCCGCCCATCGCCGAGCGGCTGCTCAACGCGGCGAAAGAACAGAACATCTCACTCGAAGGCATCGACATCGCCATCTCGGGTGCGATGAGCCTGCCCGAGTCTCTTGTGGAGCCATTCGAGCGTGCAAGCGGCGGATACCTCATCGAAGGATACGGTCTCAGCGAGTGCTCCCCCGTGCTGATGGCCAATCCGGTCGCCGAGCACCGCAGAGCGGGAACCGTCGGGCTGCCGCTGCCGAGCACGGAGGTTCGTGTCGTCGATCCGGAAGACATCACCGTCGAGGTGCCGTTCGGCGCCGAGGGCGAGCTGATCGTGCGTGGCCCTCAGGTCTTCTCGGGCTATTACCGCAAACCGGATGAGACGGCGGCTGTCCTGAGCGATGACGGCTGGTTCCGAACCGGTGACATCGTGACGATGGATGCCGACGGTTTCGTCTCGGTCGTCGACCGCATCAAAGAGCTCATCATCACAGGTGGGTTCAACGTGGCGCCCACGGAGGTCGAGAACGCCATGCGCCAGCACCCGGACATCGATGACGTCGCCGTGATCGGCCTCCCGAGCGCCCACTCGGGAGAAGACGTTGTCGCCGCTGTCGTTCCCCGACCCGGTGCGCAGCTAGACGAGGCAGGCATCCGCGAGTGGGCGCGCACTCAGCTGACCCCGTACAAGGTTCCCCGCAGGATCGTTACGGTCGATGAGCTGCCGAAGTCGCTGATCGGAAAGGTCCTGCGCAAGCAGGTGCGCGACGAGCTGCTGGCCGCCGAGCGCTGACCGCCGCACACTATTCGTCGAGAGCGTCAGGCGCCTGCTCGGCACCCAGAGCATCCGGGCCCTGCTCGGCACCCAGAGCATCCGGGCCCTGCTCGACCCCCAGAGCATCCGGGCCCTGCTCAACATCGAGAGCGTCAGGCGCCTGCTCGGCACCGAGAGCATCCGGGCCCTGCTCGACCAGAATTCTGAACTGCTCCGCGTCGATGATGCGCAGGCCGAGCTGCTCGGCCTTCGTCAGCTTCGATCCGGCGCCGGGCCCTGCCGCGACGAAGTCCGTTTTCTTCGACACACTCGACGCGGCCTTGCCTCCCGCGGCGATGATGGCCTCTTGCGCGCCTTCACGACTGAAGCCCTCGAGCGAACCGGTGGCCACAACAGTGATTCCCGAGAGCACACCACCCGCGTCGTCCGCGCTCCCAGGGCCGGGATGCCCAGGGGTCGAGAACTGAACACCTGCAGCGCTCCACCGCTCGATGATCTCGCGGTGCCAGTCCACGTCGAACCAGTCGAGCACGGCATCGGCGATGATTCCGCCGACGCCTTCGACAGCGGCGAGGTCTTCTCTGGATGCCCCGCGAATCGCATCGAGCGAGCCGAAGTGGGTGGCCAGCGCACGCGCCGCCACCGGCCCCACGTGACGGATGTTCAGCGCGACCAGGATCCGCCACAGCGGCTTCGTCTTGGCCTTCTCGAGTTCGTCGAGGAGTTTGAGCGCCGCAGACGACAGCACGTGATCTGCATCTCCGTCGAAGGGGCCGTCTGGTGTGTATGGCGGGTCGGACTTCTTGCGCTGCCTGCGGAACGGTGATCGGCTGTCTGGCGCGCCGTCTTCGCCGAGTCGGAACATCCCGGTCTCGGAGTCGCGGACCACCACATCGATCGGGAACAACTGCTCGGCGGTGAGGTCGAACAGTGCAGCCTCGGTGACGAGGGGCGGTGTCGACGGACGTAGCGGTTGTGTCAGGGCCGCCGCCGTCACTTCGCCGAGCACCTCAATGTCGAGCGCACCGCGACTGCCGATGTGCTCGACCCGTCCGCGGACCTGGGCCGGGCAGCTGCGGGCGTTCGGGCATCTCAGATCGATGTCGCCCTCTTTCGCGGGTGCGAGGCGGGTTCCGCACTCGGGGCAGAGATCGGGCATCACGAACTCGCGCTCGCTGCCGTCGCGCAGCTCGATGACCGGCCCGAGCACCTCGGGGATCACGTCGCCCGCCTTGCGCAGCACAACCGTGTCTCCGATGAGCACACCCTTCGCCTTCACAACATCTTGATTGTGCAGCGTGGCCTGCCGGACCTCGCTCCCCGCGACACGCACCTTCTCCATCACGGCGAAGGGAGTGGCCCTTCCGGTGCGGCCGACGCTGACGACGATGTCGAGGAGCTTCGTGTTGACCTGCTCAGGCGGGTACTTATAGGCGATCGCCCAGCGTGGCGCCCTGCTCGTGGCGCCCAGCTCATCGTGCAGGGCGAGTTCGTCGACCTTGATGACGATGCCGTCGATCTCGTGTTCGACGCTGTCGCGGTGCTCCCCGTAGTAGCGGATGAACTCCGCCACCTCTTCGGCCGTGCCGAAGACGCGGTAGTGGGAGCTCGTCGGAAGGCCCCATTCGGCGAGCATCTCGTAGATCTTCGACTGGCTGTCGACGGGCGGGTTCTGCCAGGCTCCGATGCCGTGCACGAGCATCCGCAGCCGGCTCAGGCGGTCATGCATCAGGGCGAGGGCCGCCGCGGTCTTGTTCTCTGCTTTCTGCCGCAGGCTTCCCGATGCCGCATTGCGCGGGTTCGCGAACACCCGCTCACCGGCCTCTGCCTGATTCGCGTTCAACTCGCGGAAGGCCTCGACGGGAAAGAACACCTCTCCCCTGACCTCGACGATCGGCGGATGCCCGCTGCCGGCCAGGCGTTTCGGGATGCCGTTGATGAACGCGACGTTCTCTGTGACGTCCTCGCCGGTCACACCGTCTCCGCGGGTCGCAGCCGTGACCAGGCGACCGTACTCGTAGCGCAGGTTGAGCGCGAGCCCGTCGATCTTGAGCTCGCACAGCCAGTCGACCGGTCGCGATGAGTCTCTCACGACTCGCTCGGCCCAGGCCTCGAACTCTTCGATGCTGAACACGTTGTCGAGGCTCAGCATGCGTTCGGCGTGCTCGACGGGGTCGAACAGCGACTGAGCCTTGCCGCCGACCGTCTGCGTCGGGCTGTCTTGCCCCTGCAGTTCGGGGAACATCCGCTCGAGTTCTTCGAGACGGTGCATCAGTGCGTCGTACTCCTCGTCAGAGGCGAGCGCCTCGTTGCGCTGATAATAGGCGTCGCGCAGTTCGAGGATGCGTGAGGTCAGCTGTTCGACTTCGGCATGCGCGCTGTCGAGCTCGTCTGGAGTATCGGCCACGACATCAGTCTACGAAGATCCGCCGACATCCTGCCCTGCCCTGCCCTGCCCTGCCCTGCCCTGCCCTGCCCTGCCCTGCCCTGCCCTGCAGCCTCTACTCGGCTGCCTATGTGACCTTTGCGGACCTATGTGCCCGAAGAATCTGCCACCTACGTCCGCAAAGGTCACATAGAGCACACCTGCGCACGCGCAGACCACAGCGGTCTGCCCCGGTGCAACCCCCTTGCTCGAACAACGCTACAGCCGCCGACCGCTGCTCCTCCGACAGCGAACTTCGCCGATCCATACAACTGACCCCCGGGAATCGAAACTGAATATCTCAGTCCAACTCCCGGGGACCAGTTCACAGCGGCGGGGCCTTTCGCGTGCAGGTGCAACAGCTCAGATGTCGAATACCGTTTGGGCGATCGTCTGGAAGAAAGCTCGCCGCTCTTCTACGGAGTACGGAAGGTTATCGAGTTCTTCGACTTCGGTGCCGACAAACTGATACGGGTAGTCCATCGCATACATGACTCGATCGGCGCCCACCACCGAACGCGCGAAACTGATCGCCGGCTCCCACGGCATGCCACTGGTCGTCAGCCAGATATGTGTCTTCAGATACTCGCTGGGCCGCTGCTTCAGCGGCTTGATAGCCGCATAGCGGCCAGCCGCGACCTGCTTGGCGTGCATGTGGTCGATGCGGTGCATCCAGTAGGGCAGGCCCTCACCGAGATGTCCGACGACGAGACGCAGATCGGGCACGCGATCGAAGAGCCCGCTCGTGATGATCCGCAGCAGGTGCAGCCCGGTCTCGGCCGCGAACCCCCAAACCGCGCCATCCAGGCCCGATTCGACGTACGGACGGATAGCGTCGTCCGGCAGCGTCTGCGGATGCAGGTATACCGGCACACCGAGGTCGGCCGCTTTTTCCAGGATCGACAGATAGCGCGGATCATCCAGGTAGGTGCCTTTGATGTGCGAATTGGCGATGAGCCCCTTCAATCCGAGCGTACCGATTGCTCGGTCGAGCTCATCCACAGCGGAGTCGGCATGCTCAAACCCCACGGCAGCGAGCCCTGAGAAACGGTCAGGGTGTGCACCCACGGCCTCCGCGATGCGATCATTCGCCAGCTGGGCGAACTCACGAGCGGCACCCACTTCGAGTACCTGAGTGCCCGGTGATGTGAGTGAGAGGATTTGATGGTCGATGTGGGCGGAATCCATATCGGCGAGCCGGCGTGCACCAAGATCGGTGAGCCGCTCGACCACGCTGCGTGGCTGCGGGTGCGGAGATGTGAGGAAGTAACCCATGAGGGAACGGAACCCGATCTCGACATCGTCCTCACGCAGCATGCGAAGGTATTCGTCGATCAACTCCCGCGGCGCGTAGGCCTCCTCGGCGGCGATCCTTCGGTATGGCCGATTCTCCCACTCGGAGGCTTCGACGGAGTTAGAGGCGCTCATGAGTCCCCCTCCCCGTGCCCTTCGTATCTTTGTCGTCGTCCACGTTTATCCACCTTTCGATTCCGGGGAGCTGGGCAGCGGCGTCGCTGAACCCGGCGATTGCGTGTTCCTGCGTACAGTGATGCAGGGAGAGGCCGTGCGTGCGCCCAATGCCTGATTGCTTCACGCCACCGAATGGCGCTCGAGGCACGGATGCCCCTAGCCGATGTGCGTTGACGAAGGTATCGACGGCTTCACTCAGTATGGCCCCGCGTTCAACGGGCGTCAGATCCCGCCAGGCCGGAAATGCCGCATTCGCCGAGGCAACCGCCTCGTCCGTGAGTACCCCGTCAACGGCCTGCACATCTCCGATGCGAACGCCGTTCGCCGGATTGAGCACCGGAATGGTCCCCGAGCATCCAAGGATCTCACCAGTGATGTACGCCGTCGCGGTTCGCCACTCAGGCCGTACCGTCGTGCTCGCTGTATCTGCCACATCCGTCAGAATCCACGTTTATCGGCCGCGCGTCACTGTGCGCTACGCACAGAAACAAGGCCGAGTACGGGTGTCAGCGACAGTTACAGCGCGTGTAGTGCCCACCGGTACAGGAGAAGTATCTCGGCGAGATGCATGAGTTCGCCGTGCCGACTCGAAACGTCATCCGCCTCGGCTGACCAGCGCCGGTCTCCGCGTCGAGTCCCACTGCATGCGCCAGACCGATGTCACTGCATCCGCACACTTCCGCAACTCGTCTTGGCACTCAGGCGAACAGCTCAGGCGAGGGCGGGAACCGCGCTGACGGTCCTGTCGATGGTGCACTGGCCGAGCACCCGGGTGCCGACGTAGACCACGGCGGTCTGCCCCGGCGCCACGCCGTTGAGCGGCTCGTCCGGAACCACGACGAGCTCGAACTCCGAACTCGTCTGCGCGCTGCGCGACTCGGAGATCTGCTCTGCGCCGGCCGGGTAGTCTGCGGGATCGACCCTGGCGAGGCGCGCTCGAGCGGACACAGGGTCGGCGTGCGCCCTGATCTGCACCTCGCACGCGAACTCGTCAGTCGTGCCGTCGCCGGAATCGCTCGTGTAGCCCGAGGCCACAGGATCGAGACCCGCCCAGCTGTATTTGCGCCCCGCGATGAGCGAGACGTCCAGTGCCTCTTTGGGGCCGACGACCACCTCGTTGGTCTTCGGTCGCACCTCGAGCACAAAACGCGGTTTTCCGTCGTCTGCGGGGAACCCGATGTTGAGGCCCTTGCGCTGGCCGACGGTGAACGCGTGCGCCCCCTGGTGGCTTCCGATGCGCTCACCGGATCGGTCGAGGATGTCGCCGCTCTCGGCTCCGACACGGTCGGCAAGCCATCCCCTGGTGTCACCGTCAGGGATGAAGCAGATGTCGTGGCTGTCGGGCTTGTTCGCCACGCTGAACCCGCGCTCGGCGGCCTCAGCACGCACCTCGGCCTTCGAGGGGGTGTGTCCGAGAGGGAACATGGCGTGCGCGAGCTGCTCCGACGTCAGCACACCGAGCACGTATGACTGGTCCTTGGCCCACGCGCTCGCCCTGTGCAGCTCACGATTGCCGTCGGCATCCGTCACGATCGAGGCATAGTGCCCGGTGGCGACCGCGTCGAAGCCGAGATCGACGGCCTTCTCGAGCAGTGCGGCGAACTTGATCTTCTCATTGCAGCGCATACACGGGTTCGGTGTGCGGCCGGCCGTGTACTCCGCGATGAAGTCATCGACGACATCGAGCTTGAACCGTTCGGAGAAGTCCCACACGTAATACGGGATCCCGATGATGTCTGCCGCGCGCTGAGCATCCATCGAGTCCTCGATGGTGCAGCATCCGCGGCTGCCTGTTCTCAGGGTTCCCGGCATCCGGCTCAGCGCGAGATGCACCCCGACCACCTCGTGGCCGGCTTCGAGCGCGCGCGCCGCAGCCACCGCGGAGTCGACCCCTCCAGACATTGCCGCCAAAACTTTCACCCGGCAAGTGTACGCTTCCGATTCTGAGATCGACCAGCCAGTCGTCTGAGATCGACCAGTCAGTCGCCTGACGCGGCGCTCGAGAGCCACCCCCTCACCGGCGAGCGCCAGAGCCGAGCTCCGTCTCGCGGTCGGACCGCCCAGCCTTCGCCGCCTGCTCCACGGCGGCAGGCAGCGCGGCGAGCAGCCGATCGATGTCTTCTTCTGTTGTGGTGTGACCGAGACTCATGCGAAGCGCACTCCTCGCCGTCGCCTCGTCGCGCCCCATGGCGAGCAGCACATGCGACGGCTCCGGGATGCCCGCCTGGCAGGCTGAACCGGTCGAGACGGACACCCCGGCCATGTCGAGCAGGAACAGCAGCGAATCCCCCTGGCAGCCGGGAAAAACGAAGTGGGCGTTGCTCGTGAGCCGCTGAGCCCCGGTCGCACCGTTGAGACGTGCGTCTGGAACCCTCTCGACGATGCCGTCGATCAGCCGATCCCTCAGCGAAGCAAGCCGCACCGCTTCGGCATCCAGCCGTTCCGCCGCGAGCTGCGCGGCGCGCGCGAACGATACCGCGCCGGCCACGTCTTGTGTGCCAGAACGAACCTGACGCTGCTGTCCCCCGCCGTGCAGCAGAGGCTCGATCGTCGCCTGACGAGCGAGCACAAGCGCCCCCGTACCGACCGGCCCTCCGATCTTGTGCGCAGAGACGCTGAGCGCGACAAGGCCGGCGTCGCCCTGTGATCCGCTCGTCCGTCTCAGCCCACGAAAGTCGACGGGCAGATGTCCGTATGCCGACACCGCATCGATGTGCAGAGGGATGCCGGCGCGCGCGGCGATCGTGGCGATCCGCTCAACGGGCTGGATGCTCCCCACCTCGTTGTTCGCCCAGATCGTCGTCATCAGCGCCACACGTCCGGCATTCTCGGCGAGCGCCCGCTCGAGATCGGCCTCGTCGATCAGACCCTCGTCGTCGATCCGTATCCATCTGAGCGTCGCTCCCTCGCGCCGCTCGAGCCATTCGAGGGTGTCGATGCTCGCGTGGTGCTCACCGCCGGGAGCAAGGATCACGGGACGCGACCCCTCGGAGTTCCTCGACCAGTACGCGCCCTTCAGGGCGAGGTTTATCGCCTCAGTCCCTCCGGAGGTGAGCACGACTTCGATCGGATCGCATCCGAGGGTCGCGGCTATCGTCTCCCTGGCCTCTTCGAGCATCCGCCTGGCCCTCTGGCCCTGCGAATGGATCGACGCCGGATTGCCGACCGTGCGCATGGCGTCCGCGTATGCGGTGATCGCCTCGTCACGCATGGGAGTCGTTGCGGCATGATCGAGGTAGACGGTCATCGCAGCACTCCTCTTATCGTTATGGTCTGGCCCGTGCGTCTGGTCTGGTCTCGTCGGGGCCGTGCGTGTGGGGCCGTGCGTGTGAGCCTCCGTCTGAACGGGCCGGAATCACTCACTACTCTAGATCGCATGGCATCAGGCGATCATCTCGCGCGGCTCGGCGTGCGTCACACCTCCCACGGCGGTGAGCTCCGTGTGTGGTCGGGGGCGGCAGAGGCGATGGACCTCGTCGTCTTCGGCGAGAAAGACGTGAACTGGATCACCAGGACGGTGCCCATGCAGCGTTCCGCCGACGGCGTCTGGGTCGGCCGCACCCGCCGGCTCAAGCCGGGGGCTCGGTATGCGATCCGCGCGTCTGGCACAGACGGCCCCAGGCACGCATTCGATCCGGAGCGGCTGCTGCTCGACCCATACGGGCGCGGTGTCATCCGCGCCGGCGCAGGCGCCTATCGCTCCGTCGTCGTCGATGACGACTTCGACTGGGGCGGTGTCGGCAAGCCGCTGGTGCCCCTCGACCGCACGATCATCTATGAGGCGCACGTCAAGGGCCTGACCCGGCTTCAGGAGTCCGTCCCCGAGCATCTGCGCGGAACCTACGCCGGACTGGCGCATCCGGCGACCATCGACGCCCTGCACGACCTCGGTGTCACATCGATCGAACTGCTCCCCGTGCAGGCGTTCGTCTCTGAGCAGCGGCTCGTCAAGCAGGGCCTCACCAACTACTGGGGCTACAACACCCTCAGCTTCTTCTCACCGCATGCCGACTACGCCTCGCGCGAGGCCCAGCAGAACGGGCCGAGCGCCGTGCTGCGCGAGATCAAGGGAATGGTCAGGCTCCTGCACGAAGCTGGCCTCGAGGTCATCCTCGACGTCGTCTACAACCACACGGCAGAAGAGGGCAGAGGCGGCCCGGTCAGCAGTCTCAGGGGTCTCGACAACAGCGCGTACTACCGGCAAAACGACGACGGGGATTACATCGACACAACCGGATGCGGGAACACCGTCGACTACTCGCATCCGGTGGCACAGCGGATGCTGCTCGATTCGCTGCGCTACTGGGCGAATGACGTGCAGGTCGACGGGTTCCGCTTCGACCTCGCCCCCACCATCGCGAGGAACGACAGCGGCGAGTTCGACCCGCAGCATCCGGTTCTCGAGGCCATCGGACGGGATCCTGCGCTCTCGAGCACCAAGCTGATCGCCGAGCCGTGGGACCTGGGCCACGGCGGCTGGCAGACGGGCAATTTTCCCCCTGGGTGGAGCGAATGGAACGACAGCTACCGCGACCGGGTGCGCAACTTCTGGTTGCGCGATGTGTCGTATGCCAGAACAGCCGAGCATGCGCCCGTCGGAATCGGCGGTTTCGCGACGCGCCTGGCCGGGTCGTCGAACACCTTCTCTCAGGAGCGCGGCCCGCTCGCCTCGGTGAACTTCGTGACGGCGCACGACGGGTTCACCCTCGCCGACCTGGTGTCGTACGACGTCAAGCACAACACGGGGAACGGCGAATCGAACCGAGACGGATCCGACAACAACCGGTCATTCAACCACGGCGTCGAGGGCTGGACCGACGACCCGGTTGTGCGCGCAGACCGACAGAAGGCCATACGCAACCTGCTCGGCACGCTTATGCTGTCGGCCGGCATCCCGATGCTGACGATGGGAGACGAGGCCGGCCGCACGCAGAACGGCAACAACAACGCGTACTGCCACGACTCAGAGCTCACCTGGCTCCACCCCGTCTCGAACGAGTGGCAGCGTGCGCTGCGCGAGCATACCAAGGCACTCATCCGTCTTCGAAACGAGAACCCCGCGCTGCGGCCGGTGAGGTTCGGCCGGTTCGGCGAGACGACGCCGAGCGCGAGCCAGATGGACTGGTACGACGCCCGCGGCCAGACGATGAGCGAAGAGGACTGGACGAGCCCGGCCAACCGCACTCTGCAGTACCTGGTGGCCTCGACTCCCGAGTTCGAGGAGTTCAACCGCGTGCTCCTCGTTGTGCACGGCGTGGAGGCGCCCACCAGTGTGACGCTCCCCCGTCACGACGGGGTCGGGCGCTACGAACGCCTGTGGAACAGCGCGGACACCTGGCCGGCCGACGAACGGCCGGTCTGGATGCCCGGGGACGCAGCCGAGGTCGCCCCCACCTCGATGCAGCTCTTCCGCGCTGTGTCCAGCTGAGCCCTCTCCCACAGACGAGCCATTGGGACGGAATCTTGGACAGCAGGAGAAGGCAGCCAACTGCCCGGAAACGCAACGGCTTCGGTCGCCGGAGGTTCAGGAAACTCGTGCGGTCGCGATGAAGCGCTCGACGACGATCAAGCGGTCGTGGGCATACGAGATGCTCGGTGTCGTCTCAGCGCTCTTCATAACGATCACTGTCGTCTCGCACCTTGCCAGCTCCGACCGGTCAGTGCTTCTCTACACCGACGGCGATTCACTGTTGAACGTTCTGGTGGCACACTCAATCAGTACGGGGCAACCGCAGGATTGGGCGATGTCGTCGGTGCTCTTCCTCCCAGAGATCGCTGTGTATGGGTTGCTGTCGCTCCTGAGTCTGCCTGTGGCCGCAACGCTCACGATCAACGCTGTTGTGAATTTCATGGTCCTGTACACGTCGATTCGTTATGTCGCAGGCAGAAACGGGTCTTCGCTTACAGCAGTTGCAGGGTCGTTGCTGGCTTTCAGCGCGTTTAGCGCGCTCGCCCTGCTCGAAAGCTCGAGCAGCAGAAGCAGCCTTGAGCTGGCAAGCCTCATGGCGACAACCACGTATTATTCCGCAACCATAATCGGCGTCGTACTCACCGTCGGCGTCCTCTGGCGAATCGCCGACGACCCACGGCATCACCTGCTGTCCCGCACAGTGCTCCTCATACTCATATCCGCACTATCCACAGTGACGAACCCGATCTACGTCGCCTGGGCCACGGTGCCGCTGACAGTGCTGGTCATCGTCTGGGCTTTCGCGAGCCACTCCACCCGTCGGCACGCTTTCTATGCGCTTTCCGGAATGCTGGGTGGCACAGCACTCGGTTTCGCCTGCCGCGTGCCCTTCAGCAGCATGATCGCCAATTCCGGCGCGTCTTATATTCGCCCGTCCGACTGGCGTCATTCGGTCGACTACTACTCGGCGCTGCTTGTAGAGAGAGGAGGGTCCTTTGAGGGCGCGATAGCACTCCTTCTCGTCCTAGCGCTCATAGGTCTTGCAGCCTGCTGCAGCGTGATCGCTTTTAAACGTCGTTCCGCTGGAGCCACGCTTCTGGCCAGCGCCTCCTGGTTCGTGCCCCTCGCGGTACTCGTCGGGGCCATCATGGTGGGCACTCACGCTTCTCGATACCTGCAGCCCGTGCTCTTCATGCCAGCCCTGTCTCTCGTTCTGCTCCCGTCTCTGCTGCCCGAACACGTCAGATCTCGTGCGCTCTCCCGCGGTGTGAGCGCACTCATAGGAACTATCGGGGTGATCCTCATCGCGGCGACTGCATTGATCGGTGCGCCTCGACTTGTCCAGAGTGTGAAGGCCCAAGGGTCTGATCCCTCGCTGAGATGCGTTACTCAATGGATCGACTCATCGGGACGGGTAGGCGCCGGGCAATTCTGGACGATCCGCGCCCCGAAGGCGTATCTCGACGATCCGCGGCAACTCGTTCAGGTCGATGCGAGCCTCAACCCCTACCATTGGCTCGTCAACCGCTCCGATTACCGCGGTGTTTCCGTGTCTTTCTTGGTGAGCGACAGCCGATCTCCCGCCTTCGAGTTGCCAGACGACGTTTTTCGCTCACAGACCTCAGAGATGATCTCGTGCGGCACCTACACGATCACGGATTTCGGCGAAGGTGAACTCGAGCTCGGCCAACCCCGGTCATGATCACTCCTACTCGGCAGAGGTCACGAGCCCGAGCTCTGCCGTGCCCACGAGCAGGTCGTGCTGGGGAACGACCCTCACGGTGTAGCCGAAGCTGCCGGCACGCGTCAGCGCGAGGGTGCCTGCATATTCGACAGCGCCGGAGCGCGGCGTGGTCATGCTCACCCGCCCGTCATCGACGATGGGCTCGAGTTCGTGCACACGCGTTTCGGCGAGTGTCTCGCCCTGCTCGACGCGACCGTAGACGACCTCGACGGCGACATCGTCGGTCGTCAGCCCGTCGAGTTCGACATAGACACGAAGATGCAGTTCTTCTCCGACCTGCGGCACAGAGTCGAGTCCACCGGATTCCACGTGGGCGATGGCCACCGACGGCCACGCCGTGCGCACCCTCTCTTTCCAGGCAGAGAGCGACTTCGCGGCGGCATAGCCGTCGGCACGCAGTTGTGCTCCGCTGCGGTGGGCCTCGAGATAGAACTCACGCACATACTGCTCGACCATACGATCGGCGCTCAGACGCGGCGAGAGCGTCGACAGGGTGTGGCGAACGCTTCGCATCCACCTGACGGGAATACCGCTGTCGTCCCTGTCATAGAAGCGGGGGGCGATCTCGTGCTCAATCAGGTCATAGAGAGCCTCGGCCTCAAGACGGTCGCGCTCCTGCGGCCCGACGGAGTCGTCTGCAGAGGGGATCGCCCATCCGTTCTCTCCGTCGAAGTACTCGTTCCACCAGCCGTCGAGGATCGACAGGTTGAGAGACCCGTTGAGCGCGGCCTTCATCCCGGATGTGCCGCACGCCTCGAGCGGGCGCAACGGGTTGTTCAGCCAGACATCGGTTCCCGGGTACAACGACTTGGCCATCGCGATGTCGTAGTCCGGCAAGAAGACGATGCGCTGCCTGATGTCCTCGGCGGCGGCGAACTGCACGAGCTGCTGGATGAGCCGCTTGCCCTCATCGTCTGCCGGATGCGACTTTCCCGCAACGACGATCTGCACCGGATGCTCCGGGTGCAGCAGAATGCGCCGCAGGCGTTCCTGATCGTGGAGCATCAGCGTGAGCCGTTTGTATGTGGGAACCCGCCTGGCGAAACCGATGGTGAGGATGCCGGGGTCGAGCAGGGTATGCACCCAGCTCGGCACGATCGACCCGGGGTTCCTGCCGGCGATGTCCGCAGAGACCCGCCGCCTGGCATCCTCGACGAGGAGTGCCCGCATCTGATCACGAGCGTTCCACAGCTCCGCGTCCGACAGGTTCTCCGAGCTCCAGTCGGCGGCGCTCGTCTCCGTCGTTCCGAGGGACTCACGCGCGAGGCGGGAGAGCACCGGATGCGTCCACGTCGCCGGGTGCACGCCGTTCGTGATCGATCCGATCGGAACATCGGTGGCGTCGAAACCCGGCCAGAGCGGGTTGAACATACGACGGCTGACCTCACCGTGCAGTCGTGAGACCCCGTTCGCCCGTTGCGCGAGACGCAGTCCCATATACGCCATGTTAAAGACACCCGGCGAGGCCTCCGGTCCCACCTCCCGTCCGAGCGCGAGGGCATCGTCGGCGTCGACCCCCGGCAGCAGGTCGCTCTCGAGATAGGTGCGGATCAGGTCGACGCTGAACCGGTCGATGCCTGCGGCGACGGGGGTGTGAGTGGTGAAGACGGTTGATCCACGCACCGCCTGAAGGGCTTCGTCGAAACTCAGTCCGACGCCGATGAGGTCGGCGATCCGCTCGAGTCCGAGAAAACCGGCGTGTCCCTCGTTCGTGTGGAACACCGTTGGCATCGCTCTCCCGGTGAGCTCCGACCAGAGGGCGAGAGCCCTGACGCCGCCGATCCCGAGGAGCAGTTCTTGCCGCAGGCGGTGCTCCTCTCCCCCGCCGTAGAGTCTGTCGGTGATGTGGAGCAGCTCCCCCGAGTTCTCGGGAATGTCGCTGTCGAGCAGGAGCAGACTCACTCGCCCCACCCGTGCCTCCCAGACGCGGGCGCTCATCGTCTGGCCGTCTGGCAGCGCAAGGGTAACGACGGCGGCGGAGCCGTCTGGCAGGCGAAGCACACGCAGCGGCAGTCCGTCTGGGTCGACGACCGGATAGGTCTCCTGCTGCCAGCCGTCGTGTGAGAGCGACTGGCTGAAATATCCGGCGCGATAGAAGAGCCCGACCCCGACGATCGGCACACCGAGATCAGACGCGCTCTTGAGGTGATCGCCCGCCAGGATCCCGAGGCCACCCGAATACTGCGGAAGCGCTGCGGCGATGCCGAACTCCGGAGAGAAATAGGCGATCGACTGCGGCTTCTCGCCGTCGAGGCCCTGATACCAGCGCGGTTCGCCGAGGTAGCGCTCGAGGTCGGCGTTGAGATCGTTCAGCTGTTCGACGAAGTCATCGTCGGCCGCGAGCTCGTCGAGGCTCGCCTGTGTGACGTGGGCGAAAATGGCGGCGGGGTCGTGTTTTCCGCTCTCCCAGAGTTCTGGCGCAAGCCTCGAGAACAGGTCACGGGTCGGGCCGTGCCACGACCAGCGCAGGTTCCCCGCGAGTGTGGTCAGGGCGGACAGCCGCTCCGGGAGTGCGGGTCTGACGGTGAATCGTCTGATGGCTTTCACGCTCCTCAGCATAGAAGCGCAGCGTTAAGGGCGTGTGAATACTCGGTGAGCGGATGCCCGCGACGTTCGGGAGTTGCGCCCCGATTCGGGGTACGGTCGGGGTGTGGCGAACAAGCGAAGAGGTAATGCCGGCAGTGTCGTGCCGGGGGCAGCAGCAGAACAGTCCGGGCGTCCGTCACCGAGCCGAGCCGAGCCGGCCGCGGCATCCGCCCAGGCGGCGCCCCTGCCGGGGACCGCACAGGGTGCCCGGTCGGCCCCTCCAGGCACCCTGGTCGGACGGATTCCGATCCTCGACCTCTCACCGAACCTCGCGAACGGGCGTTGGAGTCCGAAGGCGTTCGCCGGTGAGATCGTTCCGTTCCGTGCGACGGCGTTCAGGGAAGGCCACGATGCCATCGGGGTCGAACTCCTTCTCACAGCGCCGAACGGCGACGAGACGACGCATCGTATGACACTCGTCACGCCGGGAACCGACAGGTGGGAGACCGTCGTGCGCCTCGACGACGAGGGAACCTGGACGTACCGCATTCGTGCGTTCGCCGACGATTTCGCGACCTGGCGGCATAACGCGACCATCAAGGTCGATGCGGGGGTCGATGTCGAGGTCATGTTCCTTCTCGGGGCCGAGATCTGTGAGCGCGCCGCCGCGGAATCTGCGCGCGCCGCAGATGAGGTTCGTTATCTCACCGAGGCGGCGACCCGGTTGCGCGGGCACGATGACGAGCTGCGACGTGGCCTGCTCGACGATGGCCGGCTCGCGCGCATCCTGACGGAACGACCGGTCGCGAGCCTGCAGAGCATCACGCCGGAACTGCCCATCCGGGTGGAGAGGCGACGAGCGGGATACGGAGCGTGGTACGAGTTCTTCCCCCGATCGGAGGGTGCGGTCAGGCGCGCAGACGGCTCGTGGCAGTCCGGGACCTTCCGCACCGCGGTCCGCAGGCTCGAGGCGATAGCCGAGATGGGCTTCGACGTTGTGTATCTGCCGCCGATCCACCCGATCGGAGTGACGAACCGCAAGGGCCCGAACAACAGCCTCAAAGCCGGACCACACGATCCAGGGTCGCCGTGGGCGATCGGGTCGTCTGCGGGCGGTCACGATGCGATCCACCCCGATCTCGGCACGGTCGACGACTTCCGGAGCTTCGTCCGGTCGGCCTCGGAGCATGGGCTCGAGGTCGCCCTCGACCTCGCGCTGCAGGCGTCCCCAGACCACCCCTGGGTGCGCGAGCATCCCGAGTGGTTCACGACGCTGCCGGACGGCAGCATCCGTTATGCGGAGAACCCGCCGAAGAAGTACCAGGACATCTATCCGATCAACTTCGACAACGACCCGGACGGCATCCGCGCCGAGGTCCTCCGAATCGTGCGGCACTGGATGGCTCTCGGCGTGCGGATCTTTCGGGTCGACAATCCCCACACAAAGCCGGTCGAGTTCTGGGAATGGCTGATCGGCCGGGTGAACGACGAGCACCCCGACGTGATCTTTCTCGCCGAGGCGTTCACCGGGCCTGCCATGCTCACGACACTCGCCAAGGTCGGCTTCCAGCAGAGCTACACCTATTTCACCTGGAGGAACAGCCGTGAGGAGCTCGAGGAGTTCCTCACCGACATCGCCCACAGCACAGCCGAATACCTGCGGCCCAACCTGTTCGTGAACACCCCGGACATCCTCACGGAGTACCTGCAGTTCGGCGGTCCGGCCGCATACACGATCCGCGCCGCCATCGCGGCCACTGCCGCCCCGGTCTGGGGGGTGTATTCGGGGTACGAGCTCTTCGAGAACGTCGCACGGCCCGGCTCAGAAGAGAACATCGACAATGAGAAGTACGAGTACAAACCACGCGACTTCAGCCGTGCCGCCAAAGAGAACAGGTCGCTCGCGCTCTTCATCGGGATGCTCAACCGCATCAGGCGGGAACATCCGGCCCTGCAACAGCTCAGAAGCCTGCACGTTCACTCGAGCGACGATGATGCCGTCCTCGTCTACAGCAAATACCTCGAGGCCGCGCTGTCGCCCGACGGGGCCGCTGACGCCGTCATCGTCGTCGCCAACGTCGACCCCCACTCCGTGCGAGAGACGACAGTCCACCTCGACCTCACAGCGCTCGGGATGCTGCCGGGCACGTCGTTCCACGTCACCGACCTCATCACGGGCGACGACTGGCTCTGGGGCGACAGCAACTACGTGAGGCTGGATGCCTTCACCCGACCGGTGCACATCCTGCACGTCTCGCAGGTGGGCTCATGACGAACGACGACATCGACCGCCACGTTCTCGACGCCGTGTCACTCGGCGAGCACTTCGCTCCGCACGAGGTCCTCGGCCAGCACCGCAGCGCGGACGCCGTTGTGATCAGGGCGCTGCGCCCCCTCGCACGGGCGGTGACCGCCGTGCTGGACGACGGGACCCGCATCCCTCTCGCCCACGTGCACAACGGCATCTGGGAGGGCACCCACAGGCACGGCATCCGCGACTACATGCTCGAAAGCGCATATAACGACGACACCCCCGCCTGGGTGGCGGACGACCCCTACCGGTTCCTGCCGACGATCGGCGAGATCGACCTTCATCTGATCGGCGAGGGCCGGCACGAGCGGCTGTGGGACGCCCTCGGGGCTCATCGTATGCAGCACGAGGGCACCACGTGGGTCACGGACGGAACCGCGTTCCGCGTGTGGGCGCCGCACGCGAGGGCCGTCAGGGTGATCGGTGACTTCAACGGCTGGGACGGCACCCTGCATGCGATGCGCAGCATGGGACCGACGGGTGTGTGGGAGCTCTTCATCCCCGGTGTCGCCGCCGGTTCGCTCTACAAGTTCGAGCTGCTCGGTCAAGACGGCGTCTGGGTGCGCCGGGCAGACCCGATGGCGCGGTTCACCGAGCATCCCCCGGCCAGCGCGTCGGTTGTGGGCGAGAGCGGATTCAGCTGGACCGACGAGCCGTGGCTGGAACAGCGCGCGTCACGAGACCCACACAGTTCCCCGATGAGCGTCTATGAGATGCACCTCGGCTCATGGCGCCCGGGGCTCGGCTATCGAGACCTCGCTGACCCGCTGATCGGCTATCTCACCGAGCTCGGGTACACCCACGTCGAGTTCCTGCCGCTCGCCGAGCATCCGTTCGGAGGGTCGTGGGGGTACCAGGTCACCGGCTACTACGCCCCGACGAGCAGGTTCGGGCATCCGGACGACCTCCGGTATCTCATCGATCGCCTGCACAACGCCGGCATCGGGGTGCTGATGGACTGGGTGCCCGGGCATTTCGCGACGGACGAGTGGGCACTCGCGCGATTCGACGGACAGGCGCTCTATGAGCATCCGGACCCCCGCCGGGGCGAGCACAAGTCGTGGGGCACCTATGTCTTCGACTTCGGCAACCGTCAGGTGCGCAACTTTCTCGTCGCGAACGCGCTCTACTGGATCGAGGAGTTCCACGTCGACGGGCTCCGGGTCGACGCCGTCGCGTCCATGCTCTATCTGGACTACTCGCGCGAAGACGGGGAATGGCTGCCGAACGAATACGGCGGACGAGAGAACCTCGACGCGATCAGCCTGCTGCAAGAGGCGAACGCCACAGCATACAAAAGAAACCCCGGCGTTGTGATGATCGCAGAGGAATCCACGAGTTGGCCGGGCGTCACAGCGCCCACAACGGCCGACGGCCTGGGATTCGGGCTCAAGTGGAACATGGGCTGGATGCACGACACGCTCCAGTACATCGCCCACGACCCGCTGTATCGCTCCTATCACCACGGAGACATCACGTTCTCGTTCGCCTATGCCTTCAGCGAGAACTTTCTTCTGCCGATCAGCCATGACGAGGTGGTGCACGGCAAGGGCTCGCTCCTCGCCAAGATGCCGGGAGACCACTGGCAGAAACTCGCGAACATGCGGGCCTACCTTGCGTTTATGTGGGCGCATCCGGGCAAGAAGCTGCTGTTCATGGGGCAGGAGTTCGGCCAGCCCTCCGAGTGGTCTGAGGCCAGGGGCCTCGACTGGTGGATTCTCGATCAGCCCGTGCACCGCGGCCTCTTCTCACTCGTCACCCAGCTGAACCGCCTCTACCGCGCGAACTCGGCGCTCTGGGCTCTGGACAACACCGACGCGGGATTCGAATGGATCGACGGGGGCGACTCCGCACACAGCATCGTGTCGTTCCTCCGCAAGGACGCCTCTGGCAACGCGATCGCGGTCATCGTCAATTTCTCGGGCACACCCGTCGGCCCCTATCGCATCGGCCTTCCCGCCGCCGGCTCCTGGCGCGAACTGCTGAACACGGATGCCTCTGAGTACGGCGGATCAGGTGTCGGCAATTTCGGCAGTGTCGTCGCCGTCGACGAGCCGTGGGCGGGGCGCCCGGCGTCGGCCGAGCTCACCGTCCCGCCGCTCGGCGCGCTGTGGCTCCGTCTCGAGCTCTGACCTCGACCGAGACGAGATCCCCGGCTTCGGACCGGCAGAAAAACGATCAGCCCGGTAGAAAACGACCAGCCCGTAGAAAACGACCAGCAGAGACGATCAGTAGAGCAGGTTGGTCAGGCGCGCACGAGCCTTCACCACACGCGGGTCGTCTGTTCCGACCACCTCGAAGTACTCCACGAGGCGCTCACGAATGCGGTTGCGGTCCTCCGCCGACGCCGACGCGAAGAACCCGAGCAGTCGGTCGAAGGCATCCTCGACGTGACCACCAGAGACATCGAGATCAGAGACATCGAGCGCCGCATCGAGGTCGTCAGGGTGTTCCGCGGCCCTCGACCGGATCTCATCGAGAGTCTTCCCCTGCAGACGATGCAGGAGCTTCACCTGCGCCAGACCGGCAACGGCCAGCTTGTCGGTCGGGTTCTGGGCGATCGCCGTCGTGTACGCGCTGATGGCGCGCGCGTAGTCGCCCTGCTCGATGGCCTCGTATGCCTCGGCGTGCAGCGGGGGCAACGGCTCGGGTTCCGGCTCTGCCCCTTCTCCCTGAGGCTCGCCCTGCTCAGCGGCGACGGCGGTTCCGGTCACGCCGGACTGCGCGGCGGCCTGCAGAACCTGCTCGAGAAGCTGCCTCAACTGCTGTTCGGGCAGCAGACCGGTGAACAACTGCAACGGCCTGCCGCCGATGACTGCCGCGACCAGGGGGACCGACTGCGCCTGGAACGCACCGGCGAGTTGCGGGTTGGCGTCGACGTCGATGTTGACGAGCACCAAGCGTCCGCCGTACTCCTGCGTGAGCCTGGCGAGGAGCGGAGCGAGCTCCTTGGTCTCTGGCCTGCCCGCCGACCAGAGGTGCACGAGAACAGGCACGCGTGCAGACAGCTCGAGGTAGTCGTTGAAACTCTGGTCAGTGGCGTCCGCGACCAGTGAGGCGACCTGGGCCGCCGCACCGCCGGCATCCGACGGGCCGCCCTGCGAACGCGGTGCGGCAAGGCTAGACAGGTCGACGGCTCCGCGCAGGTGCGCGGGGGCCGGCTCTACTCCACTCATTCGATCTCCTTTGCTGCGACAAGCGCCTGGCGGAATCCGAGCAGCACGATCTTCTCATTGCTGCCCGCGGGCGGAACGTAGAAGAGCAGCTCGTCGCTGTACGTGGCCTCAACGCCCTTTGTGGTTTCCGTCACACCGGCGAGGGCGGCTATGCCCCCCGAGAGTCTCACCTGTGCGTCTGCCTCGATGGGGCGCACCACTTCTTTCTCGACGACGTGCGCCGCCACGATCGCCCCTGACTCGTTCGTCACGAGAGCGAGGGGCACACCGTCACCGGCGGCTGCGGAGAACTCGATGGATGCCGTGGACGGCAGTTCGGCGGTCTTCTTCTCGCGGTCGGCGGCGATGGCGGTCCGCAGCGAGTCCTCCGTCTCGAAGAGGCCTGCCGACTCGCTCTCGGACCCGCGGGAGATGAGGTCGGCGTATGCAGCTCCAAGGGTGTCGGGGGCGACCAGCAAGAACTGGAGCTCCGCCGGCACGAGTGCGGCGCCGATCGTCGCCGGTGCGACGTCGGGGATCTGTGCGTCCGGCTCGAGCTGAAGCGCGTATTCCACGTGATAGTTCTCGCGGGGTGACTGCTGCATCATCACCAATGCCGTCGGCGCGATCGTCTCATCCTGTTCGTCGCTGATCACCGTCATCACCGTGCGCGGCCAGCTCGCACTCGCCTGCGGCAGGGTGAGGGTTACCGGCGAACCCGGGATGGGGGTCGGCAATCCGGCGTCGGGGACGCTCGCGCGGATGGCGTAGTTGGCTGTGCGCTCATCGAGTGCGGGACCGTCGAACCGCGTCTGGGCGAGGTCGGCGTCGAGGGCTTCGTCTGCCTGCGTCGCCGTGGTGGCGATCCGGGCGACGATACGCTCGAGCTGTGGGACGGTCACGACGGGGGGCGCTGCCTCTGCCGCAGCCTCCTCCGCAGGGGTCGTTGGCGTGGGCGTCGGCGTCGATCCGTTCTGAAGAGACAGATCGGGCCAGTAATCGGCGCTGCAGCCTCCGAGCGCGAGACCGGAGACGAGCACCACGGGAACGACCGCCCGCATCGAGCGCCTGGGAGTGCGTTTCGGCTTGGGCAGCGCGCGCTCCCTGGTGCGTCTCGGTTTCAGCTGCTTCTGACTCTTGGGCGTCTGCTCGAGGCCCGGCCCAGAGGTGATCGACTTACGACGTGGACCACGCGACCTGCGCATGTGCCGGAGTCCCAAGAAGTAGAGCACGATGCCGACGACCAGAAGCAGGAATCCGAGTGCGATGAGCGGCCCCGCCCACGGTGTTGAGTTGTTGAGCGGCCAGGACAGCTCGATGTCTTCCGGAGCCGGTGCCACACCGTCTGAGGCGATGATCACGCTCATGTCTTCTGGCAGGCTCACCGTCGTGATCAGGGCCCGCTCTTCTGACTGCTCTGCGAGCCACAAGTCCGACCCTCGTGGATCGGCCGCGGCCGCGATCTCTTCTTCGGTCTGTTCCTCGGTCTCCGCATCGTCCGACCCCTCGGGGACCGGCGTGTTGTTCTCGGGCTTGATGACCTCGCTCGTGAGTTCGCCGCTCTCGTTGTCGGTCTGGATGCTCGTGTAGTCGTTCTCTCCGATCCAGGCCACAACGTCTGCGGTGGTTCCGTAGGCGAGGAAGACCTCGTCTGCACCAGAGACCGTGATGGACTGCTGACCGGGGTGCGAGCCGAGCACGGCGCCGTCGATCACGGTGTAGGGCAGCTCTGTGTCGACGGTCGTCTCCATCGAGACGGTCGAGGGGCCGAGGAACACCGTGCGCTGGGCGATGCCCAGAACGATCAGTACAGCCGCGACAACCAGCGCGGCAATGGCGAATACGAAGCGCACTACATCTCCTTCTGCGTTGCCATCTTGCGGGTGCTGCACCCGATGCTGTCCAGTCAATCGGGCACGTGGCAACAGACACAGACATTTCAGACTAGCGGAACACCCTGAGTGGTTCCTAGACGGTGACCCGCTCGCACCCCGCCTTCTGCGACGAGGGAGAACCACCCCTTCATCGGGTTACGATTGCTCAACGCCGACACGATGGTGCGGTCGAGGCCGCAGCGACGGACCGGCGAGGCGAGAGGACAACGTGAAGATCCAGAATGTGTTCCGGTTCGGGCTGATCGGCACGTTGGGCGTCGGGCTCGGCCTGCTCATCCTGACGTCGGTCGTCGCCCTGCAGTCCGTGCTGGTCTATGTCGGCGCCGCACTGTTCCTGGCCCTCGGCCTCGACCCGATCGTGTCGTGGCTCGAGAAGCGGTCGCTGCCACGCTGGTCGGCCATCATCATCGTGATCCTCGGTCTGCTCGTCGTGTTCGCCGGCATCGTCTGGATGATCGTCCCCATCATCGTCGACCAGGTGTCTCAACTGGTCGCGCGCATTCCGGTGATCCAGCAGCAGATCGTCGACAACACCATCATCGAGAACCTGCGCTCGCAGTTTCCGTTCCTTCAGGTGGACGACATCATCGCCGAGGCCGGCCGCTTTCTGACAGACAACATCCCGAACATCGGCACCGGTGCGATCCAGGTCGCGTTCGCCATCGGCACCGGGTTCTTCGGGGCGCTCATCATCCTGATCCTCACGATCTATTTCACCGCCTCACTGCCCTCGATCAAGCGTGGGCTGTACCAGCTGGTTCCCGCGTCGAAACGGGAGCGATTCGCGGATCTGGCGGAACAGATCACGGATTCGGTGGGTCGCTACATCATCGGCCAGGGCAGCATCGCCGCGACCAACGGCGTGCTCAGCTTCATCATGCTCTCGATCATCGACGCTCCGTTCCCGCCTGTTCTCGCGGTGATCGCGTTTATGTTCTCGCTGATTCCCCTGGTCGGCACGCTCACCGGGTCGATCATCATCACACTGACCTGCCTCATCCCGTCGCTCGGGTCACCGGTGACGGCTCTCATCGCCGGGATCTATTACCTCATCTATATGCAGATCGAGGCATACGTGCTGAGCCCCAACATCATGAAGCGCGCGGTGAGTGTGCCAGGGGCGGTGGTCGTGATCGCCGCGTTGGCAGGTGGTTCGCTGCTCGGTCTACTCGGCGCCCTGATCGCGATTCCTATGGCGGCGGCTGTTCTGCTCATCATCAAACAGGTTGTCATACCGCGGCAAAACGAATTGTGACACGCTTGCCGAGCTCAGAGGACTCACCTATGCGTCCCACCGCTCCGGCAGCGGAAGCGCATCCGGATTGACCGCCGCGACGATTTCGGTGAGCACCCGCCTGACCTGTTTCTCACCGACCCACAGGTGTTTTCCCCCCTCGACGTCGACGAGGACGGCCGAGGGGACGACGGAGAACCGCTCTGCGGCATCCGTCGGTCGCAGGTAGTCGTCGAACTCGGGAATCAGCGCGATCAGCCGGCGCGGGTCACCCTCCCAGGCCGCAAGCTCGTGCGCCGTTGCCCGGTGCAGGGGCGGTGACAGCAGTATCGCGCCGTCGATGGGATGCTGCGGCCCGTACTTGATGGCCAGTTCGCTCCCGAACGACCAGCCCACGAGCCAGGGATGAGGCAGGGCGCGCTGCATCACGAAGTCCATCGCGGCTGCGACGTCGAACCGTTCGCCTGTTCCCCCGTCGAACGAGCCCTCGCTCGTTCCTCGTGGCGACACGGTTCCGCGGGTGTTGAAACGCAACACGGCAAGATCGGCAAGCGCCGGGAGACGTGCGGCTGCTTTGCGGATGACGTGAGAGTCCATGAATCCCCCGGCCGTCGGCAGAGGGTGGAGCGTGACAAGGGTTGCGACCGGTTCACGGGATTCCGGAAGCGCGAGCTCGCCGACCAGGGTCAAGCCGTCGTCGGTGTGCAGTTCAACGTCCTCACGCACGGCGGGCAGCTCGACGCCGCTCCTGATCTCGATCCCGCTCATTCTGTTCGTCCTCCGCTCACCAGGCCCGCCAGCAGTGCGAATGCCAGTGCCGGCGCGACTCGAGGTCGGCCGCGTCACCGAGCACGCCGTCAGCACGCCAGATCACCATGTGCGCCGTTCCCTGAAGAATCGTGCCGCTGCATCCCGGGCAGACATAGTCCTTGACAGCGCGCGCCGCGCTGACCGGCTGCACGAACCACTCGCGACCGCGCCTCTGCTCGGTGCGTTTCCATCCTGAGAGCAGATGCGACAGATCACCCTCATCGTCGACGGGCTTGCGTCGGCGCGATCGATTGCTGCGTGGCATCTCACGGGCTTTCGGGCCGGCCAGGCCAGCCGTTCACGCGCGGAACACAGACATCTGCGCGGAACACAGACATCTGTCAGTACCAGCCCACACTCTGCGAATGCGCCCAGGCACCGCATGGGCTGCCGTAGCGGCCCTGGATGTACCCGAGGCCCCACGTGATCTGTGTCGCCGGGTTGGTCTCCCAATCCGCCCCCGCCGTGGCCATCTTGCTGCCGGGCAGTGCCTGAGGGATGCCGTATGCCCCGCTGGAGGCGTTGTGCGCGTTCACACGCCAGCCCGATTCCTTGTTCCACAGCGAGACGAGGCAGGAGTACTGGTCTTCGCCCCATCCCCGTGCGGCGACCATCTCGTATGCGACGGCCTGCGCAGAACCAGGATCCGGAGCGACGGCGGGCGGGGCCCAGCCTCCGCCAGATGACGACTCTGAATCCGAGTCGTCCGACTCTTCGGTCTCGGTGACAGGCGGCGGAGAGGGCTCAGGCGGCGGCGGGACGAAAATCTCATAGCCTTCGCGGGTGAAAGCCGTCTCGTAGCTGCCTGCCACCGTGAGGTCCTGGGTCTCGAGCCCGGCGTATCTCGGCGCGACCTGAAAGTACGGCGATGCTGTGGCGCCCGAGTATGGATCGACCACGTTCACGGCAAGGAACGAGACGGCTGCGGCAAAGGCGAAGCAGAAGAGTGCGATAGGGCTCCGCGATCTGGGTCTGATGAACACCCCGCGGCCGGTGGTCTTCGGCTGCAAGGTCTCTGTCGTCTCTAGATGCTTACCCACAATCCGTCGATTTTAGCGCAGATCGCAGCACAATGGCGAAACCGGGACGAGACACGCTCAGCGAACGGCCAGCATCACGTCGACGACGGCATCGAGCACAAGATCGACCTGCGCCTCTCGGTAACCACCGCGCTGCGGCCTGAAGACAGCCGTTCTGACACGATCGATTCCAATGGGCTTGCCCGTCTGAAAGTAGTCCACCAGTCGGTCGGCAAGGGCATCGACGTCTGCGCAGTTGTATCCCTGGGTCAGAAAACCCGCCCTCGCGAAGCGGCGTCCGGCCGGGCGCGTGAGTCGATTGAGAATGACCTGCGCCGTCTGCCTGGCCGACTGGAGCCACTCGCTCTTTCCCGACGATTGCAGCGCGCGTTCCCGTTCACGAAGGGCGAAAGCGTCTTCGAGCCGCTCGAGGGCGGCGTCGACGTGAGTCGTCGAATAACCACCGCGGGTCAGGCCGAAAGACATATGCCTGATCTGCGACGCCGTGAGGCTCGGCTCGACGGTGTCCGGTTCATCGTAGGCACGGCGCGCGCGATCGAGGAACTCATCCACTTCGCTCCGGTCGTAACCGCGGGAACGTTTGCGCGCTGGGGGAAAGGTAGGGCTCACTCGATCATTCTCTCTTCTGGAGCGGGCAGAAACCTGCGCGCTCACGAGACCGTCCCCCACAGGGGGGCGAAGATCACATACATCGCGAGGGCGACGGGCGCAGACGGCAGGATCGAGTCGAGCCGGTCCAGAAATCCGCCGTGACCGGGTATCCAGGAGCTCATGTCCTTGACTCCCATGTCCCGCTTGATCAGTGACTCGGTGAGATCGCCCATGGTCGCCGTTCCGAGGAGCGCGACACCGAACACAACACCCGCCCACCAGGGGATGCCCAGCATAAAGATCGCGAGGAGCACACCGGCGATGATCGCGGTCACCGCGGCCCCAGCCAGGCCTTCCCAGGTCTTCTTTGGACTGATTCTCGGCGCCATCGGATGCCTGCCGAACGTCAATCCCGAGGCATACGCGCCGATGTCGATCACCACCACCAGCACGATGAACGCCAGTGTCCACCACTGTCCGTCGGGCAAAGCGACAAGAGCAAGCGCGAAGCTCGCGAGGAACGGAACATACACCTGAACGAAGACGCTCACAACGAGGTCCCTGACGACCTCATAGGCAGCGCGCTTCTCCCCTGACACCATCTGGGCGACGAGTCGCCACACGACGACGAAGACAAGGCTCGCGATGAGCACGGCCCAGCGTGTCGCGGAATCTGCGAAGTAGGCGGTGACGACGATAGCGAGTCCCGCGACGACCGCCGGTGCAGCATCCAGCCTGCGTCCGTGACGCTTCAAGGCGGCGACGAGTTCCAGCGTCGTGAACACCATAGCCGTCGCCGCGAACAGCACGAAGATCTCTTTGACGAAGATCAGGCTGAACAACATCGCGAACCCGAGCACAAGCCCGATGATGATGGCGAGCACCAGATTGCGCCCTGTGCGGGCCGCGATCCGCTCGTTCGCCTGGTCGATCTGTGCCCGCGCGGCCCCGACCTGCCGCTCGAAATCAGCCCTCGTCGCTTTGAACTGCGCCTGCAACTCGTCGCGAGATCTCCGTCCGCCCCGGATTCTCTCCTGGCTCGGCGGTTCTCCGCTCTCTGGTTCTGTCATGTGTGGCACCACGGCCATGTCACGGCGCGCATGACTCTAGACCTCGAGCAGTTCGGCTTCTTTGCGTTTCAGGGCGTCGTCGATGGCGTCGATGTGTGTCTTCGTGATCTGCTCGAGCTCTTTCTCACCACGTGCCACGTCATCGTCGCCGACCTCGCTCTTCAGCGCGTCGAGTTCGTCTTTCAGCTTGCGTCGGATGTTCCGCACCGAAACCTTGGCATCCTCGCCCTTGCTGCGCACAAGCTTCACGTACTCCCTGCGGCGCTCTTCGGTCAGCTCAGGAAGGCTCACACGAACGATGGTGCCGTCGTTGGTCGGGTTCGCCCCGAGGTTCGGCACATCCCTGATCGCCTGCTCGATATCGCGCAGGGCACCCTTGTCGTACGGCGTGACGACGATGGTGCGGGCCTCGACGTTCTGCAGGGAGGCAAGCTGCGCGAGGGGCGTTGGAGTCCCGTAGTAGCTCACAAGGATCTTCTGGAACATCTGAGGGTTCGCGCGCCCCGTCCGAACCGTCGCGAAGTCCTCCTTCGCAACCTCAACGGCCTTTCCCATGCGGGTTTCGGCGTCGGACAGTACTTCCGCGATCACAGCGACTCCTTCTTGTTACGTGTGGTCTCGTTCATTCTAGTTGTCGGCGGGAACAACGCTCTCGTTGCTCACGAGAGTGCCGATGGGCGAACCGAGAAGAGCCGCCGTGACGTTTCCCTCCGGCTCCATTCCGAACACCTGCATCGGCATGCCGTTGTCCATGCACAGGCTGAAGGCCGTGGAGTCGACCACTTTCAGTCCGCGCTGCAGTGCGTCCAGATACGTGATGTGATCGATGCGCGTGGCGTCCGGGTCGGTGCGGGGGTCGGCGGTGTAGACCCCGTCGACGCCGTTCTTCGCCACGAGCACGAGATCCGCGTCGATCTCGAGGGCGCGCTGGGCCGCTACCGTGTCTGTGGAGAAATACGGCAGACCCGCACCGGCGCCGAAGATCACAACTCGTCCCTTCTCGAGGTGGCGCTCGGCACGACGGGGAATGTAGGGTTCGGCGACCTGGGTCATCGAGATCGCGGACTGCACCCGCGTCTCCGCACCCGCCTGTTCGAGAAAGTCCTGCAGGGCGAGCGAGTTCATGACCGTGCCGAGCATTCCCATGTAGTCGGCGCGCCCGCGGTCCATGCCTCGCTGAGACAGCTCGGCGCCGCGGAAGAAGTTCCCGCCCCCGACGACGATGGCGATCTCGACCTCGGGAGCAGCCTGTGCGATCTCACGGGCGATCGCGCTGACGACGTCTGGATTGACCCCAAGCGATCCGCCTCCGAACGACTCTCCAGACAGCTTCAGCAGCACGCGCCTGCGCCTCTTGACCGATGACATCCGTTCTCCCATTCTCTGGATCAACCTCACTAAAACTACTGTGTCCCGTCACGCCGCCGAAACGGCGGTGTGCTGCCGTGCGTTCGCGGCGCGGCGCATGTGCCGCGTGCACATGCAAAAGGAGTCCGGATCATCAGCTGATCCGGACTCCCCCTGTGCGTGAGCTACGCGCCGACCTTCAAGCGGGCGAAGCCCGTGATCGTCAGCCCTGCATCGTCAAGAACCTTCTTGACCTGAACCTTGCTGTCTCGTGCATAGTCCTGCTCGAGCAGTGCGACCTGCTTGAAGAACGCGGTGAGGCGGCCCTCGACGATCTTCGGGAGCGCAGCCTCTGGCTTGCCCTCGTTCCGAGAGATCTCGGTGACGATCTCGCGCTCCTTCTCGACGGTTTCGGCCGGAACCTCGTCGCGAGTCAGGTACTGCGGGTCGAACATCGCGATGTGCTGAGCAACAGCACGAGCGGTCTCGGAGTCTGCCCCGCTGTAACCGACGGCAACGCCGATCTGCGGAGGCAGGTCTTTCGATGTGCGGTGCAGGTAGACCTCGACGTTGTCGCCAGTGACGACGGCGACGCGACGCAGTTCGACCTTCTCACCGATGATCGCCGCTTCGTCGTCGATCAGTGTCGCAACGGTCTTGTCGCCCGCCGGAGCGGCGAGTGCGGCGTCGACCGTTGTGGAACCCGCTGCCGCGACCGCCTCGAGCACCTTGTCGGCGAGAGCGACGAAACGCTCGTTCTTGGCCACGAAGTCCGTCTCGCACGCCAGTTCGATGAGCGTGGTGCTGCCCGGCTGCTGTGAGGCGGCGACGAGACCCTCGCTCGTCGAACGGTCGGCGCGCTTGGCGTTGCCCTTCGCGCCCTTGAGACGCAGGATCTCTGTTGCCTTCTCGATGTCGCCGTCGGCCTCAACGAGTGCGTTCTTGGTGTCGACCATGCCGGTGCCGAGCTGCTCGCGCAGCGCCTTGACATCGGCAACGCTGAAATTCGCCATGTGAAATGGGCTCCTCTGTCTGGAACTAGTTGTTGTCTGCGGCGGGCTGCTTCTCGGCCTCTGTCGCCTCGGCCTCGATGCGCTCTTCGGTCTGCTCGTCGCTTTCAGGCACCTTGGCGTCCTCCACGGGAGCGTCGTCACCCTTTGCTGCGTTCACGGCGGCGACTGCAGCGTCTGCATCGTTCTCTTCGGTGGTTGCGCCGACTTCATCGGCCTGTCCGCTGGTGCTGAGCAGCTCCTGCTCCCACTCGGCGAGGGGCTCCGCCGGCTCTGCGCCGTCTTCGGGCTTCTGGTGGCGCTGGATCAGGCCTTCGGCGGCGGCATCCGCGACGATGCGGGTGAGCAGGCTCACCGAGCGGATGGCGTCGTCGTTGCCCGGGATCGGGTACGTGACCTCGTCTGGGTCGCAGTTGGTGTCGAGGATGCCGATCACCGGAATGCCGAGCTTCTTCGCCTCGTCGATGGCGAGGTGCTCTTTCTTGGTGTCGACGACCCAGAGTGCAGAAGGCGTCTTTGTGAGGTTACGGATACCGCCGAGCGACTTGTGCAGCTTGTCGAGCTCGCGCTTCTTGATGAGCATCTCTTTTTTGGTGAACCCGGACTTGGCTGTGTCTTCGAAGTCAAGCTCCTCGAGCTCCTTCATGCGTGCGAGACGCTTCGACACCGTCTGGAAGTTCGTGAGAAGCCCGCCGAGCCAACGCTGGTTGACGTAGGGCTGGCCGACGCGGGTGGCCTGCTCGGCGATGGACTCCTGAGCCTGCTTCTTCGTTCCGACGAAGAGAATGGTTCCGCCATGGGCGACGGTCTCTTTGACGAAGTCGTATGCCTTGTCGATGTATGCAAGCGACTGCTGCAGATCGATGATGTAGATGCCGGACCGCTCGGTGAAGATGAATCGCTTCATCTTCGGGTTCCAGCGTCGGGTCTGGTGCCCGAAGTGCACGCCGCTGTCGAGCAGCTGGCGAATGGTGACGACGGCCATGAGCCGTTCTCCTGTTCCGACGCACACATGTGTGCGCGTCTCTCGGTTCCTTGCGGCGATCGGATGACCGCCGCTCCTGGCGCCCGGCACACGTCCGCCCGCTCTGTCTGAAGCTCGTCGAGAGAAGGACCGAATGGATGAATGTGCCGAATGGGCGCGCGTAGTCACCCCGACATGCGGGATGCTTCCCCCATGATAGCAGTGATCCGTTCGGGCCGGCTCCCCAGCTCCCCGGCTCCCCGGCTCCCCGGGCCGGGATGCATCGCAGTCGCCCGTGACGAGCTGTGAACAACGGCCCTGTGGAAAACACACGTTGCGCACAGATCCGGATCCACCGCCACTGACCGGGGACCTCCGGCGCATCCTGTTCATATGCGCCTCACAGTTCAGACAGCGGGAGCCCGTATACCCGCATTCATCGCAGCCGCTGCTCTCGTCGTCGCGCTGCTGGGCGCGGGAACGGCATCCGCCTCGGCCGTTGACATCATCTCGCGCTCGGCGCCCGTGATCGCCGGGATGCGCACGGTGCCACCGGATGCCACGTGGCTCTGGCCGATCCCGCCGCCGAGGCGCATCACCGAACCGTTCCGGGCTCCGCCCACCCCGTACTCCGCGGGGCACAGGGGCATCGATCTGGCTGTGGATGCCGGCGCGCCGGTCACCGCGATGGCGGCAGGAATCGTCTCGTTCGCCGGGGTCGTGGTCGATCGGCCGCTCGTTTCCATCACCCACCCGAACGGCCTGGTGTCGTCGATGGAACCAGTCGAACCGACGGTGACAGACGGCGAGGTGGTGCAGGCCGGTCAGCAGATCGGCACGATCGCCACAGGTGGGCACTGCGGGTCCGGATGCCTGCACGTGGGTGTGCGCCTGTATGGCGAGTATGTGAATCCACTGCTGCTGCTCGGTGAACTCGAGCGAGCGGTGCTGCTGCCGAACCACGGCGGCTAGCGCCGGGCGCGGCCTCGAGTGAGCCGTTGCCCGCGTCGCTGCCCATGTGCTCGTGCCGCGCGCTACACCTTTTGTGACGCGCGCCACGAGATAGGGGCGCGCGTCACAAAAGGTGTAGCGCGGGATGAATCGATCTCGGATAGCTGCCGCGGCGGATGCTCAGGCCCGGGGGTGTGCCCGTCGATAGCTCTCTCGCAGTCGCTCTGTCGACACGTGGGTGTAGATCTGCGTTGTGCCGAGCGATGAGTGACCGAGAAGCTGCTGCACGGCGCGCAGGTCCGCTCCGCCGTCGAGCAGATGCGTTGCGGCTGTGTGCCGGAGGGTGTGAGGGCCCGCTGCGCCGCCGACAGCTGGGCCGAAGGCTCTGCTCGTGAGGTCGTAGACGCTTCGCGGTGAAAGTCTTCCGCCCCTGGCGCCGAGGAACACCGCGTCGCCGTGGCGGTTCTCGCTCGCTCGTGTGACCAACGCCGGTCTCGCCGTGCGCAGATAGTCGACGAGCGCGGAATGAGCGGGCACGCCGAACGGCACCACCCGCTCCTTCGCCCCCTTGCCGAGCACCTTCACCGTCAGCCGGTCGAGGTCGATGTCGTCCACGTCGAGGTCGCAGAGTTCCGACACCCGGAGTGCGGATGCATAGAGCAGTTCGACGATGGCCACATTGCGCACGGCCACGGGGTCGCCGGTGGACGCGAGCTCGGCGAGGCGGTGCAGGATCTCATCCATCTGCCCGCCCCTGACCACCTGCGGCAGGTGCCGGCCCGGTTTCGGAGAACGCAGGCGCGCACCGCTGTCCTTCTCGGTGTGGCCGTGCGCGGCGAGCCACCTCGTGAAACCGCGCACACTCGCGACCCGGCGTGCGAGAGTCGTCTGCGCCAGCCCCCGTTGAGCGTCTCGCCAGAGCCAGTCCCTCAACAGCTCGAGGTCGAGCTCCGCGACATCGTCCAGGCGCCGGTCACGTGCGAACGCCACGAGATCCGCCAGGTCGGACTCGTATGCGCGCAGCGTCGCGGCCGACAGTCGTCTCGACAGCGCCCCCTCGTCGAGATACACCGCAACCGCCCGGGTGATCTGCATACTCCAAGGATCACCGATGAACGCCTCTTCGAGTGCACACGTGAACGGAGTGGCTCAAACCGGCCGTCTCTCGCTGCCGGCACACACTCATCCTCGAGCGCTGCGATGCACCCAGCCGCCGTTCCGTGCGACGACGACGCCCTCGAGTTCGAGCAGCGCGATCGTTCCTTCTATCGTGGCGGTGGAGAGACCTGTTCGCTTGCCGATGTCTGACGTGCCACGGGCCGATCGAACGCTGAGGGCGTCGAGCACTCGGGTCTCGTCGCTGGATCGCTCTCGCGTGGCATCCGCACTCATCCCGGGGAGCACGCTGTCAGACCCGACAAGCTCTGCCATCTCGCCGGCATTCGTGACGCAGACCGCGTTGTGCTCGCGCAGCAGCCTGTGGCAGCCGCTGCTGGTCGGGCTGTCCACCCTGCCCGGCATCGCCCCGAGAGGACGGCCGAGCGACGCGGCGTGGGAGGCGGTGTTGAGCGAACCCGACCTCCAGCCGGCTTCGATGACCACCGTCGCGAGGCCGGCGGCCGCGATGAGCCTGTTTCGCTGAAGAAAGCGCCACTTCGTCGGCGCACCGCCCGGTGGCACCTCGGACAGCACTGCCCCGTGCCGTCTCACCCTTTCGAGCAGCTCACGGTGTCCGCTCGGGTAGGCGCGGTCGACCCCGCCTGCCAGGAACGCGAACGTCGTGCCGTCCGAACCGATGGCACCCCGATGCGCCGCAGCGTCGATTCCGTATGCGGCGCCAGAGACGATGGCGAACCCGCGGTCCACCAGCCCGCTCGCGCATTCGAGTGTCTGGTGTTCGCCGTAACCGCTCGCCGCTCTCGAACCGACTATCGATATCGAGTGCGCCAACCGGTCCAGCGTCGAGATGTCTCCGCGCGTCCAGATCGCCAGGGGCGTATGAACGCCGAGATCGTCGAGCATAAGGGGCCATTCCGGATCGATCGGCGAGATCAGCGTCGTCCTGCTGTGCTCCCCGAGCCGCATCGCCCTGAGCACCATCGCCGAGTCGATGCGGGGTTTCCAGCGTGCGAGCGCGCCGGAGAGCTCTGTCTGAAGCATCGCCGACGCATCGTCGTCGACCGGCGAGATCCCCGACATCTCTGCGGCGATGCGCGACACGGAGCGGCCGGCGATCACCCGCTCGAGCGCCTTGACGGCGCCGAGCATACCGACCAGCATCCCGGCGACGCCGTCACCCGGCTCTGCGATGGCCGTCCATGCGGCGTGCGCGAAGCGGGCGGTCGTCGATTCCACCGTCTCGTCGCGCGGAGAGAGGGCGGAGGTGGCCAGCAGCACGTCGGCTTCAGGCAGCCCGAAAATCATGGACGTCATGTTGTTCCCCTTCGCAGGTAGAGGGCGCGACCGATATGGCCCGCGCTCGGAATGAGTGTGTCGTCGAGGTCCGCGAGGGTCCACGCGATGCGCAGAATGCGGTCGTAGCCGCGCATCGTGATGAGGCCTCGTTCCAGTGCCCTGTCGATCGGCGCTGTCGCGTCTCGGCCGGGGGCCCGCGATCGATCCCGCAGCCAGGCGCCAGGCACCTGGGCGTTCGTCGTCCAGGCGGTGCCGGCGAGGCGCTTCGCAGCGCGCGACCTGGCTGCGATCACGCGCGCCCTGGCCGCCTCGGAGGTCAGCCGGGTGGCGTCATCTGCCGACCGGAACTCGGCTGCCGTGATCCTCGTGACGGTGAGCTGGATGTCGATGCGGTCCATCAGAGGACCGGAGATGCGCGAGAGATAGCGCCTGATGGCATGGGGAGGGCAGGTGCAGGTGTTCTCTTTCGCGCCGTACTGACCGCAAGGGCACGGGTTCGCGGCGAGGACGAGCTGGAAGCGCGCGGGGAAGTGCGCTATCGCGTTTGCGCGGTGAATGCTGATCCGCCCGGATTCGAGAGGCTGTCTCAACGCATCGAGAACGTTGGCCTGGAACTCCGGGGCCTCATCGAGGAACAGCACACCGTGGGCGGCACGAGCGGCGGCACCCGGTCTGATGACTCCCGTTCCTCCCCCGATGATGGACGCCACCGTGGCGGAGTGGTGCGGCGCTTCGAACGGCGGGCGCGTCTGCAGACTGCCACCGACCGGCTCTCCGCTCAGCGACCTCACCGAGCTGACATCGAGAGCGGCAGCGACATCGAGGTCTGGCAGGATTCCGGGCAAGCGTGCGGCGAGCATGGTCTTTCCTGCTCCCGGCGGGCCGACCATCATCAGGTGGTGGCCGCCGGCTGCGGCGACGACGAGTGCATCGACTGCTTCTCGCTGCCCGAGGACGTCGGCGAGATCATCGGAGCTCCGCGGATGCTCCGGCTCGGGCGGAGCCAGGATCGGTCTCACCTCGATCGGCTGAAGCTGGGCTCCATGCCAGATGGCGGCATCGCGCAGCGAGACGATGCCGACGACGTCTATCCCCGGAACGAGCTGCGCCTCTGCTTCACTGCCGACGGGCACCATCACCTTCTTTCTGCCGGCTCTGGCCGCCGCGCGCACGGCGGGAAGCACTCCGCGCGTCGGCCGCAGACGACCGTCCAGCCCAAGCTCCCCGATATGCACCACCGCATCGACGGAACTGCGAGAGACGACATCGTCCGCCGCGAGACAGGCGAGGGCTATCGCGAGATCGAAGCCGGATCCGTGTTTCGGCAGACTCGCCGGAGAGAGGTTGACGGTGATCCGACGAGACGCCAGCCGGCATCCCGAGTTCTCCGCCGCCTGCCGCACTCTGCCGCTCGCTTCGCCCAGCGACCTGTCTGCGAGGCCGATCAGCACAAACGCGGGCAGCTGACCCGAGATATCAGCCTCGACCTCGACGATCGCCCCGTCCAGCCCGTTGAGCGCAACAGCCCACGTGCGACCGACGGCCATCAGGACATTCCCCTGAGATGCTCAAGCGTCGGCGGGCGGTGTGCGGGCATCACCACGGCCACGACGTCGATGCGGATCGGCCTGAACTCGCCATCGTTCTCGTGGCACCACGCGATGGCCAGTCGCCGCAGCCGGGCGCGTTTGACGGATGTGACGGCTTCGAACGGATGCCCGTACCCCAGACCCGATCTCGTCTTCACCTCGACGAAGACGGTTGTGCCGAGGTCTTCGGCGACGATGTCGATCTCGCCGTCTGCGCAACGCCAGTTGCGGGTGATGATCCGATAGCCGGCACCCGCGAGGTACTCGGCCGCAAGGTCTTCACCTCGCCTGCCGAGATCGTCTTTCTGCGCCATCGGGGCCACCTCCACCATTCGATGATGGATGCCGGCACGTCGCACTCAGCCGGAGCTCGTCACACTGGGGAGAAGCCCGTCAACAACCCAGCGTTGTGCAGAACACTCTCGTCACTCGGTCACGAGCCCGGCGGCACCCGGCACGGACCGGTCCCCTGTTCCGATCCCGACGGTGCCGGACATCGGCACCCGCGCTACTCGTCGAGCGCGAGATCCTTCGGCAGTTCGAAGTCGCGGGCAGAGAGCTCTTCGACGTTGACGTCTTTGAACGTGAGCACCCGCACAGCGCAGTTTCCGAGCCCAACCTCTGGCAAACAGCCGCCGCTGAATTTAGGGCGAGGTGCAATCTGTCTCTGGGTCTGCCCCTGATCGCTGGATCAGGGGTGTCCATACGCTGCCGTAACCCGGGAGGGCAGCGATTTCCTGTTCGCTTTGATCACTCGCGCAACCGTTCAACATGATGAAGGTCGCACTCTGGTTGATGGAATATCCCTCTATGTCGCTTCTCTCCTCGAGTGCAGCGCGGAAAGCATAGGCTTCCGGGGGTAGTGGCTCATCTACCTCCGTGATAAGTAGACGGGCCCCGTCTTGAACGGATCCAATCCCATTTCCCGACTCGAACGCCTTGCCCACGGCGAGGCTCCCGTGTGGCATTAAGACCTTCATTGGCTCAAGCCACCGTTCTTCGAGACGCTGGGGCAGTGGTTGCTCGCTCGGGAATGGCACGACGATCACGGTGAGTCCGTCGACCGATTCTTCGACGGCTTCGTTTCCGGCGCCTCCTTGCCAGGGTGCTAAGACCCCGACTTGCTGGATGTCGCCGGTATCGAGCAGTTGCGCGGCCAGGGTGATCCGTGCGGGGTTCAGTCCTTGCGATGTCGACAGTCCCACGCTGTTTCCACCGAAGGTCAGAGCCACTTGGATATAGAGATTTGCAGGCACGTCCGATTCAGTGACCCACCTGGCAATGCTCTCAGCGATACCGGTAGCGGTTTCTCGCCATTGGTCCGCTGAGAGCTTGACACTGAACTGGGCGTAGCTGCTACCGTCTTGAGGTTCTGAGTATCTCTTGACTTCCACCACAGACTCGACGCCGTCCAGCGTCTGAGCATGGGAAACGAACTCATCCAAAACTGCGAACGGGTCCGGTCTGGGATCGTCGACCATTACGCACCCAGACAGAAGCCCCGCCACAACAAGAGCGACTGTTGCGATGTGTATCCGCCTCATGCAGTTCTCCGTCCGGTTGGCCCACTAGTATCGCCGATGAACCTGACTCACGCTCCAAGTTGGTCGAGCACTGTTCCGAAAGCGTCACCGAGCTCTTCAAGCTGAGCGACCGAGAAGTCTCCAATGTGCACTGGGTCGCCCGGGCTCCCGTATGCCTGGATGAGGTATGTTCGAGCGCCGTTGAAGAGGAGCTTGTCATTCGTATCTGCATTTTGCAGGAAAGCCTGCCGACCCGCCATCTTCGCGTTCGCGACGTTTCCGAATCGTTCCCGTACGAACGTTTGGTACCGGTTCTCATTCGGGACGACACCCCCAGCTAAGGCGTCCCGCACGATCCCGGCGAGTGACGGTGCCGGATTAGCGAGGTACGCAGCAGCTACATTTACAGCGTCCACGTCCTGGATTAGGTCCAGCTGTCCAAAACTGAGACTGTTGTTCCCAGTCCCGCCGATCACTCGCCGACCAAAGTTGCCAATGGACTCGCCGATATTCTGGCTGTTGGTGAAATCGACCAGTGTAGTTGCGAGGTCTCCACCCCAACCGGCAATATCGGTGAACTCTGGGCCATCGACTCGTGAAGGTATGCCCCGATGAAGGTAGGCGTTGAGTGTGGCAAAGAAGTGGTCAGACGACACTGGCTCTGCGGACACTTCGGGAAGGACGTACAGACTCCTCAGTGTAACGCCTTCTGCCAATGCTTGATCGTAAACGAAGGTAACCCAATTCGTGAATCGCGGGCCAGCGAGAGCGGTCCAATCGAGACCTTGGTATTTAGGGCTTCGCATGAACTGTGCAACGAGTTCCGCGGCTGATGGACTCCCTGCATTGGCCGCTCGGTATTCGTTCGCCTGGATCTGCAGCCAGTAGAGAAAGTCGACGAACTCGGAGTTCAACGAAGGGGCCGGCGGAGTCGCGTCTATTGAAGATTGACCCTGGTCTCGACCGGACTTGATGTCCTTGTCGATTCCGATGTACCCGTCGCCGGTGCCGATCGCGTATTCAAGGATCTGGTCGAAAGCCCAGTTTCGGGGGAGTGGGTACCCGAGGTTGCCGCTGAATCCCGTCGACATGCCGCTGACGAAGCTGTTGACTGCGAGACCACGCTCCGACACCTGCGTGCAGACGTTTCTTGCTCCGTAGATGCCGACCCTATAAGCACTCCCGACGGAGCCCAGCCCATCTCGGATTCCTTCGAAATGAGGAACGATGTTCGAGAAGATTTGCTCACCAAGGACGTCGAAGTCGACCGCGAAGTAGATGACAGTTCCGGGTTTGAACCCGTACCCTCGAGCAGCGGCGTGTGCACGCTTTGCTGCTGCTACGCCCATGGAATAGTTAAAGAACGCGGTTCCTGTGCCTCCTTCCTGGTAGATTGGGAAGACTGTGAGGCTTGCGTCGAAGATCGTTTGAAGCTCTCCTGGCTTGATGTTCTTGTCGAGTGAGCCGCCTGGTGTATTGGTGAGGTACCGCCCGACAGCTTCGTACCCGTGGGAGATGAGCGTCTGGGCTCGTGCCGGTGTGATCGTCGTGATGCAATCGACTGCAGTGCCGGGTCGGCTGGTGTCACCGGTACTCACCAGTAGTGACGCCCATGTCTGGAAATCAGCATTGCCGGTGACGGACAATTTGGCGAAGCTTTGGAAGTCAATCACTGCGGAGCGTGTCTGGTTTCCGTAGTCACCGTCGAAGGCGACCGGATACCCGTTGAAAGTCATGGCTGCCTGAAACAAGTGGACGAAGTACTTCGTCGAATCGGTGGTGCCGAGCTGAAGTGCGGCGTGGTCCCGGATACCCTGCTGCGTCCCGGGTCCGAAATTGCCGTTTGCGACGCTGTCCGACATACCGATTTCGTACTGAAGTGCGTAGATCAGCGCGTTCTGGACGCTTCTCGAGAAGAAACCGTCGGTCGGGATTACGAAGAAATTCTCTCGCGAGAGGTATCGATCGTTCAGGTTCTGCTGAATCTGTCGGATAAGTGACGACCCTCCGGCGACGAGGACGAATGCGTCCATGTTCAGAATCGCTTTGAAGATCTTTGGATGAACGAAACCGGACTCTGGCGCAAGCCCCATGTCTGTACGCAGCTGCTGCGTGCTCGCCCGAGCAATCGAGCCCCAGTCGGCGTCGAGCGTCCCACCGTTGTAGCCCTTGCAATACAGACCTGCTTGAGCGATACGAATAATGTTCTTCGGCGTGGTGTCGTCATCGATCGGACCCTTCGCTTCTAACGCCGCTAGAGTCCCGGGGCCAAAGTTGTCGGCAAGAGCAGTCAATCCGAGCTCGTACTGCAGCGCTCGCGTGAGGGCGTTGACTGTTTGCCATCCGGTCTCTCCATCTTCGTTCACCGGATTGATGTCGATCGCCGGATCATTGCCGTACGTGTCGTTCAGCCACTCCTGAACGTTCTTGACCCACTGGTCCATGTGTTCTTCCAATCGGATTGATCCTGTGCGCAAACTCTAATTCTTCGAACGAGCGTTCTATTCCTAGGTATAGATGGTCGAGCCGTTTACCGCCAAGCGCGTCATCAGCGATGGTTCCGGTCTTGGGCAGGAATCACGCCGATTTTGCAGTGGTCCGCCACGAATGCTCTCCTCACTCGGCTTAATGTTGGTGTCATGAGTGCTCCAGACTCGCGCCGGGCAATGGATGGGCGCGATCTCAAGACCGACGTTAGTTGGCGCGGCAGGCATCCGCTAGCAAAACCAGAAACACAGGCTCAACCTGTTTGAGGGTGAGGAATTCGTTCGCAGAGGCGGAGGCGGAAGCGGAAGCGGAAGCGAGCTTGCTCCGCTCGTTAGGCTTGCGGGATCGCCCGAGTGCAGTCAACCTCGGCATACCAACACGGGAAGGTCCCACCGCCCGACGAGGAGAATCGAGCAAGAGCATCGACGATGAGCCGCGATCCATTGTCCATGAGTTGTTACCAGAACTCGCGCGTGATTTCTGAGGCCATGGCTGTCATGGCTCTATTCTCTCCAGTCGAGCCGCCGAATCTGTCGATATTGGCCGCAGAGAACGCAGCCATGCTTCTGTAGATCTTTGTTCAGATGTTGTGGCTTTCCCCGCGCCAGGCGAGGAATAGGTATCCGAAACTGCAGGTGACCGCCGACGGGCTCTCCGCTCAACGACTTCACTGAGCTGACGTCGAGTGCAGCGGCGACGTCGAGGTCCGGCAGGGCAGGCGTGCCGCGAGCATGGTCTTGCCCGCGCCAGTCGGGACAACGAGCGCGTCGGCTGTTTCTCGCTGCCCGACCACGGCGACGACGTCGATGCGGATCGGCCTGAACTCGCCATCGTTCTCGTGGCACCACGCGATGGCCAGTCGCCGCAGCCGGGCGCGTTTGACGGATGTGACGGCTTCGAACGGATGCCCGTACCCCAGACCCGATCTCGTCTTCACCTCGACGAAGACGGTTGTGCCGAGGTCTTCGGCGACGATGTCGATCTCGCCGTCTGCGCAACGCCAGTTGCGGGTGATGATCCGATAGCCGGCACCCGCGAGGTACTCGGCCGCAAGGTCTTCACCTCGCCTGCCGAGATCGTCTTTCTGCGCCATCGGGGCCACCTCCACCATTCGATGATGGAGGTCGGCACGTCGCACTCAGCCGGAGCTCGTCACACTGGGGAGAAGCCCGTCAACAACCCGGCGTTGTGCAGAACACTCTCGTCACTCGGTCACGAGCCCGGCGGTACCCGGCACGGACCGGTCCCCTGTTCCGATCCCGACGGTGCCGGACATCGGCACCCGCGCTACTCGTCGAGCGCGAGATCCTTCGGCAGTTCGAAGTCGCGGGCAGAGAGCTCTTCGACGTTGACGTCTTTGAACGTGAGCACCCGCACAGACTTGACGAACCTGTCCGAACGATAGACGTCCCACACCCAGACGTCGTTCATCGTGATCTCGAAATAGAAATCGTGCTCGGTGTCACGGCGGGTCAGTTCGACGTCATTCGCCAGGTAGAAGCGTCGTTCTGTCTCAATGACGTATTTGAACTGCGAAACAATGTCGCGATACTCGCGGTAGAGGGCCAACTCGACCTCGCGGTCGTAGTCCTCGAACTCGTCTTCTTCCATGGTGAGTCCATCCTACGCGTTGACGGACAGCCAGCTCCTCCGGTGAAGCTCCGTGGCGCCGAGGCGCCCGATCGCCGCCAGGTGCTCACCGCTTCCATATCCCTTGTTCCCGCTCCAGCCGTAGCCGGGCATCACGGCGTCGTGTTCGATCATCAGCTGATCGCGCCGCACCTTGGCGATGACGGATGCCGCGGCCACAGACACGCAGTCCCTGTCCGCCTTGATGCGCATCCGCACGTCGAGCGGTGTGGTGAGCACCGGCGCCAGCCAGTTGTGCGATCCGTCGAGCAGGATCACACTCGACATCACGTCGACACCCCGCTCATGAAGCTGAGTCAGTGCCCGTCTGCCCGCCAGTCCGAGGGCGGCGATGATCCCGACCTCGTCGACCTCGGACGCGTCGGCCATACCGACGGCGTGGTGGGGAACCCATCTGCACACCAGGGGCTCGAGAGCCACCCGGCGCTTCTCGCTGAGGAGCTTCGAGTCACGCAGCCCGGCCGGGTGTGGTCCGCAGTCGGCGGTCATCACAGCCATGCCGACGGCGACGGGGCCGGCGACGGCCCCCCTGCCGACCTCGTCGCAGCCGATCACGGTGCGGGTGCCCGCTGCGAAGAACTCGCGCTCGAGGGCGTCAGTGGGGTCGACAACACTCATTTCGTATCCGGCACTCCTCCGAAGACAGTGGGGTAATTGCCGAGCCATCCCCAATGGTCAACGGGCCAGTTGATCACGAAAGCGCGACCGACGACGTTCTCGAGCGGCACGAAGCCGTCTCCGGGCTGCTCTCGGTTGTAACGGGAGTCCTTCGAGTTGTATCGATTGTCGCCCATCACCCAGAGTGCGCCTTCTGGGACGGTGACGTCGAAGTCGTCCTTCGACACCGACGAGACGCCATTGGGCAGATTCACATAGGGCTCGTCCACGGGAACACCGTTGATCGACATCTGGCCGAGCGCGTTGCAGCAGACCACGTTGTCGCCGGGGAGGCCGATCACCCGTTTGATGAGGTGGTCGTCGTTGTCGGGAGAGCTGAGTCCGAAAAGCGACAGAACCCACTCCGCGCCCACGACGAACGGCGACTGCTGCGCCTTCGGCTGCACCGGCAGCCATCCGCCTGGGTCCCTGAAGACGACGACATCGCCTCGTTCGACTCCGATGAGGTCGGGAACCAGCTGGTTCACCAGGATCCGGTCGTTGATCTCGAGGGTGTGCTCCATCGATGACGACGGAATATAGAACGACCGCACGAGGAAGGTCTTGATCACAAAGGAGACGACAAGCGCGATGACGAAGATCACGAGGATGTCGCGCAAGAAGTACAGTGCGCCGCGTTTGCGTGGTCGCTGCCGCACCCTGGCAGTCGAATCGTCTGCCGAAATCGTGTTGTCTGTCATTTAACCGCCCGAGCTCCCCACCAGTTTATCGGTGAGGAGCTCGGAGAGATGACGCGTGAGGAAAGCTCAGCTGTCGCGCTTCTCTTTGATCTTCGCCTTCTTGCCGCGCAGCTCGCGCAGGTAATACAGCTTGGCGCGACGAACGTCACCGCGCGTGACGAGCTCGATCTTGTCGATCACCGGCGAGTGCACCGGGAAAGTGCGCTCGACACCGACCTGGAAGCTGACCTTGCGGACGGTGAACGTCTCGCGGACGCCTTCACCGGAGCGGCCGATCACAACACCCTGGAAGACCTGGACACGAGAGCGGTTGCCCTCGATGATGTTCACGTGCACCTTGACGTTGTCACCGGCGCGAAAGTCCGGGATGTCCGACCTGAGGGAGGCTGCATCGACGTGGTCGAGGATGTGCATGATGTTTCGCTCTCTGTACCCGCCACAGGTCGACTACGAATAATTGTCTGAATGAGTGTCGCCGCTTCGTGCACGGGCTCCCCTGTGGCAGAGTCCGGTAGCGGCACAATCGTCCATTCTGCCATGCCGCGGGGTTTCTGGCAAAGCAGTCAGGGCCGGCGCGGGTGTTCCTCGATCACGATGAACTCGCCGCCGTCGTCCGGGCGCCTCGGCGCGCCTGCCGGCGACTGCTGCGCGAGGCGTTCGAATTCGGCGAACGTCGCACGTGTCCGGCGCGCGGCACCGCGAACCAGCTCCCAGATCGCGAGCCAGAACGCGGCGAGCCCCGCGACCACCCCCAGCACGGCGAAGAGCGAGGACGATGCCCCGAAGAGTCCGAATCCGATGACGGCGACGTGCCATGCGGTCAGCACAGCGACATCCGGCCACGACACGCCCGTGCCCGCTCGCACCTCCGGCCGGGCGAGGATCAGCAGCGACACGGCGAGCAGGGCGAGAAACAGGATGGGCATGGCGACGATGAGGCCGAGGAACTCCCAGCCGCTGTCACCGAAGACCGCCCAGCCGATCAGCGGCCAGATCGGCAGCGCAACCGACGCGATGAACATCCAGTAGCGGAATGCGCGGCGAATCATCATGTGGCGAGCATATTGCGACGGGCTGGGAGATTGGTCGGCAGATGACCCCGATCGTCTCAGGTTCGCTGCGGGCTGAAGCATCGCTCCCCCTCGACCGGGCGTGCTCAGAGCAGGTCCGGCCGCACCCGACGTGTTCTCTCGAGCTGCTGCTCGTGCCGCCACGCCGCGATCGCCGCGTGATTCCCGCTCAACAGCACGGGCGGAACGTCGAGCCCCCTCCACGACGACGGTTTGGTGTAACTCGGGTACTCGAGAAGCCCGTTCTCGTGCGATTCCTCGACCAGCGATTCGGGGTTGCCGACAACACCCGGAATCAGCCGGGCGATCGCCTCCACCATCGCCATCACAGCCACCTCTCCCCCGTTGAGCACATAGTCCCCCAGGCTGACGAGGCGCACCCGTGCACGTGCCGCGGTGTGGTCGAAGACTCTCTGGTCGATCCCCTCGTAGCGCCCGCATCCGAAAACGAGCCGGCTCTCACCGCTCAGCTCCCTGGCCATGCTCTGGGTGAAGACGTCGCCCGCCGGTGAGGGGAAGACCACCAGGGGGTCTTCGTCCGCAGGAGCCCCCGCGAGGTCATCAGCGGATGCGGCGGCGGGGCGGAGCACATGGTCGAGCGCCTCACCCCACGGCTCCGGTTTCATCACCATTCCGGCGCCACCGCCATAGGGGGTGTCGTCGACGGTGCGATGACGGTCGTGGGTGAAGTCACGCAGGTCGTGCACGGCGAGGTCGATGATCCCGCTCTGCCTCGCCTTGCCGAGGAGCGAGATGTCGAGCGCATCGAAGATCGTGGGGAAGATCGTGACGATGTCGATGCGCATGCAGCGAGTCTACGAGAGCGCGTGGCCCTCTCTCGCTTCGGTGAAGCGATCACACACGATCGACACGATCTCGTGGGGCGGTTCGCCGTCGGCCGTCAGCAGTGGCTGGGTGATCGCGTCCGCGCCCGCGGCGACGGCGAGATCGTAGAAGTACCCCGGCGCGAGCAGATAGGCCGAGATGATCACCCGCGCGCCCGGATGCTCCTGCCTGGTTTCGCGGACCGCCTGCGAAAGCTCGGGTTCGACCGCCGAGATGAAGCCCGCTCGAACGTCTCGCCCGAGCCTGAGCGAGAGGCGGCGCGCGGTTTCCGCACAGTCCGCGACCGCCCGGGAATCACTCGACCCGGCACAGGCGAGCACCACCTGATCGTCTGCCCGCAGCCCCGCGGCGCGCAGACGCCGGACGAGCACGCGCACAAGACGATCGTCGGGCCCGAGCGCCTTCGAGACGCGCGCCAAGCGCCCTGCGTCTGCTGCCGCCTCGGCCAGGTCGACGTGCACGTGGTAACCCGCAGACAGAAGCACGGGCACGATCACCGCCGGCTGGTCGGCTGCAAGCCCGCCGAGGGTGACAGGCACATCCGGGTGTTGCACGTCGACGAACCCCGCTGTCACGCGTCGTTCGGGAACAAGGCTCGCGACCGCGTCTGTGAGCGCTTCGACGGCGCGCTGACCGTCGAGGGACGAGGTTCCGTGAGACACCGCGACGAGCGCCGTCGAGACATCGGCGGCTGTGCGCTCGAGAACAAGGCTCATGCGGCCAGCTCCACCTCGATGAACCCGCCGACGACTCGTGTCCGGTAGGTGCCGAGCACCAGGTCGGGGTTGGTGAAGCACTCACCGGTGGCGAGGTCGTAGACCTCTTTGTGCAGCGGCGAGGCGACCGTCGGACGCTCACCACGCGACCCCACGATGCCACGGGCCATCACGTTCGCGTCGGTGTGCGGATCCCGGTGAGACACCGCGTACACCTCGTCGGGTGCGAGCAGAAAGATCGCTATCTGCTGTGAGCCGATCAGGGCGACCTCTCCCCATGCGGGTTCGAGATCGTCGACTCCGCACACCCGCTCCCAGGCGTGCACCTGGGTGTTGCGCAGTTCGCTGTCTGAATGCGTGCTGATCATCGTCATACGAATCGGCCTTCCTGTCGGTGCTCGATGTGACTGTCGCTCTGTCGGTGCTCGATGTGACTGTCGCTGCTCGATGTGATGAATGGGTTCGGCCGGTGAATGGGCCCGGCGGACGAGAGGTTGATCCGACGTTAGGCGTCGTGTGTTTCGCCGAGGCAGCTCGAATGTTTCGCCCGTGTGAAACCGCCCTCTCATCCGGCACCGTGCGCTGTGCGTCGCCGGACAACCCGCGGTTACATTCGAGAAATTGTCGCGAAATCCCTCGCACGTAGGCTCGCCGCATCAGATGAGAGGCGGGCCGCGCCATGACAGACACCACGCAGAGCCGAACACACGAGAACATGCCGGCAGGCAACGACGTTCGAGAGGTCGTGGTGATCGGCGGAGGTCCTGCCGCTCACCGGTTCGCCGACGCGATCGCGTCGCGCGACGAGAACCGTTCGCTCCACGTCACGGTTGTGAGCGAAGAGCTGCACAGGCCGTATGACAGGGTCGCTCTGAGCAAACGCCTTGAACAGGACGCCGACCTCACCCTTGAACCGACAGGCGCGTGGAACCACGGCCACATCGACCTGATCCTCGGCGAGCGCGTCACGGACGTCGACCTCGAGGCGAGATCGATCGTCACCTCGGCGGGGAGCACACTAGCGTGGGACGAGCTGGTCTTCGCCTCCGGATCGTCTGCGCCTGTTCCCGAGATCACGGGGCACAAGCACGCGAAGGTGTATCGCACCATCGACGACGTCGACTATCTGGCGGCCGAGGTCGACAGGATGGGCGCCGACCTCGGCCGGCCGGCGCGGGTCCTCGTCGCCGGCGGAGGACTCCTCGGCCTCGAGGCCGCCGGCGGCCTCTCCAGGCGAGGGGCGGATTCCAGCATCGTGCACTCCGGATCGTGGCTGATGTCGGCCCAACTGGACGAGGGCGCCGGGCGGGCTCTCGGGCGGATCATCGCCGCGCAGGGAATCGGGCTCCATCTCGGCACCCGCCCCCGCAGCATCCTGACCTCAGACGCCGGAACAGTCGAGGCCGTCGCTCTTTCGAACGGTCAGCGGGTCGGCGCTGATCTCGTGGTCTTCGCGATCGGCATCACCCCCAGGGACGAGCTCGCCAGGGCCGCCGGTCTCGAGCTCGGCGAGCGCGGCGGGATCGTGATCGGGAGTGACTGCCGGGCGTCACACCCCGGCGTCTGGGCCATCGGCGAGGTGGCGTGCTTCGAAGGCCGGTGCACGGGGCTCGTCGCCCCGGCCAATGCGATGGCCGAGGTCGTCGCAGACCGGCTGCTCGGCGGCTCGGCGCGGTTCACGACTGTCGACGACGCGACCAAACTGAAGCTCTCTGGCGTCGACGTCGCGAGTTTCGGCGACGCACTCGCCACCAGCGAGCACGCTCTCGAGATCGTGTATGCCGACCCGGCACGCGGGCTTTATCAGAAGCTCGTGATGACCGACGACGCCAAGACCCTTCTCGGTGGCATCTTCGTCGGTGACGCTGCGCCGTATGCGGCTCTTCGCCCGATGCTGGGGAGTGAGCTCTCGAGCGAGCCGGCAGCCTACCTCTCGGCGTCCGGCATGGAACCTCCGGCCGGCGACGAGCTTCCGGATGCCGCCCTGGTCTGCGCGTGCAACAACGTCAGCGCCGGCACCATTCGGGACACGATCAACGGCGTGCACACGGCGGCCTGCACCGACCTCACCGAGCTCAAGAGCTGCACCCGCGCCGGCACACAGTGCGGTTCCTGCGTTCCGCTCGTCAAGAAGCTGCTCGGGTCCGAACTCGCCAAATCGGGCATCACCATGTCGCGGGCGCTCTGCGAGCACTTCGACCTCTCACGGCAGGAGCTCTTCGAGACGATCCGCGTGTATCAGCTCACCGGATTCGACGAGACGATCGAACGGTTCGGCACGGGCAGGGGCTGCGACGTCTGCAAGCCGGCTGTGGCATCCATCCTCGCAAGCCAGCACGGGGACTACATCCTGGATGCCGGGCGTGGAACCCTGCAGGACACCAACGACAGGGCCATGGCCAACATGCAGAAGGACGGCACATACTCAGTCGTCCCCCGTATCCCGGCCGGCGAGATCACCCCGCAGAAGCTCGCCGTTATCGCCCAGGTGGCCACGGACTTCAACCTCTACACGAAGATCACCGGCGGGCAGCGCATCGACATGTTCGGCGCCAGGCTCGACCAGCTCCCCGAGATCTGGAGGAGACTCGTCGACGCCGGGTTCGAGTCCGGCCAGGCGTACGGCAAGTCACTGCGCAATGTGAAGAGCTGTGTCGGCTCGACCTGGTGCCGGTACGGAGTGCAGGATTCCGTGGGCATGGCCGTGCAGCTCGAACTGCGCTACCGCGGCCTGCGAGCCCCCCACAAGTTCAAGTTCGGGGTGTCGGGCTGCGCACGCGAGTGCGCGGAGGCCAGGGGCAAAGACGTGGGCATCATCGCCACGGACACAGGGTGGAACCTCTACGTGGGCGGGAACGGCGGTTTCCAGCCGTCACACGGACAGCTCCTCGCCGGAGACCTCGACGATGAGACCCTCATCCGCTACATCGACAGGTACCTGATGTACTACATCCGCACGGCCGACCGGCTGCAGCGCACCGCGAGGTGGATGGAAGACCTCGACGGAGGGATCGATCACGTTCGAGACGTGATCGTCGACGACTCGCTCGGCCTTGCAGACGAGCTCGAGACGGCCATGTCTGCGCACGTCGACACCTATGAGGACGAGTGGGCGGCGACGCTCGCAGACCCGGAGCGCCTGCGCCGGTTCCGGCCGTTCGTGAACGCCCCCACAACACCTGACGACACCGTCGCACGTGTCGAGGAGCGCGGGCAGTTGCGCCCCGCGACCGCGGATGAGCGGGAAAGCGGCGACGTCGTCTTTGTCGCAGGGCCTACTATTCCTATAAGGCCCAGCGGGTCTGTGCGGGAAGGGACGCGATGAGCGATGTCAGCACTGCCGGCCTGGGCACCGTCACCCTCGTCGGGGGCGGACCAGGAGCGCCCGGCCTGCTGACCGTAGCCGCTGTCGACGCCCTCCGCCACGCCGATGTCGTGCTCTACGACAGGCTCGCCCCGCACGATGGGCTGCGGGAGCTCGCTCCCCATGCCGAGCTCGTCGACGTGGGCAAACGCCCCGGTCACCACACGGTCGGGCAGGAGTCCATCGAAGAGACGCTCATCCGGCACGCTCGCCACGGAAAACGGGTGGTCCGTCTCAAGGGCGGCGACCCCTACGTCTTGGGCAGGGGAAGCGAAGAGGTGCTCGCATGTCATCGCAACGGCATAGCGGTCACCGTGCTCCCCGGTGTGACGAGCGCTGTCGCCGTTCCGGCCGCAGCGGGCATCCCCTTGACTCACCGCGGCGTCAGCCATCTGTTCACCGTCGTCAGCGGTCATGCCCCCCTCTCTGAGAGCGAGCACAGGAGTCTGGCCGAGTTGGGCGGCACCCTCGTGGTGCTGATGGGGGTCGCCACGCTGCCGACGCTCACCCAGGGCCTGTTGCGTCACGGACGTGACCCCCAGACCCCCGTCGCGATCGTCGAAAACGGATACAGCGCTGCGCAGCGCACAACGATCGCGGATCTCGGGACGGCTGTGCACGTCGCCGCCTCGGTTGGCGTGACGTCGCCTGCCGTGCTCGTGATCGGCGAGGTCGTCGCGCTCGCCTACGAAGGTGATCTCAGTGCAGACGATCTGATGGCGAGGGCCCGTCGGATGGCGGCGTTCGAATGAACGACGGCACGCGCGCCGTTCCCGGTTTCCGCGCGGACCAGCTCGAGGGTTTCCGCATCGGCGTGACCAGCGATCGCCGGTCGCAGGACCTCATCGATGCCTTTGAGCGCCGGGGAGCCCAGGTGCTGCATGCTCCGACGCTCAGGATCGCGCACGCCGAGCACGACGAGCCCTTGATCGACGACACACGTGACATCATCGCCGCCCGGCCCGACATCCTTCTGGCGACCACCTCGTACGGAATCGGGCGGTGGTTCGAGGTGGCGGACGCCGCCGGGCTCGGAGACGAGCTCGTGGACGCGCTCTCGGCGACCGCGATCCTCGTGCGCGGTCCGAAGGCGCGCGGCGCCATCCGCGCCGCCGGGTTGAACGACGTCGGCATGAGCGACGAAGAGACCACCGCATCGCTCGTCACCAAGGTGCTCTCCGAGTTCGAGCCTGGGCTCCGTGTCGCCGTCCAGCTCCACGGGTACACGGACGAGGCCCAGCTGGACCGGCTTCGCTCGGTGCACGCCGAGGTCCACACTGTCGCTCCGTACAGGTGGACGGATCCCGATTCCACGGACGACAGGGTCGGGCGTCTCATCGATCAGGCGATCGCCGGGTCCCTCGACGTGATCACGTTCACGAGCGCGCCCTCCGTCGACGCGCTGTTCCACGCTGCTGAAGGGCGAGGCGACGACATTCCCCTTCAGCGCGCGCTCCAGAGCGGTGTTCTCACCGCAGCCGTCGGGCCCGTGACGGCCGCAGGACTGATCGCCATGGGCATCACACCCATCGTTCCCGAGCGTTACCGCATGGGCGCCCTCATCCGGCTGGTGTGCGAGCATCTCGAACAATTCGGAACCCTGCGCGCACACACCGGACACGGCGACGTGGAGCTGAGGGGCAGCATCGCGCAGGTCGACGGGCGCAGGGTCGCACTGTCACCGTCGGCGAGTGCTGTCCTCCGCACTCTGGTCACGGCGAATGGCGCCGTCGTGTCACGACAGGCGCTCGCTACCGCGCTCCCCGGCGGGGCAGACGAACACGCGCTCGAGGTCTCGGTGAGCCGCCTGCGGCAGGCCCTCGGCGTTCCCGGGCTCATCAGCACTGTGGTGAAGCGCGGTTACCGACTCGACGTCTGACGACAAAGCGGTCACGCGCGTCAGATGACGCGCCTGTGGCGGGACCCTTGCGACCGGGTCCGTCGGCTGTGAGAACGACGTGATCCTGCGTTAACGCGTCGAACGACGACCCGAAACACACGGCGAATACCGTCGGGATCACCAACGAACACATGTTGATCCGACACACGGGGAGCTTACGATGACAACGCACCTCACCGGTCCTGTCTCAGAGGACCACACAACCGCGGAGTACCCACGCGAGCTCTCGTTCCGCCCGGGGCGCTGGGTCGACAACTGGGACCCAGAGGACACCGCGTTCTGGAACACACGCGGACGCGCGATCGCCCGCCGCAACCTGGCCTGGTCCATCTTCGCCGAGTTCCTCGGGTTCATCGTCTGGCAGCTCTGGAGCATCGTCGCGGTGATGCTCCCCCAGGCCGGGTTCACCTTCACCACTGCCGAGACGTTCTGGTTGATCTCGATGCCGAGCCTCGTCGGCGCCACCCTGCGGTTCCCGTACTCGTTTATGGTGCCGAAGGTCGGCGGGCGCAACTGGACGATCATCTCGGCAGGCCTGCTCCTGATACCATCCGTTGCGCTGGCGCTGTGCGTGGGCAATCCGGAGACCCCGTTCGCCGTGATGCTCGGCGTTGCCGCCCTCGCCGGTCTCGGCGGCGGAAACTTCGCCAGCTCGATGTCGAACATCACGTTCTTCTATCCGCAGCGTGAAAAGGGCTACGCCCTGGGCCTGAACGCCGCCGGGGGAAACCTGGGGGCTGCGGTGGCGCAGTTCGTGGTGCCGATCATCGTCACCGTCGGCGCCGCCGCAACGCTGAACCTTCCGCTCGCCGGCTGGATCTGGGTGCCCCTGATTCTCGTCGCGATGTTCGGCGCCCACCGCTACATGGACAACCTGTCATCGGCGAAGGCGGACTTCGCCGGCTCGGCAGCAGCCCTTCGGGAACCGCACCTCTGGATGCTCTCGCTTCTCTATGTGGGCACCTTCGGGTCGTTCATCGGCTTCGCGAGTGTGTTTCCGAAGCTCATCTCCGACCAGTTCCCGTCGTTCGGCAGCTTCGCCGTCGGAACGGCATCCATGTCCCTCGCGTTTCTCGGTGCACTCGTCGGATCGCTCGCACGGCCATTCGGCGGTCGACTCGCCGACCGTTTCGGCGGCGCTCTCGTCACGATGTGCTCGTTCGCGGTGATGGCGGTCGGCGCTCTTGCCGTCGTCTGGACACTTCCGTTCGCTGACTTCTGGCTGTTCCTGGTGTTCTTTCTGCTGCTCTTCGTCGCGTCTGGCATCGGCAACGGCTCGACCTATCGCATGATCCCGAGCGTGTTCGCCGCCCGTGCGGGCGCCGGCAACGCTCACAGCGGTGGCGCTGACATGACCACACAGCGCAAAGCCGCAGCGGCACTCGGGCTGATCTCGGCCATCGGTGCCTACGGCGGATTCATCATTCCGCAGATCCTCAACGTCTCGCACTCATCGAGCGGCACATATGCGCCGGCATTCTACGGATTCGTCTGTGCGTATCTCGTTCTGCTCGCACTCACCTGGTTCTTCTACGTTCGCCGCAACCCCTCGCTGTCCGGCCAGCGCCTGTGACCGACCCGCTCTCAGCATTCACCGATCCGAAAGGCGAGCCATGGCCGAGTCATCTGTCGCACAGACCACCGCGACGCACTGCCCGTACTGCGCCTTGCAGTGTGCGATGACGCTGACCACAAACGACTCCGCTCAGACGCCCCGTTCGCGACTGCTCCCGGTGACGGTGACGGGCCGCGATTTTCCGACGAACAGAGGCGGTCTCTGCAAAAAGGGCTGGACGTCGCCCGATGTGCTCGTCGCGGACGACCGGCTGACCTCGCCGCTCGTCAGAGATGCGCGCGGCGCATTCCGCGAGGTCTCGTGGAATGACGCCCTCGACCGCGTAGCCTCTCGCCTTCGCGACATCCGCCGGGCGAACGGCGCCGATGCCGTCGGGGTGTTCGGCGGAGGCGGCCTCACGAACGAGAAGGCGTATCAGCTCGGAAAGTTCGCCCGCGTCGCACTCGGCACAAGCCGAATCGACTACAACGGGCGCTTCTGCATGTCGTCGGCTGCGGCCGCCGGAAACCGAGCGTTCGGCGTCGACAGGGGTCTGCCGTTCCCCCTCGACGACCTCGACAGCGCCGACACGGTGCTGCTGCTCGGCTCGAACGTCGCCGAAACGATGCCACCGTTCATCGGTCATCTGCGTGGCGCACAGACGGCCGGAGGGCTGATCGTCGTCGACCCTCGCCGATCGGCAACCGTCACACTCACCGACGACGGCCGGGGCATCCACCTGCAACCCGCGCCTGGCACCGATCTCGTGCTTCTTCTCGGCCTCATCCACATCGTGATCGCCGAAAAGCTGACAGACGAGACCTATATCGCCGAGAGGACGAACGGATACGCGGCCCTCAGACGAAGCGTCAGCTTGTGGTGGCCCGAGCGCGTGCAGGAGACGACAGGCGTTCCAGCCGATGACCTTCGGAGGGTCGCCAGGCGACTCGCCTCCGGAGCGGGAACCTACATCCTGACCGGTCGTGGCGTCGAGCAGCACGTGGACGGGACCGACACCGCGACAGCCGCCATCAATCTGAGCCTGATCCTCGGCCTGCCCGGGCGGCCCGGCTCCGGCTACGGCACGCTCACGGGTCAGGGAAACGGCCAGGGCGGGCGAGAGCACGGACAGAAATGCGATCAGCTGCCCGGCTATCGCAGAATCACCGACCCTGCTGCACGCCGGCACGTCGCCGCGGTCTGGGGCGTCGACGAGAAGACGATCCCGGGCCCGGGCATTCCGGCTGTCGAGATGTTCGAGGAACTCGGCAGGCCAGGGGGGATCATGGCCTTGCTCGTGCACGGGTCGAACCTGGCCGTCTCTGCCCCGAACGTGACACGCGTCAGGGCAGCACTCGAACGCCTCGACCTGCTTGTGGTGTGCGACTTCTTTCTCTCAGAGACGGCGATGATGGCCGACGTCGTGCTTCCGGTCACCCAGTGGGCGGAGGAAGAGGGGACGATGACCTCGCTCGAGGGCCGGATCATCCGGCGCCGCCGTGCCGTTGACCCACCCGGCGAGGTGAAGACCGAGCTGTGGGTGATGAGGGAGCTCGCTGAGCGGTTGGAGGCGCCCTCGACGTTCAGCGACGATCCGCAGTCCGTTTTCGAGGAGCTCAGGCTGGCGTCCGCAGGTGGCATAGCCGACTACTCCGGTGTGAGCTACGACCTGCTCGATCGCACAGACGATGTGTTCTGGCCGTACCCGGCGGGCTCACGGGGCACGCCGCGGCTCTTCACCGAATCGTTCGCCCACCCGGACGGCCGGGCCTCGCTGATCGCAGTCGCCCCGCACCCGAAGGCCGAGTCCTTGTACACCGGCGACAGCGTGGCGCTCGTCACCGGGCGGGTGCTCGAGCAGTACCAGTCCGGCACCCAGACCAGGCGCGTCGATGAACTGCGCAGAGCGCAGCCAGAGGTGTTCGTTCAGCTGCACCCGGCGACGGCCGTGCGATTCGGCATCTCAGAGGGCGATCTCGTCGAGATCGGGAACGAGCGCGGTCTGATCCGCGCTCGTGCGCGCGTGACCGGGGACATCCGGCACGACACGGTCTTCGTCCCGTTCCACTACCCGGACGAGCACTCGGCGAACATGCTCACACAGGATGCCGTCGATCCCGTCTCGGGCATGCCGGACTTCAAGACCGCCTCGGTCTTTGTGCGCCCGATCACCCGGGTGCGTGTTGCATGAGCGCCCCGACACGTGTTGTGGTGGTCGGGTTCGGGCCCGTCGGGGCGCGATTCGCCGAAGAGATCCTTCCCGCGGTGACGTCTGGCGATGTCACGCTCACCGTCATCGGTCAGGAGAAGGCAGACGCCTACAATCGCGTGCTGGTCGCCGAGTACGCCGTCGGCCGCACAGACGTCGAGGCGATGACAATGGTGGACGGCGATGATCTGAGACGCGCGGGGGCATCCGTGCGCACGGGTGTCAGCGTGACGTCGATAGACAGGCGGCAACGGCGTGTGCACCTCGACGACGGGTCGGCGGTCGCATACGACAGGCTCGTGCTGGCGACGGGCGCTCGTGCGAACGTGCCGACTCTCGACGGGGTGGCCCGCGTGCGCCGGGACCTCGCGGGTCTCGAACGCGCAGACAGCTCGGTGTGGGTCCACGATGATCCGCTGCCGAGCGGAGTGACCGTGCTCCGTGATCTCGATGACGCCATCACAGTGCAGCGTGCGGTGCGCTCGGGGCGCCGCATCGTCATCCTCGGCGCCGGTGTTCTCGGCCTTGAGATCGCGCTTGCGGCAGCCGCCGAGGGAGCCGAGGTGTGTGTTGTGCATCACGGCGGGTTCCCGATGCCGAGAAACCTCGATCGGGGAGGCGGCACGGTTCTCACGTCTGCTCTGCGAGCATCCGGTGTGGGCGTCGTCGCGCACAGTCGGGCCGAAGCGATCCTCTTCAGCACAGATGAGGGCGGCGGACGGCATTTCTCTGCGCTGGTCACGGCCGACGGCAAGAGCATCCCGGGCGACCTGCTCCTGCTGTCATGCGGGGTGAACGCACGATCGGACCTGGCCGCTCTGGCCGGATTGCGTGTGGCGGCGGGAATCGTCGTCGGCCCGGACCTGCGATCGTGGTCAGACGACGCGATCTATGCGATCGGCGACTGTGCGCACGTCATCGAGCAGACGCCGGAACGCGCGCACGAGCGTGTTCTCGCCGGCGGGCCGAGCGGTCTGATCGGCCCAGGGTGGAGGCAGGCCGAGTGGCTTGCGTCACGTCTGTCGGCAGACGCCAGGGCAGCGGGCGCCGACACGGCGGATGCCGGTGCGAGGGGCGACACGGCGCCGGCCCAGAGGCAGTCAGTTGTGATGTTGAAGGCCGAGAACATCGATGTGGTCGCTGTCGGTGACGTGTCTGCCGATCCCTGGGAAGAGGAGCATCCCCATCCGGCGGGAATCGAGCAGCATGCAGCGCCGCGCCGGGTTTCCCAGTGGGCCGATCCCGAGCACGGGCGCTACGTGAAGATGGTCACCAGGCAGGGTGTGCTCGAGGGGTTCGTCGCCGTGGGGATGCCCAGGACCGCTGCCGAGCTCACTCTGCTCTTCGAGCGTTCCGGTGAGCTGCCGGCCGACCGGTCGATCCTGCTGCGCCTTGACGGACCTGACTCCGGTTCCGCGTCTGCGACCGACGTGTTCGCGCCCGATGCGACGGTGTGCTGGTGCAACGGAGTGACAGTGGGGGCGATCGAACGGTCGGCAGAAGAGGGAAACACCACCGTCGCCTGCATCGGCAGATCGACACGAGCGGGAACGGGATGCGGCGGATGCAGGGGGCGCATCTCTGAGCTGCTCGCCCACGTGGCGCCGACGGGAGCATCCGACGTCGCCGTGTAGCGGCGGTGTCCGATCTGGCGCCGGCCGATCTGTTCAGAAGAAAGCGCACGACGGACGGTGCGCAAACGGACGGTGCGCAAACGGCTACCGCGGGGTTTCGGCCTCTGGATCTGAATCGGAGTCAGGTGTGGCGGGCTCATCGGGCTCCGCCGCTGACGCCGCGGGTGCATCGCCGCCGGTGTGGTCCGTGCCCGGTTCTGCTTCGGTCTCGGCAGCCGAGGGCAGCTCCTCGAACAATCCGAGCGGCGGTGTGATGGTCACTGTTCGCGCCTCGACGTCGACCGATGGCACTATCGCCTTCACGAACGGCACCATGACCTCGCCGTTTGCGGTCTTCACGATCAGCAGGTCTTGCGCCGGCAGATGATCGACACGGGCCACGGAGCCGACCGAGACGCCGTCTCTGAGCACGTCAAGCCCGATCAGCTGGTGGTCGAACCAGGCGTCTTCTTCAGTCGACGCCTCGTTCGGATCATGATCGATCCAGAGAATCCCCTTTGCCAGGGACTCAGCTGTTGTCCTGTCGTCGACTCCCTCGAAGAAACCGACCGGCTGTGCGTTGTACCAGCGGAGTTCCTTGAGCGTGAGCGACGTGCCGTGCCACGGTGACGTGGACGGAACCTGCAGGGTGAAGACGGCCCCTGGCACGAACCGCGTGTCGGGGTCGTCGGTGTAGAGCTCGAGCTTGATCGCTCCTTTGAGCCCGTGCGCCTTCGTGAGCCTGCCGACCCGCAACTGGGTCTGAGACGGTTTCTCGGTGCTCACTTCAGGCGTCGGTGTCGACGACGTCTACGCGTACTCTGTGACCGTCGGCGAGAGCCGCGACGAGTGTGCGAAGGGACTTCGCGGTGCGGCCGGCCCTTCCGATGACACGGCCGAGGTCCTCGGGGTTCACACGAACCTCGAGGACCTCACCGCGCGGTGAGCTCTTCGCTGCGACGACAACGTCGTTCGGGTTGTCGACGATCCCCTTGACGAGGTGTTCGAGAGCTGATGCGAGCAAGGGTTACGCCGTGCCTTCTTCGGTGGTCTCCGCCTCAGGCTCCGCTACGGGAGCCTCCTTCTCGGCGACGGGAGCTTCAGCCTTCTCAGCCTTGGGCTTGAGCACAGGCTTCTTCTTCTCGTCTGCGACGAACTGGACCTTCGACTCTTTGGTCTTGACAGTGCTCACGGCGTCTTTGTCACCCGTGAACCTGCCCCAGTCGCCCGTGAGCTTGAGAATCGCGGCGACCTGCTCCGTCGGCTGCGCCCCGACAGAGAGCCAGTACTGGGCGCGCTCCGAGTTGACCTCGATGAACGACGGCTCTTCTGTGGGGTGGTACTTGCCGATCTCTTCGATGACGCGGCCGTCGCGCTTGGTGCGCGAATCGGCGACGACGATGCGGTAGTAGGGCGCGCGGATCTTGCCGAGGCGCTTCAATCGGATCTTGACGGACACAGTTCTCCTGAAATGTTGTGATGTGTTGTGCTTGAACCGGCTGCGTGGGGGCACACTCGGCTCAGAAAGCTCTTTGGATGCTGTGCGGCCTGATTAGAGGGTCGGACGAGCACAGTCTCAGCTGTCTATTCTGGCAGATAATTCTCCATCGTGTGACAGGCGTCGTTCAGCCGTTGACCGTGTCACGCCGGCGGAGCCATCTTTTCACTCGTGCAAGGTCGTCGTCCGGCCCGCTGATGCCGACCGTGAACGCCGATGCGCATACGCCTGGTCGAGGTCGTCGTCAGATGACGCGACGCCGTCATCGCCCCAGGAACTTCTGCAGGGCGGCGAGCTCTTCTTCGTTCGGCGGGGTCTGCGCGTCCGCTCCGGAAGAACCCAGTCCGAACCCGGAACCCCCGGCCGACGTCGGTTTCGCCGGCCCCGCGGCGAGTGCCGCGTTCTCGGCCGCGCGTTTCGCGGGGTTCCCCGACTTCGACCCCTTCTTCTTCGGCTGCTGCTTGCGCCCGCCGCCACCACCACGCACGCCGGGCATCGGCCCCATCCCCGGAATGTTCGGTGTGCCGCCCTTTGCGACGGTCTTCATCATCTTCGCGGCCTGCTCGAAGCGGTTCACGAGCTGGTTGACCTCGGTGACGGTGGTTCCGGATCCGCGCGCGATCCGCAGCCGGCGCGAGCCGTTGAGCAGCTTGGAGTTCTCCCGTTCCGCCCGGGTCATCGACTGGATGATCGCCTCTGTCCTGATGATCTCGCTCTCGTCGAACGCATCGAGCTGCTGCTTCATCTGGCCCATGCCGGGCAGCATGCCCATCATCTTCTTGATCGAACCCGCTCCGCGGAGCTGTTGCATCTGCTTGAGAAAGTCGTCGAGGGTGAAGCTGTCCGTCGCGAACTTCTCGGCGACCGCTCGTGCCTCTTCTTCGTCGAACGCCTGCTGCGCCTGCTCGATGAGGGTGAGGATGTCGCCGAGGTCGAGAATGCGGCTCGCCATGCGGTCGGGGTGGAACGGCTCGAAATCGTCGAGTCGCTCACCCGTCGACGCAAAGATGATCGGGCGCCCCGTGACCGAAGCCACGGAGAGCGCTGCTCCGCCGCGTGCATCGCCGTCGAGCTTCGACAGCACCACGCCGGTGAAGTCCACACCCTCCTGGAACGCCTTCGCCGTCGCAACGGCGTCTTGACCGATCATCGCGTCGATGACGAACAGCACCTCATCGGGGTCGACGGCGGCACGGATGTCTGCGGCCTGCTTCATCAGCTCGGCGTCGACGCCGAGACGGCCGGCCGTGTCGACGATGACCGTGTCGTACTGCTTGGTCTTCGCGTATGCGACGCCGTCTTTCGCCACCCTGACAGGATCGCCGACCCCGTTGCCTGGCTCGGGTGCGTACACCGCGACCCCGGCCTGCTCGGCGACCACGCTCAACTGGGTGACGGCGTTCGGTCGCTGCAGGTCGGCGGCGACGAGGAGCGGTGTGTGTCCGTCTTTCGCCAGCCATTTCGCGAGCTTTCCAGCGAGCGTCGTCTTGCCTGCGCCCTGGAGCCCGGCGAGCATGATGACGGTCGGGGGGTTCTTCGCGAACTCGAGCCGCCGCTGCTGACCGCCGAGAATGCCGATGAGCTCGTCGTTGACGATCTGAACGACCTGCTGCGCCGGGTTGAGAGCCTTGTTGACTTCGTCGCCGAGCGCGCGCTCGCGCACACGCCCGGTGAAGGCCTTCACAACATCGATCGAGACATCGGCATCGAGCAGCGCGCGACGGATCTCGCGAACGGTGCCGTCGACATCCGCCGGCGACAGGGTGCCCTTCTTGCGAAGATTCTTGAAGGTGTCGCTGAGGCGATCTGAGAGGTTTCCGAAAGTAGCCATTTGATCCCAGTTTAGCTAGCCAATCGAGAAATGGCCGACTAGATCGACTCGCCTCTCGCGACTAAATCGACTCGCCTCTCGACAGCAGACAGAGAAGAGGCGACTTATTGGACTGAGTCTATTAATGCTATCGTGCTGCCATGACCGAGCTTCTGACAGCGGGGTTCGCCCCCGATCTCGTTCCATACGACGTGGGCTGGGCCCTTCAACGGAGAGTGCATCGGAATGTCGTCAGCGGTTCCTCGCCCGACACCCTGATCCTGCTCGAGCACGAGCCGGTGTTCACGGCCGGAACACGTACGCTGCCCGACGAGCGACCGGCGAACGGGGCTCCCGTCGTTGATGTCGATCGAGGCGGAAAGATCACCTGGCACGGCCACGGGCAACTGACGGGATACCCGATCGTCCGGCTCGCAGAACCGGTCGTGGATTATGTGCGTCGCCTCGAGTCGACACTCATCGGTGTGCTCGCAGATATCGGGATCACCGGCGAGCGCGTGCGCGGACGCTCGGGCGTCTGGGTGGACTCCCCCGGCGGATACAACAAGATCGGCGCCATCGGAGTGCGGGTCTCCGACAACGTGACCATGCACGGTTTCGCCCTCAACTGCAGCAACAGCCTCGAGCCGTTCACACAGATCGTCCCGTGCGGCATCCGTGATGCGGGGGTCACGACCGTGAGCCTCACCCTGGGCCGCACGGTGACGCCGGCGGACCTGGCGGATGCCGTCGCCGCGGCGTTCGGCGCTGCGCCGGCGCGGGTTCCGGTATGAGCGCCTGCGGGGGCACGGGCGCGACGACGGCCGACACGATGGCCGGAGCACCAGGCGGGCGCAAGCTGCTCAGGCTTGAAGTGCGCAATGCGCAGACACCCATCGAACACAAGCCCGAGTGGATCAAGACCACGTTGAGAACGGGACCGGAGTACCGCCGCCTGCAGGCACTGGTGAAAGACGAGCAGCTGCACACCGTCTGCCAGGAGGCAGCGTGTCCCAACATCTATGAGTGCTGGGAGGACAGGGAGGCGACGTTTCTCATCGGCGGCGCACAGTGCACAAGACGCTGCGACTTCTGCCAGATCGACACGGGCAAACCCGCCGACTACGACAGAGACGAACCGAGGCGCGTCGCGGAATCCGTCGCCGCCATGCAGCTGCGCTATGCGACAGTGACCGGCGTCGCTCGCGATGACCTGCCAGACGAAGGGGCGTGGCTGCACGCCGAGACCGTCCGGGCCATCCATGCGCGCAATCCGGGAACGGGGGTCGAGATCCTCGCCACCGATTTCTCGGGCAACCCGGATCTGCTCGCCGAGGTGTTCTCGTCGCGGCCAGAGGTCTTTGCGCACAACGTCGAGACGGTGCCACGCATCTTCAAGCGCATCAGACCCGCTTTCCGGTACGAGCGTTCCCTCGACGTCATCTCGCAGGCGAAGCGTGCCGGGCTGATCACCAAGTCGAACCTCATCCTGGGCATGGGCGAGACATCGGCCGAGGTGACGGAGGCTCTCCACGACCTGCGCGACGCCGGAACCGACATCATCACCCTCACGCAGTATCTGCGCCCGACGCCGAGGCACCTGCCCGTCGACCGCTGGGTCAGGCCGGAAGAGTTTCTCGAGTTCAGGTCACAGGCCGAGCAGATCGGGTTTCTCGGCGTGCTCGCCGGCCCGCTCGTCAGATCGTCGTATCGGGCCGGCAGGCTCTGGGCGGGCTCGATGCAGCGATCGGGCAGGCAGGTTCCCCGGGAACTGCTGCACCTCGCAGAGGGAGCACAGGGTTTCGCACAGGCGGTCGGCTGAGATCTCTCAGCCGAGCAGCTCGACGTTCACCGTCTCACCGCGCACGGTGAGATGCGCGACCAGCGCGAGCTCTGAGCCGTCGGGGTCGAGGGCGAACTCGAGGCTCACAAAGGGGTCACCCTCTCCGGTCTGGTGCGGGTGGAGCGACACCCTCATCAGCTGAAGCGACCTGATGACATCGACCTCACGGTCTCCTGAGTGGTCGACGAGCAGGTCTTCGAGATCGTCGCCGAGCTCGTCCACGCTCGTGGCGATGAACTCCGCCACGTCCGAGCCGCTCGCGTCCAGCTGAGCGAGCATCGCCTCTCGGGCACGAAGGTCGAGATCGTCGAGCGTGGCCACCATGCCGGCAGCACCGTCGAGGGCGTCTTCTGCGACGCTCACACCCCCAGGAACGCTGAGCGTGAGGTCGATGACCTGATCGCCGACCTCAGCGGTCTCAGACCAGTAGAGCGCGCCGTCCGAATCCGTTTCGATCAGTCCGAAGAAGTCGTGCTCGACCGAGGCCATCAGCCGACCAGTTTCTGCGCGAAGACGTGCGGTGTGAATCCGGTGAGGTCGTTGATGCCCTCACCCTGCCCGATGAGTTTGATGGGAATGCCCGTCTTCTCTTGCACGGCGAGCACGAAACCGCCCTTCGCCGACCCGTCGAGCTTCGTGAGCACGAGCCCGGTGACACCCGCGTGCTGAATGAACGCCTCTGCCTGAGCGAGACCGTTCTGCCCCGTCGTGGCATCGAGCACGAGCAGCACTTCGGCGATCGGAGCCTGTTTCTCGACGACTCGGCGGATCTTCGAGAGCTCGTCCATCAGCCCGCCCTTCGTCTGCAGCCGCCCCGCCGTGTCGATCACCACGATCTCGATGCCGTTCTGCACGGCGAACTCCACGGTCTGGAACGCGACGGATGCCGGATCCTGGCCCTGTTGCTGCGGCCGGACGATCTGGGCCCCCGCGCGCTCCGCCCAGGTCGCAACCTGTTCGACGGCCGCGGCCCTGAAGGTGTCGGCAGCGCCGATCACAACGCTTCGTCCGTATGTGGCGAGGAACTTCGCGAATTTTCCGATGGTCGTCGTCTTGCCGACGCCGTTGACGCCGACGACGAGCACAACGGCGGGGCGCTCGCTCAGGGTGAGTGTTGTGTCGTAACGCGACAGGCGTTCTTCGATCGTCTCGCGGAGCATCCGCTGCAGGTCTTTCGGATCGGTTGTGCGGTAGCGTGCGACGTTCGCCCTGAGTTCGTCGATGACGGCCTCGGTCACCTCTGACCCGAAGTCCGCAGAGATGAGTGCGTACTCGAGGTCGTCCCAGGTTCCCTCATCGATGGTGGCCTTCTGGAACATCCCCTTCAGTGCGCCCGAAAGTGACCAGGGCGTGCGTTCTGCCATGTCTCAAGACTACCGAGTCGGCGTTGGGGCCCGAATCAGCTGGCCCGCTCCTCGGCCACACGCTGGCCGACGACGGCCGAGACGCCGTCCTGGCGCATCGACACACCATAGAGTGCGTCTGCGATCTCCATCGTGCGCTTCTGGTGGGTGATCACGATGAGCTGGCTCGATTGCCTGAGGTCTTCGAAGATCGCCAGCAGGCGTCCCAGGTTCGCATCGTCGAGTGCGGCCTCCACCTCGTCCATGATGTAGAACGGGCTGGGGCGCGCCTTGAAGATCGCGATCAGCAGGGCGACCGCCGCCAGGGAGCGTTCCCCGCCAGACAGAAGCGAGAGCCGCTCGATCTTCTTGCCCGCCGGCTTCACACTCACGTCGATGCCCGTCGTCAGCAGGTTCTCGGGATCTGTCAGCTGGATGCTCCCGGTTCCACCGGGGAACAGCACGGGAAAGACGTCACCGAACGCCGCTTTCGTATCGTCGAACGCGCTCTGGAAGATGGTCTGCATCTTGTCGTCGAGTTCATCGATGATCGTGAGCAGGTCGGTTCGCGTCTTCGTGAGGTCGGTCAGCTGCTCCGTGAGGAACCTGTGCCGTTGTTCGAGCGCGGCGAACTCTTCGAGGGCGAGCGGGTTCACCCGGCCGAGCCTCGAGAGCTTGCGTTCGGCGCGCTCCAAACGCCTCTGCTGCTGCTCCCGGTCGAACGGGATGCCCTCGTCCGATCCATCGGCAGGAGTAGCAGGTGTGCTCTCGCCCTCGTTTCCGTCGTCAGGTGTGACGCCGTCCGGTGGCACCGGCACGTCTGGGCCGTACTCGGCGACCAGAACGTCTTCCACGAGACCGAGTTCGGATCCGGCTCTCTCGAGCAGGCTCGACAGGTGCAGTTTCTTCTCGTAGATCTGCAGTTCGAGCCCGTGCACGCTCTCGGTGACAGCCTGCAGCCGCTCGCGCAATGCGCTCTCTTCTCGACGCAGCGTGACGAGCTCTTCGTTCTGGTGTGCGCGCTGTTCCTCTGCCCGGGCGAGCAGCATCCGGGATTCGGCCACGGAGCGATCGACCGAGTCGAGCACGGCAGGCAGAACATCGGCGACACCTGACGCCGTGTCGAGCTGTCGCTTGCGGATCACGGCGCGACGGGCGGCCGCCTCTGCGGCTTCGCGCTCAGACTCCATACGCGCCGCGAGAGCCCCGACACGCTCTTCCTCTGCGCGGACCCGCTCCCGCGCGGTCTCGAGCTGGAGCCTGGACTCGACCTCGGCCTCCCTCGCCCTGTCGAGCTCGGCCGCGAGCTCATCCCGTGCGGCCACGTCGAGAATCGGTCTCGGCCGGCTCCTGGCCGTCTCGAGCTCGCTCCTGGCTCTCTCCAGCGCGGCCTCAGCCTCTGTGACCGCCTCTGCGGACTGCGCGAAAGCCGTTGTGAGCCGATCGTATTCGGCGACGGCCGCCTCTGACTGCACCTTGGCCCGGTTGAGCTTCTCCGTGACGGCGGCGAGCTGAGCATCGAACTCGCGCAGGGCCTGCAGGGCCCGCTGGGACTGCTCCTTGGCCGACTGGTGCACGGCCCGCTGCTCGGTCAGCTCGATCCGGAGGTCTTCGATCAGCGCGGTGACCTCTGTGAGGCGTTCCGCAGCGGCGTCCCGCTCCGCGAGAAGCTCGATACGACCCTGCTTGCCACCTGATCCGCCGCGCAGCACGTGATCGGTGAGCACGTCGCCAGACCGCGTCACCAGGGTGACAGGGCCGCCGAGCGCCGATGTGAGCTCGGCCCAGGCGGAACGTGCTGATCGGATGTCGTCGGCGACACCCGCGAACGCGAGAATGCCGAGCACACCACCCGGTGCCTCTACAACGGTTGTGGCCGGAACGATGCCGGGGGTGTCCGGCCACGTCGGAATCGCCCGTCCGCTGTCGGCGATCACCACCTCGACGCGACCGAGATCGTGTTCCTGGGCGTACTCCAGAGCGCCGAAGGCCTCTGAGTCCCCCGATGCGAGCACGGCGTCTGCCAGGGTGCCGAGCGCGGCGGCGATGGCCGACTCGTAGCCCACGGCGACCTGCACGTGGTCTGCGACGACTCCGCGCACCCCGCTGAGGTTCGCCGCGACGAGATCACTCGCACCGTCCTTGATCTCAAGGGCACGTGACAGCGCGCTCGTCTGTGCGGTGAGGGCGTCGCGCTCGCGCTCGTGTTCGTGCAGAAGCTCGCGCAGGCGTTCGATCTCCGCATCCGCCTCGAAGACACGCGCCTGGGCGAGTTCGTATGCCTCGTCGAGGCCGTTGTCGTCTCTGTCGACGTCTCCGACCGATTCTTCGAGCGCCGAGAACTCCCGCTTCGCGGCATCCCGGCGTTCCTCTGAGGCATCGATGGCGTTCTGCTGCCGGAGCCTCTCACCGCGGACCGCTGCGAGTCGCGATGCGGCGGCATCGGCCTGACCGGTGAGTTTGGTGATCTCGAGGTCGTGTTTGGACACCAGAGCGCTCTGCGCCGCGATCTCGTCATCAACGGCGTCGAGGCGCTGGCGGGCAGAGACCGTCGCCTGTTTGCTTCGCTGCCAGGCGGCATCCGCTGCGGTCACAGCGTGGCGCAGGCGTTCGGCCTCTGCCTTCGCGTCGTCGATGTTCTGCCTCGTGACCGTTTGCGTGACGTCGTTCGACTCGCCCTCAGTGCCCAGCAGGGCCAGCCGCTGGTTGGCGAGGGTATACAGGCCGCGCAGCCGCTCCTGCACCGACTCCAGGCCGAAACTCGTGCGACGTGCGACGTCGACGGCGTCGCCGACCTGTGCCTGCTCGAGCCGGGCGATGCGCAGCTGCTTCTGCTCCAGCTGCTCCTGCAGCACGATGCGCTCCGTGTGCCGCTCGTGTTCCGAGCGCCCGTGGGCGTCAAGGGCCCTTCGCAGCGTGACCACCTCGTCTGCCAGCAGCCTGGCCCGCGCATCGCGGACGACCGCCGCTATCGACTGCGCCTCCCTGGCGATCTCCGCCTGATGGCCGAGCGGCTTCAGCTGCCGCCTGATCTCGCCGGCGAGGTCGCTCAGGCGGGTGAGGTTCGTCTGCATGGCGTCGAGCTTGCGCACGGTCTTCTCTTTGCGCCTGCGGTGCTTGAGGATTCCGGCAGCCTCTTCGATGAAACCGCGGCGTTCCTCGGGCGACGCGTGCAGCACGGCATCGAGCTGGCCCTGACCGACGATGACGTGCATCTCTCGCCCGAGCCCGGAGTCGCTCAGCAGCTCCTGCACGTCGAGAAGCCGGCAGCCCTCTCCGTTGATGGCGTACTCGCTGCCGCCGTTCCGAAAGAGTGTGCGACTGATCGTGACCTCGGTGTAGTCGATCGGAAGCGCGCCATCGGCGTTGTCGATGGTCAGGATGACCTCGGCGCGGCCGAGCGGACCCCGAGTCGAGGTGCCGGCGAAGATGACGTCCTCCATCTTGCCGCCGCGCAGTGTCTTTGCTCCCTGCTCCCCCATCACCCACGCAAGCGCGTCGACGACGTTGGATTTTCCGGAGCCGTTCGGCCCGACGACGCAGGTCACGCCGGGCTCGAACGCGAATGTGGTCGGCTGGGCGAATGACTTGAACCCCTTGACGGTCAACGACTTCAGGTACATTCGGCCTCCTTCCCTCTGCTCCCAGACCTTGTGCGGCTCAAACTCTGTGCGGCTCAGACGGGAACGTGATCCCGCTGCGACGTTCTGGTCTACGGTACCGAACCATCGGCGTGCGGCAGCACAGGCGCGCGTCTTGCAGACCGAACATCGCCGGGTCTATTCTGATCGGCCGCCCTTTGGCACACCGGCATGCCGAGCGATGATCAGCCGCCGACGACCGGCTCGACACGCGTCGCGCGGATGTGCTCGTATACAACAGATGTCCTGACGTCTGCGACTTCGGCGCGCTGGGTCAGCTCGTCGATCACAAACGCGTACAGCGCTTCGTTATGAGGGACCGCTACGTGGATGATGAAGTCCTCTGTGCCGGTTGTGACGAAAACTCCGAGTGTTTGCGGCAACCCTGACGCCCAGTCCCTGAACGACTCGATCACCGGCCGCGATGGCGGTCTGATCCTCACGGCGATGAGAGCCTGCACCGGCCGGCCGAGAGCGGCCAGGTCCACATCGAGTACGGCACCCCTGATGACACCACGAGCGCGCAGAGCACGGGTGCGGTCGAGCGCCGTCGTCGGCGAGACTCCGACGGCCGCCGCGACGTCACGATTGGAGCGACGTGCATCCGACTGCAACTCGCGCAGAATCGCCTGATCTAATTCGTCCATATTCACCCTCCGCCTCCATTCTCGTACTTAATACGGATGTAGGGCATCACATATGTGAATGAGCATAGTATTCACGCGTGATAGTCGAACAGGTGACAAGGGCAGACATGAACACGATCGGTTTTGCGGCGGAAGAGATCCAGTCAGGACCAACACGCTCGGCCAGGCTGAAGTGGGTCGTGGTCGTGAACGAAGACCTGCCCCCGGGGCGGGCGGTGAACGCGGCCATCTGCGCGGCGGCGGCGACCTCGTCGCGTGTCACCGGCATCCTCGGTGCGGATGCGGTCGACGGCGACGGAGACGTCCACCCCGGCCTGCCCTGGGCGGGTTGCACCGTTCTCGTGGCCGATGCCGGAACACTCCGGTCACTCCGTGCACAGGCGGCAGCCCACGACGAGACGTTCGTCGCGGACATGCCGTCGGCGGCACAGCAGACCCGTGTGTACGACGAGTATGTAGACGCGCTCTCGGGTTCATCCGCCGACGAGATCGAGTACTACGCCGTGAGCATGGTCGGTCCGCGGAACCGCATCGACCGGCTCGTCAAGCGTCTCGCGCTCATGCCGTGAACGGACGCGCACCGGTGAACCGCTGTCACGGCTCAGGGGACCGGGCGCAGCCGCTGACATCTCGGGCAGTAGTGCGACGAACGGTTCATAAAGGCGACCCGCTCCATCACCGTGCCGCACCGTGCGCACGCGAGCCCCTGGCGTCCGTATGCGTTGAGGCTGTGCGCGAAATAGCCTGACGCCCCGTTGACATTGACGTATTGAGCGTCGAAGCTCGTGCCGCCCTCTGCGAGCGCCTTCTCGAGCACCTGCCTGACCGCAGACATCAGCTCCGCGATCTTGCGAGCCGAGAGAGTGTTCGCGGGCTGGTCGAAGTGCAGCCTCGCTGCCCACAGGGCTTCGTCCGCATAGATGTTGCCGATCCCGCTCACCAGTGTCTGGTCGAGCATGGCTCGTTTGATGCCTGACGCCCTGCGGCCGAGGCGCCGGACGAACTCGCGCTGGTCGAACGCCGGATCAAGCGGGTCTCTGGCGATATGGGCGACGCGATCGGGGATGAGGCTGTGCCAGGCGGGCAGAACCGGTGTGCCTGGATGCCGACCGGAGAATCCCCCGGCTGCGCTGTCGGCTGTTGTGATGAGACCGTCGATGGCCATTCCGCCGAAGATACGCTGGTCGACGAAGTTGATGCACAGCTCCCCGTGCTCCGGGTGCTCGATTCCCAGACGTATCCGCGTCAGGCGATCCTCAACGCCCGGCTCCCTCAGCAGCATCTGGCCGCTCATGCCCAGGTGGGTGACGAGAGCAACCGGGCGGATGTCATCCGCGCCGGTCGCGCGCAGCGGGAACCAGAGGAACTTTCCCCGGCGCACGGCACCCTCGATGACGCGCGAGTGCAGCACCTCTTCGAATGAGCCGCTGATCGGATTGTGGCGTTTCACCGACCTGTCATCGAGCACCTCGACGCTCGTGATGCGCGCACCGGTGACGGCGGGAGCGAGGCCGGCGCGCACGACCTCGACCTCAGGAAGCTCCGGCACTCAATTCCGTCCAGGCGATCATCGCGGCGGCGAGCTCCGCGTGCTTCTTGCTGCTGCCGTGTCCCGTGGCGGCGACGAGGTCTCCGACCGTGACCGTGGCCGTGAATGAGCGATTGTGGTCCGGGCCCTCACTCGTCACGGAATACACCGGAGCGGGTGCGCCGACGGCAGCGGCTGCCTCTTGCAGGCTCGTCTTCGGATCCATGGCCGCACCGAACCGCGCGGAGTCCGCGAGCAGGGGCTCGACCAGCCGCAGCACAAGGGCAGTCGCGACCTCATGGCCCTGGTCCAGGTAGACGGCACCGAAGATCGCCTCCATCGTGTCGGCGAGGATCGACGGCTTGCTTCGACCGCCGGTGAGCTCCTCCCCGCGCCCGAGGCGCAGGTGCTCGCCGAGGCCTATGGAATGTGCGACCTCTGCGAGTGCCACCGTCGAGACGACGCTCGAGCGCATCTTCGCAAGGTCCCCCTCGGTGAGCTCGGGGTTCGCACGGTACAGCCGTTGTGTGACGGCGAGGCCCAGGACCGAATCGCCGAGGAACTCGAGGCGTTCGTTGTGCGGCACACCGCCGTTCTCGTACGCAAAAGAGCGATGCGTGAGCGCAAGCTCAAGCATCGCGTCGTTAACTGAGACACCGAGGGTCGCCAGGAGCGACCCTCGGTCTGTCTGCGGTTCTGACACGAATCGTGCGCCAGCGGGTCGCAGGCTAAACGTCTGCGACCTTGCGGCCCTTGTACTCGAGGAACAACGGTGTGCCCGCCGAGTCTTCGACGACCTTGGCGCGGTGCGGCAGGCTGTAGGTCACCTTGCCGTTCTCGACGGTCTTCACCAGAGTGGGGACTTCAGCCTTCCACTGCGAACGGCGCGCGTGTGTGTTCGCGCGTGACTTCTTCCGCTTCGGAACAGCCATGTCTTATCTCTTTTCTCTGTCTGTGGTCTCACTGGCTTCGGCATCCGAGGCGTCGGAGCCTGTGTCTGCTCGAAAATTCGCGAGCGCAGACCAGCGTGGATCATGTGTTTCGTGGGGTTCTCGGTCGGGCTGTTCAGCCAGACGCTCTCCCGTCTCAGGATCGAGTCCGGGGCAGTCTGGCCGGCAAACCGGCTGAAACGGCAGTGAGAGCACTACCGCGTCTCTGACGAGAGGTTCCAGATCCACGTGGTCACCGCGAACCTCATGCTCAGAAGATTCGTCACTAGGGTACGCGAAAAGTTCCTGAAATTCGACTTCGACCGGCAGCGTCATCTCAGTGAGGCATCTTCCGCACTGCCCTTCGGCTGTTGTTTCGATCTCGGCGGTGACGAGAATACCCTCGTGCACGGATTCGAATCGGACATCCTCATGGATGGGCGTGCCCTCTTTCACAGCCACAAGTCCCTCGCCGAGGGTTGCGGGAGACGGCACCGTGTACTCGTGCTCTCGCATCTCTCCCGGCCTGCGGACGAGGTCGCGCACGCTGACGGAGAACGGCATCTTTCTGTAATCGGTCACACCGGCAATTCTACCGTCCCGCACGCATCGGCTCCTGCGAGTCCGCTCAGGTCAGCCCTCGGCCCGATGGGGCACCCGCGACCGTCTCGGCGGCGAGAGAACGGATGCCGGCAGCAGCAGCGCCCGCATTCGTTCCGGTGTGCTCGCCCCACGGGAGATCGCCGTTGTCACGATGATCGCGTCATCGGCGAGCCCACGCCCCAGGGCATCCGGCTCCGCGGGGGCGAAGCGGTGCCGTTCGACAGCGTCGAGCAGACGGTGAAGGGCTGCACTCTCGGCGTCTGCCAGTTCAAGGCGCTCCGAAATCGCCTCCGCCCGCGCACGCGGGGTGTCTGTGGGCGGAACATCCTGCCCGTGGTCTCTCTCTGCATCCTCGACCATCTGCCAGGCGAGGTCCGCGCCCCCTCGTCCAGGTCTCAGGCCTCGTCCTCGTCTCAGGTCAGCGAGACGGCGTGCCCGTCTCACACGGGCGAAAACGGCCGGAACAGCTGCGCACACGAGCACGATGACCGCGAGGCCCCAGGTGTACGCGAAGAGATCAGAACGCGATTCATCTCGCGTTGTGCGCTCGGACGCCTCTTCTTCGGCCTCCGGTTGCTGCTCCGGCGTCGGTGTCACCGGGCGAACATCTGGTTCGGCCTCATCGGCCGGCTCGTTCGCGCTGACCTGGAGCGCATACTCCGGAATGACCCCGCGTCCGGTGGTCGGCTCGAACGGAACCCAGCCCACACCGCTGAAATACAGCTCGGGCCACGCGTGCAGATCGTCGGATGTGACCGTGTACCGTGAACGTTCATCCTCGGTCGCGCCCAGACGATCACCGGGAAGGTATCCGAGCGACACCCTCGCCGGAATCCCCGCCATCCGCGACATCACAGCCATAGCCGAGGCGAAGTGCACGCAGTAGCCGGTCTGCTCTTCGAGAAAGCGAGCGATGACGTCGTAGCCGTCGCCGTCGTAGCCGTCGTCAACGGGTGAGTCGAGCGAATAGCGGAAATCTCCGGCCCGGAAGAACTGCTGCAGCGCATAGGCGCGATCGTAGGCGTTCGTCAGTCCGGCGGTCACCTCATCGAGTGTGGTCTCGATGAGATCTGGCACGTCGTCGGGAACCTCGAGGTACGGCGTCACCGATTCCGGATAGTCGGCTGGCGCGGCGACGAGCTGTTCCCTGGTCGGACGCAGCGACAGGCTCTGAGAGACGTACTCCTGTCCCCGAGTGCTGGAACTGGGGCTCGACAGGGTGAGCCCGTCCACATCCCACTCCCACCGGCCGTCCAGGCCCGTCACCTGAACACTCGGGAAAGGGACGGGAAGCCACTCACTGCGCATTCCGACGATGTCGACGCTCGTCTCGACGGTCTCAGTCGGGGTCGACGCGTCCAGACCGGGGACCTGCATCACGGAGCCTCTCGAATACGGCTCAGTCACCTGGTCGTCGCCCGGTGACCAGGTGGTGCCGTCGAAGCGGTCGAGCGTCAGCAGCCGAAAGTACTGCGGGCGCGTTGTGTCTGTGATGTAGCGGAACTGCTCGGTGCTGCCCGGTCTGCGAAGGTCTGCGCCGAGATCCACGAGCGGGCTGATGCCCCGCGACGACACCGGGTCGCCGGACACCGTCAGCAGGCTCGCACCGTTGAAGCCCGGCGCCGCCGTCGACAGCGCCACCGCACCGACGACCGACGCCGCCGTGATGACGAGCATGCCCCCGCCCAGACGAAGGGACGGGTTCCTGACCCTCGCGTCAACCCACAGCATCCACAGAAAAACGACTGTGCACAGTGCGAGAGGCCACGGGGTGACATCGCCCGTCACGATCCCCGGCACAACGACCACACCGACCACGAGTGCACCCGTGAGCGCAACACGACGAAGCGAGAGCGCAAGCCCGTCGAACAGCACCGCGAGCACGCCGACACCGCATGCGAGCACGAATCGGATGCCGTCCGTGGCCGGCGCAGGGGTGGATTCGCGGATGATCGAGGTCGTGCCCGCCGAGGCGAGCTCGCCGAACACCGCAAACGTCTCGGCCGTCGGAACGACGAACACCAGACCCGTCGCCGGTGCATACAGCAGCGTGAGCACGGCCAGTCCGGCGAGGGCGCCCACCGGTGTTCCCACCCAGCGTGGCGCTCCGAGCGAGCGGATGCCCGCCGCTGCCGCAAGCACTGCGGCAGACAGAAGAGCGGCATCCGTCCACCAGACGATGCCATGCAGGAGCGGCGTGAGTGTGGCGACGGTGGTCAGGAGCATCACGAAGACCGCGCCGGTCAGCAGCCAGAGCCGACGAGCGCCGTCGCGCCGCCTTGTGCGGCGGGCGAGCCCGGCCCCGGTCGCTCTCACGGTCACCCGCCCCTCACGACCTCGGCCGTGTGGATGATCTGCGACCAGGCGTCGCCGACAGAGGTGTCGTCTGACAGCTCAGCGGTGCGCCACCCCGCATCGGCGAGCAGTTGAACCGCTAGCGTTTTGTCCCGCCGTCCGTCGGCAGGATGCCTGGCGCGCTGGGAGGCGTCGTCCCGGTGCCCGCTCTCTGCTGATTCACCGAGAAAGATCACAGCGGGTCCTGTCCCCGACCCGATCACGGCGAGTCGTCTGGCCTCTGCCGCTGTCGTCGGCCCTCGCACGACGAACACGGGCGCGGCCTGCCGAACGTCGTCGACGAGAGGTGCGATCTCTTCTGCGATGTCCCAGTCGGACGGAACGGCGCATGGCGAGGCGTCCGCGAGTGCCTCGAGCAGGTGCTCCCCGTCGTCGACGCCGAAGCGTCTGACCCGGCGGCCGGCGTCTGCGGGCGAATCGCCGACAGCCGTCTCGGCCAGGACCACCGAATGCCCGGTGTCGAGCAGCAGAATCGCCATCGATGCGACGAGTTCCACTCTGCGCTCGAACCCGACGTCGTCAGAAGAGGTGTCGAACACCACGAGCGCAGAGGGGTCCGCCTGCTGCTCCTCCTGGCGCACCATCAGCTCACCCTTTCGGGCGGTCTGGCGCCAGTGCACCCGTCTGAGCGGGTCTCCTGCCCGATACTCACGAGCGATCAGCTCGTCGGCGCGCGGATTCGACAGCTGGTAGTGCGAGATTCTTCCGCCGTCGCCATTCGACGATCTGAACCCTCCGCTCGGCAGTGCCGTCACGCGCGGCGTGATCACGAGGGGTGTGCGCCCTGCGACGCGGTGATGGGTCGTCACCAGGCCGAAGGGATCGGTCCAGCCGACCCAGAGAGGTCCGACGGCGAAACGTCCCCTCGACGCCGACACGAGCTCGTAGTCGAGCGTCACGGTCCGCGACGCTGAACGCTCGCCCTCGGTGAGAATCCCTTCGGGAGGATCGCCGAACACCGCCGGCACCGCCTCGTTCCACCTGAGCCCCGGGCGAATGCTCGTGTCGGACGTGACGATCGTGCGCACGGCGACGGGCTCGTCCACGGCTGCGGAACGAGGTGTGAACACGCGTCTGGCGCTCAAGCCGGAACGCTGCATCCGAACCCAGACGAGCGCGCCGATGCAGATCAGCGTCACCACAAGCGCGAGATACAGGGCCTCGCGCCTGTCGAGGACCACCGCGACGACGAAGAGCGAAACGGCAATCGCCACTGCGGTCCACCCGCGCGTGGTCAGTCGAGCCGGCCTCATGCTCTCGGTTGCCGCCCGCGCCACGATCGTTCCTATCTGGCGTCGTGTATCGGCACGGGTGTTGTCTCGACGATCCCGCTGACGATGCTCGCGACGAGGGAGTCCGTGTTCTGATGACGCCCGACCGCCCTGCTCGTCGGCATGAGCCTGTGGGCGAGAACCGGCACGGCGAGGGCGTCGACGTCATCGGGCAGAACGAAGCCACGCCCCGCGATCATGGCCATCGCCTTGGCGGCTCGAATCAGCTGGAGGGTGGCCCTCGGGCTTGCTCCGAGTCTCAGTTCGTTGTGCTCACGGGTTGCGCGCACGAGCTCGACCGCGTAGGCCTTGACGGCCGGCGACACGAAGACCGCGCGGACCGTCGCCATCATACGCCGCAGGGTGTCCTGGTCGACGACCGCAGATAGCGTTCCGAGGGGGTTGAGGCTGTCGCGCGCCGTGAGCATCGCCATCTCGGCATCCGTGTCTGGGTACCCCATCGAGATCCGGGCCATGAACCGGTCTCGCTGTGCCTCGGGGAGCGCATACGTGCCCTCCATCTCGATCGGATTCTGCGTTGCCACCACGGTGAACGGCGCCTGGAGCGGATAGGTCGTCCCGTCGACGGTGACCTGGCGCTCCTCCATGCACTCGAGCAGGGCCGACTGCGTCTTCGGCGAAGCCCGGTTGATTTCGTCTCCGATGACGATGTTCGCGAACACGGCCCCGGGCGTGAACTCGAAGCGCCGTTCCATCTGGTTGTAGACCGAAACCCCTGTGACGTCACTCGGCAAGAGATCCGGAGTGAACTGAATGCGGCTCACCGTGCAGTGCACGGACTTCGCGAGCGCCTTCGCGAGCATCGTCTTGCCGACGCCGGGCACGTCTTCGATCAGCAGGTGCCCCTCGGCGAGCAGCACGGTGAGCGCGACCTTCACGGCCTCGTGTTTGCCGTCGATGACCGCTTCGACGTTCCGCACGATGTCCGAGGCCATGGACGCGGCGTCATCGCGGTCGAGACGCCCCGCATCGTCGGATTCGGTGTGGGGCGGCACCGAACTGTCTGTCGGCGCGTGGGTGAGGTAACTGTTCATGTCTTCTGCAGGAACCGGGCAACGGCACGGGGAACGAACGGACTGATGTCGCCGCCGAGGCCGGCGACCTGCCGCACGAGCGAACTCGACACGTGGGCGTGGGCCGGGTCCGGCAGCATGAACACCGTCTCGACACCGGCGAGATGCCTGTTGACGATAGCCATCGGCGTCTCGTATGCGACGTCGACCTGTGAACGGATGCCTTTGACCAGCACGGACGCACCGACATCCGTGGCGTAGTCGACGAGCAGGCCGACGCTCCATGACGCGACGACGATGTTGCCCGGGTCGCCGCCCTCTTCGATGGACTGCTCGAGCAGTGAGACCCGCTGGGCGATCGGGAGGAGCGCGGCCTTGTCGGGATTGTGCACCACGAGCACGTGCAGCTCGTCGAAGAGCCCGGCGGCTCGCCTGATCACATCGATATGACCGAGTGTGACAGGGTCAAACGATCCGGGGACAACGGCGATCCTCTGCATTCGTTAAGCCTACGGCACGCTCACGATTAGATAACAATCGCGCAGGTCATCCCTTGCGCAGTGCAGCACGCTCGCGTTCGTCCACCGACCGGGCAAGTGCTTCGGCGGTGGCCGGATGCCGCGCCAGGGCAGGGTCGGCCTCAAGCAGATTCTCTGCGTGCGCCCTCGCGGCCTCGATGATCTCGCCGTCTGTCGTCACCCGCAGCAGTCGCAGAGACGAACGGCGACCGGACTGCACACTGCCGAGAACGTCTCCCTCTCTGCGCAGCTCGAGGTCGATCTCGGCGAGACGGAAGCCGTCGAGGGTGTCGGCGATGGCCTGGACGCGCTCCCTGGCGGGGGTTTCCTGCTCTGCGGCGGTGACGAGCAGGCAGACCCCGGCGAACTCGCCTCGTCCGATCCTGCCGCGCAGCTGGTGCAATTGCGACACACCGAAACGATCGGCGTCGAGCACTACCATCACCGATGCGTTCGGAACGTCGACGCCCACCTCGATGACGGTTGTCGAGACCAGGACGTCGAGTTCGCCTGCGCTGAACCGCTGCATAATGCGGTCCTTGTCGTCTGCAGACATCCGCCCGTGCAGTGCGCCGATCCGCGCGCCCGTCAGCGCCGGAACGCGCGTCAGCTCCTCGAGCACCGTCGTCACGGCGGCGACCGTGCGGCCACTCGGTGACCCGTGGGAATCCGCGTCGTCCGGCGCGGGCTCGCCGTCATCTTCGACGACGCCGGGATCGATCGCAGGGCACACGACGAACGCCTGGCGACCGGCTGCGATCTCTTCGGCCACCCGCGCCCAGATGCGCCCGAACCATTCAGGTTTCTCGGCGAGCGGCACCACGAAGGTCTCGATGCCGATGCGTCCGGAGGGAAGCTCTCTGATGGTGCTCACGTCGAGGTCGCCGAACACGGTCATCGCGATGGTCCGCGGAATCGGCGTCGCGGTGAGCACGAGCACGTGCGGGGGGCGTTGTGCCTTGCCCTTGAGCGTGTCGCGCTGTTCGACGCCGAACCTGTGCTGTTCGTCGACGACGATCAGCCCCAGATCGAAGAACGTCACCGAGTCGCTCAGCAGGGCGTGCGTTCCGATCACGATCTGTGCCTGGCCGCTCACGATGAGCAGCATCGCCCGCTTGCGCTCCGCCGTGGTCATCTGACCCGTGAGCAGAACCGGCTTGACCTCGGCGGCGATGTCTGGCCCGAGCGCCTTGACCATCGAACGAAGGTGCTGGGTGGCGAGGACTTCGGTCGGGGCGAGCAGCGCCGACTGCCCGCCGGAGTCGGCGACCGTGAGCATGGCCCTGAGCGCGACGAGGGTCTTGCCAGAGCCGACCTCGCCCTGCACGAGCCTGTTCATGGGCGACCGGCCAGACATGTCGTAGGCGATCTCGTGCCCGACCCTGTTCTGGTCACCGGTCAGTTCGAAGGGAAGAGCCGCATCGAAACGCTCGAGCACCCCGCCAGGTCTCGGTTGGCGGGGATACGCCTCGGACCGTTTCGTCTGCTGCCTCTGCTGCACGAGGGCCGTCTGCAGGATGAACGCCTCGGCGAAGCGCAGGGTCCGCCTGGCGGCATGCCAGTCGACGTCCGTCGACGGGCGGTGGATGCGTTCCAGCGCGTTCCGGTAGTCCAGGAGCCGTTCCGTCGACCGCACGTCGGCCGGGATCGGGTCGTCGATCTCACCGAGGTCGTCGAGCACGAGATCGATCGACGCCTGTATCTGCCAGCTCGACACCGTGCTCGTCGCCGGATAGATCGGAATCGGCTTCGTCACCCATTCCCTCGCCGCCGCGGCATCGGGCCGGTCTGCGACCTCGGCGTCGAACAGCTTGTAGTCGGGGTGCGCCAGCTGGAGTGCGTCCCGGTACTCCCCCACCTTGCCCGCGAAGATCCCCCTGACCCCCGCGGCAAGCTCTTTGGATCGCCAGGCCTGGTTGAAGAAGGTGAGGGTGAGGATGCCCTTGCCATCGGTGATCTTGGCCTCGAGGATCGAGCCTTTTCTCGACTTCATCGTGCGGTTCGTCACCTGAAGGACTTCGGCGATGATCGTCACGTTCTCGCCGACGGGCAGTTGGTCGATCGCCGTCAGCTCACCTCTGCTCGCATACCGCCGCGGGTAGTGCATCAGCAGGTCGCCGGTCGTCTCGACGTCGAAAGCGCGCGCGAGCGCGGCAGCCGTTCGCGGTCCGATCACACCGTTCAGCTTGGTGTCGAGGTCAGACCCGGTCATGCCTCGAGTCTATTCGGAGCCGACGACGTGCGTCCCCGTCTCACTCCCGGGGAACCAGCGTCTGCGCGACGGTTGCGGAGCGGGTCCGCTCTCGTCCGGAACGCGCTCTCGCCGGGAGGCCACCGAGCACCGACTAAAGTTGGCGCGGTGACGAGAATTGTTGCGGGTGTCGCAGGCTCCCTGACCCTGACCGTGCCCCGGCAGGGAACGCGCCCGACGAGCGATCGGGTTCGAGAGGCGGTTTTCTCTGCTCTCGACGCCAGGGATGCCGTTCATGGCGCCCGTGTTCTCGACCTGTATGCGGGGTCTGGCGCACTCGGTCTTGAGGCGGCGAGCCGGGGAGCAGCATCCGTTGATCTCGTCGAGAGGCATTCCCAGGCCGCGCAGGTCTGCCGACGAAACGCGTCGACGGTTCTCGCGACGTTCGGTTCGGGACTCGCACCGGACATCCGTGTCTCGGCCGTTGCGGTGCAGCAGTTCCTCGACAGGGCGGACGGGGAATGGGACCTCGTGTTCTTCGATCCTCCGTATGACCTCTCCGAAGACGAGCTCGCGCAGAACCTCGCCTCCCTCGTTCCTGTCCTGTCGGAGCACGCTCTCGTTCTGGTCGAGCGCAGCTCACGGACCCCTGAGCCGGTCTGGCCAGGTGAGCTCACCGCTGAACGATCGAAGTCTTACGGAGAAACGGTTGTGTGGTGGGCAGGACCGGCCTGATCGGCGTGCCACGCCATCATCCGACACCACCGTCCCAGCCGCGATAGGGATCCCACCCCAGCACACCGTCGATGGGGCTGTCATCGACCGTCACACCCGAGCCGGATCTCACCCTGCCGATCTCGACAAAGCCCTCTGGCACAGACGACGGAGGGAACGTCGCCAGCAGAGCGTGGTCTTCTCCCCCGCGCAGTCCGCGCTGCAGGTTTCCCTCTGCCGCGATCGCCCTCACAGCCTCTGCGCTGACGTCGACGCGAACCCCCGACGCCCGCGCAAGGCGTTCCGCATCGAGTGAAAGACCGTCAGAGACGTCGAGCATGGCCGTCGCCCCGGCCAGGGCGGCCTGCCTGCCCAACCCGATCGGAGGAGCGGGTGCCAGCTGGGCGTCGACGAACACCGGCATCTCGTGCCGAAGACGCTCTGCAGCGGACGCAAGCGGCTCGCCGGAGTCGTCGACGCCGCGTTCGAACAGCAGCGCGAGCCCGGTCGCGGCGAAGCCGACACGACCGGCGAGTGCGACGACATTCCCAGGACGAGCACCCGACCGCAGCACGGGCTGACGCCCTTCGAGATCGCCGAACGCCGTCACGGCGACCGTGAGCGTGTCTGAGACGGACAGATCGCCCCCCACGACGCCACATCCGGGAGCGAGGGCCTCGCACGCCTGTCTGAGTCCGCGCGCGAACTCGGTCACGGCCGCGACCGGCAGCTGCCTGGTGACGGCGAGAGCGACCACGAGCCCCGTCGGCCTCGCGCCCATCGCTGCCACGTCGGCGAGGTTCGTGGCCGCCGCCTTCCAGCCCAGGTCGAACGGAGTCGACCATGCGAGCCGAAAATCGGGGCCGTGCACCATCATGTCTGTGGTGACGACGTAGCGTCCGTCTGCGGCGGCCATCACTGCGGCGTCGTCGCCCGGGCCGAGCAGCTGCCCGCTCGCGGGCGGGAGGAGCGGGAAGATGCGGGAGAGGATGTCGCTCTCACTCACCTCTGCGATCGTGAGGCTTCCGTCGTCCCGCGCAGCTGCTGTCATGGCATCAACGGTAGCCTGAGAGAGATGTCTACCCGATCTCGCCTCGTGAGAGCGCTCGTCTCAGCAGCCGTCATTTCACTCGCGCTGTCCGGATGCTCGCCGACGCTGAACCTGGATCCCGCGGCCGACGCGGGCAACCCGCAGTGCGCCGAGGTGAGTGTGCGGCTGCCCGATCGCGTCGCAGACCTGCCCGAGCGTGAGACCAACGCACAGGCGACGGGCGCATGGGGTGACCCTGCCGGCGTCATCCTGCACTGCGGCGTGGCCGTTCCGGGCCCGACCACCGATCCGTGCCATTCGGTGAACGGGGTCGACTGGATCGAAGACGCCAGCAGGGCTGACGAAGACATCTACGTGTTCACCACCTATGGGCGAGACCCGGCCGTCGAGGTGGTCATCGACGCGAGTCTGGCCTCTGGGACCACGGCACTCACCGACCTGGCCACCGCGGTCTCCGTGCTCCCCACGACCACCGAATGCGTCGGGGCTGCCGACGTGCTCGAGTAGGAGTCCGTCAGCGCGCGCCGGTGACGTGTGCCACGTCGAGCAATTCGGTGATCAGCTCCCGATAGGTCATGCCAGAGGCTATCCAGCATTTCGGGAACATCGAGATCGGCGTGAATCCAGGCATCGTGTTGATCTCGTTCACCACGAGTCCGTCGTCGGTGAGAAAGAAGTCGACGCGTGCGAGTCCTTCCGCACCGATCGCGTCGAAAGCCTCGAGCGCCGCCCTCTCCATCTCGGCATACTCGCCGGGTTCAAGCGGCGCCGGGCACACGAGGTCGACACCCGGAGCGTCGAGGTACTTCGCGTCGAAGTCATAGAAGTCGCGCCCCTTCACGACGATCTCACCGGCAACGGATGCGCGCGGCGGGTCGCCGGGACGCCCTCCGAGCACTCCTATCTCGAGCTCGCGCCCAGACGCGCCGGCTTCGATGAGAACCCTGTCATCATGCTGGAAGGCCGTATCCATCGCGGCATCCACCTCGTCGACGGAGGTGACTTTCGAAACGCCGACGCTCGACCCGGCTCGTGCGGGTTTGACGAACACGGGGAACCCGAGTTCGGCAGCAGCCGAACGCGCGACGGAGGGATCCACTGCATGCTCTCGGTCAGTCACCGTGCGCCACGACGCGACGGTCATGCCCGCGTGCTGAAGCACAGTCTTCGTGAAGTGCTTGTCCATCGCCACAGACGACGCAAGCACCCCTGAGCCGACGTACGGGAGCCCCATGAGGTCGAGAAGGCCCTGAACGGTGCCGTCCTCCCCGTAGGGCCCGTGCAGGATCGGGAACACGACGTCGATCACCCCGAGCGACCGGCGGCCGTCACGGTCGGTGACGGTCATTTCTCGCGAGTGCGCGTCCTCTGGCCACTGCACGCGTGTGCCGTTGTCTTCGACAGAGGGCAGTGCCCGTGCGCCGAGGGTGAACCGCGACGGGTCATCCTCTTCGAGCACAAACGAGCCGTCACGCGTGATTCCAACGGGAACGACGTCGAAACGGTCTCTGTCGATGGCCTCAAGCACGCCTCCCGCTGTCGCGCAGCTGATCGAGTGCTCGCTTGAGCGACCTCCAAACAACACCGCCACCCGGCGCTTTTGCGTCATCGTTAGTCCTTTCGCCCTGCGGCTCGTCGCTGTCGGTTGTCAGGTGCGGGGCGATGTCCCGCGGGTCGAGGGAGCCGTCGATCACCTGTTTCACTTGCAGGGCGATCGGCATCTCCACCCCGATCGATCTGGCCAGTTCGAGCACGGGGGCGACAGACGCGAGACCCTCGGCGGTCTGCTGCATCTGCTTGACCACGGCCTGGTAGCTGTATCCCTGCCCGAGAAGGCGCCCGGCTGTGTTGTTCCGCGAGAGCGGCGACTGGCAGGTGGCGATCAGGTCGCCAAGCCCGGCAAGGCCGGCGAGGGTCTCGGGTTTCGCGCCCTGCGCGACGGCGAAGTCCGTCATCTCGACGAGCCCTCTTGTGATGATCGAGGCCTTGGTGTTCTCGCCGTATCCCACTCCGTCGACGATCCCGATCGCAACGGCGATCAGATTCTTGAGCACTCCACCGAACTCGGTGCCTATCACGTCGGTGTTCACAAAACTGCGGAAGTAGCCGTTGCGCGCCCTGAGTGCGACGGCCTGGGCCGTGTCGAGACTCTGAGATGAGACAACGGCCGCGGTGGGCTGCTCTTTGGCGATCTCGAGAGCGAGATTCGGCCCGGATGCGACGGCTATGAGCGACGTGTCGATCTCGAGGCTCTGCTCGATGACCTGACTCATTCGCAGTCCGGATCCTTTCTCAACACCCTTCATCAGCGAGACGACTATCGCACCGTGCGGCACGTGCTCTTTCACGGCGACGAGCGTGTCTCGCAGCGACTGGCTGGGCACCGCGATGAACACCTGTTCGGCTCCCGAGAGCGCCTCTCGCAGGTCGGCCGTCGCCCTGAGGCCCTGCGGCAGAGTCACCCCGGGCAGGTAGTCGCTGTTCCGGTGGTTCCTGTTGATGTCGTGCGCGAGCTCCGGGCGTCTCGCCCACATGGTCACCTGGGCTCCGCCATCGGCGAGGATCTTGCCGAACGTCGTACCCCAGCTGCCCGTTCCGAGCACGGCGACGCGGGCAGCAGCGGTCTTGCGCGTCAAAAGCGGCCCGTCTCTTTCTGATTGTGTTTGCTCGGATCCCAGCGTTCCGCCGGTGGTTTCTCGTCTCTGACACCGGCGAGAAGCTCGGTGATCGCATCCATCACGACATCGGTGGCCTCGGTGAACGTGGCCGACTCGAGCGGTCGCCCGGCGAAGGCAGAGAGATCAACCGGGTCGCCCACCTTCACAACGACGTTCTTGGCGGGAAAAAAATGAATCTTCTTCGAATACCGCGGCATCACCTGCTGCGTGCCCCAGTGTACGACGGGAATGACCGGAATGCCGTGGGTGAGCGCCATCCGCACCGCACCTGTCTTGCCGCGCATGGGCCACAGGTCCGGGTCACGTGTGAGTGTTCCCTCGGGATACACGATGACACCCTGACCGGTCTTCACGAGTTCACCCGCCGCTTCGATCGGGCCTCTGCCGCGAACCGATCCTTCACGTTCGACGGGTATCTGTCCCGCTCGCGTCAGGATCCACCCGAGGAACCGGTTCTTGAACAGGCCGGCCTTGGCGAGAAACCGCGGCATACGTCCCATCTTCCACACGGCGACGCCGACCACTATCGGATCGATCTCGCTGTAGTGATTCGGCGCGAGAATGAACGACCCCGTGCGCGGCAGTTTGTGTCCGTCGACGATCCTGATCTTCATGATCAGCCGAGACAACGGCACAACGATCCCGGCGAGGATCCAGAAGATCGACGGCCTGGTCTTCTCCGGGCTCGCCCTCTGGCGTGTGCCGGCCGTTTTGCCGGCGTTGGCGGCAGCTGTGCCGCCTTTCAGGCGCGCCTTCAGGCGGCGGGGCACCGGCGGACCCGATTGGGGCCCGTCTTCTGACGTCGACACGTTCCCATTATCCTTCGAGAACGAAGTCGGCCCCCAGCTGCCTGAGCTTGGTGATGAAATTCTCGTAGCCACGGCTGATGATGCCGACGTTCGACACGGTCGATTTTCCTTCGGCGCTGAGCGCGGCGATGAGGTGCGAGAACCCGCCGCGCAGGTCGGGAACAACGATGTCCGCGCCGTGCAGCTTCGTCGGACCGGCGATCACCGCGGAGTGGTTGAAGTTCCGCTGTCCGAAACGACACGCCTGTCCGCCGAGGCACTCCCGGTGCACCTGGATCGTCGCACCCATCTCGACGAGAGCGTCGACGAACCCGAACCGCTGCTCATAAACGGTTTCGTGCACGATCGACACCCCCTGCGCCTTGGTCAGCGCGACCACAAGCGGCTGCTGCCAGTCCGTCATGAACCCCGGGTGCACATCCGTTTCGATGATCACCGGGTTCAACGGTGTTCCCGGATGCCAGAAACGGATGCCGTCTTCGTGGATCTCGAACTCGCCGCCGACCTTGCGGAAGACGTTGAGAAAAGTGAGCATCTCGGACTGCTGTGCACCACCGACGAAGATGTCGCCCTCTGTCGCGAGTGCGGCTGCCGCCCAGCTCGCGGCTTCGTTGCGATCGAACAGAGCACGGTGCGTATATCCGTCGAGCCGTGCGACGCCTTCGATGCGAATGACGCGATCGGTGTCGACGGTGATGATCGCGCCCATCTTCTGCAGGATGTTGATGAGATCCATGATCTCGGGCTCCATCGCAGCGCCGCGCAGCTCGGTGATGCCGTCTGCGCGAACCGCTGTGAGCAAGACCTGCTCGGTTGCGCCGACGCTCGGGTATGGCAGTGCGACCTTCGCACCGGTGAGACCGTTCGGCGCAGACATCCGGATGCCGCTCGGCAGCTTCTCGACGACCGCGCCGAACTGGCGCAGCACCTCGAGGTGATAGTCGATCGGGCGATCGCCGATCTTGCACCCCCCGAGGTCGGGAATGAACGCCTCACCGAGGCGGTGGAGCAGGGGCCCGCAGAACAGGATGGGGATCCGGCTCGAACCGGCGTGCGCGTCGATGTCGGCCATGTGGGCGCTCTCAACGTCCACCGGGTCGAGCACGAGTTCGCCCTCGTTCTCCCCGTCGGTGACGGTGACGCCGTGCACCGCGAGAAGACCGCGGACCACACGCACGTCGCTGATGTCCGGGACATCGCGCAACGTGCTCGGCGTCTCGCCGAGGATCGCGGCGACCATCGCCTTGGTGACGAGGTTCTTCGCGCCCTTGAGCTCGATCCTGCCGCGAAGCGGTCGTCCGCCGTTGATGGTGATCCTGTCGCCTTTGAGGCCGACGCTTGCGCCCGCGCGCGACGCGTCTTCGAGAAGAGAACTCAAATCAATTACCTGCACTGCCTGTCTTTGTGTGACTGAAAAGAGTTCTCACCGCGCCGGAAGCGTCTGGGGCCTCCAGGCTTCGCGTGTGGCTTCAAACTCTGAGATGAGCGCTTCATTGCGCAGGGTGAGGCCGATGTCGTCCAGCCCCTCGATCAATCGCCACCTAGTGTAATCGTCGATGTCGAAGTTGACTGTGAGATCCCCGATGGCCGCAGTCTTCTCAACAAGGTTCACGGTGATCGGTATTCCCGGCTTCGCGTCGATGATCGCCCAGATGCGTTTGATGTCCTCTTCGTCGACGATCCCGGTGAGCAGGCCCTGCTTGCCGGAGTTGCCACGGAAGATGTCGCCGAAACGCGAACTCAGCACGACGTCGAAGCCGAAGTCACGCAGAGCCCAGACGGCGTGCTCCCGAGACGACCCGGTGCCGAAGTCCGGCCCGGCGACCAGGACGGATGCACCGGCGAACTCAGGGCGATTGAGCACGAACTCCGGATCCTGGCGCCACGCGGCGAAGAGCGCGTCCTCGAACCCGGTCTTCGTGACGCGCTTCAGGTAGACCGCAGGGATGATCTGGTCGGTGTCGACGTTCGATCGTTTGAGCGGTGCGGCCACGCCTGTGACCGTTGTGAACTTCTGCATTATTCGCCCGCCCCCGTTTCTGCGCCGCTCGTCACCAGATCAGATGTCCCGGAATCGATGAGGTCAGATGGTGTCGACAGTGTGCCGCGGATGGCCGTCGCCGCGGCGACGAGTGGCGAGACGAGGTGGGTTCGCCCGCCTTTGCCCTGCCGCCCCTCGAAGTTCCGGTTGGATGTCGACGCGCACCGTTCACCCGGCGCGAGCTGGTCTGGGTTCATCCCCAGGCACATCGAGCAGCCTGCGAAACGCCACTCCGCCCCGAAGTCGGTGATGACCTTGTCGAGGCCCTCTGCTTCTGCCTCGAGCCTGACTCTCGCGGATCCGGGAACAACCATCACACGAACGTCGTCTGCCTTCCTTCGCCCCTTGATGATCGATGCGAACGCACGCAGGTCTTCGATGCGGCTGTTCGTGCACGATCCCATGAACACCGCGTCGACCCTGACCTCCTTCATCGGCGTGCCCGCCTCGAGGTCCATGTACTCCAGCGCACGCTCCGCCGCCGCCCGTTCGTTCGGCTCGGCGATCTCAGCCGGGTTCGGCACACGGTCGCTCAGCGAGACCCCCTGGCCCGGGTTCGTTCCCCAGGTGACAAAGGGCTCGAGCTCGTTGGCGTCGAGGAACACCTCTGCGTCGAAGGTCGCCCCGTCATCCGTGGGCAGCGTTCGCCAATAGGCGACCGCATCCTCCCAGTCCTGCCCCCGAGGGGCGTGGGGCCGGCCCTTGAGATACTCGAAGGTCGTGTCGTCTGGCGCGACCATTCCGGCGCGCGCGCCCGCCTCGATCGACATGTTGCAGATCGTCATGCGGCCCTCCATCGAGAGCGAGCGGATCGCAGAACCGCGATATTCGAGAACGTAGCCCTGTCCTCCGCCCGTGCCGATCTTGGCGATCACCGCGAGGATGATGTCTTTCGCCGTGACGCCGGGCCGCAGTGTTCCCTCGACGTTGATCGCCATCGTCTTGAACGGCTTGAGCGGCAGCGTCTGCGTGGCCATCACGTGCTCGACCTCGCTGGTTCCGATGCCGAAGGCCATCGCGCCGAAGGCTCCGTGCGTCGAGGTGTGCGAGTCTCCGCAGACGACGGTGATTCCCGGCATGGTGAGACCGAGCTGCGGTCCGACGACGTGCACGATCCCCTGCTCGACGTCACCGAGCGAATGCAGGCGGATGCCGAACTCCTCTGCGTTGCGACGCAGCGTCTCGATCTGGGTGCGGCTCGTCAGGTCGGCGATCGGCCTGTCGATTCCGATGGTCGGCGTGTTGTGATCCTCTGTGGCGATGGTGAGGTCGGGGCGGCGCACAGGGCGCCCCGCCATCCGCAGGCCGTCGAATGCCTGCGGGCTGGTCACCTCGTGCACGAGGTGCAGGTCGATGTAGATCAGGTCGGGGGTTCCGTCTTCCCCTTTGGCGACCAGATGGTCCGCCCAGACCTTCTCCGCCAGGGTGCGGGGCTCCGTGCTCTCTGCGCGTGTGTTCATGAGTGCTCTGTCCTTGAGTATCGGTGGTCAGGCATGGCGACATAGCCGCGGCGAGGGAGCCTGTCGAAAACTAGGCCTCGTCGCGGCAGCTAAGAAGAAGCAACCCGAACAGCACGAGAGTCAGAATATCACTCGTCGGCGTCGACCCGCGCGGTCTCGACCTCGTCGCGCATTGTGCGGCGCGCTTTCACCACGCTGGCGATGGTGGCGACCGCCATCGACGCGATGATCACACCGAGAGACGTCCAGGTGTCGATCTCCGGCGCCCATTCGATGTTCTGACCGCCGTTGATGAACGGCAGTTCGTTCTCGTGCATGGCGTGCAGCACGAGCTTCACGCCGATGAACGCGAGAATGAAAGCGATGCCGTACTTGAGGTATTCGAGGCGTTCGAGCAGCCCCCCGAGCATAAAGTACAGCTGACGCAGGCCCATCAGCGCGAAGATGTTCGCGGTGAACACGATGAAGGGGCTCTGCGTGATGCCGAAGATGGCGGGAATCGAGTCGAGCGCGAACATCACGTCTGTTGTGCCGATCGCGATGAGCACGATGAGCATCGGCGTCCAGTACCCGTGATCGCCGATGCGCGTGCGCAGCTTGGCCCCGTCGAACTCGTCTGACACCTTCACCCGGCGCTTCAGCCACGCGATGAACCGGGTCTCCTCCTCTTGGGCTTCCTCCACTCTGCCGAACGCCTGCCGCCAGGCCGTCCAGAGAAGGAACACTCCGAAGATGTAGAAGACGAAGCTGAAGTTCGCGATCAGTTGTGCGCCGAGCAGGATGAAGATCCCCCGGAAGACCAGTGCGAGGATGATTCCGATCATCAGAACTTCCTGCTGGAACTTCTTCGGAACCGAGAACCTCGCCATGATGATCACGAAGACGAAGAGGTTGTCGATCGAGAGGCTGTACTCGGTCAGCCAGCCGGCCAGGAACTCGCCGGCATAGTCTCCGCCGGCGAACAGGAACATCAGTCCGGCGAAGACGAGCGCGAGCGTGACGTAGAAGACGACCCACAGGGTGGACTCCCTCATCGACGGGATGTGCGGTCTCTTGACGACGAGAAGCAGGTCGACGAGAAGGATGAGCCCGAGAACGACGTATGAGCCGATCTCGAACCAGAGCGGAAGCAGCGGATGCATGGAGCACCTTTCACAGGAGGGTACGGCTGAGGGCCGAAAGTCTCTCCCGCACCGTGTGCCATGACCGGTGCCACGCATCCGGGGTCGCATCGACGGGACCCGTACTGACGAACGCGCGTTGAGGGATACTCCCCTTCGCTCCGATCAGTCTAGCGGTCGCATCGCATGCCGGCGCGTCGTTCCCACAACACGTTGTCAGTTTCAGACGGAGAACGACCTCTAGAATTCATGCCGTGACTCGTGAAGATTCCCAGGCCAGGCAGTTCCGTGACCCCAGTGCAGCCTCGAATGCACTCGGCTACTTCATCTTCGCGAGTCGGTGGCTGCAAGCACCGCTCTATCTCGGGCTGATCGTCGCGCAGCTGATCTACGTGATCGTTTTTATGGTCGATCTCTGGCACCTGGGCGAAGACGTTGTGCTCGGGCTCGGCGGGCACGAGGGCCACGAGCTCAACGAGGCGACGATCATGCTCGCCGTTCTCGGACTCATCGACGTGGTGATGATCGCGAACCTGCTGATCATGGTGATCATCGGAGGCTACGAGATCTTCGTCTCGAAGATCAACGTCACCGGTCACCGGGATCAGCCTGAATGGCTCGCGCACGTCAACACCAACCTGCTCAAGGTCAAGCTCGCCGTCTCGATCATCAGCATCTCGTCCATCCACCTGCTGAAGACGTTCATCGAGGTCGGCGACATGTCGGGTCGCACGAGCGAGAGCAACTCGGTGACCGGCGAGACGTACACAACCGAGGGCGTGATGTGGCAGGTCATCATCCATCTCGCGTTCATCGTCTCTGCCCTCGCGCTCGCCGCGATCGACAGGATGTCGCAGCCGAAGCGCCCCGTTGCGATCGGCCGGGCGGCGCCCGGGCATATGCGCGAGGCTGAACCCGTCGACGCCTGAGCGGCGGTCACCGGAACTCCCCCGCACTGGACGGTCCCGCAATCACCGCTCTCGACATACGCTCGTAGCATGGCTGAGCAATGGCATCGGGATGACGCGTTCCACGTCGACGAGACGGTCGAGGGCGACGACCCCGTCGTCGCGGAGTCCATGGATGACGACGGGACCGACGAGGTGACGGCAGCCCCGCTGCCCGCCGTGAGCGCTCCCGCGCAGCGTGCGCTGGCGGCATCCGGCATCACCGGTCTGGGCGAACTGAGCCTGCACACGGAGAAAGACGTGGCATCGCTGCACGGAGTCGGCCCGAATACGCTGAAGAAGCTGTCGGCCGCTCTGAGTCAGCATGGTCTCGGGTTTCGTCCCGAATCGTCCGATCAGGATGCTTCCGGCTGAGTCCTCTGCGAGCCCCGCGGCCGCGATCACAGCCGCCCTCCGAAGGCGTCTGTCCGAAGGTTGTCGTTATTGCGGTTATCGGTAGGACGAGGTGCCGCCGACCCAGGCTGCCGAGCTTCTCGGCGTAACCCGTCAGTTCGTGGATCGGCTCTGCGAGGACGGCGTGCTCGCCTTCCGCCGTCTGCCCGGCAGCCGTCACCGCCGCATCCGCGTGCAAACGTCCTGTCATCTGGGTCTGGACCGACGACCTCCTGGACGAGTGGGAGCAGGTCATCTTCCGCGAGCGGGCACGGCCGGACATGCAGAGAACCCCCGGAAATCCGGGGGTTCTCTGGTGTTGTGACCCCAGCGGGATTTGAACCCGCGTTACCGCCGTGAGAGGGCGACGTCCTAGGCCGCTAAACGATGGGGCCGTGAAACAACGTGTTCGAGTATGACATAGGTTCGGGGCGCGATCAAATTGATGCCGGTTGGGGCATGCGTTCAGCGAAACCGGCGAAATCCCGGTTCGATTCTCATCTCTGAGATCGTCTCTCTGCTGAGTCCGAGCTGAGTTTTCTATGTTCGGTGACGCGGCGACTTGAACCCCCGCACCCGACGGTATTAGCTCGACATATGAAGTTGACCAAGCTTGAACACGCTGCCCTGATCGTCGAAGAATCGGGAAAAAAGCTCTTTGTGGATCCCGGGGCGTTCACCACGGCGCTCACGGACACCGCGCAGGCTGTCGCCATCGTGATCACGCACGAGCATCCCGACCATTGGACGCCCGAGCAGATCGAACGCGTCCTCGACAAGAGCCCCGATGCGCAGATCTTCGGACCGGCCGGCTTCGCCGCGGCAGCCGGTGGCCTTCCCGTCAGCATCGTCAAGGCGGGCGATGCGGTCGATGTCGGACCGTTTCGGCTGCAGTTCTTCGGCGAGAAGCACAGTGTCATCCACGAGTCCATCCCGATCGTCGACAACGTCGGCGTTCTGGTGAACGGCAAGCTCTACTACGGCGGCGATTCCTACACCGTGCCAGACGGCGTCGAGGTAGACGTTCTCGCGGTTCCGGCGGGCGCTCCGTGGCTGAAGATCGGCGACGTCATCGACTATGTGACCGCCGTCGCACCCAGGCGAAGCTTTCCGACACACGAGATGGTGCTGTCGAAGATCGGCAAAGACATGGCCAACGGCAGAATCGCTACGGCGACAGAGGCTGGCGGCGGCGAGTTCTTTCCCCTTGCCCCCGGCGACACTCTCGATATCTGAACCGGTTGCCAGGAACAGGTTGCGGAAGGTGAACATGCGGTTGGATCCTCTCGAGTCCGACGCCCTCACCGAAGCGTCATACGATCCGGAGACTCGCACGCTGACCGTCGAGTTCGAATCCGGTGGCCGCTATGAGTACGTCGACGTCGAACCGGATCTCGTCGAACAGCTGAAACTGCCTCACCCCTGGCGTCGCGTGGGCGATCAGGTCAAGGCCCACCGGTATCGCCGCCTTACCTGAGCGCTCAGCACCGGATGCTCCGATTGCGCCACACTGGCTCTATGGCACACACGCCGATCTACGTCGAGAGCAGAATCCGCGCTGATCTGGAACGGGTCTGGGAACTCACCCAGAACCCTGCCCACCATCCACGATGGGATCTGCGATTCAGCGCGATCACGCCCGTCGGCGACCTCACCGGAGGCGGCTACCGGTTCAGATACGAACGACGAATACCCGCACACGTCATCGTGGGCACCGGTACCGCGATCGGGGAACGCTCGCGACCAGACGGCACACGCACCTCAGCCCTGAAGTTCGCGACGAGCGACAGACTGTCGCCCCTCGGTGCAGGCCGGGGTTATTGGCGCTATGAGCCCACGCCCACCGGCACAACGTTCATCACGGGATTCGACTACGAGCCCGCATGGGGCGCGCTCATCGACAAGCTCTGTGTGCGGCCCGTCGTCGGGTGGATGACCGCCTGGAGTTTCGACCGCCTGCGCATCTGGGCAGAGACAGGCGTGCCGCCGGAGCGCTGGCCGGCGGCATCCGTCTTGAGGTTCTGGCGCAGGGACCGCCCTCGGGCACGTCGCTGTCTGCGTGAGAAGAGACGTTCGCAGACGATGACCGGCGCCCCATCCACACTCGACGATCTGGAGATGCCGTGACGTCGATCTTCGAGCAGGCGATGGGTCCTGACTTCGCACGCCTCCATCCGATGTTGCGGCGGCGGTTCGGTGTGGGACTGGGCGCGAAGTACGGTTGCGTCGGACGCGGCACGATGAAGCGCATCCGGCGTGGACGGTGGTGGACGGCTCTGTTCCTGCAGATCGGCAGGATCCGCAACATTCTCACGCCGGATGTCGGCGAGCACGTGCCGTTCGTGATCGAGAACTATCCCTACCGAGACCCGTACGGGCGCGAAACCGTGACCTTCGTGCGCGAGTATTCGGTGGGGCGCACGCCCACACGATTCGATGCGACGATGGTGCTCGACAACGGCTCGATCGTTGACTATCTCGGAACCCACCAGCACCTCGCCGTCGATCTCGATCTCGTCGCGGAGCCTGACGGCTCGCTCCGCCTGCGATCGGACGGCCAGCGATTCTATGCGGGCCCCCTGGGCTTCCGCTTTCCGATGCTGTTCAGCGGACGCGCCGACCTACACGAGACCTTCGACGACGATGCGCAGGTCTACCGGATCAGGCTGGAAGTGCGAAACCGGTTCTTCGGCTTTCTCTTCGGCTATGAAGGCGAGTTCACCTGCGAGTTCCCGGCGGCTGAAGACGCACCGTCCCGCTTGAAGCCCGTCAGACATGAATCACGCACCTGAGCACCGGCGGTTCTGTCCCATAAGCCGATAACCCCCGGCTTGTGCTTGTGTTGCAGGCCAAGCACCGCGTCACGCAAAAAGACCCCCGACGACGTTCATCAGAAGATGAACTTCATCGGAGGTCGCACTGCTGGGGTACCTGGACTCGAACCAAGAATGGCGGTACCAGAAACCGCTGTGTTGCCAATTACACCATACCCCAATGGCCTCTGAGCAATACCCGGGGCCGAGAGTCAACTGTAGCCTAACGAGACCTGCCACTCAAACTGAGACGCCCGGTTCTGGCGTCTTCGGCAGAACTCAGCCGAAAGCGATATCCCGCACGATGGCGCGCGACACCCGGGCGCCAGAACCGGCTGCGATGATGAGCTGTTCCGGCCCAGGAGGAGTGATGTCGCCGACGGCGTACAACCCGGCCACGCCTGTGCGTCCGCCGTCGTCTGTGACCACCAGTCCCCCCTCGTCACGGGTGATGCCCAGGCCGTCGAGATAGTCGAGTCTCGCATGCCACACCGGCCGCACGAATCCGACGGAACACGCGATGGTCTCACCGTCGGCCAGCCTCACACCCGTCATGCCCGACCGATCACCCTCGATCTCGTCGATCCGCCTGTGCTCCACGCGGATGCCTCGTTCAGCCAGAAGGCTCTCGTCATGCCCGCCCACCTGCACCTCACCGTTCGTGAACACGATCAGGTCATCTGTCCACAGGCTCGCGTGGATCGCCCGCCTCGTAAGGTCGTTCGTCTCGCCGATCAGCGCGAGCGGCGAGGCCTGCTTCTCATATCCGTCACACTCGAAACAACTGTGCAGGCTTGTGCCATAGAAAGCACGGATGCCGGGGACCTGCGGCAAGGTCTCTGTCAGCCCGGTGGCCGCGACGACCCGGTCGGCCGTCACGTCGCGATCGGGGTCGCCTCGCACCCCGCTGGCGACGATCCGAAATCCGTCGCCGTTCGCAGAGATCGACTGCACGAAGGCGAACTGCACCTCGGCCGTCTCATATTTCTGCACTTCTTCACGGCCGAGACGACGAAGCTCGAGCGGCGGGATTCCGTCTCTCGTGAGAAAGCCGTGCGACATCATGGTGGCCGCGTGCCGCGGCCTGTTGCTGTCGAGCACAAGCACCCGCCGCCTGGCACGAACGAGGTTGAGCGCCGCCGAGAGCCCCGCAGGGCCCGCTCCGACGACAACAACGTCGTAGTGCCCGTTCATGCCAGCTGAGCCGAAAGACGCTCGAGTCGCGCGACGCTGTCGTCTCTGCCGATGATCTCAAGCGATTCGAAGAGCGGCGGAGACACACGCCGTCCAGAGACGGCCACACGCAGCGGGCCGTACGCCACCCGGGGCTTCAAGCCGAGCCCGTCGATCAGCGCGCCGGCAAGCGCCTGCTGAATGAGCTCGTGCGACCATTCCGACTCCGACAGACCCTGCAGCGCCGCCGTGGCGGCGGTGAGGACCTCACGCGCATCGGCGGGGAGGCTCTTCAGGGCGTCGTCCTGGTACTCGACGCCTGCGGCATCCGTGAACAGGAACCCGAGCATGCCCGGCGCCTCACCGAGCAGTCCGATCCGCTCCTGCACGAGCGGCGCGGCCTGCGCAAGGATCTGTGCCTGTTCGGCCGTGAGCGGCGCACGCAGGATGCCGGCCGACTCGAGGTAGGGAATCGTGCGCTGGGCGAAATCGTCGGCCTCAAGCATCCGGATGTGGTCGCCGTTGATCGACTCCGCCTTCTTCAGATCGAAGCGGGCGGGGTTCGGGTTGACGTTCACGACATCGAACGCCGCGACCATCTCGTCGAGGGTGAAGACGTCGCGGTCGGCAGCGAGCCCCCAGCCCAGCAATGCGAGATAGTTGACGAGTCCCTCTGGAATGAACCCGCGGTCGCGGTGATGAAAGAGGTTGGCCTGGGGATCGCGCTTCGACAGCTTCTTGTTGCCGTCACCCATCACGTACGGAAGATGGCCGAACTGCGGAACGAAGGTCGTCACCCCGATGTCGATGAGGGCGTGGTACAACGCGATCTGCCGAGGAGTCGACGGAAGCAAGTCCTCGCCGCGCAGCACGTGGGTGATTCCCATGATGGCATCGTCAACGGGGTTCACGAAGGGGTAGAGCGGATGCCCGTTCGGTCTCACCACAACGAAGTCGCTGAACGAGCCCGCCGGGAAGGTGATCTCGCCGCGAACGAGATCGGTGAAACTGAGATCGGTGTCGGGCACACGAAGCCGAAGCGCCGGCTGCCTGCCCTCGGCGCGGAAGGCCCGCTTGTGCTCGTCGGAGAGTCCGCGATCCCCGTTGTCGTAGCCGTGCTGCTTGGGCCGACCCGCGGCCTCGTTCCTCGCATCGATCTCTTCGGCGTTCGAGAAGCTCTCGTACACGTGTCCAGACGCCATCAGGCGCTCGATCACGTCACGATAGACGTCATGGCGCTCGGACTGCCTGTACGGCCCATGCGGTCCCCCGACGCCTTCTCCTTCATCCCAGTCGAGATTCAGCCATCGCAGCGCGTCGATGATCTGCCCGTAGCTCTCTTCACTGTCGCGGGCCGCATCGGTGTCTTCGACGCGGAACACGAGTGTGCCTCCCGTGTGCCGGGCGTATGCCCAGTTGAAGAGCGCCGTGCGGATCAGGCCGACGTGCGGTGTACCGGTCGGCGAGGGGCAGAAGCGAACGCGAACCTCGCTGCCCGTGGCCGTCGAGAAGGGGTGTGTGGAGTGAGTTGACATCGCTGTCAATCCTACCGGCGCTCATCCCCCGGCATCCGCTCAGGATCGTGTGCGCGCCAGAAGGGCCCACACGATCACCACCGCGACAAGGGATGCCACGACGCACGACAACCCGTTGAAGCCGACGAGGGCAAGCACCGGACCTGCGAGGGCTCCGCCGACCGCACCCGCGAGGTTCATCGCCATGTCGCTGAAGCCCTGCACACGCGCGCGCAGCGGCGGTTCTGTCGACTCCGTGAGCAGGGCGGAGCCGGCGACCGTCGACGCGCTCCAGCCCAGACCGAGAAGAATCAGGGCGAGCGCCACCATGGCGTTGCTGTCTGAGCCGATGGCGCCCACGAGCAGGGCTCCCCCGAGCAGGATCTGACCCCCGACGATCACCGTGAGACGCCCGGCGCGGTCCGCGATGATACCGAAGACGGGTGACAGGGCATACATCCCGGCGACGTGCAGGCTGATCGTGAGCCCGATGATCGAGAGCGTGGCTCCGTGATCCTGCAGGTGCACGGGCGTCATCGCCATCACAGACACCATCGTGGCGTGACTCAACGCCACGGCGACCATCGCGAACCGGCGACGGGTCGTCGAGGGATGCGCCGCGATCAGGGCTCTCGCCCCCGGACGCGGTGCGTCGCCGACAGCCCGGACGGTCAGCAGCGGGTCAGGCCGCAGGCCGACCAGATAGACGGCGACGGCCAGAAGCTGCGCGACGATTCCGAACACGAACGCACCCGTGAGAGGCGGCAGTCCGAGTATCCCTCCGATCGCCTCCCCCGGTTCGAGCAGATTCGGACCGGCTACCGCTCCAAGCGTGGTGGACCAGACGACGAATGACAGATCCCGCGCGCGCGTGCGATCCGAGGCGAGGTCCGTGGCGGCGAATCGTGCCTGAAGCCCGACAGCAGAACCGCTCCCGAGCAGAAGCAGCGACACCAGCAGCAACGGAAAGCTGCCGAGAGCCACAGACGTGACGGTGAGGAGAGACCCGCCGGCCGCGACGAGGGCACCGACAGCGAGTGCCGGTCGCCGCCCTTTCGCCGCGGCCAACCGAGCGAGGGGGATGGCCACGGCGGCGGCGCCGAGGGTGAGCATGGTGGCGGCCATGCCGGACCATGCAGTGGATCCGGACACTTCTGAGGCCAGCAGCGCCCCCAGCGAGACGGTGGCGCCGGCGGCGAATCCACCGAGAACCTGGCCGAGTGACAGCAGCCAAACCGTGCGCCTCTGCACACTCACGAGCTCCGCCTCGGCGAGGCCGGCACCGCCGGAACCGAGGGGACGCACACCACCTGACCTGGTCACATCCGTCAGCCTAACCGTGTGCCGGTGGACCTGTTCTGCCTCGCGCGCCACCTTTTGCGGCGCGCTACCCTATTTCGTGTAGCGCATCACAAACCGTGGCGCGCGTGATGAGCGCACGAAAGCACTCGTGATGAGCGCACTCGTGACGAGCACACGCGGACGAAGCCGTCTCGTGCTGCAGCGCGGTGGATGCGGTGTGCGGTGACGCTCGTTATGCTGCGGTGTTGCGCAGAACCCCGAGGCCGCTGACCTCGACCTCGACCGTGTCACCGGCGACGATCGGTCCGACCCCGGCAGGCGTGCCCGTCAGAATGACGTCACCCGGCAGCAGAGTGAACACAGAAGAGGCGTACTCGACGATCCTCGGCACGGAGTGGATCATGTCGCCCAGCGGCGCAGACTGTCGCACCGAGCCGTTGACACGCGTCTCGATCGTCGCTCCATCGAACTCGAACTCCGTCTCGATGACCGGTCCGAGCGGGCAGAATGTGTCGAACCCCTTCGCCCTCGTCCACTGGCCGTCTGCGCGCTGCAGATCACGCGCCGTCACATCGTTGGCAACGGTGTAGCCGAAGATGACCTGATCTGCGTCTTCTGCGGCGACGTTCTTCGCAACCGCGCCGATGACCACCGCGAGTTCGCCCTCGTGCTCGACCTGCGACGACTGCGCGGGCAGCACGATCTTGTCGCCCGGGCCCACAACCGACGTGTTCGGCTTGAGGAACAACAACGGCTCCTGAGGCGCCTCTCCGCCCATCTCGGCCGCATGCTCGTGATAGTTCTTGCCGACGCAGACGACCTTGGACCGGGGAATGACCGGCGCAAGAAGCACGGCGTCTGCGAGCGGAATCCGCTCACCCGTGGTCTCGATCCCGGCGAACAGCGGGTCGGCCGCGAGCACAACGAGATCTGTCTCGTCGACGATACCGAAATGGATGGAGCCCTGATGACTGAAGCGCGCGATTTTCACGTGTACAACCCTATGCTCTCGCGTGCCCGTTCCCGGTGAACGTGCCGGGGCACATCCCGGTCAGGCGTCGAGCCTCGTGAGCCAGCCGTGCGTGTCTGTCTCACGGCCGTGCTGGATGTCTGTCAGCTCGCGCCTGATCGACATCGACACCTCGCCGGCCACTGCGTCGGGACGCCCGATGCTGAAGTGCGGTGACTTCAGCTGACCGATCGGGGTGATCACCGCGGCTGTGCCACAGGCGAACACCTCGGAGATCTCACCGGACTCCACGCCTGCCCGCCACTCGTCGATGGTGATTGTGCGTTCCTCAACCCGATGACCGCGCTTTTCGGCCAGCTCGATGATGCTCGATCGGGTGACTCCCTCGAGGATGCTCCCGGTGAGCTCAGGCGTCACGATGCGTCCGTCGGCATACACAAAGAAGATGTTCATCCCGCCGAGCTCGTCGATGCGGCTCCCGGTCTCGCTGTCGAGGAACAGCACCTGAGAGCACCCGTTCGCCGCCGCCTCCTGCTGCGGCAGCAGCGACGCCGCATAGTTGCCGCCGCACTTCGCCGCGCCCGTCCCACCGCGACCGGCACGTGAGTACTCGGTGGTGAGCCAGATCGACACGGGCTTCACTCCGCCGGCGAAGTATGACCCGGCGGGGCTCGCGATCACGTAGTAGGTGACGTGTTCGGCCGCGCGTACTCCGAGAAACGACTCGTTGGCGATCATAAACGGCCTGAGGTAGAGGCTCTTGTCCGCACCCTCCGGAACCCAGGCCTTGTCGACCGCGATGAGCTGTCTCAATGACTCCACGAAGTACTCGACCGGCAGAAGCGGCAGTGCGAGCCGGTGAGCGGAACGCTGCATCCGTTCGGCGTTCTTCTCCGGGCGGAACGTCCAGATCGTGCCGTCAGGATGCCGGTACGCCTTGAGTCCCTCGAATATCTCCTGGCCGTAGTGCAGCACCGAGGCAGCGGGGTCGAGCTGGAGCGGCCCGTACGGCTGCACACGTGCGTTGTGCCATCCCTCGTCGACCGACCAGTCGATGGCGATCATGTGGTCGGTGAAGTGCTTGCCGAACCCGGGGTCCTCGAGAATGGCGGCTCGTTCGGTTTCACCGAGCGGGTTCGGGGCCGCGGCGTGCTGCCAGGCAAGTGGCTGCGCCGGCCCGTTCGCGGTTTCAGTGGTGATGGTCATCTGTATTCCTTCGTACGACGACGCCCGCAAGGGGGCATGAACAACTCGTCAGAGCCGAGACGCTATCGCGTCGCCGATCTCGTTCGTTGTGCGGGGTGAATCGGTGCGGGTGGCGATGTCCGCCGTGACGGCTGCGGTGACAGCCGCCGATTCCGCCGTGAGGCCCAGGTGATCGAGCAGAAGAGCGACAGAGAGGATGGCAGCGGTGGGATCAGCCTTCTGCTGCCCCGCGATGTCTGGCGCCGATCCGTGCACGGGCTCGAACATGCTGGGGAACGTGCCGTCCGGGTTGATGTTGCCGGAGGCCGCGAGTCCGATGCCACCGCTGATTGCGCCGGCGAGGTCGGTGAGGATGTCGCCAAAGAGATTGTCTGTGACGATGACGTCAAATCTAGCAGGATTGGTGACCATGAAGATCGTCGCCGCGTCGACGTGCAGGTAGTCGACGCTCACCCGGGGAAACTCGGCCGAGACCTCGTCGACCAGGCGTTTGTAGAGCCCGCCCGCGTGAACGAGGACGTTCGTCTTGTGCACCAGCGTGAGCTTCTGGCGCCTGGACGCTGCGACGGTGAACGCGTATCGCACAACCCTCTCCACGCCATAGGCGGTGTTCACCGAAACCTCATTGGCGATCTCGTGGGCGGTGCCGCGCCTGATCGAGCCGCCGTTACCGACGTACGGTCCCTCTGTGCCCTCCCTGACGACGACGAAATCCACGTCGCCGGGGTCGGCCAGTGGGCTCGCCACGCCCTCATACACACGCACGGGGCGCAGGTTCACGTAGTGGTCGAGGGCGAACCGCAGGCCGAGCAGAAGCCCGCGCTCGATGTTCGCGTCCTTCAGACGGGTGTCCCCAGGGGTGCCTCCGACGGCGCCGAGCAGAATCGCGTCGTTCTGAGAGATCGCGGCGAGGTCATCCGGTGTCAGAACGTCACCCGTCTCGAGATACCTGCCGGCGCCGAGCGAGAACATCGTTTTGGCGAATGTGACGTCCGATGCCGCCGTGGCAGCGTCGAGAACCTTCACCGCCTCCGTCGTGACCTCCTGGCCGATTCCATCACCCGGAATCACCGCAAGCTTGATCTCACGCGACATACTGCTCCTTCACTGCGCCACGACAACGACCTGTTCAGCCTACTGCCGCTGGGAGCCGCTATCCGCACGACCGGTGGTTATTCGGGGCGGAGCGGAATACGCTGGCGACAACACCCGCCGACGACAAAGGAGTGGTGACGATGAGTTTGGGTCTGGGGATTTTTCTGATGGCGGTGGGAGCGATACTCGTTTTCGCCGTCAACATCACCGTCGAGTGGGTTGACCTGAGAATGGTGGGCTACATCCTGCTCGCCGCGGGATTCGTCGTTGTCATCCTCGGCATCGCCCTGATGGCACGCAAACGCCGTTCCATCACCCGTTCCGGTGTTGACCGCACCACCGGGGAGCGCGTCGACTACGCCGAGCGCGATGACACCCTCTGATCGGCTCAGTCCGTGATGTCGATCTCGCGCAGAACGTCTGCGTCGATGTCGGAGCGAACGGTCTCGAGAATGTCATCCGGCACCGGCGAGTCGACGGTCAGCACACTGAGCGCTTGCCCGCCTGCTTCGTGGCGCGCGATCTGCATGCCGGCGATGTTGATGGATGCCTCGCCGAAACGCTGGCCGAAGATCGCGACGATCCCCGGGCGGTCCGTGTAGAGCATCACAACGTGGTGCTTGGCGATCGGAACCTCGACGTCGTATCCGTTGATGCTGACGAGCTTCTCGATCTGCTTGGTGCCGGTCAGTGTGCCGGAGACCGAAATCTGCGAGCCGTCGCTCAACGCGCCGCGCAGGGTGATGACGTTGCGGTACTCGTCGCTTTCGGCATCCGTGATCAGGCGGACCTCGATGCCTCGCTGCTCGGCGAGAAGCGGTGCGTTCACATACGACACGGTCTCGCTGACGATGTTCGTGAAGATCCCTTTGAGGGCGGCGAGCTTCAGAACGCTCACGTCGTAGTCGTTGAGCTCGCCGTGCACCTCGACGTCCACGCTCGTGAGGGGCGAACGCGCTGAGATCGCCGCGAAGATCTGACCGAGCTTCTCGACGAGCGGGATGCCGGGGCGCACGTAGGGATCGATGATGCCGCCCGCGACGTTGACGGCGTCTGGAACGAGCTCTCCGCCGAGAGCGAGGCGCACCGACTTCGCCACAGACACACCGGCTTTCTCCTGCGCCTCGGCTGTCGACGCACCGAGGTGCGGGGTGACGATCACGTTCTCGAGCGCGAGCAGCCTGCGCTCGGTCGGAGGTTCGCTGACGAACACGTCGAGCCCGGCGCCGGCGATCGTCTTCGAGACGAGCGCTTCGTACAGCGCGTCCTCGTCGATCAGACCACCGCGTGCGACGTTCACGATGTAGGCGGTGGGCTTCATGCGCCTGAGCTGCTCGGTGCTGATCATGCCCGTGGTCTCCGGCGTCTTCGGCATGTGGATCGTGATGAAGTCCGCCTGTTCCAGAAGCTCGTCGAGACTGACGAGTCGCACACCGAGCTGCTGGGCGCGAGCACTGGTGACGTAGGGGTCATAGGCGATGACGTTCGTTCCGAACGCCTGCATGCGGGCGGTGATGAGCGCACCGATGCGGCCTAGGCCGATGATGCCGATGGTCTTCTCATAGAGCTCTGTTCCGGTGTACTTCGACCGCTTCCACTGCCCCTCAGCGAGGGCGCTGTGTGCGGCGGGGATGTGACGAGCCAGACTCAGGATGTGACCCACTGTGAGTTCAGCGGCTGAGATGATGTTGGACGTCGGCGCGTTCACGACCATAACGCCGGCGGTCGTCGCGGCCTTGATGTCGACGTTGTCGAGCCCGACGCCCGCGCGGGCGATCACCTTCAGGTGAGGAGCTGCCGCGATCGCCTCTTCGTCGACCTTGGTCGCCGAGCGCACGAGAACGGCGTTGGCGTCTGCCAGCGCTGAGAGCAGTGCCGGGCGATCGGTGCCGTCGACGTTGCGGATGTCGAAATCCGGCCCGAGCGCATCGACGGTGGCTGGTGAGAGTTCTTCGGCGATGAGCACAACCGGTTTCGACACAGACTATCCTTCACGGTTCGACGGGGACGCGCTGACGGGCAGGCGGGTTCAGGTCAACTTTATCGGACGGCCGGGCCGCATGACGCCGACGCCGGTACTCGTGTTGTGAAGACCCCGACGGCGGAATGTGGTCAGGAGAGGAACGACCCCACTCCGAACAGCGAGCCGACGCTGAGGTACGTCGCGGCAGAGGTGCCGAGTGCCGTCAGATAGAGAAGAACCTGAGAGATCGGACCGCGCCGTCGTCCGATGAGGTACGCCGCCCCGAAGGCGATGAGCGGCAGAAGCGCGCTGAGAACGAGGATCACCCAGCCGAGTGCGGTGACCGAGGTCTCGAGTGCGGATGCCGTTGCGGCGATCACCAGCAGGTTGCCGACCGCCTCCCAGACGTCATAGGCGAAAAACAGCCCGAAGACGACGAGCAGGGCGTACTGAAGCCATAGCGGAGTGCGGGCGGCGGGCGACGCCCCTGGTTGCACGGTGCCACCTGTCATGCTGCCCCCACGATGAACGGCCACGGCGCCAATACGACGACGCCGGCGACGAACGCCACAAACCGCCACCGGAACGACGGGGATCCGCGGGTGAGCCAGAGGGTCGTGCCGAACCAGAGCGCTGGAGACAGCACGGCGAACCAGTGCCCGAGTGTGTACATGACCTGTGCGTCGATTCCCTCTGGCCGATAACTGTCTCGGCCCACCGCCACGAGCCAGCCGATGGTGTAGAGCAGAAAAACACCCGCGATCACACCATGGGCGATGAGAGCGATCGAGCTCATCTGCGAACGTTCGCCGGTGGAGGTCTGGTGCGTCCGGCGATCGCCGCTCCGAGCATCCGTGTTCTCACCGTCGGCCACACCGGGTTTTCCGACGATCCGCCATCCGGGTGCCACGGAGGCCTTCTGTGCAGACGCATCGTCGACACCACCGGCACCGCCGGCGAGAGTCTCATCGTCGTCACCCGCCCAGCTCAGCGCATCGTGGTCACGGTCGGGCGTCATCGTTCCAGCGTAGCCGCCACTCGTCTCGGAGCGGGCTCTGCACACGGTTCACCCCCGATACGAGCCCGATCGTCGTAACGCGACGCACTCGAGCCGCTCGCACGGGGCTGAATGAAAATGGCTCCGACCGCCGCTCACGATGGTGCGCGAGCGGCGGCCGAAGCCGAGGGAGATCATCCCTGTCTGGTGAGATCAGCCGGTGTGCTGATCAGGTGGTGGCTCTTTAGCGGGCGACGCCGCCGTCTGTACCGCACCGCAGGCGCCGAACAAACACAGCGTCACGACGACTGTACAGACGGCAGCCCGTCAAGACACCTCTAGCGGGCGACGCCGCCGTCGGTACCGCACCACAACAAACACAGCGTCACGACGACTGCACAGACGGCAGCCCGTCAAGACACCTCTAGCGGGCGACGCTGCCGTCTGTGTAGTCGTCATCGTTCGATGCGTTCCACGCGAAGAGCTTGCGCAGTTCACGCCCGGTCTCTTCGATCGGGTGCTGCTCGCCCTTCTTGCGGAGCTCGAGGAACTCGGGGCCGCCTGCATCCTGGTCGTCGATGAAGCGCTTCGCGAACGCACCGGACTGGATGTCGGCGAGAACGGCCTGCATGTTCTCTTTCACGTGCGGGTCGATGACACGCGGGCCAGAGACATAGTCGCCGTACTCGGCGGTGTCAGAGACACTCCAGCGCTGCTTGGCGATGCCGCCCTCCCACATGAGGTCGACGATGAGCTTCAGCTCGTGAAGCACCTCGAAATACGCGATCTGCGGCTGGTAGCCGGCCTCGGTCAGCGTTTCGAAGCCGTACTGGACGAGTTGTGACACACCACCGCAGAGCACCGCCTGCTCACCGAACAGATCGGTCTCGGTCTCTTCGGTGAATGTGGTCTTGATGCCGCCGGCACGCAGCCCGCCGATGGCCTTGGCGTATGACCAGGCGAGGGGCCAGGCGTTTCCGGATGCATCCTTCTCGACGGCGACGATCACGGGAACTCCGCGTCCCGCTTCGAACTCGCGACGGACGGTGTGCCCCGGGCCCTTCGGAGCGACCATAAACACGTCGACGCCCTCTGGGGCCTCGATGTAGCCGAAGCGGATGTTGAAGCCGTGGCCGAAGACGAGTGCCTTGCCGTCGGAGAGCTGGTCCTTGATGGACTCCGCATAGATGATGCGCTGGTGCTGATCAGGGGCGAGGATGACGATCACGTCTGCCCAGGCAGATGCATCCGCCACGTTCTTCACCGTGAAGCCGGCCTCCTGGGCCTTTGCGATGGACTTCGAGCCATCTTTCAGGCCGACAACGACCTCAACGCCGGAATCGCGCAGGTTGAGTGCGTGGGCGTGGCCCTGTGAGCCATACCCGATGACAGCTACCTTCTTGCCCTGGATGAGCGAGAGGTCGGCGTCTTGGTCGTAGACAATCTCAGTCACTTGTGATTTCTCCTTGTTGGTTTCGGAAACCGCCTGTGCAGCGGTTCCGGCTTCGTATTAGTTCTTGAAAACGCGCTCGGAGATGGACTTCGAACCGCGGCCGATCGCGAGGAGCCCTGACTGCGCCATCTCTTTGATCCCATAGGGCTCGAGCACCTTGAGGAGTGCGTTCGTCTTGCCGGAATCGCCCGTCACCTCGATGACAACCGCGTCTGTCGCCACATCGACGACACGCGCGCGGAACAGGTTGACGGCCTCGAGCACCTGGGAGCGGGTGGAGTTGTCGACGCGCACCTTGATCAGCAGGTGCTCGCGCTGCACGGACTGGGACTGCTCGAGCTCGACGATCTTGATGACGTTCACCAGTTTGTTGAGCTGTTTGGTGACCTGTTCGAGCGGAAGTCCTTCGACGTCGACGACAACGGTTATCCGAGAGAGGCCCTCGACCTCGCTCACGCCGACCGCAAGCGATTCGATGTTGAAGCCGCGTCGGGCGAAGAGCCCCGCGACTCGGGTCAGCAGACCGGGCTTGTTCTCGACAAGCAGGCTCAGAACGTGTCTCGACATGTCTAGGCCTCCTCGTCGAACGCCGGACTGTGATCCCGGGCGTATTGCACATAACTGTTGCTGACGCCCTGCGGCACCATCGGCCAGACCATCGCGTCTGCGCTCACGACGAAGTCGATGACGACCGGCCTGTCGTTGGTCTCGAGCGCGAGTGTGATGGCCGCGTCGACCTCGTCTTCGCGTGTGACCCGGATGCCGAGGGCGCCATAGGCTTCGGCGAGCTTCACGAAGTCGGGGACCCTGGCCGTGTCATGGCCGGTGTTGAGGTCCGTGTGCGAATACCGGCCGTCGTAGAAGAGCGTCTGCCACTGACGCACCATGCCGAGCGACGAGTTGTTGATGACGGCGACCTTGATCGGGATGTTGTTGATCGTGCAGGTCGCGAGTTCCTGATTCGTCATCTGGAAGCATCCGTCGCCGTCGATCGCCCAGACATGGCGATGCGGCTCCGCCACCTTGGCGCCCATGGCTGCGGGAACGGCGTAACCCATCGTGCCCGCACCGCCCGAGTTGAGCCACGAGTTCGGTCGTTCATAGCTGATGAACTGCGCCGCCCACATCTGATGCTGGCCGACGCCGGCCGCGAAGATGCCCTCCGGCCCGGTGAGCTCACCGATCCGCTTGATGACGTGCTGCGGGGCGAGCAGACCGTCACTCGTCGGCGCGAATCCGAGCGGGAACTCGTCCAGCAGCCCGTTCAGGTAGGTCCACCATTCCTGGTAATCCGGCTTCGCCTCTCGGCTCGCCTTCTGGAACGCTGCGCTGAGGTCGACGATGACGTCTTTGGCATCGCCGACGATGGGCACATCGGCCGTGCGGATCTTCGAGATCTCAGCAGGGTCGATGTCGACGTGAACGACTTTGGCAAGGGGTGCGAACTCCGCCGATTTGCCGGTGACCCTGTCGTCGAAGCGGGCTCCGAGCGAGATCAGCAGGTCAGCCTCCTGCAGCGCCAGCACGGCCGGGACCGTTCCGTGCATCCCCGGCATGCCCAGGTGCTGGGCGTGCGAATCGGGGAATGCACCCCTGGCCATCAGCGTGGTCACAACGGGAACACCTGTCGATTCGGCGAGTTCCAGCAGTTCGGCGGATGCCTCTGCCCTGATCACTCCCCCGCCCACATAGAAGACCGGCTTCTTGGCTTCGACGAGCATCTGGGCCGCCGCCTGGATCTGTTTGCCGTGCGCCTTGGTGACCGGGCGATAACCGGGCAGATCGAGCTTCGGCGGCCAGATGAATGGAGCAGAGTTCTGCTGTGCGTCTTTGGTGATGTCGACGAGCACCGGCCCCGGCCGGCCCGTTGAGGCGATGTGGTACGCGGCCGCGATGGTCGCGGGGATCTCGCTCGCGTCGCGCACCAGAAATGAGTGTTTGGTGATCGGGAGCGTGATCCCGACGATGTCGGCCTCTTGGAAGGCATCGGTTCCGATGAGGTGCGAGAACACCTGGCCCGTGATCGCCAGCAAGGGCACCGAATCCATGTGCGCGTCGGCGATGGCTGTGACGAGGTTGGTCGCTCCCGGGCCGCTCGTCGCTATGCAGACGCCGACCCTACCGGTGGCAGCGGCGTAACCCTCAGCAGCATGACCTGCCCCCTGCTCGTGGCGGACGAGGATGTGCCGAAGCTTTGTGCTGTCGAGCAGCGGGTCATAGAGCGGCAGGATCGCCCCGCCGGGAAGGCCGAAGACGTCGTCGACACCCAGAAGTTCGAGCGTGCGCACGATGGCTTCGGCACCCGTCAGACTTTCGGGCGCTCTCTGGACCTCTGGCGCTGCCGAGGCAGCGTGGAGGTCAGCTGGTGATTTGGCGGTACGTGGTTCCGCAGACATACGTGAATTGTTCCCTCGAGAGTGATCGTGAATGAGGCGCGCTACCCGGTGATCGCGCCCTCCGCAGCGGAGTGCACGAGCTTCGAGTACTTTGCGAGGACGCCACGGGTATAGCGCGGAGGAAGTGGTGCCCAGCCGTCACGGCGGGCTGCGAGCTCTGCAGCGTCGACAAGTAGGTCAATGGAGCGAGCCGCGATATCGACCCGTATCAGATCACCATCGCGCACGAATGCAATGGGGCCGGCGTCCACTGCTTCGGGTGCTATGTGGCCGATGCACAGACCGGTTGTGCCGCCTGAGAATCGACCGTCCGTCAATAGTAGTACATCTTTGCCGAGCCCCGCGCCCTTGATGGCGGCGGTGATCGCGAGCATCTCCCGCATTCCTGGCCCGCCCTTCGGGCCCTCGTACCGGATGATCACGACATCGCCTGCGCTGATGCTTCCCTCTGTGAGAGCATCCATCGCCGCACGTTCACGTTCGAACACGCGTGCGGGGCCCTCGAACACCTCGAGGTCGAAGCCGGCGGTCTTGACGACGGCGCCCTCTGGCGCGAACGACCCGCTCAGCACGGTGAGACCGCCCGACTTGTGAATCGGGTTGTCGAGCGTGCGCAGAACCTCGCCGTCGAGCTCGCCCGGGTTGAGCTCGGCGAGGTTCTCGGCGACGGTCTTGCCCGTGACGGTCATCGCGTCACCGTGCAGCAGGCCTGCGTCGAGCAGGGCCTTCATCACAACCGGCACTCCGCCGTGGCGGTCCACGTCATTCATCACGTACTTGCCGAACGGCTTGAGGTCACCGATGTGGGGAACGTTGTCGCCGATCCGGTTGAAGTCGTCGAGGGTGAGGTCGACATCGGCCTCACGTGCGATGGCGAGCAGGTGCAGAACGACATTCGTCGACCCGCCGAACGCCATGGCGACGGCTATGGCGTTTTCAAAGGCCTTTTTTGTGAGGATGTCCCTGGTCGTGAGGCCGAGACGCAGCATGTTCACAACCGCCTCGCCCGAGCGGTGAGCGAAATAGTCCCGGCGGCGGTCGGCCGAGGGAGGCGCTGCCGATCCCGGCAGGCTCATGCCGAGCGCTTCGGCGACGGACGCCATGGTGTTGGCCGTGTACATGCCGCCGCACGCGCCTTCTCCCGGGGCGATCGCGCATTCGATGCGCTTGAGGTCTTCTTCGCTCATCGTGCCCGCCTTGCAGGCGCCGACGCCCTCGAAGGAGTCGATGATCGTGACGTCCTTCTCCGTGCCGTCACTCAGCTTGACCCATCCTGGGGCGATCGAGCCGCCATACAGAAAAACAGAGGCCAGGTCGAGTCTCGCCGCCGCCATCAGCATGCCGGGCAGGGACTTGTCACAGCCCGCGAGCAGCACTGTGCCGTCGAGGCGTTCCGCCATGACCACCGTCTCGACCGAGTCGGCGATGACCTCACGCGACACGAGCGAGAAGTGCATCCCCTCGTGTCCCATCGAGATGCCGTCGGACACCGAGATGGTTCCGAACTGCAGCGGGTACCCGCCGCCGGAGTGCACACCCTCTTTGGCGCCCTGCGCGAGACGATCGAGCGAGAGGTTGCACGGAGTGATCTCGTTCCAGCTCGACGCGATGCCGATCTGCGGCTTGTCCCAGTCTTCATCGCCCATTCCGACAGCGCGGAGCATCCCGCGACTTGTGGTGGCTTCGATTCCGTCCGTGACGGCACGGCTGCGTGGCTTGAGGTCAATCTCTGGCATACACCGAGTCTAAGGCTTCGGCGAATGCGGCCTGGCCGCCCGGTGCTCGTCAAACGCTTCCGAGCCGGGCGATCCTGCTCTCTGCGACCCGGCCGAGGAACAAGGCGAACTCTCTCGGGCCGTCGATTCGATATTGTGCCCGGGTTTCGCCGCTTCCGACCTTCACGCCGATGTCCCGCTGATCGAGAGCCGCGAAGGCGTCTTCGTCTGTGACATCGTCACCCGCGTAGAAAACGGCGTCTGCCCCGGTGTAATCGCGAAGCCGGGCGATGCCGTCCCCCTTCGTCGCAGAGAGCACAGACATCTCGAGAACGTCTTTGCCCGCGCGCACGGTCGCCCCGGGGAATCCTCCGTCGATGACACGCATGACCTCTGCCACAACACGCTCGGCGTGGCGATCGTCCAGCCTGCGAGTGTGCACGGCGAACCCCGCGGGCTTCACCTCGATCCACACGCCCGGTGCGGCATCGGCGACGGCGTCGAGCGCCTGCTTCATCCGCTCGAGGGCTGACGTGTCGTCTTCGCTGAGGGGTGGATGCCCGTCCGCCCCGTCCAGGCGGAACTCCGCCCCGTGCGAGCCGACGAGCAGCACGGAGTCCGGCACGTCTGCGACACGCTCGAGGCTCTCGAGCGCCCGGCCTGAGACGTACGCGACCCTCGTGTGCGGTGCGGAGGCCAGCTCCAGAACCGCCGCGTGCGATTCGGGAAGCGCACGCGAGTTCGCCGGGTCGTCTATGAGCGGCGCGAGAGTGCCGTCGAAGTCGAGCGCAACGAGCAGCTCGCCAGCCGACGCAAGGCGTGATACCGCGTCGTCGATCTCCCGCTCCGCCCGCTGGCCGAGTTCCGCCCCGCCCTTGCTCACGATGCCACCCGTGGGTCGCTTTCTTCGCCGCGGGTGTCTGGCCCATCGTCGGCATCCGAGAGACGCGCACGTGACTTCGCAGCCGCGGAGCTCCGGCGCAGTTCGTTGAGGAACGACGCAGACCAGCGCTTCACGTCGTAGTCGAGCACCCGTCGCCGCATGGCACGCATACGGCGACGACGTTCTGCCGGTGCCATATCGATCGCCCGCATCATTTCGTCTTTGAGCTCTTCGATGTCGTGGGGGTTCACCAGAAGGGCCTGTTTCATGTCGTCGGATGCTCCGGCGAACTCACTCAGTATGAGCACACCGTCGTTGTCGAACCGAGTGGCCGCGTATTCCTTCGCGACGAGATTCATGCCGTCGCGCAGCGCTGTCACAAGCACGACGTCCGCCGCGAGATACAGGGCGACCATCTCCTCTCTCGGATAACCGTGGTGCAGATAGTTGATCGCCGTATGACCGATCGTGCCGAAATCGCCGTTGATCCGTCCGACCATAAGCTCGATCTCATCGCGCAATGACTTGTAGGTCTCGACGCGCTCCCTGCTCGGGCTCGCCACCTGCACGAGTGTGACGTCCTCGACACTGAGCCTGCCCTCTGCGAGGAGCTCTCCATATGCTTTGAGCCTGTGGCCGATGCCCTTCGTGTAGTCCAGACGATCGACTCCGAGCATGATCACTCGGGGATTGCCGAGCTCTTCTCTGATCTCACGCGCCCTGGCCTGGACCTCTGGCTGGCGTGCGAGGTCTTCGTAGCTCTGCGCGTCGATCGAGATCGGAAAGTGTTTCACCGTCACGATCCGCTTCGGACCGACGGGCCTGCGGGTACGAGAATCGGGCGGCACCACAGTGCTCTGCGGTTTTCGAGCCTCGACCGGCGCGCGCTCCTCGATGGGAACAGCGATGCTCGTGCTCTTCGTCTCGTAATTGAGCAGCCGGCGCACAGCCCTCGCGAAGTTGCTGGCATCCGCTGTGCGCTGAAAGCCGAGAACGTCGGCGCCGAGCAGACCGCGAACGATCGGAGTGCGCCACGGCAGCTGCGAGAACAACCCGTATGCCGGAAAAGGAATGTGGTTGAAGAACCCGATGGTCAGGTCTGGCCGTGAGTCTCTGAGCATGGCGGGCACAAGCTGCAGCTGGTAGTCGTGCACCCACACCGTGCCGTTCTCAGCGGCGATAGAAGCCGCGATGTCGGCGAAACGGCGATTGACGAGGACATACGCGTCCCACCACTCACGGTGGTACCTCGGCGGCGCGATCACGTCATGGTAGAGCGGCCAGAGCGTGTCATTCGAGAATCCCTCGTAGTAGTACTCGACCTCTTCGGCGCTGAGGTGCACGGGCACGATCCAGGTGCCGTTGTTGTCGAACGGTTCGACGTCGATGTCCGTCGACCCCGGCCACCCGATCCAGGCACCGCTCTCTGCCCTCATCACCGGTTCGAGCGCGGTCACCAGCCCGCCGGGGGACGTTCTCCAGTGAACGGTCCCGTCATCCGTCGCCACCCTGTCCACCGGCAACCGATTGGCCACCACCACAAAATCGAACGATTGTGCCGTCGTGTCGCGCTTGTCGCCCATGTCACCTCCGCACATCGATCGTCGAATTGAGTTTGTCTCAGGTTATCAGCGGAGCCCGCACCCCACAGTGGCTGCCGGCGGCAGCTGCCCGCCTTCTCGCGTGAGAGCCTCAGCACACCGTTGCGGGGTCTGCTCCCACGACGCGAAGCGCACTACCCTGGAACCGGAGGTTCATAACGATGCGCAAATACCTGCTCAACGCGAGTGTGATCACAACGGTGGCCAGTGGTTTCGGCCTTTTACAGAGCACTCGAAAAGGACCACGCGACTGGCGACTCGCACTGATGTGGGTCGGCTGGGCGATCACCGTCGCTCTAGCCATCGGCGCGGTCTCGCAGAAGGCAGAGCAGGAGAAGCGCGAGCAGCTCGAGGCCTGAGGCGGCGCACACATTACCGGAATGCCAGGCTGACAGGGTGATTCCGCTCATTGCGGCGTGTCGCCGGTGCGCCCTCGGGTGAGCACGTGACACTTGTCGCAAGCAGGAAGACACGTCTCACTGCAGAGGAGCAGATATGTTTGGCCGCCGCCGCCACAGAGCGCATCCGCAGCCCCGGCCGGACGCCACGGGACCCGCCCCACAGCAGCCTGTTGATCCCGAACAGCTCTTTGCCACTGTGCGTTCCGTGCTCAGCGAGTACATCGGTCAGAACGGCACGTGGACCCTGGTGCGCCGGGGCGACGACGACACCGATTCGATCTTTCAAGAGATCTCGGCAACCGTGTTCGCACAGGCTGTCACGGCATCCATCCTCGGCACGCGTGACGGCATTCCCGTTGCGCGCGGCAGTGAAGAGCCCTCCGTCGTCCGAGAACCCGGCATCACGGCACTCACAGCGGCTGAAGGGCAACCTAGGACAGCCACTGAGCGAGTGACTCGGGAGCTCGATACGGTCGCGGTGTGGGCAGACCCCGTGCGCCACGATCCCTCGTTCGTGAGTGACGAGCTCGTCTCACCGCCCCACGGCGCCGAGCAGTCCCGCAACAGCGCGTGATCCGCTGACGGCCCTCGCGAGCTGCGGGCATCTGCCGTCAGGAACGCCAGTGAGCCGGCCCCGCCGACCCTGCGGCGTATTCATCGAGCGGAACGTCATCCCGCTTCCATGCCTCGAGAACGGGTGCGACGATCCGCCAGCACTGCTCCGCCGTGTCTGCCCTGACCGAGAGCGACGGGTCAGCGTCGAAGATGCCCTCGAGGACTTCGCCGTATGCCAGCAGCTGACCGGGCCCGAAATCGGTTGTGAGAGCGGCTCGGTCAAGCACTCGATGATCGCCAGGACCGTTGATGTTCAGCTCGAGCGACATCTCGTCTGGTGCGAGCATCAGCCGCAGAACCGTTGCCTCTGCGCGCCCCGAGAAGCCGGTCGGCACATGGTTCGCGCGCTTGAAGGTCACGATGATCTCACGCCGGCGCACACCGAGCGCTTTGCCTGACCTCAAGACGAACGGCACACCGGACCAGCGCCAGTTGTTCACCTCGACTCTCACCTCGGCGAGCGTCTCGGTCTTCTGATCCGGGTTGACACCCGGCTCGTCCGCGTAGGCCGGATATCGACGGCCGGCAACGGCCCCCGCGGTGTAGCGCGCACGTCTTGTCGAGCCGACGGCGTCATTGTGCCGCACACGCGTCGCCCTCAGCACAAGCCCCTTCGCGTCGCGCAGATCCTGTGCGTTCAGCGTAGATGGCGGTTCCATCGCCACCACGGCGAGCACCTGCAGAAGATGACTCTGGATCATGTCGACGAGTGCGCCCGCACGATCGTAGTATCCCGCGCGCCCCTCGAGGCCGAGCTGCTCGTCATAGACGATCTCCACCTTCTCGATGTGCTCTGCGTTCCACAGTGGTTCGAAGATGCGGTTGGCGAATCGCACCCCGAGCAGGTTGAAGACCGTCGACCGACCGAGAAAATGATCGACGCGATGGATGTTGTCCTCCGGCACGAGTCTGGACAGCTGCGCGTTCAACGCCTCAGCGCCGGCCTCATCGGTGCCGAACGGCTTCTCGAGCGCCAGAACGGTGTCTTCCGGCAGCTCCACCTGCTGCAGTGCGGCGCACGCGAGTGCGGTGACAGCCGGCGGCAGGGCGAAATAGATGGCCGGCGCCTGTTTGCAACGAGAGAGCAGCTCGCGCATGGCGTCCGGCTTGCTGACGTCGGTGTCTGCGTAGATCGCGTCGCGGATGGCGGCATCGACGGCTGCACCGGATGCCTGCACCGTCGAGAATGAATTCGTCACGGTCTCGCGCCAGTCGGCATCCGTCACCTTGTCGAGCCCTGCTCCGATGATCTGCACCCTTCTGTGGTGCTGTTCGGTGAGGAGCTGGCCGAGGGCCGGAAGCAGAAGCCTGGACGTCAGGTCGCCGCTTGCGCCCAGGATGAGAAGCGTTGATGAAGGTGAGCTCATGCTGCCGACGCTATCGCCCGCTCACCGGAACCACCACCCCTTCGACGCGGCGAATGTTCAAAGCCGCCTTCTCACATCCATACCAGCCGGGTCGCACAAAAGACTGCTCTGCTCGTCTCACAGAAGATGGCTCTGCTCGCTTACGACTCGATCGGCGGCGTGCCGTGTGTGTGGAAGGTCTCGATGGTCTTCATCCCCCAGGCCTGACCCTTCTTGCGCTCTTCTTCTGTCCACTCCACGACTTCCCAGTCCGGGTCGAGAAGCAGGCGCGCACCCGGGTTGGCGAACTCGATGCGGTTGCCCCCCGGCTCCCAGACGTACAGAAAAAAGGTCTGCTGGATCGCATGTTTGTGCGGACCTGACTCGATGTGGATGCCGTTCTCCAGAAAGATGTCTGCGGCCTTGAGGATGTCCTCACGAGTGTCGGTCGCGAAGGCGATGTGGTGCAGACGCCCTGTGCTGCCCGTCCAGTCCCCCGAGTACACCACGTCGTACGACTTGTTCACGAAGTGGAACCACTGTGCGGCCAGCTTCCCCGAATCGAGGCGGATCTGTTCGCTGGCGCGGCCGGCAAGGCCCTCGGCGATGAATCGGCCGTTCTCCTCGACATCGGCGCCGAGGTAGTTGACGTGGTCCAGACGGCGGGCGTTGACTCCGCGGCCTGGAAACCTGTCTGCCTGGTTCTTGAGCGCCGGCTTCGCATCGGCGGGAGCGACGAAGCGCTCGGTCTCGTAATAGATCTCCATCGGGTGTCCGTCGGGATCGGTGAAGGCGAAACTGCGCCCGACGCCCATCTCTCCCTCGCGCCAGCCGATCCCGTATCCCGATGCCTCGATCGCCCTCACCCGACGCTCGAGCGCCTCTTGGCTGGATGCGCGGTAGGCGACACGGCCGACCCCGCTCGTGTGCGAAGCCGTCAACTTGATCGTGTACCGCTCGTAGTCGTCCCAGCAGTGCAGGAACGACGAATCGCCTTCGTGGGCCACCTCTCGCATGGCGAGCAGGTCTTTGAAGAACCACAGGCTCTTCTCGAAGTCAGGGGTGAAGAGCTCGACGTGCCCCAGATGGGCGATGTCGAAAGACTGCGGGTCGGTCATGGTTCCTCCGTCATGGGTGCTGGTCGGTGCGAATCGTCGCTGTGTTTCAGGGGTCAGCCCGGAGCCGGTTCACAGCCGTGGCCTCGCGAAGACACGGCCGTCGAAGATCTTGCGGCTCGTGCGCAGCGCGGCGGAACGTGTGACGTCGGCATCCTCAGCCGCACCAGAGAGCGCGACGTCGACGTCGAAGAAGCCGGTCGGGTGCTCGATTCTGAACGGCTGCCCGCGCTGCGGCAGCCGCGCGAGGTCGTGTCCTACCGACCCCTCGGCGAGCACGCCCGCGCCCACGGTGAGAGCGCCGAGAACACCGATGGATGTGTGGGCGCGAACGGGCAGGAAACTGCGGGTTCCAATTGCACCGATGTCACCCCGCGGGGGTGAGAGCAGCACGATCTTCGGAATCGTCTTGCCGCTGACGTCACCCATGCCCATGATCTCGGCGGCGGCCGCCCTGAGGTCGACGAGACGCGCCGCAAGCACCTCATCCGCTTCGAGATCCGCTGGCGGCTCGTCACCGGTCACACCGAGATCGGAGGCCTTCACCAGCACGCTCGGCATGCCGTTGTCGACACAGGTCACATCGATGCCTGCGACGGTGTCGCGCACACGACCGGTCGGGAACAGCGCGCCGAGAGTCGAGCCGGCCGTGCCCTCGAACTCGAGTCTGATGGGGGCCGCCGTGCCCGGCACCCCGTCGATCGCCAGGCCACCGTCGTAGTCGACACGCCCGCCCGGGGTGGCGAACGTCGCAACGGCGACACTGTCGCTGTTGACCATCAGGATGCGAACACTCGTCTCACCGCCCGGACCAGGCTCGACGAGCCCTCGTTCGAGGGCGAACGGCCCGATTCCCGCAAGAACGTTCCCACAGTTCTGGGCGTCGGTGACGAAAGCCTCGTCGACCCCCACCTGCAGGAACAGGTAGTCGACGTCGGTCTCGCCCGCCGCGGAGGGTGAGACGACGGCCACCTTGCTGGTGAGCGGATGCGCGCCTCCCAGCCCGTCGATCTGCCTGGCGTCCGGTGTTCCCATGATCCGCATGAGCAGGTCGTCGCGCGACGCGGGATCGACGGGAAGGTCGGACGCGAGAAAGTACGCGCCCTTCGAGGTTCCGCCCCGCATCAGCATGCAGGGAACCCCGTCGATCATCGTGTCGGCGCGGACGGCGTCACGGCTGCGATCCTCGCTCGCCATATACGTCATTCCTCTCTTGCGCGTCGTGCCTCGTGCGCGCGGGGCTGGCCTTCATCAGCCGCCCTATGCCAGCAAACCACGATCCGGCATAACGGTCAAGATTTTGGCTACATTCTTGTAGCCAATCGTGTTCAAGGCTAGTCTCAGACGAAGACGGCGAGAACAAGGGAGTTCACCATGTCGATGAACCCGAGCGAACGGCCGACGGCGGCCGGCATCGCGGGCCTACGAGGCCTCGACACTCCCCGTCCGTTCCCTCTTTCGCGCTCTCGCGTGACCGCCGCATCTCGCGCAGAAAGCCACGAAGGTGGCGCACACAGGCGGAGCGCATCATCTCCCAGACCGGCATCAAGAGAAGGAGCATCGTGACCGCATCCAATCTGCAAGAGGTTCTCGACGAATCGGCGAACACCGTTGAGCATCTTCGGAACTCGCAGCTCGGGACGTATATCTATCCCGTCGTCCCCTCTGAGTTCACCAACTGGCGTCGTGAGCAGATCGCCTGGCGCGAGACGGCGGTGCTCTTCGACCAGAGCCACCACATGGTGAACCTCTTCATCGAGGGCCCGGATGCTCTGAGGCTCGTCAGCGACACAGGCATCAACAGCGTCGCCACCTTTGCCGTGAACACGGCGAAGCAGTTCGTGCCCGTCACCCCAGCCGGTTATGTCATCGGAGACGGAATCATGTTCCGTGAAACAGAGGACCGCTTCGTGTTCGTCGGCCGTGCGCCTGTCGCGAACTGGCTGCTCTATCAGGGCGAGACCGGTGGTTACGACGTCGAGATCGTTCACGACGACCGTTCCCCCTCGAGGCCGTACGGCAAGGCCGTCAGCCGCAGGTACTGGCGCTTTCAGATTCAGGGGCCCAACGCCTGGCCGATCATCGAAAAGCTCAACGGCGGATCGATGGAGAAGGTCACGTTCTTCCACATGGCCACCATGAAAATCGGCGGCGAGACCGTCGGTACGCTTCGCCACGGTATGGCCGGCGCCCCTGGCCTCGAGATCTGGGGACCATACGACACCTATGAGAAGGTCCGCCAGACCATTCTCGACGAGGGAGCGGAGTTCGGCATCGAGCCGGTCGGTGCACGTGCCTACTCGTCGAACACACTCGAGTCCGGCTGGATCCCCTCTCCGCTGCCCGCCATCTACACGGGTGAGGAGTTGCGTGGGTACCGCGAATGGCTCGGTGCGAACAGCTACGAGGCCACCAACGCCCTCGCAGGCTCGTTCGTCTCTGACAACATCGAGGACTACTACGTCACCCCGTGGGACCTCGGCTACGGTTCGTTCATCAAGTTCGACCGCGATCACTTCATCGGCAAAGAAGCACTCGAGAAGATGGACCCCGCCGCACAGCGCAAGAAGGTGACCCTCGCGTGGAATGACGAAGACCTGGGCAAGATCCTCGTGTCGCCGATCGACCGCAGCGGGCCGGGATACCAGTTCTTCGATCTGCCCAACGCGAACTACGGTTCGTCGAACTACGATTCGGTGATCGACGCAGACGGCACGGTTGTGGGCCTGTCGATGTTCACCGGCATCACGGCGAACGAGCGCCGTGGTCTCTCGCTCGCGATCGTCGACCAGAACATTCCCGTCGGCACCGAACTGCGCGTCGTCTGGGGTGAGCCCAACGGCGGATCGAAGAAGACGACGGTTCAGCCGCACGAGCAGATCGCCGTGCGCGTCGTTGTGAGCCCGGTCCCCTACGCCGAGACTGTCCGCAAGGAGTACCACGGCGGCTGGCGCACCGCCGGCCAGGCATAGACACCGCGCTCAGCACCGTGACATAAAGGGGACCCGGGTGCCGAACAGCCGGGTCCCGCCGTCGCGTGGCGCCGGTCGCAGCACGCATCCGTTTACGATGTTCGATGGGGGTGCGCTCGCGCCTCAAAGAATGAGAGGAGTTGCTGGTGGTCATCTGGCGGGGTTGGGGAATTCTGGCGTTTCTTTACGCGTTCATCGCGATGATCCTGTTCGCCGGGCTCGGTTCCACACTGCTCGCCGACTCGGTGCTGCCGTTCAGCATCACGATCGGTCTGCTCGCCGCCGCTGCCGGTACCTGGTTCACGGGCATCGCGATGAACCGCACCACTCCGCAGCGGAAGATCGACGCCTGGGCGCAGGGGCGCAGGGCACAGCTCGACGAACTGCTGGCGACGGGCCGATTCTCGCTCGGCCCCGGTTACCCGCAGCCGACTTCGACAGAAGAGGCGAGGCAGATGGCCGACGCCGTGTTCGCGCGGGAGCTGGAGCAGACGAAGCAGGCCTACAACGTGCACACCCTGTTCTGGATCCCGATGCAGTACATCGCATTCGTCTGGGCTGCCATCGCGCTGATCGTGTTCGTCGCCGGCCTCATCGGCCTCACGCGCTGAGTATAGGACTCTCGGACGTGTGAACCGAGACCCACACGTTTCGTCGCTAGTTGTTCTCAGATGCTGCCGGTTCTTCGGCCTAGCTCGGGATCGGGACGTTGACTCGATGCCGACGTGCGCCAAGCGGCGGCGTGCCCCTCACCACAGTTGATCTTCGAGGTGGACCACCTCGGCGGGCTCACTACGCCAACCGGCGCCTGTGCAGCCAAACGTTCTTCACCAAGGTCTATATCGAGGAGGACGACGAACTCCGCGTCGAGAACGCCCGATCCTTCAAGATGCTGCTCGACCCCGTCGTCAACGCCGACGCCCTGACCTGGGCCGCGAACGCCGACAAGGCCCGAACCCATCCCTTGATTCTTCGGGCCGAGGTTCGAGCCTTGTGCGTAGGGTGCACCCCCCGGGACTTGAACCCGGAACCCACTGATTAAGAGTCAGTTGCTCTGCCAATTGAGCTAGAGGTGCGTTGTCGGCCCGAATTCGAACTCTCGAACCGAGGGTCAACATTAGCATCACCCACGGCGCCTTCGCCAATCGGGGATCAATGCGGGCGAAGCCGCCCCAGCGCATACGCGAGCCGGTGCGACGCTATCGTTGGGGTGTGACCGATGCGCCCGACTGCCTCTTCTCCGATGATCTTGCCCTCGCCTTTCGCCTGGCCGACGCCGCGGATGCGATCTCGCTCGAACGGTTCAGAGCGACGAACCTCGAGATCTCGACCAAGCCGGACCGCTCACACGTCACGGATGCCGACCTCGCGGTCGAGCGGGCGCTCAGGGAGACCTTGTCGACCGAAAGACCCGACGACGGCATTCTCGGCGAAGAATTCGGCGCAGAGGGCCCGACCAACCGCCAGTGGATCGTGGATCCCATAGACGGCACCGCGAACTTTCTGCGTGGCGTGCCGAACTGGGCGACCCTCATCGCCCTGGCGGTCGACGGCAAACCGGTTGTGGGTGTTGTGAGCGCACCCGCGTTCGGCAAGCGCTGGTGGGCTGCGACCGGATCAGGAGCATGGCTCAGCGAGGGCGGAGGCCCCGCGCGACGCCTGCAGGTCTCGGGAGTCGAACGGCTCGAGGATGCCTCGCTCAGTTTCCAGAGCATCGCCCAGTGGGACGACGCCGGTTACCTCGATCAACTCATCACCCTCACGCGCAGCGTATGGCGTGACCGCGCCTACGGCGACATGTGGGCATACGGCCTGCTCGCCGAAGGCCTCATCGACATAGCCGGTGAGTTCGGCGTCAAGGAATATGACATCGCGCCGTTCGCCGTCATCCTCGAAGAGGCCGGAGGGCGGCTCACGGCCATCGACGGCACCGACAGCATCGCCGAGCGGAGCGCGCTGGCGACCAACGGCATCCTGCACGAGCAGGTCCTGCGGGTGCTGACGCAACGTGTGACAACGGCCGATGGTGGAGATGGGGGGAATTGAACCCCCGTCCACTGCTGTGATTCTGCGCCTTCTACGGGTGTAGCCTGTGCAAGCGTTCTGCTCGGCCCCGACCTTTGCCACAGGCACCTAGGTCGACAGGCCCAGTCCGAGTTCGAGTCCCGTGCACCGCTCAGACGTCAGTGCACAGCAAGCCCCCTAAATGACGCCAGAATCCGTGTCGGAGACACCCACGGTCTGACGGACTATCGAGCTCGCTTACGCAGCGAGGGCGAAGTCAGTGCGTTTTGAATTGGCACTTATTGTTTTTCAGAGATCGTTAACGAGATAACCCTGAATCCTCGACCCGCTTCTCGCAGTTTCGCAGGCAATGTCGAAACCGATCATCCCCATGCGTCGCGCTGTTCGACGATGCGAACAGAACGGGCCGTTGTCACACGCTGTTGAGTTGTCAATACACTGCGATCAAGAGATTCAACGCAGCTTTTCAGTATAACGTCCGATGCATCGGTCGGCAAACCTGCGCACTCTACGAAACGACTTACTCGCCCATTCTATTCCGGGTCGACATCGCGCGTTGGGCCTCTCGGGTGTCCTGCTTCTCACGCAGGGCCTGTCGCTTGTCATATTCGCGCTTGCCCTTGGCGACAGCGATCTCGACCTTGGCGCGACCATCGCTGAAATAGAGCTTCAGGGGAACGATCGTGTAACCGCCGGGGGCGACCTTGTGGCTGATCTTCAGGATCTCCTGCTTGTGCAGCAGCAGCTTGCGCTTGCGGCGGGGCGGATGGTTGTTCCAGGTGCCCTGGTTGTACTCCGGGATGTGCACGGCGTCGAGCCAGGCTTCTCCCCCGTCGATATACGCGTAGCCGTCGACGAGCGACGCACGACCCTCGCGAAGCGACTTCACCTCGGTTCCGCTCAGAACGAGGCCGGCCTCGTAGGTGTCCTCGATGAGATAGTCGTGCCTCGCCCTGCGATTGGTGGCCACGACCTTCTGACCACGTTCTTTTGGCACGAACTCACTCCTGTTGGTGTCGACGGATGCGTGCAGGCAGAATTCGTTCTGCCGAGCAGCCCATCATTCTAACGCCGGGCAGCCCCAACAGCACAACCGGCGTCAGATGCGCAAGTATCTCTTGATGGCGAAATTGGCAGACAGCGCCGCAAGCGCCATTCCGACGATGATCAACAGCGGCACAACGATGAATGCGCTCTGCAGCGTGACGAAATTGACGAAGAGCATCCGCGGTGCCAGGTATCCCTGCACGAAGAAGTGCACGATCGCCACCACGGCTCCACCGGCGAAAAGCGAGCCGATGAGTGCGGCGAAGACGCCCTCGAGGATGAACGGCGTCTGGATGAACCGGTTGGAGGCGCCGACAAGGCGCATGATGCCGATCTCTTTGCGGCGCGAATACGCCGAGAGCCGGATGGTCGTGGCGATCAGCAGCACGGCGGCGATGAGCATCAGGGCTGCGATTCCGATGGCCGTGTAACTGCCCACATTGAGCACCTGGAAAATGGCGTCGAGGTACTGCCGTTGATCGGTCACCTCTTCGATGCCGGCAGTTCCAGAGAAGGCTTCGACGATGACGTCGGACTGTGAGGGGTCAACGAGATTGACCCAGAACGTCTCGTTCAACTGCTCGGGGGTGACGAGCTGCGCCAGTTCGTTGTCGGCGAACTGTGCCTGAAAGTTGTCATAGGCCTGCTGGTGGTCTTCGAAGTAGTACTTCTCGACGAACGGCGCCAACGCGGGTGAGTCGAGCTGAGCCTGCACCCCGGTCTTCTGGTCTTCCGTCGCCTCGCCACCGGTGCAGGTCTCCGCCGTGGAATCCGGGGTGCAGAGATAGATCGCCACCTGCGCCCGGTCATACCAGTAGTTCTTCATCTCTCCGATCTGCATCTGCAGCAGCGCGGCGGTCCCGACGAAGGTCAGCGAGATGAACGTCACGAGAATCACCGAGATCACCATCGAGACATTGCGCCTGAGGCCGGTGAAAGCCTCTTGCCAGATCAGTCCGAGCCTCATTTGACCGGTCCGATGCTCTGCTCGTCATCGTCTGACGAGGCGCCCGAGCGTAGTCCGAGGCGCTCGGCGAGGGTCAGATGCTCATAGGCATCGTCGTGGGAACGCGTACGGGGAATCGAGATCGATCCCGTATCGTCCTGAATCGGAGCTGCCTGACCCTGCAGCCCTGCCTCACCCGTGTGCTGCCCGGCTGCATCCGATGGGCGCTCAACGTCGTTCGCCGAGGGATCCGCGTACGCATTGCGTGCCGCCTCTCGCATCGGCGCCGCGTGTGAGCGTGAGTCCCGGGGGACGGCACCCGCCTGGCGCGGGATCGACTGGGTCTGCGCATCAGCCTCTGCCGCAGCGGCCGCGACATCGTCGCGTGCGCGCTTGGCCGACTGCCCTCTCACGAGAGCAGGCCCGAGCTCTGGAACGATCCCAGTGTCGCCGTACCCGCCCTCACGTTCATCGCGAACCACCTGGCCGTCGACGAGCTCGATCACACGACGCTGCATCTTGTCGACGATGCCGGCCTCGTGCGTGGCCATCAGAACGGTGGTGCCGCCCGCGTTGATCCGCTCGAGCAGCTGCATGATGCCTGCGCTCGTCGCGGGGTCGAGGTTTCCGGTGGGCTCGTCGGCCAGCAGCACCTGCGGTTTGTTCACCACGGCGCGCGCAATGGCGACACGCTGCTGCTCACCACCCGAAAGCTCGTGGGGCAGACGCTCGGCCTTGCCGTCGAGACCGACCATCGTCAGAACATCCGGAACGGCCTCTTGCACGAACCCGCGCGACTTGCCGATCACCTGAAGGGAGAACGCGACGTTCTGAAAGACCGTTTTGTTCGGAAGCAACCTGAAGTCCTGGAACACAACGCCGAGGTTGCGCCTGAAATAGGGGATCTTGCGGTTCGAGATCGTGCCGAGATCGTTTCCGAGCACGTGAATGGTGCCCTTCGTCGGGCGTTCCTCTTTGAGGATCAGCCTCAGGCAGCTCGACTTTCCCGAACCGGATGCTCCGACGAGAAACACGAACTCGCCCCGGGCGACCTCGAGGTTCATACTGTCGATCGCGGGGCGTTTGGTGCCCGGATATTTCTTCGTGACGTTCTCAAATCGAATCATGACGAGTTGAGCCTAAGCACCCGCACCCCGATTGCCCGTCAGACACGCCTAAACGCATGCGAGCCCTCAGCCTGCGGCTCGATCGTCAATCGTCGCCCTGCTTGCGCCAGCGAATGCCCGCAGAGATGAACCCGTCGAGGTCACCGTCGAAGACATGCTGCGGGTTGTTCACTTCGTAGTCCGTGCGCAGGTCTTTGACCATCTGGTACGGCGCGAGAACGTATGACCGCATCTGGTCGCCCCAGCTCGCGGTGATGTTGCCGGCGAGCTCTTTCTTCTTCGCCGCCTCCTGCTCGTTCTGCAGCAGCAGCAGGCGCGACTTGAGCACACGCATGGCCGCGGCCCGGTTCTGGATCTGGCTCTTCTCGTTCTGGCAGCTGACCACAGTCCCCGTCGGCAGGTGCGTGATGCGCACAGCGGAGTCGGTGGTGTTCACCGACTGCCCGCCGGGGCCGCTCGACCTGTAGACATCCACGCGGATGTCTGTGTCGGGGATCTCGATCTCGGCCGCCTCTGCCATCAGCGGAACGACCTCGACGGCGGCGAAGCTCGTCTGCCGTTTGCCGGCCGAGTTGAACGGGCTCATTCGCACCAGGCGATGTGTTCCCGCCTCAACGCTGAGGGTGCCGAACGCATAGGGAGCATCGATCTCGAAGGTCGCCGATTTGACCCCCGCCTCTTCGGCATAGCTCGTGTCGAGCACCGTGGCCGGATACTTGTGCTGCTCGGCCCAGCGCAGGTACATACGCATCAGCATCTCGGCGAAGTCCGCCGCGTCGACACCACCGGCGCCCGCTCGGATCGTGACGACGGCCGGAAGCGCGTCGTATTCGCCGTTGAGCAGCGTCTGCACTTCGAGATCGCCCATGATCTTCTGCAGGGCGGTCAATTCGGCACGGGCTTCGGCCGCCGATTCTTCGTCGCCCGCCTCGTTCGCGAGTTCGATCAGCACCTCGAGGTCGTCGAGCCTCGATTCGATGCTGTTGACGCGTTCGAGCTCGGACTGCCGGTGGCTGAGTGCGCTCGTGATCTTCTGGGCGTGTTCGGTGTCGTCCCAGAGGTCGGGGGTGCCTGCCTGCTCGCTGAGTTCGGCGATGTCTGCACGCAGACGATCGAGGTCGATCACCTGCCGGATATCGCTGAACGTGGCGCGGAGTGCCCGGATCTGGTCGCTGAGGTCAAGATCTAACATGTCGGCATCAGCCTACCCGGCACCGCCTGCCCGAAACCTGCACCGGGTGATTTCGACATCTGCGTAAGCTGGTGAATCACCATGACCAGTGCCGAGCCTTCTTTCAGCATGCGCGCTGTCGCCGCCTGGGCATACCTGCCGACGCTCCTCTTCTCGGTCGGCGAAGGCGCCCTGATCCCCCTCATCCCCGGCGTCGCCACGAACCTCGGCGCCACTCTCGCGATAGCGGGGGTCATCGCCGCCATGCTGACCGTCGGTCAGCTGATCGGCGACATCCCCAGCGGATGGCTCGTCGGGGTCGTCGGCGAACGCGCGGCGATGATCGGCGCCGCGTTCGCCGCCGTCGGCGCGGTCGTTCTCGCGTGGCTCTCGTGGTCGCCTTGGGTGCTCGGCGTCGCCATCCTCATCCTGGGAATCGCGACGGCGGTCTTCTCGCTGGCGCGTCACGCCTTTATGACAACGTATGTGCCGATTCAGTACCGCGCGCGGGCCCTGTCGACACTGGGCGGTGTGTTCAGGGCGGGGATGTTCATCGGCCCGCTGCTCGCGGCCCCGCTGATACATCTGACGGGCACAACGGAGTCCGTTTATGGCATCATGATCGCGTTCACCCTCGCCGCTGTGCTCGTGCTGATTCTGCTGCGCAACCCCGAAGCGGCCTTCGGCGCCGGCGGGCGACAGCGGGGCCGCGCAGAGCCCTCAGGGGGCGAGCGTTTCGCGGCCGACGAGGCGCACGGCTTGCTCCGCACGGTCTGGAACAACCGCGGCGCACTCGTGCGTGTCGGCAGCGGTGCCAGCCTGATCTCTGCGATGCGGGCGACGCGAACGGTGCTCCTGCCGCTCTGGGCGGTGAGCATCGGGGTCAGCGAGGCGAACACCGCCCTCATCATCGGGTTGGCCGGCGCCGTCGACTTCGCACTGTTCTATGTGAGCGGACAGGTGATGGACCGATTCGGCCGACTCTGGGCGGCCATCCCCTCGATGCTCGGGCTCGGTTCCGGCATGCTCCTGCTGGCCTTCACCCACGATCTGCCCAGTGCCGTTGTCTGGTTCATCGTTGCGGCGGGTGTGCTGTCCGTGGCGAACGGACTGAGTTCCGGAATCATCATGACGCTCGGGGCCGATCTCGCCCCTCAGCGCTCCCCCGCTGCATTCCTCGGTGCGTGGCGGTTCACCGTCGACTCTGGCTCGGCGGTAGCCCCGCTCGCGCTCGCGGGCATCACGGCGGCGGTGTCGGTGTCATTCGCCGCCGGAGCACTCGGCATCGTCGGGTTCCTCGGCGCCTGGCTGCTCGCCCGCAACGTTCCACGCTATGTGCCGCACCCGCGCCGGCGGCCGAGTGTTGACGATGCCCCGGAAGCAGGCGTCTGACGAGGCCTCGACTGCGATCGGGGAGCTGTGCCCGTCAGTCGAACACAGACCTCGCCACGCTCGAGGCGTCAAGACGGATGCCGTCCGGCACGAAAAGGGTCAGCACCGGCGGCATCCATGCGCTCGACAGGGTGACGCTCGCACTCTTGCCGTCGATCGACCCGGCCTCTTCCAACCGCAGATTGTCGAGCTGGGCTGCCGGGTAATCGTCGAGGAATGTGGTGACGGCGGTGTGGACGTCTGACGATTCGAGGGTGACCGACGGTTTGTCGCCGTCGAACGTCGCGGTCGACAGGTCGAAGGCCTCTGCCCCGACAAGTGCTGCGGCATCGGCGAGCGCCAGCAGTCGCTTGCGCTCGAGATAGAGCGAGGTCGAGGCGGCGACGACGAGGATGATCACCAGCGCGAGCGCGCCGTAGAAGATCGTCAGGATCAGGGACGAACCGCGTTCGTCTGTGAGAGTCATGTCGTCATCCCTCTCTCCAGAATCGGGAGACCTGCTGTGTGGACTGCGCTTGCACGGGAACCCGAGCCGCCTCTGAGAGGTCGAGAACGCTCGGCACAAGAGGCATGCCGACGTCGACCCGCACCGTGATCGTGACGAAACCGGAGCGAGTGAGGCACGTGTCGCCGCCCGCACAGCTGATGGCGATTCGCGCGTCTTCAGCGTCGATCCCGTAGTCGCCGAGCGCAATCGCCACGGCGACCTCTGCGCGCTGCTGGGCTGCCTCTTCGGTCCCCGCCTGCACATACACGCGTGCAGCCTGCCGGGCTGCACCTTCAGCGGCCAGGGTTCCGCCCTGCAGCGCACTCAACGCGAGCACGAGATACACAAGCGGAACAAGAAGAATCAGGCCGGCGGTGATGAACTCGAGTGACGACGACCCGTCGTCCGCCGAGAGTCTCGTCACGGTCATCCGCTTACGTGCTCCCTCACTCCTCGGCGGTCTCGAGCGCTGCATGACCGGACACCTCCAGCCCGTCGGCGATACCGATCAGCCCGATCAGCGGCAGCGTCGTCGACACGGTGATCTCGGTGCTCGGGTGCCCGAGAAAGTCGCCGTTTCGCGCGGTCACCTGCGTCGCATAGGACGGCCCGATCGCGGTGCTGATCAGCTCTCTTGTGCGAGCCGCCCCATCCGCCAGTGTGTTGTCGGCGAGCGCTGCGTGACGCGCCCCCTCAGCGGCAGCGTCGAGAACGGTATTGCGCACGTGCAATCCGAGGGCGAGCTGGATCACGGCGAGGGTCAGCACGCTGAGAAGCACAGCGACGAAGGTGAACTCGACGACCGCTGATCCCTCGTCATCTCGCCACACCAGGGGCTTCTGGAGCACGGTGGTCGTTCCTAGAAGCCCGAGACTCTGCTGATCGCCTGCTCGAAGATCTGGCTGAGAGCAGGGCCGGCGAGGGCCCAGATCACGATGACGAGCCCCGCGGTCATCAGCGTGATCAGAACCCACCCGGGAACATCTCCACGGTCGTCCCGCGCACGCTCCAGCCAGATCGCCGTCGCACTCCTGTGTCTGGTCATCATCAGTCTCCTTCGTCGTGCTTCTGCTCGTCGTGGTTCGTTTCGATGTTGTCTGGGGGTGCTCGTGTCGGGGTGCTCGTGTCGGCGTGGGTCAGAACCCCGCCTGCAGAACGAAGACGCCGGGGTAGATCGCGAATGCGACACTGAGCGGAAGGATGAAGAAGACCAGCGGAACGAGCATGGCGACCTCTTTTCTGCCCGCGCTTTCGAGCAGCATCCGCTTCGACTCTGAGCGAGCGTCCTGCGCCTGCGCCCTCAGCACGTCTGCCAGTGGAGCCCCTCGTTCCAGGGCGACGCTCAACTGTTCGATCGCCCTGCCGAGAGCGGGAACGTCGACGCGTCGCGAACATCCTGAGAGCGCTGTCGCCAGCGGCACTCCGGTGGCGACGTCGTCGACCACACGCCGGAACTCCGCGCTGAGCTCCCCTGTGCCGACACGGGCCACCCGTTTGAGCGAATCGAGGATCCCCTCGCCCGCCGACAATGTCAGACTCAGGAACTCGAGGACTGTCGGGAGCTCCTCTGTGATCCGCGATGCCCGCGCTCGCGCCCGGCGTTGCAAGAGGACGTCCCTGGCAATGGCACCGCTGATGCCGAACAGCAGCGGAAGCAACAGCGCCACCGCTGCCGGGAGCGTCGCGTTCGCCAGGGCGGCAGCCGAGACTGCGGCGCCGATACCGCCTGCGACGAGCACAACGAGCAGCTGTTCATATCGGAACTGGGCAACGGTCAGATCGAGCCTGGCTTGGTCGATGCGGCGCTGGACACCTGCATTGCCGCCCGCGAACACCGAGAGCCCCGCCACCAGGCGAGCGGCGAGCGGCGCGAACATCGCCCCGAGGATCGGGAGCGGATCGCTGCGGCGCCGGTCGGTGTGCACACGAGCGTGCTCAGACACATCGACGATGTACGGCGCCACACGGTCTGCGAGTGACGGGCCAGACAACCGCGGCAGTGTTGCCGCGATGCTCCAGAGCCCCAAGCCGAGCGAGATCCCGAGCGCTATCGCCCATGCCGACATCGGATTCATCCGAACCACCGCTTCTCACGAGGCAGCCGGCCGATCGAGACCATCAGACGATAGGCGATCATCGACACGGCCGCGCCGACGAGGATGAGCGCTGTCCCGCCCGCCGAGTTGTAGGCGAGCTGTGCCTCGGGCCGAGTCGAGAGCAGCAGCAGAACTATCCACGGAGCAGCTGCACCGAGCTTCGCAGCATTGCGCACCCAGGACTGCCGCGCAGACACCTCGGAACGTATGGCGCTGTCTTCTCGCAGATACGCGGCGAGATTGCGAAGGATGCCGGTGAGATCGGTTCCGCCCACCTCCCGGGCCATCCGGACGGTTTCGATGATGCGATCGGGCACGGGGTCGGCGAGTGCGCCTTTGAGCCTGTCCAGGCTGTCGGTGAAAGAACCCGTGAGGCGGTAGTCCCGCTCGAACTCGGCGAACTCCGGCCGAAGTGCCGCCGGTCCGGATCGCCCGAGGCTTGCAACGGCATCCGGGAGCGCGACACCGGACCGCACGGCGGAGACCAGATGGTCGAGCACGTCAGGCCACAGGGCGTCGTGCACGGAGCGGCGCTGGTTCTCTCGCCAGGTCACGGCGGCATAGGGCGCGACCGCACCGAAGCACGCAGCCGCCACGGCAACGGCGACGACGCCGAGGGTCGCGAGTGCCACGGCACCGGCGACGGCCGCCACCAGCACCGACACAACGACGAACATGGCGACGGGAACCCGGGCGAAGCCGGCCCGGGCGAGCTTCTCGGCGAGCGGCCTCCGTCGCCCCGATGACGCTGTGACGGTCGCACGACCCCTCGGCCACAGCCACGGAGCAACGGTCAGCAGCGCACCGGCCGCGAGAAGACATCCGAGCACCCAGGTCATGCCGATGCCCGCTCGATGAGAATGTCCGGATCGATGCCGGCACGCCGGAACTTCTCTCTTCTGGCCGGCCGAGCACCGGTCGCCCGAAGCTGATCACCGACCAGCTCGAACAGCGCCGTCGCCTCGATGATGCCGCCCCGAATCGCACCCGTCGGCGCCAGCACTTCGGCAACCCGTCTGCGACCGTCGCTGTCGATCTCGCAGTGCACAACCAGATCGATGCTCGTCGCCACGGTCGGTTGCACGAATGCCGAGTCGATATTGCGGCCGGCGAGCAGTGGCAGGGTCGAGAGTTTGACGAGGGCGTCGCGAGCGGAGTTGGCGTGTATCGAACACATCCCCGGGAGCCCGCTGTTCAGCGCGATCAACAGGTCGAGACTCTCTGCCTCACGCACCTCGCCGACGATCAACCTGTCGGGGCGCATGCGCAGTGCTTCCTTGATCAGGCGTCTCAGGGTGATCTCGCCCGTGCCCTCGAGGCTCGGCTGTCTGCACTGCATCGCGACGACATCCTGCGCGGCGAGGTCGAGCTCAAACGTCTCTTCAACGGTCACGATGCGTTCATCTGGCCTGGCCATCGACAGCAGGGCGCCCAGCATCGTGGTTTTGCCCGCGTGTGTTGCGCCGGACACCAGGATGTTGAGGCCGGCGAGCATCGACGCACGCAGGTACTCTGCCGCACCGGGCGGCAGGGAGCCGAGCTTGACCAACTGCACCAGGTCGCGTGCCCGACGACTGAATTTGCGGATGTTCACGGCGAAGTACCTGCGAGTCACGTCTGGGATGACCACGTGCAGACGACTGCCATCCGGCAGAGACGCATCCACGAACGGCGAGCTGAGGTCGACGCGGCGACCGGTGCTCTGCAGCATCCGCTCGACGAGGTCACGCACCCCCTCCTCGGTGAGAACCGTCGGCGTGAGCTCAGCGATCCCGTTTCGAGCGACGAAGATCCTATCCGGCGCATTCACCCACACCTCTTCGATCGACGGATCGTCGAGGTAGGGCTGCAACGCACCGAACCCGGTCAGCGTCGCGACGATCGCGCTCCGCGCCTGGGCCTCGTCTGCCACGAGCGGGAGCGCACCGCCGAGCGCGCGTTCGCTGTAACGCCGGAGCTCTTCGTGCACGAGCCGGTCGGCTCGGCCTCTCTCGGCGATATCGACACCCTCACGGCGCACCCGCTCACGAACCCGCTCCGTGATGATGTCGGTGGCCGAGGTCATGCATTCGATCATGCACATTTCCGCCGACGCCCGTGAAAGTTATCCACAAGCACACAGGCGACGGCCGATCCATACCCTCTCCCGACGGCACGGATCGACTCGAACACACACCACAAGGGTCGCTTGCCCAGTCGGCAAGGTGCCCACATGACTTTGAAACTTTGTGTTCTGCTCTGGGCGTCGGAGGGGCAGGAACGCGCGCTGACTGAATATGAGAACAGCGTGCTCGCACTTGTCCCGAAGCACGGCGGCGACGTCGTGAGCAGGGTTCGCCGCGTCGATAACGGCGTCGGACCACGTGAAGTGCAGGTCATCCACCTGCCCGATGAATCCGCACTGCGCGCTTACATGGACGATCCCGAGCGTCTCGCGCTGGCCGAGGTGCATCGCCAAGCGGTAGCGACGACGCAACTCTTGAACGTCGAAACGATCGTCTAGTTGTGGAGAACTGATTCTAGAACTGCGATGATACCGGTCTGCCGATATCGATCAGGTGCGGCCAGTTGCGGAAATTTACAACTAACATGGGTGCAGCGTCGCGTGCCGGTGGCAGTTTGTGTCAGGCATGGAGGCGTCGGACCCGAAGGACTGACGATGCTCTCATCGCTCCCTTCGTCGTCGCGTGACTGAGCGCGAGACGACCAGGCTGATTGCCTGGAGCAACGAACTACGCCGCGTGCACCAACGGCTGCGCGACGCACTGGCTGTCGCACAAACAGCCGTAAGCGACGGCGGCCTATCCGAAGACGCGACGCGTGATCTACTGCTGTACTGCCACGGATTCTGCGCGGCACTCGATGGACACCATCGCGGCGAAGACCGCGCCCTGTTCCCTGCGATCGAGGCCGCGCATCCTCACCTAGCTCCCCTGCTGCGGTCCCTCGAACAAGACCACTCGATGATTGCCCATCTCCTCGGAGAACTCAGCGCGGCCGTCAATCGGTCAGCGTCCGCGGCAGAACTGTCTATGCACCTCGACGGAGTTGCCGCGGTGATGGAGACTCACTTCCTCTACGAGGAACGACAGCTCCTGCGTGTACTCGAAAGCCTCGAACTGCACGACGCTGTGCGCGATGTTCTCGGACCCCTGTAGCTGCACAAGCTGGTCGTGCTCCACGCCCAAAGACATGTCCGAAAGCGATCGGCCCGTAACCGAGTATTGAACCGGCCACCGTTTATGACGGCCGGTTCGGCGTAGCCGCTGAACGAGTCCGCAAACGATCGTTTTCGGTCGGACGCGAAGCGAGCGTGACAGTGCCGGGCTATGGGGGGCGCTCCAGTGCTGCAGGCTGGCTGCTCCTCGACTGGCGGCGCTCGGGGAGTTGCGCGGAGGACGGCGGACTCATGCGAATCGACTCCCCACCACGCTAGGTCATTTCCCCCTGCGGCGGATGCGGAAGCGCATCGCGGCTTCATAGGCTCGTGGACGAGGAGGTGCTCACAATGTCCGTCGAAACGCACCGAAATCTGTACCGAATCGCGTCGGTCTTCACCGCTGTGATCGCTGTGACGTTCGTCGTCGTCGGGATCGTGACTCAGACCTGGGTCATCGTCGGCGTGTTCGCCGTTATCGGCATGGCTGGACTCGCTTCGTACCCCGTCCTCGCGCATCCACGACGCGATGACGGCGACCGCGCTTGAACCAAGCCCGGCCGGTCCCGACCACCCTGGGGCGACCCGTCGAGTTTAACGACCCGGGCCCCGCACCCTGATCCGCGGGGTGACGGACAGGGTTGGGACGGTCAAGGTCGTCCCGGCTGTCCAGTTCGACGTCGGCCGCACGCGAGGACGTGTCGAGCGCCTCAACCGAGCGGGTCCAATAACCCGACGCAGCCGCACTGGAGGCGACGGGAAATTACGATACTCGTGTAGCGTTACTACCGTGCCGCGACCTAGAGACCCTGCCGCCGACGCGGCCATCCTCGCGGCCGCCGACGAACTGCTCTTCGCAGAAGGCTACGAGGCGCTGACGATCGAGCGCGTGGCGACCGAAGCGGGTGTGGCGAAGACGACGGTGTACCGGCGGTTCCCCACGACCGAGCACCTCATGGCGACCCTTCTCGAGTCGTGGCAGGCCGAACTCCCGCTCGTGATCGAGGGCGACCTGCGGACCCGCGTGACCGGGCTCGTCGTGGCGCTGGCGCGGGCTCTGGATCCCGCGCCGATGCGTCGGGTGGTCGCGGAGCTGGCTGCTGCGGCCGCCCGGGATCCCGGATTGCGGAAGCGCGTCACCGCGCTGTGGGGCGCGCGACGCGACGCGGCCGCCGCGGCGTTCCGCGCCGCACTCGATCCGGACGAAAGCGTCGACACCGACCTCTTGCTCGATCTATTCATCGGCCCCCTCTACTACCGCGTCGTCGTCACGGACGCGGTACTCGACGACGCATACGCCATGTCGCTTGTGGATACGGTGCTGCGCACCATCCCGACCCGAGGAGATCATCCATGACCCCCCGTCCCCGACGCCGCCGCGTCGTCCTGATCACCATCGGCGCGGCGCTCGTCGCCATCGTCGGCGCCGCCCTCGTGCAGCGCGCGCATCCGCACGTGCTCAGTTCGTCCATCGACATCGACGCTCCACCGAGTACCGTCTGGGACGTGCTCACCGACTTCGCGGCCTACCCGGAGTGGAACCCGTCGCTGCTCGGGATGCGGGGGGTACCGGAGGTCGGAGAGACGCTGGGCTTCCGCACCGCCGACGACGGATTCGACGTCACGCCGACGGTTCTCGCCGCGACGCCCGCCGCCGAACTCCGCTGGAAGGGTCATCTCGTCGTCGTCGGACTCTTCGACGGCGAGCACCGGTTCACCCTCGAGGAGCTCCCCGGCGGCGGGACGCGCCTCACCCAGGACGAACGCTTCCGCGGCATCCTCATCCCGTTCATGGCCGGCTGGCTCGACGCAGAAACACTGCCAGAGTTCGCCGCGATGAACGCCGCACTCAAGGAACGCGCCGAGTCGCGCTGAACCAGTTAGACGTCTCGGTCCGGTGCCGGCGGCCCGATCAGCGCCCAGACCGCGAACGCACGCGTCACGGGAACCCCGCCACGGATTGTCGGTACGAGGCGACGACATCCGTCCCGTCCCAGTCCTACGTCTCGCCGACGATCATCAACAGTCCGCCGCCCCGCCGGGCTGCCGGGGTGCGCAGCCAGTCCGCGCCGGGCGATGATCGGGATGCGATTGACCCGTCGTTCTATCCCCTATTTCTTCATTATGCATTTGAGCATTCAGCGTTCCTTCCCTTGCCGGGGCAGCAGGCGAACACACACCCTGTCCAGCGTGGCGCGTTCGCCCTCGGCACCTCGCAGACGACTCCCCCGCCGGGCGATCCCTCATTCGAGGGGTGAGCACCGGCCTAGAATGAGTGACGCCGGCGGGAGTGGTGAAATTGGCAGACACGCAGGATTTAGGTTCCTGTGCTTTCGAGCGTGAGGGTTCAAGTCCCTTCTCCCGCACCCGATGAGCGATGTTGCAACCCACGCCTGAAGTACAGGTCCTGGGTTGCAGCATCGCTCTCTCCGTTGCCGGCGACCTGCTGTTCGGCCCAGGCGATGGCCTACTGGTTGGTGTCCTCGTCGAGGATTGTGGTGAAGGGTGCTGCGGTGCCGGCGGTGAGGGTGCCGCCTTCGTTGAGGTAGATGCGGGTGAAGAAGGTTTGACTTGCGAGGCGCTTGTTCTGGTCATCGCACCGCTCGTACATCGAGCGGACTTCGCGGCCGAGCTCGTCGCGGTGCAGGGTGTTGAGGTAGCCGATCGGCCCGCGCACCGGGTGTCGTCCGTCGGCGGCGAGAACCGCTTCAGTGACCCGCGCTTCAGCCGGGCATCAGGGAGGGCGCGGCGCTAACGCGGGTCAGCGATCGACGATGGTGAACAGCAGGTCCGAGGGGTCGACAAGCACCTCGACGGTCTCACCGACGTTCATACGACTCCACCCGCCGGAGCGGGCGCGTGCCTCGAATGGTTCGAGGCCGTCGACGCGGATCCGCAGGATTGCGGAGTATCCGTCCTCCAACGGCTCCACGGAGAGCACTGTGGCGGTTCCGGGCACGCCCCCGGCGCGGAGCTGTCGCGTGTCGCGAGCCGATGAGCGCATCCCGGCTAACAGGAGCAGAGCGACCAGAACGCCGACGATCGAACCCGGCGCCCAGTCACCCGCATCCTCCGCGTTCCCGGTCACAAGATGGAACACGAAGATTGCCGGTACGACGAGTCCGGCGGTGATGAACAGCCACAGTAAGACGAGCACGCCGGGACCGAGCTCGTCGGAGGCTTGGTTCCCCTGCCGGATCGGATTCGTCCGTGTCATGTCCGAATTGTAGCCAGGCTTCCGAACCAGGCAGGCCCGTGACATTCACGATGAGCGATCGCGAGCACGATCGATGGCGAGGCTCACATCTCGAATCGCTCCGATCTGCCTGGCGTTCGACACAGCCAAGAACCGCCGAATGAACAAGGGGACCGGGACTTTTCAGCCGGCTCACCGGACAGAACTCATTGCCCTCCGGGTAGAGCATGATGGTCAGACGACGGGCGATGGCATAGCGGTGCGGGGAAGCGTGCGCAGCATGGCGGCCGCGAGCTCGATGACGTACCGTGCGCCCGAGCCGTCTGCATCCTGGTCGGGGTCGTAGATCGCGATGCTCGCGCCCACGCAGCCGGGCTCGGCCACGGCGGAGGTCACAAGTTCGGTGAGCTGTGTGCGTGAGAGCCCGCCAGGTTCGTCGGGATAACCCGCGATCCCCTGCGCCGGAAACTCCTCTGGGTCGAGCACATCCACGTCGATGTGCAGCCACCACCCCGGGGCCGATTTCTGCAGGTGCGCGACAGCGGCCCGGCCCGATGCCGAGGGAGCGGAGACAGTCTCGGCAGCGTTTCGCTTCCATACCCCGAGGTCGGCGAGAGTGCCGACGTTCAGCTCGCGCCGCCACTCATCGTCGCGCTGCCCCAGAAGCGCGAGCGATTCACGGGCCAGCGCGGGAAGGCCGGCGGTCACGGGCCCGTCCACACCGCGCGCAATCAGACCCAAGAGCAGCCCGATCTCGGAGTTGGCTGCCTCTCCGTCTTCCGAAGCGTCCAGCGGTGTGGTGTCTTCGTGTCCGTCGACGTGGAGGAGGCCAACAGTACCGAGCGCGTCGCGGGCACCGAGGACTGCGCCGACGAGCGCGGAGCAGTCACCTCCGACCACAAGTGGAAACCGCGCGTCCCGCAGCGCGGCGGAAACCACCGAAGCTAGCTGGCCCTGGATGTCGATGACCGCGACTTCGTTGAGGAGGCCGCTTGGTCCACGTTGGGCAGTCTGCTTGGCCGGTGTCAGGTCTCCGAGGTCGGCGAGCGGAAACGGGGAGGCGAGGTCAGCGAGACCAGCGTGCCGCAACGCCGCCGCGGCGATGGTCTGGTTGCCCTCGCGGGCATACCCGTCGAACGCGAGTCCGATGAGGTCTATGCGGCGCGGCGAGTCGATGAGTGTGGTGGAGGGAGCGGTCATCGGGGCCTTCCGATGGTTCGTCGGCGTCCAGTGTCTTGGCAGGACCAAGTGTAGATCGCCGGCCCCGGCCGCTGAAGAGGCTGACGCCTCCACTCAGCAGAATGTCACTCGGCACCACATGTCAAGCGAGTCGCGGGAGCGCGCGCTTCAAGCTCAGACCACCAATTTTAACCCGCCGTGCCAGGACGAATCACATCAGGCCGGAACTCGCGTGGGCCGATATCGCAGGGCAACAGCTCCAGACCGGAACTCCTGGCGATCCACGAGCTCAAGCTGGATGCGCTCGCGCAGACCGGCGAGCAACGTCGGCCCGTGTCCGGCAAGGACCGGCTGCACAACGAACTCGTACTCGTCGATCAGTCCCAGATCTGCCAACGCCACCGGGAGCGTCACTCCGCCCACCCACAGGCCCTCGCCTGGCTCCTGCTTGAGCCGCTGAACCGCTTGGCCCACGTCGCCTCGCACCAGCTCGGCGTTCCAGTCGACCCCGCTCAGCGTGCTCGACACGACGTACTTCTTTGTCCGGTCGATGGACTCGGCGAATGGGATGTCCCACTCACCCATCCAGTCGGGCCATGTGCCCGTGGCCGGCTTCCGCCACGCCGACTCCATCATCTCGTAGGTCACCCGGCCGAAGAGCAGGGCATCGGCTCGTGCCATCTCAGTGGTCCAGTAGCGCATCGACTCCTCGTCCGGCGGGAGCCCTGCCTCGTGATGGCAGCAGCCGTCGAGCGTGACATTGATCGAGTATCGAAGTGGCCTCATCTCGTCATCCTCCCTTGATGCGCGCCCGGCGTCGAGCGATCCGTACTCTCAGCCTATTGCCGGGGCCTAAACGAGTGACCGCCACACCTAGACAGAACCGGCTCGCCGCGGGGAGCTGTCACGTTGCTCACGGAGAGCGTCGCGGCCGCATACCGGTTCCGCCGGCTGCTCAGTTCATGACGAGCACCGCTTTGACAGCAGCACCCGACTGTGTGTCTGCGATGGCGCGGTCGATGTCAGCGAACGGATACATCGTCACAAGCTTGTCGAAAGGGAAGGCTCCCGCCTTGTAGAGCGCGATGAGCTGTGGGATGAACACCTGCGGCACGGAATCTCCCTCGATCAGGGAGTGCACGGTCTTGCCGAACATCTCCGCGACCGGGATCGCCGGTTCGGGGCCGCTCGCAGCAACCAGTCCGATGCGACCGCCCACCTTCAATCCCCGCAGATCGTTGACGATCACCGGGACGATGCCTGTGGTGTCGAAGGCGATGTCCGCTCCCCCTCCGGTGATCTCCTGGGTACGCGCGACGACGTCTTCTTCCTTCCCGTTGATGGCGTGGGTAGCACCGAGCTCGAGCGCGGTGTCGAGCCGGGACCGCAGCACGTCGACGGCGATGACCGTCGTCGCGCCCACCGCTCGGGCAGCCATCACGGCAGAAAGACCGACAGCGCCGGTGCCGGAGACGACCACTGTCGATCCTGCGCCCGCGCGGAGGGTGTTGATGATCGCCCCAGCCCCGGTCTGGATTCCGCAACCGAGCGGGCCGGTCAGATCAAGATCGATGCCATCGGGCACCCTGACCGCATTGCGAGAGGCGACGAGCGCGTGGGTCGCGAAGGAGGACTGACCGAAGAAACTGCCATGGACGGCGGAGCCCGATGAATCAGTGATCGTGGTGGAGCCGTCTTCACGGCTGCCGCCGAAGTTCAACGCCATCACCTGCTCGCAGTATGCTTCCTTTCCCAACAGACAATTCGCGCAGCGCCCGCAGGAGGCGAAGGAGACCGCAACACGGTCTCCGACCGCGAAGTCGGTCACCGACGAGCCGACCTGCTCCACGATTCCGGCGCCCTCATGGCCGAGAACGATCGGAAACGGCGTCGGCATCTGGCCGTGGAGAACGGCCAGGTCGGTGTGGCAAAGGCCGCTCGACGTGAGTTTGACCAGCAGCTCGTCGGGCCGCGGATCATCGAGCTCGAGTTGCTCGAAGGTGAACGGGGCGTCTTTGCCGCGGGTCACCGCGGCGGTAATGGCAACCATGTCGTTATCGTTCCTTTCATCTGACCGGGTCTGCTTCGAGCCCGGAGAACCAAAGCGGCATGAGCCGGGTGAGGTGAAGAATGACGGTCTCGGCATCCGCTTCGACCTCACCGCTCGCCCATGCCTCCAACAGACTCATCGCAGCCCCCGCGATATAACGGGCGGTAAGTCGCGGATCGACATCCGCTGGCACGTTCGATTCGTGCAGCAGCACACCGTGGATCGCGTCCGCGAGGATGCGCACCGCGTCGACGCGTGCGCCGCCGTGAGACTTCGGCAGCCACAGGGCACTGAGGTACAGCTCGCGGTGCTCCGCGATGTGATCGACGAGACGACGTTGCGTCGTGTGCATCGCGTGCGCACGCTGCTGTCGGCCGACACCCTTGGTTCTCTCAAAGAGCCCGGCCATCTCATCGAGCGCGGCCCGCATCAGCTCTCCCGCAACCTCGTCGAGACCGTCGAAATGGGCATAGAAACTGCTGCGGCTCACCCCCGCCTCACGCACGATCGCCGTCACCGTGGCCCGAGCACCGCGGGAATGCAGCCGGCCGACAGCAGCAAGCAGTGCCTCCCTGGTGCGGGCGGGCCGAGGGTCGGTCGAATCACGCAGCGACTGACGCAACTGACCTGACACCTTGAGACCGGACACAGCACAAATCTACTCCCTTTCTGGACAGGTGTGCAGAAAACGACTAGAGGTTCCGATGAGGATCACCATCACGCCGACCGGGGTACGTTCGCCAGGTACGGAGACGTCTTGACAAGACACTAAGCACTTGCTTAGCTTGTCCGCGAGCAGTGCAGCCAATCAACCTCAAAGGAGAGGACAGCAATGTCAGAGGAATCGAACTTTGCCGTTTCAACTCGTCTCGATCGAAGTCAGTTAGAACGCTTCGAGCTCGGCCGAGTCCAGTGGCTCAGGCGTTTCGGCGACGGGGGCCGCGACAACATCGGCGCAGGCTACTGGGTTGTGAGCCCCGACGAGGCTCCGGAACCGTTCGACCTGGTCGGCGAAGCCGACGAGACCATCCACATCGTCGAAGGCCGCATCACGATCGAGGTCGAGGGCGGCGTCACCCACGACCTGACGCCCGGAATGAGCGCCTCTCTCAACCGGGGCACCGCAACGCGGTGGACGATCCATGAGCCCGTCGTCGAATTCTTCGTGTACTCATGAGGTCTGTCACTGAACCATCCGCACGGTATGACGTTCTTGTAGTCGGAGCCGGATTCGCCGGCCTTGTCGCGGCGCGGGAGCTCTCGCACCGGGGTCACAAGGTCATTGTGGTCGAAGGCCGTGATCGAATCGGCGGGCGCACCTGGCTCGATTCGAGAATGGGACTCGATCTCGAAATGGGCGGCACGTGGGTGCATTGGACCCAGCCGTACGTCTGGGCAGAGCTCCGTCGTTACGGCTTGGGCGTCGCACCCAGCCCGATTCCCCAACACGCGTTCTGGTGGAACGGACAGGCAGCTGTTTCCGGGAGCCCCGACGAGCTGTTCCAACGCATGGATCGTCCGAACCGGATACTCACCGAAGAATCGCGCACGTGTTTTCCGCAGCCGTTCGCACCGTTCGCCGGCCCGGATCTCACGAACATCGACACGGTGACGCTGGCCGACCGAATCGTTGAGCTCGACCTGAGTGACGAGGAACGGTCCCTGCTGAGCGCGTTCTGGACGCTGAACTTCAACGGACGTCTCGAGCACGCGGCACTGACGCAGGCCCTGAGATGGGTCGCCCTGGCCAACGGGGACTGGGCAGTCACCTTCGAGGCATGTTCGAGCTACAAGATCGAGGGGGGAACGCGCAACCTCGCGTCACACATAGCAGAGCACTCCACGGCAGACCTGCTTCTGAATGCAGACGTGCGGGAGGTTCTTCATGTCAACGACTCCGTCAAGGTCACCTTGGCCGACGGGCGCACCATCAACGCCGCCACAGCGATCGTCACCGCTCCTCTCCATGCACTCGGGCGAATAGCCTTCCATCCGCCGTTGCCGCCCGCACGGACATCTGCGATAGGCGAGGGCCAGCTCGGGCTGGGCGTCAAGGTCTGGATCAGAATCGAGGGCGAGCACGCCCCGTTCGTAGCGCTCGGCGACGCCAGCTGGCCGTTGACCTTCTTCCAATCCGAGTACGTTCACGACGAACACACCTATGTCATCGGTTTCGGCCCAGACGCACACGCGATCGATACGGATGACCGAGAGTCCGTTCAAGCCGTGCTTCGCCGGCTCGTGCCAGACGCGGTGGTTGTGGATATCGCCGCTCACGACTGGGTGGCCGACGAATACTCCGGTGAGACCTGGCCGATGCATCGTGCCGGGTATCTCACGAATTCGCTCCGGGAGCTTCAATCCGCCGACGACGGCCTGAACTTCGCCGGATCGGATATCGCCGACGGCTGGGGTGGATTCATCGATGGCGCGATCGAGAGCGGCCTGACTGCGGCCGCACGCACAGCGCGCGTCCTTGCCGCACGCACGGCGGAATCTGTCGCACGTGATGACTCCCACCACCTTGCCGCTGAAGGACATTTCGCATGACCACCTCAACTTCACGGCGACCGGCGCCGAATCCGCCCGGCCACTCGACAGACCTTCGCAAGGGAGCAATCGGGGTGCTCGGCATCCTGTTCTTCGTGCTGTCGGCACAGGCGCCCCTCACCGGCATCGCCGGTGCGCTTCCCCTCACGATCCTTCTGGGCAACGGCCCGGGCGCCCCCGGCGCATATCTCGTGATCGGTCTCATCATCATCGTCTTCGCCGTCGGATTCATCGCGATGTCGCGTCGCATCGACGCCGGCGGAGCATTCTATGCCTATATCAGTGCAGGGATCGGCCGGCGGGTAGGCGGGGGCGCGGCCTGGCTGGCGATTCTCGCGTACGGCACAGTCCAGGCGGCGATGTACGGCCTGTTCGGCGCGTCCGCCGCCGGCCTGCTGGCGGGCATCGGCATACACACCCCCTGGTGGATTCCGGTTCTGCTCACGATCGCGCTGGTCCAGCTGCTGGGATCGTTGAACATCGAGCTGGGGGCCAGGGTTCTCGCCATCCTCGTCAGCCTCGAAGTGGCCATCCTGCTCGCGTTCGCGATCGGCGTGCTCATCGCGGGGGGTGGGCCAGAGGGAATCGACTTTGCGAGCAGCTTCTCTCCGTCGGCGATCATGGCCGGAGCACCCGGCGTCGCGTTGATGTTCGCCATGGCGTCGATGTTCGGGTTCGAATCGACCGCGATCTATTCGGGCGAGGCGAAGGACCCGAAGCGGACGGTTGCACGAGCGACGTACCTGTCTGTCGCCGTCATTGCCGCCCTCTTCTCGTTCGTCTCCTGGATGTTCGTGTCGTACTACGGCGCATCGAACGCCGTCGGGGCCGCAGCTTCGGCTGTCGAATCCGGTGACTCCACCGCCTTCATCTTCACCGCGCTCGACGACATCCTCGGGGGTTGGTCTGGTCTTGTCGGCGGGATTCTTCTCGTCACCTCTCTCTTCGCCGGCATCCTCGCCTTCCACAACGGCATAAACCGGTACCTACACTCACTCTCATTGCAGGGTTCCCTGCTGGGCACCCTCGCAAGAACGAACAAGCACAAGGCGCCCTCGACTGCAGCATGGGTTCAAACGATCATGGCAGTGGTGCTCATCGGGCCATTCGCGCTCACCGGTCTCGACCCCGTGCTGACGTTGTTCTCGTGGTTCAGCGGACTCGCGGTCGCGGCACTCGTCACCCTCTATGTGCTGAGTTCCGTTGCCGTCGTCAGCTACTTCGTGCGGCACAAGGCCGAACGGCAGGTGTGGCAGACCCAGATCGCGCCCGCACTCGCGGCCCTGTCACTCACGATGGTCCTGTTGTTAGTCGTGGCCAACTTCACGTCGCTCATCGGCGGCGAGATCGTCACGGCCGTGGCCCTTCTGCTCGTGGTTCCCGTCGTCTTCGCGATCGGCGTCGTCAGCGAAGCGCGACGCCGTCGCCCTGAGCCCCAGAAGGAGACGGAACCGGTATGACCCGTGACGCGCACGCGTTCAAAATGCGTCGGCGGTCAGTACGCCGACCTCGTTCTCCTATGACGAGGGGCTGATCGACCGGGCGGTCGCCTGATGTGGCAGGCTGGTCTTTCGACCGGCCTGCCACACCGTTTAACGGGGATCAACGGCAGACTCGGTCTGAAGGCGCCGCGCCGCCCATGCGCTCCCCCTCCCTGTGGCATCACAACGAGGTTTCGCAAGACTCCCGTTCTCTCACGACGAAAGGACGGCCCGGGCGTTAAAGGAGAGGAACGCACGTCGCACCGGCGCAGAGGCTCCGGCTCTTGATCCGAACCGGGATCAGCCGCTGACCACCTGAGGAACGGCAACGGCCTTCAGGCCTTCGACGCCGAACTCCCGGCCGTACCCGGACTGCTTCGCGCCGCCGAACGGAACCATCGGATGCAGACCACCATGGGAGTTGATCCACACAGTTCCCGCTTCGAGTCTGGCCGCGATCTGCTTCGCCCTCTCTCGGTCAGACGACCACACCGACGCGCCGAGACCGAACTCCAGCTCGTTCGCCAGCCGGATTGCCTCATCCACATCGGTGTAACGGACGACCGGCAACGCCGGGCCGAACTGCTCTTCGACGACCAGCTCGCTGTGCGGGTCGATGTCAGCGACGATGGTGGTCGGGTAGAAGTAGCCGGGAGCGTCACGGTCCGGGTCACCGCCGAGCCGAACGCGGGCACCGGATGCCTTCGCCGCCTCGACGAGACGATCGACGATGTCGAACTGGCCTTTGTTCTGCAGCGGTCCGAGCACGTTCCCTTCGTCCAAGCCGACTCCCATGGGCACGTTCTTGGCGAAGTCTACGAGTTTGTCGACGACCTCGTCGTAGATCGAGTCGTGCACGTACAGGCGCTTGAGTGCTGCGCACGTCTGGCCGGTGTTGATGAATGCGCCCCAGAACAGGTCTTCTGCGACCTGCGAGGCATCCGCGTCCGGCAGCACGATGCCTGCATCGTTACCGCCGAGCTCGAGGGTGAGCCGGGTGACGTTGTCGGCGCTGGCATGGATGATCCGCTTGCCGACTTCGGTCGAACCCGTGAACATGATCTTGCCCACCTTCGGGCTCTTCGTCAGCGCGTCACCGACCGTGCGACCGGGGCCGGCGACGATGTTGAGCACACCATCCGGCAGCACTTGATTCATCACCGCCACGAGGGCCAGCCCCGACAACGTCGTGGTCTCTGCCGGTTTGATCACAACGGTGTTGCCCATGCGCAGCGACGGGGCGATCTGCCAGATCGCAATCATCATGGGCCAGTTCCACGGCGAGATGGCACCGACCACGCCGATAGGCCGATAGTGCATCTCGGCTCGGCTCGACTCATCGTCGACGAGCACCTCGACCGGAATCGGGGTATCGGCGGCGGCTCTGGTCCAGATCGCGCAGGCGCCCACCTCGAAGCGGGCGTTCGGGCCGTTCAACGGTTTGCCCTGCTCGCGCGACAGCAGCTGGGCAAGCGCCTCTGCGGACTCCTCGATCGCGTCAGCGACCTTGTGCAGGTATCCCGCGCGAACCTCGTCACTGAGGGCCGCCCACGCTGGCTGCGCGTTGTCGGCCTTGTCGATCGCCGCTTCGAGGTCGGCCACGTCCTGCACCGGGGCGGTCCCGATCTTCTCACCGGTGGCCGGGTCGAGCACCTCACGGGTCTCGCCGGTGCCCGGCGATATCGCCGCCAGCAGATTCTCATAAGTGTTCATCGTCATCAACTCTCTTCTCGAACGTGTACAGATTTACCATCGACGAACGTCCGAGATACCTGCGCGGCGCCGATCTCGTTTTCGTCGATTCCGAAGAGGTCGCGATCGAGGATGATGAAGTCTGCCTTCTTCCCTTCCTCCAACGTGCCTCGCTCGTCTTCCTTGCCCACTGCCGCCGCCCCCACGCGGGTCACCCCCAGCAGGGCCTCTTCCAGAGGGATCGGGTGGCTCTGGTGTTGGACAGCACCCTGGATGCCCCGGAGTGCATTCAGGAGTAGACGAAGAACTCAACGGTCGGTTCTCAGATCATCCAGACGGCCGCGGCGCCCTTGTTGAAGGTGCTGCGGAACCCGCAGCGAGTTCGAGGCCTCACCGTCGTCCGGCTCCACCCTTATGCGGCCCTCAATAATGTGGATGGTCTTATCGGCGTGAACCACGATCCGCATCGGGCCAGGGGCCTGCGCGGGCGTAATGAACCAGTACCCGCACAAAGCACGTCCCGCGAGCCCTTCCCTGGCTTTCGGATCCAGTGGACCATGCCGACTTCAGAGGGCTCTTCCTTCGATCGATCGACCGTGTCGTGGATCACAAGTTGTTCTGGGTCATGTCTTCTCCTCATCATTGAGTGAAAGCGCTATCTAAGCATTTGCTTATTTCGAGCCTCATCTGAGTTAAGCAGATGATTAGGTGTTGCGCAAGTAGCGATCTTGCCCGACTAACATGAAGAGATGGCGAGATCTGTGGCATACGGCGAGGGCCGTGAACTCCTGATCCAGTCGGCCGTGAAAGTGGCGGCTGAACGGGGGCTTCGCGGACTGACGTTTCGCGCGGTCGCCGAGAGGGCCGGCGTGAACAACTCGCTCGTCGCACATCACTTCGGCACAAGAGATTCCCTCTTGGCCGCAGCCCTCGAATGGGCCGTCGAGCAGTCCATCGAGACAACGGGCCTCTTCAGCGTTGACAGCCAGGAGAGCTTCGCCGACACACTCTTGGAGGAGCTGACCGTCAACTCCGAGATCCAGTCCTTCCAATACGAAATGATCCTCGAGGCTCGCCGCAACCCGATGTTCGCAGAACCGGTGAAACGCCTCTACAACCGATACCAGGAAGTGATTGCTCTCAGCCTTGAGCGCTTCGGGATCGACACCCACGACCAGTCGAAGGTGCGCTTCATCTTTGCGGCGCTAGATGGATTGGTGCTTCAGTACATGGCCGGTGTCGACACGGAAACGATCAGAAAAGCGATCCTCTCACTGTGGCACGCACTGCCTTCCCCGAGCGAGCCCCGCGGACGAGCACAGGGGGATCAGCTTCTCGTTCCCGCCGCCGATCCCATATCCACTGGTCGCTGACACATTCGCCATCGATCAGGGCACACAAGCCGATGCGCCGCGTCTCGGACAGCAGACCAGCAAGAAACACACGACCGTGACACCTGCTCTCACGCGATGATGAGGTCGACCGTGAGCACGATACTTCGGCAGCAGCTACAGTGGGAGCCCAGCTGAGAGGCTGGTCCACGTCGACCATAATATTATCCAGATGGATAAGAGCGCATCACCGTGCATTCGCAGGATGAGGAGCGTGCGCGAACGAGCGGTCCCCGCGTGCTCCACGGCACGATGGTGCAGCCTCGTGCACGATCTGTCGCGGTGAAGCCGTTCCCCTGCCTCTATCTCCCCGGCGGGCGGAAACATCGGGAATGCTACACGGGGCAACATCATTCAGGCTGTTCCGTTCCATGACAAGACTCCAAACAGTTGACCCCTTGCTATCCGATTGGATAGCATGTCCTATCGTGCACAGTCGCACACACGCCTAAATCAGGAGGATCGATGAAGACCCGTCTCGTATCGGCCAAAAAAGTGGGAGTGGCCATGAGCGTCCTCGTTCTCGCTGCTGCACTAGGAGCTTGCTCTTCCGAGGGTGGTGACGGGCCGAAGTCATCCGAAGGCGACCTGATCACTGTCAACGTCGGTAACCTCGTCTACACCGGCACGGCGCCGTTCCAGCTGGGGATCGAGAAGGGTTTCTTCGAAGAAGAAGGCCTCGAGATCGTGCAGACAGAAGGCGACAACCCGGCCGCAATCGCGGGGCAGATCAGCAGTGGTCAGCTCGACATCGGCTTCGCCACCACGACGTTCCTCGCAACCGTCGTGGCCCAGGGAGCAGAACTGAAGGCCATCGCCCCCGTCGACGGCCTCATCGACACAGAAGCAGCCGCAGCGGCGATTGTTGTTCCCGAGGACAGCGACATCATGAGTGCCAAAGATCTGGCAGGCAAGAAGGTGGGAGTTGTCGCGCTCGGTTCCGAGCTGCATTTGCTGACCCTCGTCGTTGTGGACGACGACGGCGGCGACAGCAGTGCCGTGGAGCCGGTCCAACTACCGTTCCCCCAGATGCAGCAGGCGCTCGACGCGGGCAACGTCGACGCGATCGTGACGACGGAGCCCTTCTTGTCCGCATCGCTAGCTGCAGGGGGACGCTCGATCTCCACCCCCGAGATCGAGGTGTTCCCGAATGGCACTGTCACCGCCTGGGTCACGTCGAACGGCTTCGCCGAGCAGAACCCCGATGTCATCGACGGATTCCGACGGGCGATGGAGAAGACGCTGCAATACAGCAAAGACCATAAGCAGGAAGTGCTTGATCTGATACCCGAATACACGGGACTCGAACCGGACCAGGTCGCCGAGACCAATCTCGGCACCGTGTACGAGCCCGGGCTCGACACCGAGTCGATCACGCGTATGTCGGAACTGTTGTTCGAGTACGGCTTCATCGAGACGCAGCCCACTCTAGAAGAGCTCGTCTATGCTGCGGAATCCTAGCGAGATGACGACTGTCGCCTCCCCCGCGAGTTCCTCCGGGTGGCTGCGTGCCGGCCTGCGCGGCAGCAGGCGCAAGCGTGGAACCCCTCACATCGCCCTCGGCCTGGCAGGGGTGCTCGGGTTTCTGCTGATCTGGGAGGTCTCGACCCGCAACGGGCTCGTCGGCACGTCTGCTTTTCCGCCGGCCTCGCAGGTGATAGCAGAGCTCCCGGTCATCCTCGCGAGCGCCGTATTCTGGTCTGCTCTCGGTGAGACCCTCCTCAGTACTGTTGTCGCCCTCGTGATCAGTGTTCTCATCGCGATCCCGCTCGGCACGGTCATCGGCCTCAGCCGCATCCTGTATCGATCGGTGTCAGTGACCATCGAGTTCCTGAAGCCGATTCCGGTGGTTGCCCTTCTTCCTCTCGCCCTGCTCGTCTTCGGCACAACCCAACAGATGAAGCTCTCCTTGATCATCTTCGGAACCGTGTGGCCGCTCCTGATCCAGGTGATCTACGGCGTCCGAAGCGTCGACTCCGTCGCCGCGTCCACGGCACGCTCGTTCCGCATCGGACGCGCGCGCGGCTTCTTCATGGTCATCCTTCCCAGCGCTGCCCCGTACATCGCCACGGGCCTGCGGATAGCAGGCGTCGGCGCTCTGCTCCTGTGCATCGTCACCGAACTCGTCGGCCGTGCCCCCGGGCTTGGGCTCGAGATAGCTCGCGCCCAGTCGGCCGCCCAGTTCGCAGACCTGTACGCCTATGTGCTCCTGACCGGTCTGCTCGGCATCCTTGTCAACACGCTACTCGAAGCCGCAGAGCGCAGGGCCATGCACTGGCACGTCAGCCAACGGGGGTCGACGCGATGACGAGACGAGTATCCGACGCCCTGCTGATGGTGTGGCTGCCCGTCACGCTGATTCTCGCGTGGTGGTTCTCCACAGCGAACGGTGGAACCTTCTTCTTCCCCTCGCTCGCCACGATCCTCGAGCGCTTCCAGTTCCACTTTCTGTCGCCCAACATCACCGATTCGCTTCTTCCCAGCCTGACGAATCTTGCGCTCGGATTTCTGATCGCGTGCGTCTTCGGCGTTCTGGCTGGGGTCCTTCTGGGCCTCAACGAGTGGGCGCAAGCCATCACGGCTCCAATTGTCCACTTCTTCCGCTCGTTGCCGGGGCCCGCTCTCTTGCCGCTGTTCATGATCCTGTTCGGGATCGACATGACGATGAAAGTGTGGATCATCGCGTTCACCGCATTCTTCGCGGTGCTCCTGAACACGATCGATGGCGTCCGCGCCAACGATCCCCGCTGGGTCGATGTGTGCCGCTCCTACAAGATCTCATCACCACGCAGATTCTTGTTCGTCGTCATTCCCGGGGCTTCGCCGCAAATCATGACGGGCATTAGGGTCGGCCTTCAGGTTTCGTTGCTGCTCATGGTGGTGAGCGAAATGCTCGCCTCCACCGATGGCGTGGGCTTTCTCATCCTGCAATCACAGCAGCAATTCCGCATCCCGGATATGTGGGCCGGCATCATCATGCTCGGCTTGCTCGGTTTCGCGCTCAACGCGATTCTCAATCCCATCGAACGCGCTGTGCTGCGCTGGCACACCGCAACCCACGACTCGAGGCTCTCATGACCAACAGCACCCACAGAAACCAGGGCAAGGCAGGGACAACGCCACCTGCGACGACACCTCACGCGATCCTCGACGTTCGAAACCTGACGAAGGTCTACGGTGAGGGCCTTCAGGCGGTGACCGCGATCGGAGACATCTCGTTCACCCTCGAGAGCAGCGAATTCGTCTGCATCGTCGGGCCCAGCGGCGCCGGCAAGACGACACTGCTGAATTGCCTGACGGGGCTCATTCCGGCCACCTCGGGCGGCTCGTATTTCGAGGGGATGCCTGTCACCGGTCCACCGGCCGGGATGGCCGTCGTGTTCCAGGACTACGGGCGGTCGTTGTTCCCGTGGCTCACCGTGGCGCGCAACGTCTCCTTTCCGCTGAAAGGCAAGGGGATCGCCGCCGCCGAGATCACGGAACGAGTGGAGGACGCGCTGAACGCGGTCGGCCTCAAAGGGACCGCGCGGAAGTATCCATGGCAGCTCTCGGGCGGAATGCAGCAGCGTGTCGCCATCGCCCGGGCGTTGGCCTACAAACCTGACTGTCTGATCATGGATGAGCCGTTTGCATCCGTCGACGCCCAGACCCGCTTCGAGTTGGAGGACCTCCTGCTGCAGGTGCGCAACGACTACGGCATCAGCGTGCTCTTCGTGACACACGACATCGACGAAGCCGTGTACCTCTCAGATCGTGTAGTCGTGTTGACCCGGTCGCCGGCAACCGTTCGCGCCGTTGTGCCGGTCGACCTTTCCCGCCCGCGCGATCAGGCCGCCACCCGTGGCGATCCCCGCTTTGCCGAACTCCGTACCGAGCTCTTCGAACTCGTGCAGACCCAGCATGAAGCCGACTGACCGCGGGGCGCCGTTGCGCGTCGCCGCGCTTCTCGGCCATGCCATGAAGAAGATACACAACGGGCCCGTTTTCGGGCTGGCCGGAAGCGGAAACTTCGAACTGCTCTCGAGTTTCAAAGCGGCCGGCGGTCAGTATGTCTCGAGCTGCCACGAGTCAGGAGCAGTCGCGATGGCTTGTGGCTGGGCAGAGATCACCGGCCGCGTCGGCGTCGCGTCGCTTCATCAGGGCCCTGGGCTGACGAACGCGATAACCGCCATCGTCGACGCGGCGAAATCGCGTGTGCCGGTCGTGGTCCTCGCTGCCGACTCCCCGACCCGGCAAGACCGATCGCACCAGCGCATCCGGCAATCGGATACGCTGACGGCGCTCGGAGCCGGCATCGAAGTGCGCCAGCTGAATCACTCGATACCGGCTGAACGGCAGCTGGTCGATGCGTTCGAAGTCGCTTTCCGTGAGCGTCGAACCATTGTGCTCAACATGCCCATCGATTTGCTCCAACACGTTTCAACGGCATCATCGGTCAGCGGATACCAGGCAACGCGCGCAGCGTCGACCCCTTCCGAAGCAGATATGGCGATGTCGGTCGATCTCATCGGAAGAAGCTCGTCTCCCGTCATCATCGCCGGTCTCGGCGCGGTGCTCTCGAACGCCGGGCAGGAGCTACGCCGTCTCGCGCACCAGATCGGCGCCCCGCTGGTGACGACGGCTCCCGCACGGGGGCTCTTCGACAACGATCCGCTCTCCGTCGGAATTGCTGGCGGCTTCGGCTCCCGCCTGAGCGCGAAGATCATGAAGGAGTCGGACCTCGTGCTCGCCTTCGGGACGTCGCTCGACGACTGGACGACATGTCGAGGCGCACTGTTCTCGTCTGAGGCGCACATCATCCGGTTCGACGTGGAGACACCGGCTGACGAACAGGCCGGAGCCCGCACCGCGCCGCCCCCACCTGTCAGGCGAACCGTTCAGGGCGACGCACGTGCTGCCGCCAAGCGTCTGCGGGCCGCCACGAGCGTCGCAGACCATGCTCCTTCCGCTCGCGCAACGCACGTGGCCGAGTTGGTGCGCGGCTACCGCAGATCCGACGAGATTCCCCCGCACGATGGGCGGGATGGCGTTGACCCGCGCCGGCTGCTCGTCGATCTCGATGCGATCTTGCCGTCGAAACGCACCGTCGCGCTCGACTCCGGCCACTTCATGGCGTTCGCCGCAATGTACGTCAACGTCGCCGTGGCGGGCCGCTACTTGTTCGGTCAGGGATTCCAGTCGGTCGGACTCGGTCTTCCGCGCGCGATCGGAGCGGCATCGGCAGACCCGTCGACGATAACAGTGGCGATCGTCGGTGATGGCGGCTTCCTGATGGCTGCGCAAGAACTCGACACCGCCTCGCGGTTGAAGCTGCCTCTGCTTGTGGTCGTGATCAACGACTCCGCGTTCGGCGCCGAGGTCCATGACTTCCGTCCTCTCGGAATGGACACCGCCGTGGCCCAGTTTCCCCAACGCGAGCTCGCTCAGGTGGCCGAAGGATTCGGCGTGCGGGGTGTCGTCGTGCGGCGCCTCGAAGACGTGCGACATCTCGCGTCCTGGGCGGCGGAGTCTGCCGGTCCTCTGGTGCTTGATTGCCGTGTGGACCCCGGGGTGAGCGCGGTCACCGTGATGACCGAGGAAGGAAAGCTGGAATGGAGATCTCCGCACGATGAGTGAAGCCGTCCGTGCATCTCTTCGTAGACTGCTCCCATGACAGACGCGACAAAACCCCCCGAAGAGCGCGACGGCGGGCGCGAAGCACTCATCAAGGCGACCGTGAGCGTCGTCGCGGAACAGGGAATACGCGGTCTCACCTATCGCGCCGTCGCCCAAAAGGCCGGTGTGGCCCACGGTCTCGTCGCCCATCATTTCGGCTCGCGCGACGCTCTGATCATCGCCGCCTTCCGCGAGGATGCCCGCACACGCGAAGCGAACCTGGAGTTGTCGCCTGGCACCGGGCGAATCGACGACATCGGTGCGAACCTCAGCTCGATCATCGCCAATCAGCCGCATGAAGAGCGCTACCAATACGAGATGATCCTGGAGTCATTGCGTCGACCCGAGCTCATCGAGGATGTACGACAGATCTACCGAGGCTATGTCGCGGCTCTGGAAGACGAATTGAGGCTTGCCGGTGCCGATCGGCTCGGCCCGCTGGCACAAGTCGTCTTCGCCGCACTCGACGGGCTGGCCATTCAACAGCTCATCAATTCTGATCCGGCCGAAACCGAGAGGGCCATCGAACGGCTTCGCTCCCTGATCCGAGCGGACATCGCGGTCTCTCGTCTCAAAGAGAGCCTCGCCTCTGAATAGAAGCGGTGGTCAGGCCCAGAGCGTGGGAGCGGGCGAAGGTCACTCGGCCCGCTCCGCATAGACGTGCTCGCCATTGACGAATGTGTCGGTGACGACGGTCGAGCCGATCTCGTTCACGTCCGCCTCGAAGAGATCCCGATCCAGGATGATGTAGTCGGCCTTCTTCCCCTGTTCAAGGGTGCCCCGCTCGCTCCCAGCGCCTTCGAGTTGGCGAACCCATGAGGTATCGAGTAGTCATCGAGAAGCACGGGAATGTTGGGAAAGCGCGGCCCAGCTGTTCCCGGTTCAATAGCTCCTCATCCTCCGCCGGAGGATCGACCCTTCCGACCACAACCCACTCATCGCAAGCGCATCTGCCATGTTCAGGGTCATGCGTCGCGACAAGCTGCTCGACCAGGGCCTCCCCCTGTGCCGGCTCGAACGAAACGCCCCACGACTCCTCCTTGAGTAATGTTCATCGGCTCCACAAGCTTATCCAAATGGATAAGTCTCTGGCGATATATGTTGCTGCATCGTGGTCTGGCTTGACAGATGGATAGTCTCTGGTGCCTACGACATCATGTCGGAACCATGACGGAGCTCGATGCCGGCGAATCGGTGAGCGAGCCTCTTCGACCTGCTCAGTCCGCGGAACACGAGGGAACGCAAGCGACGCCCGACAGGGGGCCACTGACTCACCATTCGGCTGTACCGGCGGGACCACGTCTGCACATAGTCGACGTAGTCCCGTTCGTTCGACTCCCAGCGTTTCAAGGCGTCTGCGACGGACCTTTCGCCACTCACGGCATTCGCCAGAGTGATCGCAGCGTGAAGCGCGGTACTGCCGCCTTGGCCCATGTTCGGAGCCATCGAGAACGCCGCATCACCCAGAAGAACCGCATTGTCGTGCGTCCAGGTGGAGTTGCGTGTCTCCACCACCGGCAGCCAGGTGCCTTCTTTCGGGAGTCGGTCGAACACAGCGCGGAGGTGCGGAAACGATGAGGTCCAGCTTGCCACGTCGACAGGCAACGCCCGTCCGCGCCCATCGCCGGGCGGGCAGAACATATACATGGCGATGGTCTCGTCATCGAAGGGCAGGAGTCCCACACGACGGTTTCCGCTGATCCACTCTGGCATCGTGTCCACGGGGTCGCCTGGTATACGTGGCAACATAAAGCGGAGACTGGCGACCTTCAAGTCGACTCGCCTGGTTCGTATGCCCACGTCCTGCAACGACCGGCGCACGCGCGATCCGACCCCGTCTGCGCCCACGATGAGATCCGCCTTGTGGCGCGCTCCGTCCTCTGTGACGAGGTCTCCGTCCCGCACGCCGACGACCCCAGACCCCGTGACCACAGCCACGCCCTCGCGCAGTGCGCTTCTGAGCAGAGCCCGCTGAAGGGACTCGCGCCGGCAGGAGTACATCGTGCGCTCCCCCACCGATTCGTCCTGGAGCGTGTTTCCCCACTCATCGCCGATAGACCACGACGCGATCTCCTGGCCGTCGGCCACCGCCTCCTCAAAAGCACCCAGCTGGGCGAGCGCCTCGACCGCGTTCCTGCCGAGGGCAATGCCCGCCCCCACTTCTCGCACCGACGGAAAACGCTCGTGCACGGTGACGGTCCATCCACGTTGGGCGAGGGCGATTGCGACCGCCAGTCCAGCAATCCCTGCTCCTGCCACCTCGGCGTGGCGCTTGGACGAATCCATTCTCAACTCCCGGAGGTCATTGTCTGACTCGCACGGCTTCGTGCGATGAGAGTTAGTTTATCCATATGGACAGTAAATACTAAATCGCCGGAGCGATGTGCCAAGGGCTGGACGTGGTGCATACCGGCGAACCCGGTGCGCGAGCATCGAAGTCGAGACCCGGACACACCCTGTCGTCGACTCTGAAAGAGCGCGGAGCGGAACCGGGCCGGCGATGCTCGGAGGCCGTCGACAGTCGCGCCTGGACGGCACAGACCCCAGAGAAGATCCGCGGGCTCGCGGCGGGAAGCACAACGGCGAAGAACCGCTGCACCCGGTCGAACCGGCAAGCGCGCGACCATCGCGAGCGTCGGATCGATACCACGCACGCCGATCGTCGCGATCAGCGTCGGGAAGAGCGCGGAGCGTGATCGCGACGACCCGAACCCGAAGATCGACACGAAGATCGGCACGAGCGCGACCTGATCGTCGACCAGAGCACCACCATGAACACGGGATTTCTCATGATTTCCGACCTCATGCAGGACATGTGCACCGACGAACGCCAGCTCGCCGCGCTCGACGCGCTCTTCGATTCGCTTCGCACCGGTTCCCGATCCGCTCGGTGAGTCGACCCGACCCGACAGGCGAGGCCCGATGGCTGCGGCGGCTCAGCCCCCCAGCGCCTCACGAACATGCCTGCGCAACTCGGGAACCACCTCTGCCTCGAACCACGGGTTCCTGATCTGCCAGCCCAGGGTGAGCGGCGAAGGATGCACGATGGGAATCGTGCCAGGACCGTACTCGCGGAACGCTCGCACGGTCTCGGTCAACGTCGGCTTCGATGTCGCGGCGAGGTAGTGCTTCTGCGCGTGCCGTCCGATCAGCACGGTCAGTCGTATCTCGGGCAGCAGATCGAAGATCTGCGGATGCCATCTGGCCGCGAAATCCTTGCGCGGCGGCAGGTCGCCGCTCGCCCCCTTGCCCGGATAGTAGAAGTCCATCGGCAGGAGTGCGACCTTCTGGGCGTCGTAGAACTCGTCGTCTGTGATCCCGAGCCACTGCCGAAGGCGCTCACCGCTCCTGTCGTTCCACGGAATACCGGTCTCTTGGGCCCGGCGTCCAGGCGCCTGCCCGATGACGGCGATGCGTGCAGAAGGAGCAGCCGTGTAGACCGGACCGTAACCCCGCTCGATCGCCCACGTGTTCGAGGGGTGCCCGATGATCGAGGCACGGATGTCGTCGAGGGCGTTCACCACGCCATCATCGCATCAGCGCCCCGCCCGCCGAAAAGCCGGCGCTCGAGAGGTGAAGGTCATCTCCGCGGGTCATCCGAGAGAATGATTTCAGCTGATGATCCAGGGTCCGGTCGGCCTTTCTCGTTAGACTTTGGAAAAATCCCGCGTCGCCGCGGAAGATTCCGACAACATTCTTGCCCCGAGTGGCCGCGCTCACCGTGCGGCCGACCAATGGAGACAACACCCCTGTGATCAACGCAGCGCTCATTCCCTGGCTCGATCCGGCGACCCTGATCGAGGGTTTCGGGGCATTCGCCCTTCTGGGTGTCTGCGCCATCGTGTTCGCCGAAACCGGCCTGCTCGTCGGCTTTCTGCTCCCGGGTGACACCTTGCTCATCATCACCGGTGTGCTGACGTTCTCCGGAATCATCGGCATCGACATCTGGTGGGTGTGCCTCGCGATCGGACTCGCCGCGTTCCTGGGGGGCGAAGTGGGCTATCTGATCGGCCACAAGTTCGGTCCCCGCCTCTTCGAGCGCAAAGAGTCCGGCCTGTTCAGCGTCAAGAACGTCGAACGCACCAACGCGTTCTTCGCCCGTTTCGGTGCACTCGCGGTGATCCTGGCCCGGTTCGTGCCCATCGTCAGAACGTTCGCCCCCGTGGCAGCGGGCGTCGGCCACATGGACTATCGCAAATACTCCCTGTACAACCTGATCGGTGCACTCATCTGGGGTGCGGGCCTGACGTTGTTCGGCTGGCTTCTCGGGTTCATTCCCCCGGTCGCAGACTTCGTTCAGAATTACATCGACCTCATCCTCCTCGCCGCTGTCGTCCTGACGCTGGTGCCGACCATCTGGCACTACGTCCAATCGAGCCGCAGAGCGAAGCGGCTTCGTGAAGCCGGTGCAGATGTCGTCACAGACCATACTGAAGCAGAACAGCTGGTGCTCGACGAAGACGTGTTCATCGACCGTCCCAAAGACTGAGCTCCTCACACCCGACAACTCCGGCCGGGCGCCTCCGGAATGCGCCCAAAACGACGCTCCCTCAAAAGAAAAGGACACCTTCGCCGATGAGACTGCTCACGATGCTCATGGATCTCGTGCGCGGAGCGCTCATCGGGATCGCCGAGATCATTCCAGGGGTCAGCGGCGGCACGATCGCGCTGATCGTCGGTGTCTATGAAGACATCATCGGCTCTGCCGGCGAACTCGTCAGGGGCGTTGTGCGCGCCGTCGCCGACCCGCTCCGAGGGCGCGGGCTGACCCGGGCACGGGCGCACTTCCGAGAGGTCAGATGGGGCATCGTGCTTCCGGTCGCCATCGGCATGCTCATCGCCATCGTCGTCGCTTCTGCCGTGCTCGCACCCCTGATCGAGGAGCATCCGGTCGAGACACGGGCGCTCTTCGCCGGGCTCATCATCGCCTCGCTGATCGTGCCCATCCGCATGGTGGGGCGCCGTTGGAAGGCACACGAGGTGGTCGGAGCCGCCATCGCCGCCGTCGCGGCCTTCCTCCTGACGAGTCTTCCGTCTGCAGACCCGGTCGATCCGCCGCTCTGGTTGGTGATGATCGCTGCAGCGGTCGCGGTCTGCGCCCTCGTGCTTCCCGGGGTCTCGGGCTCATTCCTTCTGCTGACCGTCGGAATGTACGCGCCGACACTCGCCGCCGTCAACGATCGCGACCTGGTGTATCTCGGTGTTTTTATCATCGGAGCGGTCCTCGGCCTGAGTCTCTTCGTCTCCGGTCTGCAGTGGCTTCTCGAGCACAGGCACGGAATCACCCTCGCCGCGATGACCGGGCTTATGATCGGGGCGCTCCGCGCTCTCTGGCCCTGGCAGTCAGACGACAACGAGCTGCTGGCGCCTCAGGGCGACGTCGGTCTCGCCCTCGCCATGTTCGCCGTGGGAATCATCGTCGTCGCCCTGCTCATCGTCATCGAGACGGCACTCGTGAAGAGGCGCACGGCGCCGACGGGCAGGTCCGTGTCAAGCGCAGCCAGGTAGACCTCATCACGGCGCGGTGAGAACCTGTGCCGCGGCCAGCGTTCAGTGGTACTCGTGGCTCTCATGCTCGGCATGCTGCACCGGCTCGAGCTGGAACGTGGAATGCGCCACATCGAAGTGGTCGCTCAGGCAGTCGCCGAGCTGATCGAGCAGTTGGCCCGCTCGGGTTCCCGTGAACACCTCGGAGTCGACGGCCACGTGCGCGGTGAAGACCGGCTCCCCCGATGTGATCGACCAGACGTGCACGTCGTGCACATCGACGACACCGTCCGTCTCCAGAATGTGCCGCCTGATGAGGGCGACGTCGGTGTCGTGTGGCGCTCCCTCGTTGAGCACACGCCACACGTCGCGCAACAGCGCGAACGCGCGAGGCAGGATGCCCAGGGCGATCAGCACGGACGCCACCGCGTCGGCCTGGAGCCACCCCGTGGCCATGATGATGACGGCGGCGACGATCACGGCGAGCGACCCGAGCGCGTCGCCGAACACCTCGAGGTACGCGCCTCGCAGGTTTATCGAGTTCTTGGCGCCGCCACGCAGGATGATCAGCGATGCGACGTTCGCGATGAGCCCGACGACGGCGACGACGAGCATCGGCATACCGAGGATCTCGATGTCACCGGTCACCGTCAGCCGGCGCATGCCCTCGGCGCCGATCCAGACGGCGAGAACGGTGAGGATCACGCCGTTGACAAGGGCGCCGAAGACCTCTGTGCGCCGGAAACCGTATGTGTGCCGGTCGGATGCCGGTCGTGCGGCGATCAGAACGGCGAAGAGCGCCACGCACAACCCGGCGAGATCGCTGAACATGTGCCCGGCATCCGCCAGCAGCGAGAGCGAGCCAGACAGCACTCCCCCCACGACCTCGACGATGAGCACAACCGACACGATGATGATCACGAGGATCAGGCGTGCCCTGTTACTCGTCGAATGCGCGTGGTCGTGGGCCATACTCCCACGCTAGAGCCCGGGGGCGGTGGGCGCCAGTCTCAGCCGCAATCAGGAACGATGGCCGTTCTCATTCTCAGCGGCTCGGCATCACCCGACGCTGTGAATGACCTGTCGCAACACGGGAACGAGGTCCGCGAACGCGCGTGCGCGGTGACTGATCTCGTTCTTGACACCGGGCGCAAGCGATGCCGAGGTCACCTCGTAGCCGTCTGGAACGAACACCGGGTCGTACCCGAATCCGTCTTCGCCGCTCGGTTCTGTCGCCAGCCAGCCCGCCCAGGTGCCGACGGACACATGCTCGAACGGACCGTTCCCCACACCTTCCGGCACAACGAGTGCGATATGGCAGGCGAACGAAGACCGTCGCTGGCCCGGACCCATGTCCGCAAGCTGTTCGAGCAGAAGATCGACGTTCGCTTCGTCGCTCGCCCGCGATCCTGCCCAGCGAGCCGAGAAGATGCCTGGCGCACCGCCCATCACATCGACGCAGATCCCGCTGTCGTCCGCCAGGGCGATCCGGCCCGTGTGCGCTGCAGCGGCTCTGGCCTTGATCAGCGCGTTGTCGCTGAAGCTCACGCCGTTCTCGACCGGTTCAGGTCCGTTGTATCCAGAGACCGCGACATCCGGCAGTTCGGCACCGATGATGCGTCGGAACTCTCCGACCTTGTGCTGGTTGTGCGTGGCGAGGACGAGTTCGATCGGCATGTCAGCCCTCGAGTCCGAGCGCCTGCCGCTGAAAGCCGGTCAGTGTGGCCGCACCCCCGACCGCGAGGTCGAGCAGCGAGTCGAGCTCGCGACGGTCGAAGGGGGCGCCCTCTGCCGTCCCTTGCACCTCGACGAACAGCCCGCGGCCGGTCACGACAACGTTCATGTCGGTCTCTGCCCTGACGTCTTCGACATAGGCGAGGTCGAGCATCGGGTCTCCGTCGATGATCCCGACAGAGACCGCCGCGACGCTGTCGATGAGCGGCGTGGACTTCTGCCCGATGAACTTCTTGCCCCTGGCCCACTCGATCGCGTCGGCGAGAGCGACGTATGCGCCGGTGATGGCGGCGGTCCGGGTGCCGCCGTCGGCCTGCAGCACATCGCAGTCGATGACTATGGTGTTCTCACCGAGGGCTTTCGTATCGATCACGGCTCGGAGGCTGCGGCCGATGAGCCGCGATATCTCGTGCGTGCGACCGCCGATCCTGCCCTTCACCGACTCCCTGTCCATCCGGTCGTTCGTCGACCGAGGCAGCATGGAGTACTCGGCCGTGACCCAGCCCTTGCCCTTGCCGGTCAGCCAGCGCGGCACGCCGTTGGTGAACGATGCGGTGCAGAGCACCTTGGTGCGGCCGAACGAGATGAGGGCCGAACCCTCGGCCTGGTCGCTCCAGCCGCGCTCGATGGTGATCTCGCGCAGCTCGTCGGCGGCGCGGCCGTCTTTGCGGGTGATGTCTGACATGGGCGGCTCCTAGGGTGTTCCGTACGGGTTGTTATACGACGCCTGTGCGGCGCGCAGGGCTCTGAGGTCGATCACACCGGTCTGCACCAGGTCGACGTGTGAGATCTCGCGACCGACGAGGCGGCGGGCGAGGGTGAGGAACTCGTCTTCGCTCGCTCCCGTCGCCTCGTAATGATGCTGAGGCGGTGTGCTGCTTGTGCGTTCGAGACCCTCGCTGATGAGAAGGCGATACACATCGTTGGCCGTTTCGACGTCGCTCGACACCAGGGTGACGTCCGGACCCATGACATACGAGATGACCCCCTTCAAAAAGGGGTAGTGGGTGCAGCCGAGCACCAGGGTGTCCACACCCGCTTCGCGCAGCGGATCGAGATAGCTCTCGGCCTCGCGCAGCACGTCGGCGCCCGTTGTCACACCGGATTCGACGAACTCCACGAACCGGGGGCAGGCCTGTGCGAACAGCTCGAGCTCCGGAGCCGCCGCGAAGGCGTCTTCATATGCACGTGACTTGATCGTTCCCACCGTGCCGATCACGCCGACCCGCCGGTTGCGGGTCGTGCTGACCGCTCGCCTCACCGCCGGTTGGATGACCTCGAGCACGGGAACGGAGTAGCGTTCGCGCGCATCGCGCAGCATGGCCGCGGATGCCGTGTTGCAGGCGATGACGATCATCTTGACGCCCTGCCCGACCAGATCATCGAGCACCTCGAGCGCGTATCGCCTGACATCGGCGATCGGCTTGGGGCCATACGGGGAATGCGCTGTGTCACCGACGTAGAGGATCTCTTCGTGCGGCAGCTGATCCTGGATCGCACGCGCGACAGTCAATCCACCGACCCCGGAGTCGAAGATCCCGATTGGCGCGTCATTCACGATGCACAAGCCTACCCGCACCGACACGGCAACCCGTTGCCTCGACGCGACACGATGAGGTCAGTAGTCTGACCGAGTGACGAATTCCACAGCCCTTCACACGGACCGCTACGAGCTCACGATGGTCGACGCGGCCTTTATGCACGGAACCGCGGACCGTGAGTGCATGTTCGAGGTCTTCGCCAGGCGGCTGCCGGGGGCACGCCGATACGGGGTGGTCGCCGGCACAGGCAGACTGCTCGAGCTGATCCGCGATTTTCGCTTCGGCGACGCCGAGCTGAGCTGGTTGCGCGACAATGCGGTCGTGGAGTCCGAGACCCTCGACTGGCTGGCGGATTACCGGTTCACGGGAACCATCTGGGGATACCGTGAAGGAGAGGTCTACTTTCCCAACTCCCCCGTGCTCGTCGTCGAAGCCCCGTTCGCGCAGGGGGTCGTTCTCGAAACCCTCGTGCTGAGCGTGCTGAACTTCGACAGCGCCATCGCCAATGCGGCGACACGCATGGTGACGGCCGCGATGGGTCGCCCCGTTGCCGAGATGGGGTCGCGGCGGGCGCATGAATCAGCAGCCATCGCAGCCGCACGGGCGGCGTACATCGCGGGATTCACCGCGACCAGCAACCTCGAAGCGGGCCGCACCTGGGGCATCCCGACCATGGGAACAGCCGCACACGCCTTCACGCTGCTCCACGACAGCGAAGAAGAGGCCTTCCGCGCGCAGATCAGGGCTGCGGGGGTCGGGACGACGCTTCTCGTCGACACCTACGACATCGAGCGGGGAATCGACACCGCGATCAAGGTCGCCGGCACCGAGTTGGGGGCCGTGCGCCTCGACTCGGGAGACCTGCCCACACTCGTCGTCGAGGTGCGCAAACAACTCGACGCCCTCGGTGCGACGAAAACCAGGATCACCGTGACGAGCGACCTGGACGAACACGCGATAGCCACTCTCGCCGCGGCTCCGGTGGATTCCTATGGCGTCGGCACGTCGCTCGTCACCGGCTCCGGATCACCGGCAGCTGGAATGGTCTACAAACTCGTGGCTCGCAAAGACAACGGCTCGTGGATCTCGGTTGCCAAGCATTCGGACGGAAAAGCGTCTGTCGGGGGCCGCAAGTATCCGGTGCGGCGCCGGAACGATCGAGGTGTCGCGCGCGAAGAGATCGTCTTCGTGGGCGACGGGCCTGAGGATGTCGATTCCGCCGGCCCGTCGGACCGCCCGTTGCTCGTTCCACTGGTTGTCGACGGTGTCATCGACGAGAGCCACACGGGAGCGGAGGGCACGCGTCGTGCGCGGGAGCATCGGGCGAAGGCCCTCGCTGAACTCCCTCAAGGAGCATTCCGCCTGGGGCGGGGCGACCCTGTCCTGCCGACGACCTACCAGGGCTGACGCTGACGAGTGGTTACTCGGCGCGCATCTTCTCATAGATCTCTTTGCAGGCGGGGCAGACCGGAAACTTCTCCGGGTCTCGCCCAGGGGTCCACTTCTTGCCGCACAGCGCCCTGACCGGTTTTCCGGTCATCGCCGACTGCATGATCTTGTCTTTCTTCACATAGTGCGAGAAGCGCTCATGGTCGCCCGGGTCGATGCTCTCGTTCTGCAGCAGCTCTTCGAGCTCTCGGTCGAGAACACTCGTCCCGCCACCGTCAGGGGTGCCGCTCGGATCAGAGGCTCGCAGTGTCACACCGGCAGATACCTGTTCCATGTGAACAATTGTATGCGCAGCCGCAGTCCTACATACTCGTCGCGAAGGCCATGATCTCCGGACCACGGCGCTCGAAGACCCGACCGCCGATCCAGACGCCGAGCAGGTACACCACAAGGCCGGTGCCCACACCCACCCAGAGCGCGACAGTGTGCCACGAGGCGTCTTCGACGAGCCCGAGCCACGCATAGATCAGCGTCGGCAGAGCGAGCGCTATCGTGCCGACGAGGGCGATCGACTGCACGAGTCCCGAGTTCGTTCCGGATGTCTGCGGCTGTTGGAACGGGCTGTCACCCGGCTGGACAGCGGGGTACGGAAAACGGGCGGAGCTGACACTCGACACTCCGAGGCCCGCGAGCAGCAGGCAGGCCGCCACACCGAACACGGAGGGAAGCACTACCCAGTCTCCGTAGAGCACGACGCTCAGCATCGAACCGACCACAACAACAGGCACGCCGATGATCAGGACCGGCACGGTTCGCCCGATGCGGTCGGCGACCCCCCGCACTCCGGCGGCGACGTGCATCCAGATGGCCGTGGAGTCGAGTGCGAGGTCGTTGTGCAGCGACCATCCCAGGAACAGAGCGATGACGGGCAGCGGGAGGAGGGTGAGCGGCTGCAGGGGAACCCCGGCGACCAGGAGCGCTCCGATCATCAGAAGCGGTGCGAGGGGGATGATGATGATCGATACAAGGTAGCGGGAGTCGCGTGCCCAGTAGGTCATGCTGCGAGCGGCGACGACGCCGCTGCGCGTGGCGGGGAAGACATCGAACCATCCCCGTCGCACTGCGGTTCCGGGCGCTGAGGGGCGCTCCGTCGTGACCATCATGCGTGTGACGACGCGCTCCCATGCAAGCCAGAGCAATCCGACGGTGGCCGCGGCGATGAGAAGCTTGAGGAGTGCGGCGCCGACGCTGCCCCCGGCGATGTCGCCCGGGATCGCCCACGCTGCCCCGAGCGGAGTCCAGCTGATGGCGTCGGCAGCGCTTCGCAGAGCCGAGAAGCCGTCGGCGGTCACGTCGATGCTCGACAGCAGGATCACAGCCGGCGCAACGAGAACGATGAGCACAACACCGAAGATGCCCATCAGCTCACGGGACCGCCTCGTCGCCAGCACAAGCGAGGCGACGGCAGAGGTCAGACGCGAGGCGAGCACACAGGTCGCGACAGCGAGAGCGCCGCCGATGAGCGCACACAGCACGGCGAAGAAGCCACGGCCCCAGGTGACGATCGTGAGCGCTGTCAAGATCACCAGAACCACGGAGGGCACAGTGACAAGCGATGCGATGAAGAGGTTGCGGGCGAGCAGACGAGGGCGGATGCCGAACAGCGAGAACGCGCGGGGATCCAGGTCGTCTTCGTGGCCGAACACCAGGGGAACGAGAACGAATCCGAGCACAACGAAGCACCCGACGATCACGATCACGTTCCGCGCGAACTCTGCGGGTGCTGACTGCAGCGCGATCACGCCGCCGCCGATGAGCACGAGCAGCGTGATACCGGCCAGGGCGAGCACCACGATGCCGATGAGCTGGGACGGGCTGCGCCGAAAGACATTGGCGAGCATCCGCAGTCTCATTCCGAGAAGCTGTGCAACCATTCCATACCTTCTGTGGCACGGCGACCGCCTGCCAGCTCGACGAACTTCTCTTCCAGGCTGAGGTCACCCCTGACGTCGTCCACCGATCCAGACGCGAGCACCCGCCCGTTGATGATGATGGCGACACGGTCGCAGACGCGCTGGATCAGGCTCATGCTGTGGCTCGACAGCACAACCGTCCCGCCATGGTCCACGTATTTCTGCAGAATCTCGATGACATTCGCGGCTGAAACCGGGTCGACGGACTCGAACGGCTCATCGAGAACCAGCAGGCGGGGCGAATGGATCATCGCGCCGGCGAGGGCGATCTTCTTGGTCATGCCCACGGAATAGTCGGTGACCAGACGGCCGAGTGCGTCTTCGAGAGAGAACGCACGTGCGAGATCCGCGACACGGGACCGCACTGTCGCGCCGTCGAGTCCACGAAGGACACCCGCGTAATACAGCAGCTCGGCACCGGTCAGGCGGTCGAAAACACGCAGTCGGTCGGGCAGCACGCCGATCGAACGCTTGGCCGCTTCCGGATCGTTCCAGACGTCGACGCCGTTCACGGTGATGGTGCCGGAGTCCGGCCGGAGCAGTCCGCTCGCCATCGAGAGTGTCGTGGTCTTTCCCGCTCCATTCGGCCCGACGATTCCGTAGAAGGAGCCGGCCTGAACGTCGAGATCGATGTCGTCGACGGCAACCGTGTCGCCGAACCGTTTCGAGAGCCCCCTGATGCTGATGACGTCTCCGGCTGCCGCATCCCGCTCACGGCGAGGGGCGGCAGACGCCGAGAGCGTCGCCGGAGCAACAGGCGCGTCTGCCTCTTCGTCTTCGCCGGCATCGGTGTGCTCTGAGCCGGCTTCTGTTGTATCGGTCGATTCAGCGACTCCGACAACGGCGAGAGGATTCGGTTCAAGAGGCTGAGCGGCCTCGTCCGGTTGAGCCGGGTCGGGCTCGTCCAGTTGGTCGGGCTCCGGCTCGTCCGGTTGGTCGGGCTCGTCCCGTTGATTTGGCTCGTCAGCCAGAGCGGCTTGGTCATCGTCAGGCGACGTCTGCTCATCGGCCTCAGCCTCTGGCGCGCTCACGCTTTCGAGGTCATCGGACTCGATGCTGTCACCGTGCGAATCGACGACAGTCGCGTCGACTTCAGCGGCGTCGACCTCAGCGGTGTCGACCTCAGCATCACCGGCTTCGACTCGCGACCCCGTTTGCGTGCGCAGGCTGAGGAACGGCCAGCGACGGCTCCAGACCCATCGTGCATCTGCCGCCGGCGCCGGCGGCTCTTCTGCCGCAGACGGCTCGGCCTCTGAATCGAGCGACTCCGCGCTCGTTTCGCCGGTCTCCGCGGCACGAGTCTCGAAGCGCGCGGCTGCCTCATGTGCGGGCAACGGCGGCAACGGCGGCGGCGGCGGCGAAGGCACCGATGCCGCATCAACCTTCTCTGCGGTCTCCGTCTCCGCCGTCTCCTCTGACACCTCAGCATCCTCTGACACCTCAGCGTCCTCTGACACCTCAGCATCCTCTGACGCCTCGGTGTCATCGGGCGCACGGTGTGCCGCCGGGACCGCAACGGCCTCGTGGGGCTCAGCCGTATCAGGCTCGTGCGACTCAGCCGGATCGGGATTCTCTGGACCCTGCGGCTCGGGAGGGGGCGCCGTCGGCGATTCAGGTTGTGGTTTCACATCAGGAAGCGAAGGGAGCGGCGGAACCGGCGGAATGTCACGATCGAGCACGATGTCTGCCGGAGGCGTCCTGACTGCGGAGCTATCACGAACCGCGGCAGCCGCTGTTTTGGCGGGCATATGCACACGCTCTGATTCGAGGGAGAGCCGAGTCGGAGTCTCTTCGACCGATGGCGTGTCTGCTGCGCTGCCGGTACGGGTGCTCGACGCCGGTTTGCGCGGTGTTGACGGTTTTCGCGGAGCGGAGGGCTTTCGGGGAGTGGCCGGCTTTCGGGGAGTGGCCGGTGCTTTGCTCGCGGCCGCGGGCTTTCTGCCCGCTGTGCTCGACGACTTCTTCTGCGTGTTCTGCGTGGCGGCGTCAGGTGTCTCGGTCGTCGCCGGGGATTCGTCGGGGACCCTCGGCTCGCCCGACGCCGAAGCAGCGCCCGGCTTTGGCGCTGGCGCCTTCGGCGTCGTTCGTTTCTGTGCGGTGGATCTCTGCGCCGCTGGTTTCTGCGCCGCCGGTTTCTGCGCGGTGGATCTCTGCGCGGGCGCTTTCTGCGTCGTGGATCTCTGCGCCGCCGGCGTCGGCTTCTGCGCGGGCGCTTTCTGCGCCGACGATCTCTGCGCAGCCGATCTCTGCGCCGCCGATCTCTGCGCCGCCGATCTCTGCGCAGCCGGCTTTCGCGCCGGCTTCTTTTCTGCAGGCCGGTCGTTCGATGATGATGCGCTGACCGAACCAGAATCGACAGTCTCGCTCGCCTGGGACTCGTCTCGGTCAGACGATGCTGGGGAAGGCGAAGGTGAAGTCACTGATCAAACCTACCAAGTTGTGATGCCTTGCATCGGTGCGAGCCCTATTCTCACCCTCTCAGTAACCTGTGAAAACCCCGTGCGGCAGATTACGAAACCACAACAACCGCTCTCCCAACGGTGCCGGCGTGAGGGGCGACAGTTATCGTGGGAGCAGGCATGACGGGGTGTCGATTCAACCAATTTCAGGTTAACTCTTTATTAACACGGCTGTTCTGAGCGGCCGAGTGACCTTGAATCAATTTTTGAGGAGTATCTCGTGACGACCCAGGTAGTAATCCTTGCAGCGGGCATGGGCAGCAGGCTCGGCCGGTCGTTGCCGAAGCCGCTCACCGAGCTGAGCGACGGTCGCACGATCATGCAGCAGCAGTTCGACAACATCCACCACGCCTTCGGCAAGAAGGCCAAGGTGACGATTGTCGTCGGCTACAAGCTCGAGCACATCATCGAGGCGTTCCCCGATGCCTCGTTCGTCTACAACGAAGAATACGACCAGACGAACACCTCGAAGAGCCTTCTGCGCGCCCTCACCGCCTCTCAGCCCGGCGGCGTTCTCTGGATGAACGGAGACGTCGTCTTCGACCCGGCCATTCTCGACCGGGCCGCTGAGACAATGGCCCGAGATCAGTCCTTCGTGACCGTCAACACGTCGAAGGTCTCTGACGAAGAAGTGAAGTACACCACCGGCGCCGAGGGTTACATCCGCGAGCTGTCCAAGACGGTGAAGGGTGGTCTCGGCGAAGCCGTCGGCATCAACTACATCTCGTCTCGCGACAAGGCGATGCTCGTGCGGTACCTCGCCCGAGTTGAGGACCAGGACTATTTCGAGCGGGGTATCGAACTCGCCATCGAGAATGAGCGCATGCTCGTGGAGCCGGTCGACATCTCAGACCTCTATGCAGTAGAGGTCGACTTCGCCGAAGACCTCGAGCGAGCGAATCTCTTCGTCTGACCCGACCGGTATGACCGGGGCATTCGACACGATGCGCACCCGGGCACCTGTCTGTGCGCGCGGTGTCGCAGAATGCGGATATGTTGGAGCCTGTGAGTTCTGACGCCGCATTGAGCCCTTCGGGCCGCTCAAAGGCGACGCGTTATCGTCATTCACTCTGGCTGTTGACCAAGCGGGACCTGCGCGTCCGCTACTCGACGAGCGTGCTCGGGTATGTGTGGTCCATTCTCGACCCGCTTGTGATGGCGGGCATCTACTACCTCGTGTTCGCGGTGATCTTCGACCGTGGAGGGAGCGTCGGCGAACGCCCCTATATCGTGTTCCTGCTGAGCGGGCTGCTTCCGTGGATGTGGTTCAACGGATCGGTGTCAGACAGCACCCGCGCATTCCTGCGCGACGCGAAGCTCGTGCGCTCAACGTCGATCCCGCGCACCATCTGGGTGAACCGCATTGTGCTCTCGAAGGGCATCGAATACGTGGCCGCGCTTCCCGTGCTCGCTGCATTCGCGATATTCGCCGGCGCATCGCTCTCGGTGAGCGTTCTGCTCTTTCCGCTCGCCATCGTGATGCAGGCCGTGCTGACCGTGGCCATCGGCATGATCATCGCCCCCCTCGTGGTCTTCTTCAGAGACCTCGAACGCGCGGTGAAACTCATGCTGAGGTTCTTGTTCTACGCGTCGCCGATCGTCTATGGCCTCGGTGATCTGGATGCTCTTCCGGCCAGCGTGCAGAATCTCGCAGCGTTCAACCCTCTCGCCGGCATCTTCTCGTTGTACCGTTCCGCGTTCTTCCCCGAGCAGCTCGACTGGTTCGCCGTGGTCATCTCGGCCGCGATGACGCTCATACTGCTCGGCATCGGCTTCTGGGTCTTCAGACGCAGCGAGCGGACAGTGCTGAAGGAGCTCTGATGACCGAGCACGTGATCGTCGCCGACGACCTCGGCATCCGCTTTCGCCGGAACAGGGGCGGCCGCCGCAATTTCAAGGATCTCTTCTCCGGCCGAGACCGCCGCTCACGTCCGGGAGAGTTCTGGGCATTCCGCCACGTCTCGTTCACCGTCGAACGCGGTGAGGCCATCGGCGTCGTCGGACGGAACGGACAGGGCAAGTCGACGCTGCTCAAGCTCGTCGCCGGTGTGGTGATCGCCGACGAAGGCCGTGTCGGTGTCAGTGGCGGTGTGGCGCCGCTCATTGAGATCACCGGGGGGTTCGTCAACGACCTCACGGTCAGGGACAACGTCTTCCTGACCGCGGGTCTGCACGGTATGTCGAAGCGAGAGATCGACGACCGATTCGACGAGATCATCTCGTTCGCCGAGATCGAGGACTTCGTCGATACTCCGTACAAGCATCTTTCAAGCGGAATGAAGGTGCGCATTGCCTTCAGCGTCATCGCGCAGCTCGACGAACCGATCATCCTCGTCGACGAAGTGCTCGCCGTCGGCGACCGCGCATTCAAAGAGAAATGCTACAGGCGCATCGATGAGATGCTCGCGGGCGGCAGGACCCTCTTCTTCGTCTCTCACAGCGAGAAGGACCTGCGCAGGTTCTGCACCCGAGGACTCTATCTCGACAGGGGCGAGCTGGTGCTCGATGCATCGATCGCCGAGGTTCTCGACCGCTACAACCGCGACTACAACAGTTAGCGATGACGGCGCCGGGTGTCGGCGTCGGTGGTGCCGGATAGCCTGGCCGGTATGAAAAAGGGATTCATCTTCACCGGAACAGACCCCACCCTCGCAGTCGAACTCGCCCGGCTGGCCGAGCAATCAGGGTGGGATGGGTTCTTCGTGTGGGAGGGCATCTGGGCCACCGACCCCTGGTCGACGCTCGCTGCCGCCGCCGCCGTGACCGACCGCATCCGGCTCGGCACCATGCTCACTCCTGTCCCGCGGCGGCGTCCGTGGGAGCTCGCCGGGCAGGCCATGACCGTCGACCGCCTCTCGAACGGTCGTGTCATCCTCTCTGCCGGGCTCGGCGTCCCTGCCGAGGTCGACGAACGTTTCTGGATCTTCGAAGACGATCCCGGTCGAAAAGTGCGCGCGGAGCTCCTCGATGAGAGCCTCGAACTCCTGCAACACCTGTGGCGTGCCGAGAGCTTCGAATACACGGGAAGGCACTTCCGCGCGAAGCGCACTGAAACCATGCTGCCGCCGGCAAGCGTGCAGCAGCCACGCATCCCGACCTGGGTCGTGGGGCTCTGGCCGAGCAAGAAGTCGATGCGTCGAGTGGCGCAGTACGACGGGTGGATCCCGAACTATGCGCCGCCCGGCGCTTCACCAGCCAGCCCCCAAGAGCAGGAGCGGCTCTACACACCAGACATCGCGGCAGAGGCGATCAGCTGGATCCGCGACGAGCGCGAGGCAGCCGGCCTCGCCGATCGCCCGTTCGATGTCATCCACGAGGGCACGACCACGGGCACCGATGCGGCTGCCGACGCCGAGCGCGTTCGACCGTGGGCCGACGCCGGAGCGACATGGTGGCTCGAATCCGACTGGTCTATGCCGGCTGAACGCGTCGAGGCATACGCTCGCGCTCGCGTGCAGGCGGGGCCGCCGCAACTGTGAGTCGAGAACGGGGGCCGCTGCTCCGAAGTCCTGTTGTCCTGCACGCCTCGTATTCGCAGACGTGGTGCTTAGAATGGCCGCATGCCAGACGCGTCAGACCGACCAGACATCCCCGCGGTCATCGTGGCGCCGATCGACGAGAGAGCGGGCGGGGCTGCGAGTGCTCCACCGTTCACCGGACCGGCATGGCTCCGGGCCGTCGACAGAGTGCTCGCCGTTCAACGGCCCGTTGTGGTCGCGCACGTTCGCGCGATCAGACGCCGGCACCCGCACGCCACACCCGAACAGCTCGTGCGCATCCTCGAACGCCACTATCTGACGGCGATCACCTCTGGGGGCGCGGCGGTCGGGGCGACAGCCATGGTGCCGGCAGTCGGAACCGGTATCGCCCTCACTCTCTCTGGCGTCGAGACGCTGGGGTTCCTCGAGACCACCGCCCTCTTCGCCCAATCGGTCACCGAGGTGCACGGGATCAGCCTCGATGACCCTGTGCGCGCCCGTGCACTGGTGATGACGATGATGCTCGGGCGGGCGGGCACGGAACTGCTCGGCCAGCTCACGGGACAGATCGCCGGGCAGGCCCCCGTCCGGTCGGCCTACTGGGGAGAAGTCATCACGTCGAGCATGCCGCAGTTCGTTATGGGGCCGGTGGCAGACGAACTGAAGAAGAGGTTCGTGAAGAAGTTCGCCCTCAACCAGGGGACGTCGTTCATCGGCAAGGTGATTCCCTTCGGCATCGGCGCCGCGATCGGGGGAATCGGCAACCATCTCGCCGGAAGGCAGGTGGTGCTGAGCGCGCGCTCCGCTTTCGGGCCGGCGCCTTTCACGCTCCGCGCTGAACTCGAACCGACGATCACTCTCAGAAAGACGTCGTCAGAGAAAAAACAGCGTGGTCTGACCGTGGGCCACCGGTTCATCCCCCGGATGCGCCGGCGCGGCCCGAAAGACGTGGCGGGCGAAGACGACGTGCAGGATGATGCCGACGACAGCGAGCAGGCTTAGCCGAGTTCGTCGTCGTCTTCGATGTCGGTGTCTCTCGCTTCAGGTGAGCCAGACTGCTGAGGGTCATCGTTCAGGTGCGCCAGGGCGAATCGATCCCATTCGGCCATCAGGTGTTCGACGGCCGAATGAAAGCGCTCTGTGGCGGCACCGGGGGTGGTGTCCCCGAAATACCGCTGCACCCAGTACTCGAGGCGGGAAACGGTGTCGGGATCGTGCAGTACCTGATCGATCTGGGTCACGATCTCGCCCGTGTGCGCGGCGTCGAGCCACTCGCACGCAGAGAGGTAGCCCGTGGTATCGATCCGTGCGTCTGGATTCACGGGGCGTGTGATCATCAGCGGCTTGCCGGTCGCGAGCCGGTCGTACACCATTGCAGAGATGTCGACGATGGCCACGTCTGCGGCCGCGAGCTGCCACCCCAGTTCGGCATCGGTGTCATGCACGTGGCCGGCCGAAGCATCCGCATCGTTCGCCGCCGCAAGCATCGAGACGATCTCGCGGTTCGCCGCACCGTATGCGTAGTTCACCACCCCGCTGCGTGGATGCGGACGGTAGATCACACGATGCCGACCGGTCCGCAGCAGTTCACGCACGAGTGGAACCCCGTGCGAAGCGATCGAGCCATAGGACGCAGCCGGCCTGTCGCCTTCCCAGGTCGGCGCGTAGAGAACCACCGTCCGGTCATCGGGTGTGAACGGCAGGTTGTCGGCGCGGTAGTAGTCAGCCTGCGGACGACCGATTTTGATCGCCCGCGAGTCAAAGTCATAGTTCCAGAGCACGTTCTCGAGCCGGGCTATGGCGGCGTCTCCGGCAACCAGGCTGTAGTCATACGCCTTGAATTGATTCGTCGTCATGTACATCTTGTCGCTCTCACCGTGATTGATGAAAACATGCCAGCAGCCGCCGTACCGGAACATCTGAAAGTTCCGGGTGTTCTGATTGACGTAGAAGACGATGCGGATGTCCTGCTCGGCGAGGGTCGCCTCAAGCGCAGACACCGTGCGCACGTACGCCACGGGCAACGGCGATTCTTCGAACAGCTTCGTGGCTGCAGTCGCCCCCCGGCTGAGCACCACGACGGGCCAGGTCTTCGCCAATTCCTCAAGCGGCCGGTACCACTGGCGGACCTGATACATGTTGACCTGGCCGTCAGCGAAATAGACGGCGATCTTGTACTTTCCCGCCTCGAGCGGCGGCAGCTGTGCGAGACGCACTGAAAGCTCAGCGCGCGCACGTCGATTCGCAAGCATGTCGCGCCCGATACGGACAGCCTTGCGCGCGTCACTCACGATGCCCATCCGTCAAGCCTACCGCCGCTGAACGCAGCTCAGATGAGCGGGGGCCTGCCCGCGACGGTCATCCTCCACACCGTCAGCCATCGCATGGCGCGACGCCCGCCCGGGTTCTGTTTCCAGCCTTCTCTCCACCCGCCGAACCACGCTCGAAGCGCCGTCGGGTTACGCCACCAGCGCACCAGCTGGATTCCGGTCCACGTGGCCACGTACAGCGGGATGAGGACGGCGGGAAGATTGCGCCGTGCAAGCCACACGCGGTTGCGAGCGTTCATGCGGTAGTACTCCGAATGCCTCGTCTGCTCCACGATGGGATGCTGTGCTGCCAGGTTTCCCGCATACCACGCGCGTCTCCCCTGGTTCCAGACGCGCCAGGCGAGCTCGATGCCTTCATGGGCATAGAAGAACGGCTCCGCCCAGCCACCGGTCGCGTCGAATACAGCCCGTGGCAGGAATACCGCCGCTTCGAGACACGAGAAGATCTCGCTCGAGTGCCGAGGGTCTCCCTTCCGTGTGCGGGGGATCCATCTCGTCGGAGCTTCGCCACCGTCGAGGGCATCCAGACGGGGTTGAATCAGGCCGATACTCTCATCTGCGCGGCACATCTCAACGCAGGCGAGCAGGAACCCCTGATCGACCACACGCGCGTCGTCATCGAGAAAAAAGATGTACTCGCCCGCGACCGCCGCCGCTCCGCGGTTTCTCCCGGCCGGGATTCCCACGTTGGTGTCGAGTGACACCCCTCGCGCGTCGGCGGGGAGCCCGGTCACCTTCCAGCCGTTTCCGACGACGACGACATCGAGCGACACCCCCTGCTGCCCTCTCACGCTCTCGAGCGCATGCGCCAGCTCGCCAGGGCGTGTGCCCTGAGTGAGGACGACCACGCCAACGGTGGGCATCGGGTTCTCAGGCACGGACCCGTTTCGACGACATGATGGCCACAAAATGTCCGAACAGGGTGACGGCGGCAACGGCGATCAGAACACCCAGGGTGAGCCTCATCGCCTCGGTCTGGCCGATCGCGAGGCCGAGGAGCGCACCGACGAAGATGACGAACGTCAGTTCGACCGAGTGCAGCAGCCTGTGGAAAGGAACGAACCGGGCAGCCCTGCGCGCAAACGCGAGCAGACCGATCGTCGGCTCGGACTCGCTCTCACTGTATGTCAGCTTCGGCGCCCCGTAGTTGGCACGCGCCACGCGCACCATGTCATTGAGCGCCTTGTTGAGCACGATGATCAGTGCAAGAAGAGCACCGAGGGTGGTGAAGGCATAGTCTTCCGGAGCGCTGAACGGATATCCCGCCGCCCGGATGGCGAGCGCGAGCGGGATGAGAGCCTCTGTCGAGTAGTGACCGACGGCATCGAGGAAGGCACCGGCCGGCGACGACGTGCGTCGCCATCTGGCCACTTCTCCGTCGCAGCAGTCCACCAGCATCTGCAGCTGCCCGAGCACCAGGGCAAGCACGACGCCCCAGATTCCCGGTATCAGCAGAGCCGCTGCAACTGACCAGCCAGTCAGGATCATCAACCCGGTCACACCGTTGGCGCTGATGCTCGTGCGAAGGAGCAGCCAGGTCAGATACGGCGACAGGGACCGCAAGTACAGCGAGGCCGTCCAGTGCTCGGCGTTACGGCGGCCTCGCACCTCTGCGGGCTGTGCGACCTCGCGCAGCTCTGCGATCGAGCGTGGCCGCAACGGGCGATCAGCCGATGGTCCCGGCACTGGCATTCCCGCCTCTTTCGTTCTTGAGGGCCGAGATGTTGCTTGCGAGTGACAGATAGCCCAACGTGAACCCGATTCCCCAACAGAAGTGGATACAGGGCAAGACTACGAGATACCAGAGGGTCTCGCGAACTCCGGCATGCGCCGCAGCTGCCGCTGTCGCGGCGAGAACGAACGCGATGTACACGGCGGGAACGACCCACCCGGCCAGAAGCCACGGCGTGTGCTCCATGGTTGCCTGCGCCACGCCGATGATCCCGAGCACAACGCCCACGATGGCGCTCGTGACCATCACGGGCGGTACGAAGTACCGAACGGTGCGCGGGCTGGGAAACCTCCTGCTGAGCTCGCCCCTCCAGAGCCCGGTTGAGAAGAACTGTCGCGCAAGGGCGGATAACCGCGAACGGGGACGGTAGGTGACACGCAGCTCCGGTGTGAACCAGACCGTTCCGCCATTCTGCCGCAGGCGCCTGTTGAGTTCCCAGTCCTGGCCGCGCTTGATGCGCTCGTCGAACATCCCGACCTGCTCAAGGGGTTCGCGCCGAAAGACGCCGAGATAGACGGTGTCTGCCGGGCCTTCTTCGCCGCCGACGTGATGCGGGGTCCCTCCGAGACCGATACGGCTGCCATATGCCCTGGCCACAGCGCGTTCGAAGGGCGTCGTCCCGCGCGCGTCCATGATTCCGCCGACGTTGTGCGCCCCGGTCCTGACGATCGTCTCGACGGCGATCCGGGCGTAGTCCGGTGGCAGCACCGAGTGAGCGTCGACCCTGATGACGATCGGATACGTCGTCTCACGAATCGCGAGGTTGAGCCCCGCCGGAGTTGAGCCGGCGCGGTTCTCGAGCACACGGATTCTGGAATCTGCCCGCGAGAGCTCGTCGACGAGTTCGTTGGTGCCGTCGATGCTCGGGCCTACGGCGATCGCCACCTCGAACGGTCCCTCATAGTCCTGCGCCAGCAGGCTGTCGACAGCTGCCCGAACGTGGCGAACATCGTTGAGAACAGGCATGACATAGGAAACGCCGAGGGCAGGACCGAAGCCCGTCGCCGTGTTCTCAGACATGGTCTCCACTCGCTGATTGAATCCGCAAGAGCCTATCAGCCGAGCCGAATCCTCGGCCGTCACACCGCACGCGCGCCAACGCCCGCCTCCGCGCAAGCGGGGACGGGCGTGTGACGTGAGGACCTCAGAGAACCAGCGTTCCGAGAGTGACGTCGACCGTGTGGCTCTCTGAATCGCGGACGAACGTCAGTTCGGCTGATTCACCGGCGGCGAGCGCCCTCACCTGCGCTGTGAGGTCTGCTGATCCGGTGATCGGCAGCTCGTTCAGCCCCGTGACGATGTCTCCCGCTCTCAGGCCTGCCGCCTCAGCGGCGCCGCCAGGCGTGACTGAGTCGATCAGGGCGCCCACCACCGGGCTGTCGGCAGCCGCCGTTGCGTCGGTGACCGTCGCACCGAGCAGACCGTGTGTGGCCTCACCGCTCTCGATGAGGGCCGAGGCCACACGTTCTGCGATGTTCGACGTGATCGCGAACCCCACACCGATGTTGCCGCTCTGCTCGTCGCTCCCCGACCCGGCGATGGCGACGTTGATTCCGATCAGCTTTCCCTCTTCGTCTACAAGCGCACCGCCCGAGTTCCCGTGGTTGATGGCGGCATCCGTCTGGATGACGGAAAGAGCAATGGTGGTCGTCGGCTCGGTCTGCTCTTCCTGCCCTGGGATATTGAAGTCGAAGGGGCTCTCCTCCTGCTCGTTCGGGTCGGTGTCACCACCGTCGTCAGGCACTGCAGACGACGAGATCGTGATGCTGCGGTTCAACGCGCTCACGATGCCGTCTGTGACCGTTCCGGAGAGCCCGAGCGGTGCTCCGATCGCGACAGCCATGTCACCGACGTTCAGTTCGCTCGAGTCGGCGAACTCGATGGGCGTGAGATCGCTCGCATCGTCGAGCTTGATGACCGCGAGGTCGTACACGGGGTCGGTGCCGACGATCGTCGCGCTGTAGATGTTCCCCGCGTTGTCGGTGACCTGGATATCGGGATCGGAGAGCAATCCGTCAAGCGTCACGACGTGGTTGTTGGTGAGGACGTACCCGTCCTCGCTCAGGATGACCCCAGAACCGCTTCCGGCTGTTTCTCCTGACGAGACCATCAGTGTCACCACGCTCGGTGCCGCCTTCGCCGCAACGGCCGATGTCGGTGTGACGTCGTCTGTGTCATTGATCGTGATCGATGCCGGCCCGTTCGACTCGCTGACAACGGAACTGCCTGATCCCGTTGTGATCAGGGCAGAGGTGCCCGCGCCGGCGGCACCGCCGACGAGGGCGCCGATGGCGAGGCCTGCGATGAGAAGACGACCGCCGGTGCGGCGCTTCTTCTCGCCCGTGCCGTGTTCGGCCGCATGGAGTCCGGGCTGCCCGGCCTCGTGCTGGTGTGTGTCGGATGAGCTCGCATACGGATAGACCGGCGCACCGGGTTGGGTCACACCGAACGCGGTGCCGGTCGTGTGCCCTGTGACGTGCTGGTGCGCGCTCGTGTAGGAGTCCCCGTGCTGCTGCGCACGATATGGATGAGCGGGAGTCTCCCCCTGCCCCTCCGGCGGCGGCGTCTGTGTGTGCGTCGTCTGCTCGCCGGCGGGCGGCACGGGTTGCCGGGGCTGCGCCGATTCTGACAGCGGTTGTTCTGGCTGCAGCTGTTCTGCCTGTGCCTGTTCCGGCTGTGCCTGATTCGCCTGATTCGGCGCCTGTCCCGGCTGCGCCTGATCCGGCCGTGCCTGATCCGGCTGTGCCTGTTCCGGCTGTGCCTGTTCCGGCTGCGCCTGATCCGGCTGCGCCTGGTTCGGCTGCGCCTGTTCCGGCCGTGCCTGATCCGGCTGTGCCTGTCCGGGTTCGATCGGGTCTGCCTCGTGGTGCGGGTTCTCAGTCATCGTGCGCTCCTTTCACGCAAGATCAGACTCACCCATAAAGCTGTGCATTGCTTATGCGCAGTCTGTGAGGCGACTATCGTCTCCCTTCGGCGTTGCTGGGCAGCGTCGATGGATGCGCTTTCACGCTTCGGCTGGGCGCTCTGAACGGACGATAGCCTTGCCTCAACGGAGGCATGAGTATGACACAACACGGCTCCTGGCGGCGAACGGCCGCGGGTGCGGGTCTTCTGATCGGCGATGACGGCGTTCGTGCGACCATCTTCGCCGAGATGAGCGCACTCGCGGAATCGACCGGCTCACTCAATCTGGGCCAGGGTTTCCCCGATGAAGACGGACCGGCAGAGGTGCTCGACGAGGCCAGGCGGGCGATCGCCGACGGCGCGAACCAGTACCCGCCCGGCCGCGGCACACCCACGCTACGTCGGGCGATCTCTGACCACCAGCATCGCTTCTACGGTGTTCAGGTCGACCCAGACACCGAGGTCGTTGTGACCGCCGGTGCGACCGAGGCACTCGCCTCAGCCATCCTGGGATTCACTGAGGCCGGAGACGACGTGGTGACGTTCGAGCCGTTCTATGACGCGTATGGCGGGTTGATCGCACTCGCCGGGGCGCACCACCGCACGGTCCCACTCCGTTGGCCGGACTTCCAACCCGATCACGACGACCTGCGCGCCGCTGTGACCGACAAGACCAGCGTCATCATTGTGAACACTCCGCACAATCCAACCGGTTCGATGCTCACCGAAGAGACGATGACCCTCATCGTCGACCTCGCCCACAGGCACGACGCCGTCATCGTCACCGATGAGGTGTACGAACATCTCAGTTACGACGCCCCGCACGTCTCACTGGCAAGCCTGCCCGGGGGCTGGGAGCGCACCATCTCGATCTCGTCTGGCGGAAAGACGTTCAGCACAACGGGGTGGAAGATCGGTTGGGCGACCGGGCCTGCGCCGCTCGTCACGGCGCTCACCACGGTGAAGCAATTCCTCACCTACGTGAGCGGAGCTCCGTTCCAGCCGGCGATCGCCGTCGGTCTCGGGCTCGGCGACGATGTCTTCACCGGAATCGCCGCCGACCTGCGCGCCAAACGCGATCTGCTCACCGACGGGCTCGCATCCGCCGGCTTCGACGTCGCACGCCCCGCGGCGGGCTACTTCGTCATTGCGGATGCCCGGGCGCACGGTGTCGACGACGCTGCCGCGTTCTGTCGTGAACTCCCCGCGCGGGTCGGCGTGGTCGGGGTTCCGGTCACGGCCTTCGTGCACCCTGAACGCCGCAGCGAGTATGCAACCCTCGTGCGATTCGCGTTCTGCAAGCGCCGGTCCGTGCTCGAAGATGCCGTCTCGCGGTTTGCCGGACTGCACGCGCGCTGAACTGCCGCGCTGAGCGTCTGAGGTCAGTCAGGTAGTGGTGCCACCGCATACCGGCGCAGTGAGAGCGCCGGATTCGACCGTCTGACCTCGAGCAGGCGCTCCGGCGAGAGGAAGGCCACGGCGACATCGCTCTCTGTTCCGACTGAGGCCACACCCACGCCCGCTGGATCGACGACGAGGCTGTTTCCGATACCCGTCGGCGGCGCGTGGTCGGCAGCCACCACGTATGCGGTGTTCTCGATGGCACGTGCCGTGACGAGGGTGCGCCAGTGGTGCTCCTTGAGCGGACCCCTCACCCACTGGGCGGGCACGAGCAGCACGTTCGCGCCCGCATCGACGATGCGGCGGCTGACCTCGGGAAACCGGATGTCGTAGCAGGTCTGCAGCCCGAAGCGGAGCCCGCCGCTCGAGAAGGTCTGCGGCCGTCCGGTGTCGCCGGGAACGACCCAATCGCTCTCTTTCTGCCCGAACGCGTCGTAGAGATGCTGCTTGCGATACTGTGCGACCACATCGCCGCCCGGCGCCACGGCAACCACCGTGTTGCTGAAGCGTGTCTCGTCGGCACTGACTCGCTCCGCCATTCCGATGACGATGTGAACGTCGAGCTCGGTGGCGAGCGCCCCGATCGTCCGCACGAAGACGCCGTCGAGGTCCTCGGCCCGCGCGACGAACGGCGGGCCCATCGGCTCGGCATAGAAGTTCGAATACTCGGGGAACACGACAATGGTCGCCCCGCGCTCCGACGCGCGAACGGTGAGAGCGCGTATCGATTCCAGGTTCGCCTCGGTGTCAGCGCGGGGAACGAACTGTGCGATCGCAACCCCGGTGGGAGCGTGGACGCCGTTTTGATCGGCGCCGAGAGCCGTGGTGGTCATGGCACCAGCCTACGGTGTGTCTTCTCACGTGCCGGGCGTCGATGAGAGGGCACGTGTCTCGCCTCCCCCTCCGCGTTGACTGTGAGAGTCGAAAGGGATTGGCAACGTCGTTACCGATTTGTTACTGTGATCGGGCGGCGCTGTTGAACACGGCGTCGTTGCCCCCATTTTTGTGACGCGCATGCCTGACTGGCAGTTGCGTCCGGCACGAGGCGCCTCCCCGCTCGTCTCCTCGTGTGAACCACGTATGCCTGTGGACGAGACAGCTGATGCTGACGAGGCGCCGGAGACACACCTTTGGCCCCACACGGAAACCCCCAGCCTCACGAAGGCTCCCGCTCCCCCGACGCATCACCGCGGGCCGCCGACACACTCCCTACCAGACGAAGCCTGCGCGCCACTCGTGCATTCGGCTCCGGTGCGCAGAACGGCCCCGAGCAGCGCACGATAACGACACCAGATCACCCAAACGCACCGACCACACCCGCGGCACCACAGACCCGGCGTTCGGTCCGCACCGCGCGGGCGTCGCTTTCTGACGCGTCAGCGGTGTTCACGTCGGCGCCCGCCTCACCGTCGACTCCGGCCTCGGCGCAGCATCGCGTCGGCACCGACTCCGCGCGTGCGCCCCAGCCGAACCACCCGAGCCAGGCGGAGGAATCCGTTTCACGGTCGGCACCGCGGCGCCGCCGCTGGGTGTCATCAGCTCTTCGCGAGGTCTTCGCACCGCGCTCGAGAGCGTCAGGGGGGCGACAGTCCGTACGCGGGACGATTATCGTCGCGCTCGTCGTGCCTGGCATCTTCGGCACCGTCGCGCTGCCTGCTTTCTCGTTGCCAGAGACGACTGCCGACGCGAACTCGCACATCACCACCGGTGCCGGGCAGAGCCTCGTGGTGAGTGACGAGGTGAAGGCAGAGGCCGTCGAGCGCGACTCATACTCTGCGACAAGCGTCAACGATCTCATTTCGGCCAGGGCTGAATCCGGCTATTCATACAACGTTTCAGAGGCGAAGGCGGGCTATGAGAGCCCGTCGACGATGGGTTGGTGGCGCCCGGCACCCGGCGAGATCACGTCGCCATATGGACCGCGTGCGCTGATCTGCAATTCGGCGGGATGCTCGAACAGTTTTCACGAAGGAATCGACTTCGGTGACGAGTGCGGCACTCCGGTCCGTGCTGCGAATGCCGGCCGGGTCACCTTCGTCGGCAACGCAGGCGCCTATGGCAACAGGGTCGTCATCGATCACGGCGACGGCATTGAGACCATGTACGGTCACCTTCTCTCTGGCTCGTTCCAGGTGCAGGTGGGTGACGTGGTCGCCGGCGGAGCCTTCATCGCCGAGGTCGGGGCCACCGGGGTCGTGAGCGGCTGCCACCTCGATCTGAAGGTGGTGCTCGACGGCGAGACGACCGATCCGGCCGCGTTCCTCATCTCACGGGGTGTTGTCGTCTAGCGGCACTCCCCCGCCAATGGGCACAGAAGAAGACGACAGGCGTCGATCGCCTGTCGTCTTCTTCTGTCCGTCTGTCTCGAAGTGTCGATCAGATCTCGTCAGATCGCGCTTCGGCGTCAGAGGTCGGCTCCGTTCCGCTCTCGCTGTCCGCCGCTTCACGAGTGCCTCCAATACTGTCTCCGACGGCCGCGATCTGAAAGAACGACGCTACGACAGCTGGGTTGGCATGGGCCGGCTCAATCGCAGGTCACTGGAATCAGTACTGAATTGGCGGTGTAGCTGAGACGCACCCCTTCCGATTCAAGTTCGATGTCGAACTTGCGGCCGATGAACACCTCTGGGCCTGTGGTGTGGGCGTGGGCGACTGGCTCACCTCGCCAAATCCCCGATGGCGCGTAGAACGACACGTTGCCGTCGCCGGCGGCGAACCAACCCTCAAAGAACACGACCGTCGGATAGCACTCGGGCAGGTCGAGAGGCGTCAGCTTCTCAAGTGAGAACCACAGCATGTTGAACGGTACGAGCACAGATGCAAGGACAACCGCGAGCGCTCGGAGCGGAACAGCGATCCGCTCCGCTTCACCCCGCGCGCGGGTACGAGGAAGCTGGCAAGGGTGATCGCAAGCGTTGAACAAATAATCCCTGCCGCGAAGAACTGTTCGGTTTGCATTCCCAGCACCCAGAGGTACAGCTCTTGCGTGTCAGCCCACACTCCGATCGCGAGCACGAAGATCCCGACGCTGAAAAGTGCTCCGACTGCAACGCGTTTGATGGCCCAAGATACCCGAGGAGGTAACCGAGTCTTCGGTTCTCTCCACCCCTGGTTTATAGGGCGGTTTCCACTCATCACTCACGCGGTCATTGTGTCAGGAGAACTGGAGGAATCAGCGAAAGGAGGCCTGCTTCGTCTGATGCACGTATTTCCGCGCGGGCAAACGGGATCCCAACCGGTCAACGCACCACACCCGCTAACGAGCGGTCTGCCCGGCGGCTCTGCGTTGGACCTCACGATAGCTCGTGGTGCGGGAGACGAGGAAGAGCTCCGCGAGTTCCGTCTGAGGGCGCTGATCTGCAGAGAGTGGTCAGCTTCATCAGCATGGACGGGTACGGCGCGGGGCCTTTTGGAGAGGGAATGTGCCTAAAGGCGTATCGCCAGACATCTAGAGCGGGTCATAACGTCTGAGTACCAACGTAGGCAGGGACTCACCGTGACCTCGGTGTCGCTAGCTCCTGACGATTGAGGAGTGTGGGCAGCTCGTTCGTTGTACTCGACATAGTCATCGCAGGCTTTGCTGTGCGTTCGCGGGCCGCGTTGGGTGCGGGACGGGGCCTGCGCACAGGGCCATCGCACACATATAAGACTCAGGACGCGATCAACAGCCGAAGAAAATCGATAGGAAGGCCACAATGACGAAGATCAGAATCCAGTCACGATATTCCGTAGCACTAGTCGCCGCGATGATGATTGTTTCGTGCGCAACTGCTGGTCCAGCGTACGCGGACGACGCGCCGCCCTCAGTTCCTCCGGAGGCCCTCGTTGTTCTCCCCTCCGAGCTTGAGGACGCGGGCGCGAGCGCCTCCGCCGTGGCCGCCCAGACGGAGTTCATCGAGTCACTTACGCCGGCCCAGGCGGCAGAACAGGACGAGCTTCGTGAGAGTGAGGAAGCACTCGGAATCGATGTTCCGGATCAACTTATAGAACCGATGCACGTGCCGGTGTCCGACTCGGGTGGTGTGGTCACCCCATTTGCTGCAACGACCGGTTGTTGGCCAAGTGGCCAACAACCGTACCGTTTCTATGTACCCGAGCCTTATAGCGGAGCTGGGTACTATTGCTGGTCGGGTGCAGGCAAAAGCGCCTTCTATGGAGCCGGTTTCGGCCCTGTGCGATGGCTCTCCCCGCAGTCCTGGCGAGGGCATGTAATGTACTCTCAGAACAACACCTACTACTGGTCGTTGTGGAGGAACGCTTCGACAGCCAAGTACTATTTCGATGAACTACCTGGTGCCGTACGCGTTCACCAAGTGGAGCTCTCACAGTATTCAGGATGAGCAAAATGCGCGGGAACTTAGGGATCGTCGCGGTCGTGCTCGGTACGCTTGCTGGCGTCACGGGCTGTGCCGCTGAGTATGGACACTCGACGACAGTTCCTCAGGCCCAAGTAAGCCATGATCCATCAGAGATCTGGGTCGAGATCTCCGCAGCCGAGAAGGAAGCCTGTTCAGAGCCGGAGATCGAAGCGCGCGTTGAGGCTGCACGAGCTTCGAACGTGGAGGAATCTACGTCGAGTGCGCTCGTGCTGCCTCAGATGCTCTTACAATCTGGAGCCTCTTGGAACGTGGTTGTGGAGCAGAAGCGGTCTTGGGATGAGCTTTCCCCTGCTGACCGCCTCTTCAATCTCTGCTTTACGGAGGCAGAGAAGGATTAGCTTCCCGTGAAGGGAATGATTGTCGCGGCGAAGACCGTCAGTCGGCGAGACGGCCGTGAGATCTGCTCACTTCGGTTTCTGAACCCCCGACCGTTTAAGCCTCGGCAACTGGAAGATATTCTTCCTCGAAGCCCTCGGCGGACAAGTCATCGTGCTGTCTTACACGCTTTGAATCGCGAGGGTCAGAAGAAGCACGGCGAGAGGATTGGGCTAGTCTGTGCAGCATGAGCGCGGCGCCCACCCCCGAATCCTCCGAGTATGAGCGCATATGCGCTCGAATAGTACCGGTCCTCGCCGACGCATTGTCTGCACGCGGTAGCAGCCTGGCGATAGACGGTGTGCTGGACTCCGATTTTGCGGAGCAGTGTTCTTCGATACTGAATGAGACCCTGACGCTCATCGATGACGACCTTCGACCACCCCTTCTGCCTGTTTCGATCGACTATTCGTCGACACCGGCACTTCACCGAACGGGTCAACTGAGGGCCAACCAGAACCGGCATCCTGCCGAATCGCTTATGGGTGCGGAAGTCCTCTTCAGCGTCTCTTTATCCATACTCGCGCAGCGGGGAGCAACTCGAGGTGTTGACGCTGTGACCATCGCAAGTTTGCTCCATCACTCGATATTTCGCAGATTCCCACCAGGCGCGATTGCCTATACCGACAATCTCCGGCAGAGAGTCGCGTCTGTCTACCAGGATGCGCGAAAACAAGTATCACGTGACCTTCACGATCGCGTTGCACACGGGGTTCTCGCCGCGCGACAACGAGTCGAACTCGCTTCCGGCGGTCTGCCCGCGAACGCAGGCCTGATGATGCAGTCTGTGCTCGATATTTTGGATGAGACTCTTCATGAAGTGCAGGGACTTGCGTCCGACCTGCGGCAAAGCCTCGCAGGACGCACGCTCAGCGATGCCCTTCAGGAGTACGCGGTCAGTCTTGAGGCTTCTCTGCCAAGAGTCGTGCTCACGGAGACGGGCGTTCAGCTGCCTCTGTCACAAGCGATGCTTGACGAGGCATTCATGATCATCATCGAAGCAGTACGAAACGCTCGACGGCACTCGCAGACTGACAAGCCCGTCAAGATAGGCCTTGTATGGAGTCGAGAAGGTCTTGTTGTGACCGTCGTCGATGACGGCATAGGATTCGGGCCCCCGACGCCGTCGCAGTCGCAGTCGCTCGGAATTCTCGGGATGCGCGAAAGAGCAGAACTCATCGGAGCGGATCTCATTATCGAGACGGAGAAGGGCGACGGGACCACCGTGACGCTACAGTTGCCAGCCCATCCGACGTGGGCATGACTACGGCTCGCGCCATCAGCATCGTCGTTGCGGACGATCATCGGTTAGTGCGCGAGGGCTTGGCAGCGATCCTGCGTACTGACCCGACGTTGACTGTGGTCGCTGAAGCCGCCACGGGCGAGGAAGCCTATAGCGCCGTCGTTGAGCAATCGCCAGACGTACTGCTCTTGGACGTAGAGATGCCCGGTCCGCCGACCGCGCAGACAATTCGCCGCATAAGGCGAAACGCGCCCGCCGTGCACATCGCGGTCCTCACGATGCACACCAGCCGTGTATTAGGAGATGAGCTGAGGCTCGCAGGTGCATCCGCATTTCTGACGAAGTCTCTCGGCAGCACCGCCATCATCAGTGCAGTCCGAGCTCTCTCCGACAAGGATGCCGACGCCCTTCAGGATGATGCGACTGCAAGGAGCGGCGGGCCGCGAAAGCTCTCCGCCCGCGAAGCGAGGGTTCTCCAGTTGATCGGCCGCGCCCACTCGAACGCCCGAATCGCGAAAGAACTTGGTATTGCCCCGGGCACAGTGAAACGTCACATAAGCAACATTTTCAGGAAACTGGACGCCGAGAGCCGAATCGATGCGGTGAACAAGGCACGACTCTATGGCGTTCTCGATATGGGACCATAATCGTCATCTAGGTGGTTGCGGGACGGCTCCTGTTTCAGCTCCTCGACGACCCTTGACGAGACGGTAGACACACTGTCTCTCTAACAGTGTCCTGCCGGGTCAGCCTCCGCTGGTTGCGAAAACGGCGACGGGGACTCCGGCAGCCGAGCACGTATCGGACAGCGGCTGCACGAGAAGACGGTACTCCTCGTTCCTCATATCAAAACTCTGGATTTCGATCCCATCGAAGTACGCCAATATCGCTTCAACCTCAGCGCTGACGCTTTGCGGTTCTTCTTGAGAAACCAGGCGGTAACCGGTGTGGATGCTTGCCGAGAGCGCAGCATACTGTTCCGCGGACACTGTACCGGCCTCGCGATCCACGAAGGCGTTATGTTCAGTCGTCGCTATCACCGAGAGCATTCCACAGGTCTTGCCCAATGCGACTTCGGGGGTGATCACCGTCTGGGGCACCGATACATCCACTTCTGGGCTCGGAGCGATCGCTCCCGAGCCCTCGGACGATGTCGCACATCCACATAGGAGGAGCAGTATGGTGAGCCCGACAACTGGTGCGCTGACACGTAAGAGTTTCATAGAGTTCCCGTCATAGCGAGACTTTCGGCTCCGCCATCAGTTTCTGTTGCATTGGTACTGGTGGCCTCGTCGCCCTGACGAAGCCACCAGTAGGTTAGACCGCGATGTTCCAAGAAAGGGTACCCTTCCACGTGGCGCCGGCTCCGCAACCTCCAGCGCTGACGAGCTTCGTGTTGGTATAGAAGACCCCGCGCGGCACCCAGGCCGCCCCGCTCGGGGTTATGAAAGTGGCCCATCCCAGGGACGCGCGCGCAGTCGCTATGTTCGCGCCACCGTTCGGCCTGATCGAGATCACCAGACCACCGCCACACGTGGGATTGTTCGCTGCGTAGTACCGGACCTGATTTCTCGCTTGCTTGTTCTCCCTCGGGGTGTTCCAGTAGTACGTCTCGTTGTAGTTGGTGTATTGCGAAAGCGCGGCGGTGGCGGCCGCCGCCGGCGCTGCCACCCCAAACGTCATCGCCGCTACGCCTGTCACCGCTAGGACGAGTTTGCCGAAGCGATGACGCGCGCTGCGCTTTTTCTGGACAGTTTCACTCATTTGGTCTCGCTGCTTTCGCTGTAGTCACTGCACTCAACTTCATACTCGGCAGAAATGGGATCGGTCTTCAGTTGCTCGGCCCACCCCTCGACTGTCGCTTCGTAACGCTTTTCGTCAAAGTTCTCAGCCACTTCGGGCAGGTCATAGTATTTCGAAAGTGCCCGCTCGGCTTCGCTTTGCGCTGAGATTTGCTTTGCGGCACCGGCATTGATCGTGGAATCGAGCCAGGCACAGCGCCAATATTTGGCTGCAACCTGTTCAGCCAGGCCTACCTCGAAGTTGCTCGGGGTCTCGTCATCTGGGTGAAGAAAAGAGGGCGCTACCTTCGGGAACTCGACTCCCTCAGGGAGTGGCTCCGGGTATGCCTCGACTATCGACGTCCAGACGGCGTCTATTTGATCTTCGGAATAGAACTGGTGCTCACCAACCTGCCTCGGAGCAAGTTCGTCCTGCCCCACTGCATGCGCCGCGGAAAGCCCGGCCAACCCGATGACGACACCCGATAGAACCGTCGCCGCTGCTATGAACTTTCTCAACTTTCTCCTTTTGATGCGTGATATTCGGGAGCTGTCAGATTCTCGAGTTCCGACGCGATGCCCCGAACCGCATCGAGAATGAGGCCAACCTACGCTCGTACGCTTCTGCCGTATATGCCACCAACGGGGGAAGCGGGAAGCTGCATCCGGTGGTACCACGCGCGGTTAAAACGCTGTCGAGCAGCTGGCTGGTGCTGATGTTCGCCTCTTTCAAGCTTTTGTTTGCATGTGTCCTACGACACATAGCCCGTGAATGCGCCAAGCGCCTATCGTTCGAAATGTGGTTCACACGCTTCCAAGGCCCATACTTCGACGATTACAGGCTGAGGGGAAAAGAGGAGAAAACTATGCACGAGCGTGCCCAGCGCACTACGAGTGCGACTATTGAACGCGCGGCCCACGTCCCCCAGAGATTCCGTGGCGCAGCTCAGAGCGCGATCTGCATCGCATCGGCCGTTACCAGCGGCGTTTCATACTTCCATTACGAGTCGAAGGACGATGTTTCTCGTGCGGTGACCATATGGCCCTGACAAGACGACATCTGCTTGCTGGAGCCATCGGCGTGCTCTCGCTCAACGCTCTGCAAGGCACACTTCGGCCCGCCAGTGCAGTCGCGTCGACCGTTCTCAGCATGACTCCGTGGGCGACAACAGCCTCTGTATTCGACGAGGAGTTCACGACGAACTTCCCCTTCTCCGCTGTGAAAGGACTATCCATATCGGGCAGCAAAGACACACTGTCCAATGCAAAGGTGGCGATCAGCTACGACGCCCGTGGACAGGAGTGGGACGGCACCGACGCAGCTGTCGTATCTGAAAGCTCGATTCGTCGCATCGCAGTCGCCCATTCCGTGAGCGGAACAATCGCGACACTGACGTTGACCCTTCCACCTGTCGGCACCGACGCCCTCGACGTCTCCCTGCCTCTTCGGATTCTGCCGCTCTACCCTCACGAGAACATCGGCATGTTGCAAGACGCGACAGCGATCCTGACGCCGAACTCGATGTCCGTGCCAGCAGCAGAGGTGGCCTTCTCCCCACAGTTGGATACTTCCTCGGGGCAAGGGTGGGGTGCGGAGATCCAGGTTGCTTGGGGTCGGATCAGCTCAATCGCAGGAACAACCGGCTCTGCCTATGCGCACCCGGCCTCCTTGCAGCTGCGCAGCGTCGGTCCTGGCCCGGTACCTGCTGGTACGTCGATCAGGGTTGTTGTTGACGCTAATGTAATCAGCTCAGTCGCTCCGTCTTCCGTCGTCACACGCGATGACGGGGAACCTTCTCTGTGGCATTTTTCACCAGAGAACAGCTCGATGCAGTCAGGCGGTCTCCTCACTCTCGACAGTCTCATACCCGCGAACCAAATCGTCGACGTCATTCTGGAATCTGTCGCAACAGGTTCCCCAAGAGTTACCGATGCCATTACCTACGCACGGGTGACGCTCATCCCATCTGCAGCCTCGACGGGGATGCAGCGCGTTACCCAAACAGAGACCGCGGTAGCAAACACGAGCTCTGGAACACCTCTCATCGAGAGCAGTGCACGCGGCAAAGTTTGAATGCCGACGCGGATTCACCCCCATCACTGCGCAACAGAACGGGCAGAAACAAATGATAGATATCTGGGTGCTGAAGGCACAGGTCTGGGTAAACGGGCGTTACGGCGACAAACCCGGCTACAACCCGATCCCTCAGGATGGGATCACGGGTTGGCAGACGATGTACGCACTGACTCGAGCGCTCCAGTACGAGCTGGGCATAACATCGCTGTCAGACAACTTCGGCTCAGGCACAACCTCCTCGTTCGTGAACAAAGTTGGTTCCATTTCCTCATCCACGACCAATGTCGGCATCGTCGGTATCTTGCAGTGCGCGCTCTGGTGTAAAGGTTTCCCGGGTGGCGCAGACCTCGGCGAATGGTCGGATACCGTCGCCGCGGCAGTGGCCACGGCTCAAGGGAACATCGGCGTGGAGGCCAACTCAAGAGTGAACGTGAAACTGATGAAGTCACTCCTGACGATGGACGCGTACGTCAAGACCGCCGGCGGCAGTGACCTCGTCCGTGAGGGGCAACGGTGGCTGAACTCGAAGTACATTTCTCACTCGGGCTTTGACATCCTGCCCTGCGACGGACACTTCAGCAGGGACGTTCAGCAGGGGCTTATGCTCGCAATCCAGTATGAGCTCGGGATCGCCGATTCGGTTGCCAATGGGAACTTCGGGCCGAGCACACAAAGCGGTCTTCGTGCCCAGGCGACAGTGACCTTGGGCGCCTCAGACGGAGCGACGCGCTTCGTTTCGCTGTTCCAGCTCGCTCTCGCATTCAACGGCTATAACGTCGCGCGAACGGGTACGTTCAATGCTGGAACCCGGGCGATCACCCTGGGTTTTCAGGATTTTATGGAGATCTCAGAGACCGGCAACGGTGACTACGACACGTGGGCGGCGCTTCTCGTCAGCACGGGAAACCCAGACCGCCCCGTAAGCATGATCGACACCATCCAAACATTCACCCCTGCATTTGCTTCTCAGATGCGCGCTGCAGGGTACTCAATCGCAGGTCGCTACCTGACGGTGACTGGGAAGGCAATAGGCAGAGGGGAGCTAGATGTCTTATTCGACGCTGGCTTCCGTGTGGTTCCCATTTTTCAGAACTACAACAACGCGCCGGAGTACTTTTCATATGACATCGGGTACGATCACGGGGCACAGGCCGCGATGCGCGCGCGTCAGCTCGGCTTCCGGCACGGAGTCGTCATCTTCTTCGCCGTGGACTACGACGCCTTCGACCAGGAGATCGAATCGCTCATCAAGCCCTACTTCGAAGGGGTAAGGGATGGACTTCGAACCTCGCACTCCATCACCTACCGGATTGGCATCTATGCGACGCGAAACGTCGCCGCGAGGGCGGTTGGTTTGGGACTGGCCGAAGCGATCTGGGTGAGCGGGATGTCCACCGGCTATTCAGGTAACCTCGGATTCCCTATGCCACAGGGGTGGTGGTACAACCAGATCCAGGAAGTGCATACGCTCAATATTGACCGGAATGCCGTCTCGTCACGAGCGGAACCGGCTACCCGCGAACTCGTGCTGCGCACACCGGAACAAAGCGCAGCAAGCAGACAGCTCCGCTGGAATATTGTCAGGCAAGAAGTGCTCGCTGAGATCGCGATCGCCCAATATCCCTTGGTTCCTGCATCTCTCGCCAACGATTTCCTGATGTTCTATCTCATGCGGACAAAGTATGCTTACGGGCCGTTTCTGGTCTACGCCCGGTTCCCGGCACTCGGGCTGCCCGTTGCCACTGCGGACCAGTGGGTCTTGGCCCGAGGGATGTATTTCGAGCTCGCTGGTCTGCCCAGCGCAATCGCCCCGGACTATGAAGGCGACCTGGAGCATCTGGCCGTCGTCGCGCAGGGCATCAACTATTGGGGAACCGTTGCGGGCAAAGCCACCATCGAGATGGGGGATCTGGGCGGCTGGGCACTCGACGCGGTCCAGCTCTGGTCGAACTATTACAAACACGGCGGCGGCGGGTCTATCACTCAGTTTGTCGCCAATAATCTTGGTGGCGGCACAGAGGAAACGTCCCAATGGCGACAACCAGACCTCATCGCTGATGCAGACGGGTGGCTCGTCGGACGTGACGTCAGGGATGGAACATCATTCTCCGACTCAATGGCCAATTGGCTCAGAGAATACCCGTCATGGCAGACGAGGCTCGAACTGTTCATACGAGCCCGGTTTACGGTGCCTGGTATGACCCTCAACGCCGCGATCCAGAACAATATTCAATCCACCTTTTCTACGAGCTGGCCTTGGCCAGATTATCCTCGCGGAAGGTTCCTGGACGGTGCGGATGACCCAACGCCCGCTCAGTTGACCGAATTCAAGAAGGCCTGTGCCGATAATCTCCTTCTCAAGGCCGGATTGTGACCCCTTCCCCGAAAAGAACCTGGTGGCGCACCGCCCTGGCCCATGTCCTGGCAGCCCTCGTGCCGATCGCCGTGTGTGTGATCTTCTTCTCTTTGGGTCCTTTGAACCTGTCTAGCCCGATCCTGCGTGACGAAACCGACACTGTGACGTCCAGAGCGATCTTCTTCGGACTGTGCTCAGGAGCACTCGCGGCAGCATTCGCATACACCGCAGCCTGGCGTTCGCGCTCAGGACGTCCGCTCGTCGCGGCGTGGGGCCTCGTGCTCGGGTGCGCTGTCGCGTTACTTATCACCCTGGCTGGTGTGGGCCTCTTCGTTGCGTTCCTGGAGCCGCCTCCGCATGGATCAACCATGGCGAACGAGCGGACTGCTCGGCAAGATCTGGCGCAGGCCTCGATGGACACGTTCGTCGTCACCGCCGCGTCGCTCGCGCTCGCACTGGGGTACGGCCTGTGGGCGCGAAACAGAACGAACCCCCGACACCGAGTAATCGCCACACACCTGTGCGGGCTTGCAGCCGTTCCCAGCCTGGTGGCGGCAGTGCTCATCATTGTACTGTCTCACGTGTTCTAACCGGCGGCGCCCGCGAATGGGCACACAGAAGACGACAGGCATCCCTCGCCTGTCGTCTTCTTCTGTCCGTCTGTGTCGAAGCGCCGATCAGATCTCGTCAGACCGCACCTCGGCATCAGAGACCGGTTCCGTTCCGCTCTCGCTACGCGCCCGCTTCACGGGTGACGAATTCACGTCTTCGCTCTGCTCCTCAACGGGAGTGTCGAGTTCGTCCTGTGGAGCCGGAGGCCCCACCACGACGCTCGGATCGTCGTTTCCCGGCTCGAAGTCGTTTGTGTGAGCGTTGTCAGGTTCGCGTTCCATCTGGTGCCTCCTCGATCGTGTCGGACGGATTCACATAGCCGATCACGGTTAGGCAGGTCCGCCAGAGACCGTGTCTTCTTCTGTCTCAGGATTGTGGTGCTCCTGCAACGACGGCTCCTCACCCGCGTCTGAAGGATCGGGGGCCACCTCACGCTGATCATCGATTCCCGGTGACGGCGCTGAACGCTCGTCATCAGTGATGAAGCGTTCTTCGTCTGGTGTGGTGTTCTCTGGATCGCTCATCTGCGGTCTCCCTTCCTCTTCCGAGGCTAGGCAGGTCGCGCATGGCGCCCAAGGGGTTGACCTTCCGGCCGCGGCGGGGTCTAGTTCTGCTTGGCCTGGTCGCGCAAGACCTGCTTGGCCCCGTGCTCGACGAGCACGGGGATGTAATCGCGAAGACGCGCACCCCTCATCTTCTCGTATTGCGCCTCGACGACATCAGCGACATGGTTGAGGGGCAGGTGCGGAAACTTCTTCGCGAGCCGCGACGAGACGGCGTCAACTGCTTCGCGCTCTTGGTTCTCGTTTTCGTTGTGCACCTGCCCAGCTTCGGCTCTGACGGTTAACGGATGCTGTGAACACTCGCCACCCTACCGAGAGCGGCAACCTACACGGCGCCCCCGCGCTGCTCGATAGCCACGCGAGCGAGCAGTTTGGCCTGATCGTTGTACGCGCGAACGCAGGCGATCGCCTCATCGACGTCCACCGCTTCGAGGGCGCGGGTCAGCTCGGTCAGCCAGTGACAATCGAGCAGCGCCCGCCACTCCAACTCGCTCCACACGGATCGCCAGACGCGCGCGATGCTGAGGCGCTGATACCACTCCTCAAGCTGGCTGGAGCCCGACAGAGCGACGAGGGCGGCGTGGTATTCCGAATGCAGTGAGAGAAAATCGGCCGAGTCCGCGGTGGATGAGGCGCGCAGTTCTCCCATCCGCGCGACGATCGCGGTCAGGTGGCGGAGGGTACTCTTCGGAACCCGCTCGATATGATTGGCGACGACACCGATCTCGATGTTCGCCCTGGCGTCGTAGAGGCTGTCGCTGAGTTCCACGGTGATCGGGCTCGGCGTGAAAGCTCCGCGCTCATCGCGTTCGACGAGCGACTCCGTCGACAGCCTCACGAGTGCGTTGTGGACGTCATCGGGGCGGACGTCCAATCGCACGGCGAGATCTTCGACATCCAGGTCGTCGCCCGGCGCGACGCTCCGCTCCAGAACGAGCCGCCTCACACTGTCGTAGGCCTCGCGCTCCCGGAGCCGTTCCAGTCGCCCGAACGTGCCGCGGAAGTAGGCGAGCGGGTGTCCGCGCGTCGTCTCGGCCGAGAGCACTGTACCGAAGAAGACCGAATGCGTGCCGCCGCTCGGGTGTTCCTCCACACGGCAGACGAGGGTCGCGAGCGCGCCTCCGAGCATCGGAACCCCACCGCTCGACGAGATACGGTATTCGACACCGGCGAACTTGTCGTCGACTTTGCTGCCGAACCGGCGCGCGAGCCCTCCCTGATCCTCGCCGAGGATGTTGATCGCAAAGATCCCCGCTCTGATGATCGCGTCGTGCGTCGAACTCGACCGGTTCAGGCACGCGAGCATCATCGGCGGATCGTTCGACAGCGCAAGCACGGCGGAGGCGGTCGTGCCGTACGTCCGCCCACCCAGGGCTGTCGTCAGGATCGTGACCCCGCTCGCCAGGTGCCCTGCCGCCTCGGCGAACGCCTCGGCGTCGATGATGACGTCTCTGGTCGCGCTCATGTCTCTCCTCATGGCATCATGCCGACGGCCGCTCGAGGCCGAGGTTCTCACGCAGTGTCGACCCCTCGTACTCTGTCCGAAAGTACCCACGGTCCTGCAGTTCGGGGACCAGCCGGGTGCAGATGCTCTCGAGCCCGCCCGGGTTGTATGGTGAGTTCAGATTGAAGCCGTCACAGGCCCCTGTCTCGAACCATTCGACCATGACATCCGCAATCCGGCTCGGGGTGCCGGCCATCCACATGTGTCCCGTCGAGCGAGCCCGGTCAACGATCAGCTCGCGCAGCGTCAGCCCCTGCTCGACGCTCTTGCGCCGGAAGAGGTGGTAGCGGGTGCCGAGCTTGGGGTCCTCCGAGAACCGCTCGGCAGGGATCCGCTCGTCGTCGCCGATATCGTCTATCGACAGATTGAGATCTCCCGCGATCTGACGACGTCCAGCCTCCAGGTCGAGCAGCGAGCCCAGCTCGTCGGCGAGCTCGTTCGCCTCACGCTCGGTGTCGCCGATGATCGGGAGGATGCCGGGAACGACCTTCACCGTCTCGGGGTCGCGCCCGTATGCCGCGGCGCTCTCCTTGATGCGCGCATAGAACGATCGGGCTCCTTCCAGGTGAGGCTGAGCGGTGTAAATCAGGTCGGCGATCCTGGAGCCGAAAGCCACGCCGGTGTCCGAGGAACCGGCCTGCACGAGAATCGGGCGCCCCTGCGGGGGCCTGGGCATGTTGATCGGTCCGTCGACGCTGAAGTGAGCACCTCGGTGATCGATAGGCCGAAGCTTCGACGTGTCGAGCCAGCGGCCCGACGCTCTGTCCACGAGGATGGCATCGTCTCCCCAACTGTCCCAGAGCTTCTGCACGACGTCCACGAACTCGTCGGCGCGAGCGTACCTCTGCTCGGGATCGGGCACGCCGCGGCCCCCGAAGTTGCCGAAGCCGTCGCGTGACGTGACGATGTTCCAGCCCGCTCTGCCCGCCGACATGTGGTCGAGTCCCGCCATCTGTCGCGCGACGTTGTACGGCTCGGTGAACGACGTCGACATGGTTCCGATGAGTCCGATGTGCCTGGTGAGCGCAGCAAGAGCCGAGAGCACGCTGATGGGCTCATAGAAACCGTTCATCATGATGTCCCCGCGCATGGTGGCGGTGGCATGGACCACGTCGCCGAAGAACACGGCGTCGAGCTTCGCCTCCTCCGCCATCCGCGTCAGGTCGGCGACGAACGAAAGACCGCCGAGCTCCTCCGCGCGGCTCCCCTCCCGACGCCAGCTGTCGCGGTGGTATCCCGCGGGCAGCAGGAATGTCGTGAGGACCATGTGACGGGCCGAGGTACTGGGCATGGGGTTGCTCTCCTTGGGTGATGTCGAACGGGGCGCCGCACGCGTCACGGGGCACCTGCCGCGAACACGGGCAGCGAAAGATAGGAATCCCGATCGCCGCCCGTGTGGATACGCCAGGTGCCCTCGTTCCGCAGCCGATCATGACGGATCACGGGGGACATGAGGTCAGGGGCACGCTCGACGAAGTCGTGGCCGAGCACCGACACACGCAGTTCGTCGCCGGCGCGGAACCGGGTGCCCGAAGGCCAGATCTCGATGTCGAGCGGCACCGCTATACCGGGCTCCAACGGCACCTCGGCATCGTGCGGGTGGAACGGTCGCAGTTCGGTGGATTCGGTCTCGGCGACCGCGCGGTGGCTGGCGCGCAGCCATCCGAGCGCGACGGGACCGTCGTCGAAGAGGGCGTTGAAGGGGAAGCGGATCTCCTCGCCGTCCCGTGTGAACTTGCGAATCGCAACGAACACGTCGGCGTCCGCGGCCGACTCCGTCTCCAGCCACAGGCGCAGGCGCATGGGTCCGATCACGTCGATGTCCGCTTCTGCCCGGTATCGGAAATCGACGCTGCCCACGCGCGGATCCAGCTCGATCGAGCCAGCGAGGGCGGTCGCGTGCTGCAGACGACCGGTGGCCGCATCGGCATGGAGACGAACGGCGCGGTCTTCCGGAACCGGCCAGGGAACGCCGGTGCGCTCGCTGTGATGCCCTGCATTCTCCCGAACCTCAAGGCGCACACGCGGCCAGTCCGCCGGCCCCGGTCCTCGCTCGAGCAGGTAGTGATCGAAGAACTGCCGCTGGCGGGCCACGCTCTCGGGGCGGTAGAAGTATCGCCACTTCTTCTGTCCGTGCACCTCGAGCCACTTTTCGGCGCTGGACATGCGCGCGAACGCCTCGAGAGTGCCACGAGAGTGCAGGCCGTGGTCGCTCCAGCTCGCGACGACATACGCGGGAACAACTATGTTCTCGAGCGACGGATACTTGTCCTCGTAGTACGCCGACATCAGCGGATGGGCGAGCACATTCGCCTCGGTGTCTTCAGTGCGTGTGCGGGAGTACCCCATGTTCTGGGATGCCCGTGGAATGAACCCGGTCTCGGGGATCCCGCCGTGGTGGGCGAACTCGCGGTACCAGTCCGAGAAGCACTCCCAGGGGCTGATGGCCTTCAACGACGGCGGTCGCAGAGCCGCCGCGATGTACTGAGAGCCCGCGAGGTAGGAGACGCCCAGCATTCCCACGCGCCCGTTCGACCAGTCCGCCGCACCCAGCCACTCGATCGTGTCGTAGATGTCGGCGCCCTCCTGCGGGCCGTTGTGGAACCCCTCGCCCTCGCAGTTCCACATCCCGCGAGGGTCCGCATATGCCACCGCATAACCATGACCGCACCAATATGCCGGGTCCGGCGCCTCGAAACCCGTCTGGGGAGACATCCATCCCGGCTCGACGCCGGCATCGGGCCATAGCCGGTCCTTCGTATTGTGCTTGCCATACGGACCCCAGGCCAGCAGCACCGGCAGATCAGACTGACGATTCGCGGGACGGTAGACGTCGAGGTAGATCACGGCTCCGTCGCGGAGCCGCACGTCGACGTCCTTCTCCATAACGAGCTCGCCGAGGTCGAGGGTCTCACGCCGCAGCGGAGGAAGCGGAGGCTTTCCCGGCGCATTCTCGGGATCGAGGCCGGGGCGCGTGATGATCGTGTACTGCGCTTCGTGGACGCTCATGCATAACTCCTAGATGATCGTGGAAAACCGTGACGGCGGCCGTGGCTCTCAGTGATCGAGGATCACGACGTCTGAGGCGAGCACGGAGAAGTCCACTGCCGTGCCGTCGCCGCCGCGGCCGATGAACCGCTCGGAACCGGCGGGCACGGATACCGAGACGCCGTGACCGTCCGCGGTCTCGAGCGTGGCGACCCACTCCTCGCCGACATATGTGCTGTTTCGGATGACGCCCCTGCCCACGATCGCTGTGCCGTCGACGACACCCAGGCGGATGCTCCTGCCACGGAACGCGACCGATTGGCCCTTTTCGGGGAGCGGCCGCCCGGCGACCGCTCGGTACCGCAGCCCTCCCGTCAACATCGCCTCTCCGTCGGCGTCTCCCCCGCCCACGCAGTCGATGATGTTCTCGAAACCGACGAAGTCGGCCGCGAACCGCGAGACCGGATACGAATGGATCTCTTCGGGACTCCCCACCTGTTCGACCCCGCCGCCGTTCATGATCACGATGCGGTCAGAGAGCGCCAGCGCCTCCTCCTGGTCGTGCGTGACATAGATCGACGTGTTGCCGAACTCGTTGTGCAACCTTCGGATCTCGGTCCGCATAGCGATGCGCAGCTTGGCGTCGAGGTTCGACAGCGGTTCGTCGAAGAGCATAACGCCACCGGCCGAGACGAGCCCACGCGCGAGCGCGACGCGCTGCTGCTGCCCGCCTGAGAGCTCGTGCGGATACCGCTCCGCATGGATCGCCATTCCGACCGCTTCCAGCGTGCGTGCCACGTGACTCCGGATATCCTTCGCCGGCACACGCCGTCGCTTCAGCGGATAGGCGACGTTCGATCTCACCGTCATATGCGGCCAGAGCGCATAGCTCTGGAAGACCATGCCGATCTTTCGCTTATGCGGCACGAGATATCGGTGGGCGGACGCGTCAGCGAACAGGCGGTCACCCGCCGTGATCGTGCCGGCGTCCGGGTTCTCCAATCCGGCGACGCAGCGCAGCGTGGTGGTCTTTCCACACCCGCTGGGGCCCAGAAGCGTGACGAACTCTCCGTCACCGAAGCTCAGATTCAGATTCTTCAGAATGTGGTTCGATGCGAAGGACTTGTCCACGTCTTCCAAGACGATCTTCATGATGGTTCCTTCCCTCCGACGGTCGCCGGTTCGTAGGTCTGTCCAGGCGCCGTGTGAGCGAGCGCTGCGCCGTCGAGAGGTGCGGGCATTCCGCCGGCGGGCGGCGAATGGGCAGGGCCCGAACCATAACGGCTCGGCGCCGCAGCTCCACCGACTGCAGCCGAGCGATGCCGTGGCCGGCGCCTCAGAAGCCGCGAGAGCCCAAAAGCGACGAGCGCCAGCACGAGAAAGCTCGCGATGAGGAGCAGCGCCGCCGCCGCGGCCTGCGGCGCCCGCCCCTCGACGTAGGCACTGTAGATCTCCACCGAGAGGTACGTGCTTCCTGGAGCGGCGAGAACGAGTGGTGTGCTGAGGATTCCGCATACGACGACGAAGCACAGCAGCCAGCCGCTGGCGAGGCTCGGCAGCATAAGCTTCACAACGATGTCCCAGATCGCTCGGTACCTCGACGCGCCCGAGACCCAGGCCGCCTCTTCCAGGGAACGCGGGATCTGGGCGATCGCAGCAGACGTGCTGCGGCCGGCAAGAGGGATGACACCGACGAAGAGTGCGAAGATCATGATCACGGGCGTGCCATAGAACTGCGACAGCCCCGGGGCGTCGAGGAACAGCCAGAGCACGCCGAGGGCCAGGATCAGACCCGGCATCGCGAGACCGAGCCACTGGCTGTATTCGATGAATCTGGATGCCGCGCCCGCCCGGAAGCGCGCAGCCCAGCTGAGCGCCGTCGCAGCGACCATCGCCAGCAGGGCGCTCACCACCGCCGTGCCCAGCGTGTTGAAGAAGGCCGAGATCATCCGCGGGTCGTCGAAGACGGCCTCGTAGTTGTCGAGCGTGAATGCGGTGTCTGCGCCGAGGAAGGGTGACAGTGAGACACGGATGAGCTGGTACATCGGCAGAATGATCGTGAGCAGCGCGAACACGACGATGCCCGTGGAGAAGAGCCAGCGCCACCCGCCGACGTCGCGCTGCAGAGGCCGCGACTCCTTGCCGCCGACCGTGACGAACGAGCGGCGTCCAAGCACGCGGATCTGAGCGAAGACGAGCACAACGAGCACGACCATCAGCAGGACCGACATCGAACTCGCCTGAGCGAACTGTGCGCCGGTCGAGTTCGACAGGTAAGCGTATATCTCGGTCGGGATGACATAGATCCCGGCGGGAACGCCGAGGATCTGGGCCGCATCGAAGGCCTCGAGAAAGAGGACGAAGCACAGGATCATCGAGCCAGTGATCGCCGGTGCCAGTATGGGGATCTCCATCTGCACGAAGGTGCGCAGCGGCCCGGCCCCGCTCATCCGCGCGGCTTCCTCCAGCGACCGGTCGAGCGCGAGGAATGGGCCGAGCATCAGAAAGAACTGCAGCGCGATCAGCCTCATCGCCGAGACGAGCACGATGCCCCACCACGACTCGGTATCGACCACCCGTCCAGCCGGACCGAGCAGCATCTCGAGGACGTCGTTGACGAGACCGACGTTCTGATTGCCGAGCAGACCCCACGAGATCGCGAAGAAGAGGCCAGGCGTCGCCATCAGCACGAACATGATGAGAGGGATGAGCCGACGCAGCGGCGTGTTCGTCTTGACGTACACAACGGTGAACAGCAGAGCGAGCACGGTCGAGAGGACAACGCTCGTTATGCCCATCAGGACTGTTTGCCCGAACACCTCGTGGACGCGTGGCGACGTCAAGACGTCGACGAACATCTCCGCCGTGTACGTGCCGCCTTCCCCGAACATCTCGGTCTTGAACGCGCCCTGCACGATCATCGCCGCTGGTGCGACGAAGCAGGCCACACACAGTACCGTGACGAGCGTCTGCGGATTCGCCAGCGTGTTGCGCAGCCTCTGCATCATGTGCTCCTCCCGCTCAGGGTGACAGTCACCCGCCGGCCCTCCCCACAGGCGCATAGCTGCCCCCGATGACCTGCCCTTCCTGGATCTGCGCGAGTTCCTCATCTGAATCCGGCCGGATCACCCGGAACCAGAGATCCCCGATCTTCCACTCCCCGTCGATCCTGCGGTAGTGACATTTGTAGATGCCCTCCGACCACGGGCCCCAGACCCGCATCATTCCGAAGGAGGTGCGGAACTCGCATTGGAAGCGATGCCAGACCCACTCCCCGTAGGCCTCGTCGCCGTCCACGGTGATGGACGGCGACGAGAGGATGTACCCGTCGCGGCTCTTCACGACCGTCTCGAGGTCCTCGGCGAACATCTCCGCGATGCTGTCGCGACCGGCGTGGCGGCCGTGCTGCCTGATGTCGCACACCGCATCTTCGGCGTACGCGTCGGCGACACCCTGCCAATTGCGGTCGCCGAGATCCCGAACGTACTGCTGTTGCAGCTTCTCGATCGCCCGGATCGAATCGAGTTCGTCTACGCGCTTCTCGAGCGCGTTCAGTCGAGCGAGGATCTCCGCGTCCTGAGCATTCATGTGTCTCCCTTCCTCCCCGTCGGGGCTGATCGTGCTAGTTGCCGCTGATCTCACGGAAGAGACCTTCGCTGTACTCGAGCGCCTTGGCGCGCAGTGCGGTCTGCTCCGGAATCGGCACGAAGTTCACGTCTTCGAGAGCCGGCCAGCCATGCGGCGACTCGACAGATGAGTCCTGCGCGAGCGGGAAGTTTCCCGCTTCGACGGTGGCGTTCTGGGCCTCGTTGGTGAAGAGAAAGCTCAGCAGCAGCTTTGACGCCTCTGGCGATGGACTGTCAGCCGCGAGCATCCACTTCTCTGTCGAGGCGACGTTGTCTTCGTCCATGAAATGCACGGCGACGGGCGCGCCGTCCTCTTGTGCGTTGAGGACGGATGTCGTGGCAGACAGAGGCTGGAAGGGGAATTCACCAGAGCTGATCGACTGCAGCGCGAGCTGGTCCTGCGCCACGATCTTCGCGTGCGAAGCCACGGTGCGCAGCCACTCCTCGTCAACGACCCCGTCGTTGAGGAGGGTGGCCAGCACGGTCTGCGTTCCCCCGGGAGTCGCCGGCGTCATGAACGTGAGCTTCCCCTCCCACTCGTCGTCGGCCAGTTCCGCCCAGGTGCCGGGCAGCTCGTTCTCGTCAAGCAGTTCGGTGTTGTACGAGGACGCGAACAGCAGTGCCCACGGTGCGTGGTAGAAACCCTTCGGGTCTTCGATCTGGTCTGGGCTGATCCGGCCCTCGGTCCACGCCGGGATCTCGAAGGTCACGGGGCGGTACGCCTCGGCGAACCCCTGCTCCGCATACCTGTCGGCATTGGGGTTCGAGATCACTCCGACGACGTGCCTGCCACTCTGCTTCTCTGCCTCGAGTGCTGTCTGCAGTTCGGCGCCGACGTAGGTCTCGGGCTGGATCGTCAGCCCCGGAAAGCGGTTCTCGAAGGCCTCGTAGATGCCGAGGTACTCGTCGTGGTGTCCGGCGTAGATGGCGACCTCCGTCTCGCCGGACTCGATAGCCGCCTCATACAGTGATTCGAATTCCGACTCCTGCTCCGCGGTAAGGTTCAGCGGATCGAGGTCCAGCTCGCCGCCCTCCGCCGCTCCGGAGGCGCTGCACGAGGCGAGGCCGAGCATCCCGCACGCGATGGCGGCGCTGAAGACGAGTCGTTTGCGGACAGTGGAACGCTTCATCGTGTTCTCCCGGGTCGGGGTTCGCTGCCGCGTTGCAGGAACCGTGATGGGATTCTCTTACACAAGTCGCAATGTAGTCAAGCATTAGACTTGTTTTTCCCATGATCCTTTTTATTCACCCCCATAGTTCGCGGTTATTCAGCATTCTCCGAGAACTTATCGTGCCCGATTTTGTCTATCAATTGACATATCGGGTGAGCGGCGGGACGATATGTTCAGACATGAGTCCGCGAGGCGGCGGCCACATGGGCAACCAACGAAGGAGGCAGCATGAGCGGTTGGGACTACATCATCGTCGGTGCGGGTTCAGCCGGAGCGCTGCTCGCGTCTCGCCTGACGACCAGCCCCGGCATCTCTGTCCTCCTCATCGAGGCCGGACCGGACTATCGTGCCGCCGACACACCCAAAGAGTTCAGGGATCGCACCAAGGGCCTCGGTCTCGCGCTGGAGGCGCCCAAGAACCACCTGAACCCTGAATTCTACTGGCACGGGACCACCGCACGACGAGCACGAGGCCAGGAGCCCTTCCCCTACAGGCGGGGGCGTGGGCTCGGAGGCAGTTCCACGATCAACGGTCTGTACGCGATCCGTGGCGTCGACGACGATTTCCGCACGTGGGAAGAGCACGGTGCTCAGGGGTGGGGCCCAGAGGCGATGCTCGATGCCTACCGCGCCATCGAGAGCGACCTCGACTTCGGCCACCTGCCGTATCACGGGGCAACGGGGCCGACGCCGGTCTATCGTGAACCCGAGCCCGGTTGGGGCGGTGTGGATCGCGCCGTTCGCGACGCCGCGCTCGCGGCCGGATACCCCTGGCATCCCGATCACAACGCCCCGGGCAGCACAGGTGTCTCCCCGACGGCGATGAACATCAGAGGTGGGAACCGCGTCTCGACCAACCATGCGTACCTCGAGCCAGCACGCCACCGACAAAACCTCCGGATCATGGGCGATACGCATGTCGACCGGGTCCTCTTCCGGGGCGACCGCGCGATCGGTGTGGTCGACGTCGCCGGCAACAGCCACATCGCCCGTCCGGGCGGCGAGGTCCTGCTCTGCGCCGGATCGACGTTCTCGCCGGCCATCCTGATGCGCTCGGGCATCGGACCAGCGGACGTCCTGGCGCCTCTCGGCATCCCCGTACGCGCGGACCTACCTGTCGGCCGTGGCGCACAGGACCACGCCGTCACCTTCGTCGAGGTTCCCGTTGCGCCCGCGGCGCAGACCTGCGTCGCCAATCGGCCGACCAACATCGTCGTCCGCTACTCGTCTGGACTCGGTGACGGCCATCACAACGACATGATGCTCCTCGCGACAAACCACAACTACTGGTTCGGAAGAGACACGGCGGGGATCGCGGTCTCGCTGGAGCAGCCGTACTCCCGTGGTGAGATGACGCTGCGCTCGGCTGACCCGCTCGACGAGCCCCATGTGGAGCTCGACTTTCTCTCGGACGAACGCGACCTCATCCGCATGCGCGACGGGCTGAAGCGTGCCCGCACGTTGATGGACCACGAGGCGTTCGGCCGGATCGTCACCGGAGAGCCCACGATGCCGAGAGACGACGACGAGATCATAGCGACGGTGAAAGACACGATGCACCTCTGCTGCACGGCCCGCATGGGAGCACCGGACGATCCGGAGGCCGTCGTCGACTCCGATTGCCGTGTGCTGGGCGTCGAGAACCTACGCGTCGTCGACGCGTCTGTTATGCCGACGGTGCCGAGCGCGAACACCTACCTCAGCGTTCTCGCCCTCGCCGAGCACTTTCTGGTGCGCAACCCCGACCTGTTTGGAGCCACAGCATGACAACAGCGAATGCCCACACAACCGAAGCGCGGGATGCGTACGCATACGCGTCCGCCATCGCCAGCGAGAGCCGGCACCTGATCGGCGGACGGATGATCGAAGGGACCGTTCCTGGCACGGTGCGGGCCCCATGGGATCGCACTCAGATGGTCGAGTACCGTATGGCGGATGCCGACACGGTGCGTGCCGCCATCCACGCCGCACGGACGGCGTTCGAGGCCGACACGGCCGATCTGGCTGCTCGCCGAGCCCTGCTGGGCCAGATGGCCGACCACGTGGAGAAGATCGCGCGTGAGCTCTCCCTTCTCATCTCGTTCGAGACGGGAAAACTGTTCCGCTCCGCAACCATGGAGACGGCGGGCACGATTGCGGCGCTGCAGCACTGGGCCTCGGTCGAGCCGCGAGCAGAGGAGCTTCGATCCGCGGCGGGCAAGCGGGTTCGGGTTCTGCGCCGGCCGATCGGCGTCGTCGCCTCCATCACACCGTTCAACATGCCGCTTCTGATGATGGTCAACAAGATCGGGGCAGCCCTCGTCACGGGAAACACGGTCGTCTGCAAGCCGTCTCCGGCGGCACCGCTCAGCGCGATGAGACTTGCCAGAGCATTCGCAGACCTCGTTCCGCCGGGGTGGGTGAACATCGTGGCGGGTGACGACGCGGCAGGTCCGGTGCTCAGTGAACACCCTGATGTCGCGATGATCTCGTTCACCGGCAGTGTGGCGGTCGGCAAGAGAATCATGACAGCTGCTGCGTCGACCCTCAAGCGGGTGCAGTTGGAGCTCGGCGGAAACGACCCTGCGATCCTGGGCGCCGATGCAGATCTCGACACGGTCGTGCCGCAGATCTTCAGAAGCGCTTTCGCGTCAAGCGGTCAGGCCTGCGTCGCAGTGAAGCGCGTCTACGTCCCGAGACCTATCGCCGACGATGTCGTGGACCGCCTCGCTTCGCTCGCCGCGCAGGCGCGGACCGGAAACCCCTTCGATGCCGAGGCGACAGCGCCGGCGCTGACGACCGAGGCACAGTATGACCGGGTGCAGTCGCTTCTGGAGGGCACCCGTTCGCGAGGAGGACGCGTCGCATACGAGGGCGTGCGGTCGAAGGAGCCGGGGTTCTTTATGCAGCCGTCGATCGTCACCGATCTGGCCCCCGGGGATCCGATCGTCGACGAAGAGCAGTTCGGCCCAGTCCTCCCGGTGATTGCCTACGACACAGAGGACGACGTCATCCGACTCGCGAACGGCACCCTCTACGGCCTCGGCGCCAGCGTGTGGTCTGCGGACGACGAGTTCATCGAGCGCATCGTCTCACGGCTCGAGGCGGGCGTCGTGTGGGTCAATGAGCTCGCCATGCCCGATCCGTCGATCCCGTTCGGCGGGGTCAAGCAGAGCGGGATCGGGCGCGAGGGGGGCGATGCCGGCGTCGATGCCTTCTGCGAGCTCGTCACGATCACCGACGGCACCGCAGTGCGATCCGCGGTCGACGCGCCGGATAAGGCAGACTGACTCCCGTGCAGAACGTCCCACAGCCACATTCCCGGGCCGGTCGATTCCGGTCCTTCGTCGATGCGTCGGCGCACAAGGTGAACGAACTCGGCATAGACCAAGACACCGTGATCCCCCGCCTCAGTCTTGTCGCGCGCAAGCTCAATCAGCTGATGACGGACGATGCCGAGCGGCGCGTGCATCGACCTGCCGGCTGGACTCAGGCGAGCTTTCGCATCTGCTTCGCCCTGTGGGTGCTCGGCCCGCTGCCATCGCATCGGATCGCCGCGGTGACGAGCATCGGCCGCGCCACCATCTCTGCAGCGCTGAAGAAGATCCACGAAGACGGCCTCGTCACCAAAGAGCCGTCTATCGAGGACCAGCGCTCGGTTGTGATGCGACTGACACCGCAGGGAGAGACCGCGACACGCCGCACTTACGAAGCGCACCTCGAAGTGGAGCGCGAGTGGTTCGGTTCGCTGACAGATGTGGAGCAGACGCTGCTCCTGATGCTCATGCAGAAGGTGATGGACCACAGCCCAGAAACCCCGTAGGGTGCTCGGCTCATCACACGGTGCCACCGGACACCCGCACCGCACACGATGAGCAGGACATGCCCGAGGCCATACCCACCTGTGGCAAACAAGCCCCGAGCCGGCTGCGCCTGGGCGAAGCAAAAGGCCCGGAATCTCAACGATTCCGGGCCTTCTCTGTTGCGGGGGCAGGATTTGAACCTACGACCTCTGGGTTATGAGCCCAGCGAGCTACCGAACTGCTCCACCCCGCGGCACAAGAATTAACTCTAGCATGCGCTTGACGAGGCGTCCAATCGGGGCCGGAAACAGCGCGTGAGCGCCGCACCGGCCCCGACCGTCATCACCCGGTGATGTCGAGTGCTCTCTGCAGGGCCTCAGCGAGACGGGCATCCGCCTCGCCGTATGCGGCCCAGTCGCCGTCGGCAAGGGCAGCCTGCTTGTCTTGCATGGCCTGATTGGCGTCTGCGAGCGCGTCTCGCAGATCTTCGCTGACAGCAGGATCCGTGGGTTCGTCTGTGCCCTCGTCTGTCTGATCGCCCTCGTCTGGCACCGCCCCCGGGTCGACAGGCGCGCCCTCTTCGATGTCTGGCACCTCGTTATCACCCGCATTGGCACCGGAGTCACCGCCGAACAGAACATCGAGCGCTTGGTCGAGAGTGTCTTCGAAGGCGATCTGGTCGCCGAATGCGACGAGCACCTTCTGCAGGAGCGGATAACTCGTGCCGCCCGTCGACTGCACATACACCGGCTGCACGTACAACAGTCCCCCACCGACCGGCAGAGTCAGCAGGTTGCCGTTCAGCACCTCGGTCTGGCCCTGCTTCAGCAGGTTGATCTCCTGAGAGACACTCGGCTCGGAGTCGAAGTTGTTCTGCACTTGCCCGGGACCGGGCACCGTATCGTCGCCCGTCAGAGTGAGCAGCCGGAGTGTTCCGTAGCTCTCCGCCTTCTCACCCGCCGTCGACCCGGCGTTCGCGTCTGCCGCCAGATAGCCCGTCAGAACGTTGCGCGATGCCTCACCGGCACCAGGCGGGATGAACGTCGAGAAGAGCGAGAACGCGGGTGACTCCTGGCCCGGCATCTGCAGTGTCAGGTAGTACGGAGGCTGGAGTGACACGGAGTCGCCTGACGACTGCGGGTCGTTCGGTGTGGTCCACTGATCGGTGCGCGAATAGAACTGGCCCGCGTCGACCACGTGATACTTGCCGAGGATCTGGCGCTGCACCTTGAACATGTCTGACGGATACCTGACGTGGCTCATCAGCTCACCCGACATCTCGCTCATCGGCTTCACCGTCGAGGGGAAGATCTTCTGCCAGGTCGCGAGGACCGGATCCTCGTCATCCCAGGCATAGAGCGTGACCGAGCCGTCGTAGGCGTCGACCGTCGCCTTGACGGAGTTGCGGATGTAGTTGATCTCTTCGAGCGCGAAAGGCTGCGCCTCTGTCTGCGAGTCGGTGATGGCCTCTGCCAGGTTCACCTTCTGCGAGTACGGGTAGTTCGCCGACGTGGTCAGCCCGTCGACGATCCACACGATCCGGCCGTCGACGACGCTCGGATACGGGTCGGAGTCGAGGGTCAGGTACGGAGCGACCTTCTGCACCCGCTCGAGCGGATCGCGGTCATAGAGGATCTGCGACTCGTCGTTCACCGCGTCTGAGAGAAAGATCTGCTCGGACTGGAACTTCAGGGCGTACAACAGCTTCTTGAAGACGTTGTCGAGGGTCGGTCCGCCATCACCCTCATAGGTGGTGTAGCTGTTCTCTTCGCCTTCGCTGTTCGCCGGGTAGTCGTGTTCAACGGGATCGCTGCCCTCTGGCGCACCGACGATGGAGTACTCCGGCGAATTCTCGCCGAAGTAGATCCGCGGCTCGTATTCGCCGAGCACACCCGTCGACGGGATGCCGCCCTCCATGAACACCGGCTGCCCGTCGGCGGAGCGCTCGTTGCCGTATGCGGCGACCATGCCATAACCGTGTGTGTAGACAATCGTGGAGTTCACCCAGCTCTGCGCGTCGTCAAGACCGGCCAGGTTGAGCTCGCGAACCGACACCACTGCATCCTGCATCGAACCATCGACGTTGTACCGGTCGACGTCGAGCGTGCTGGCGAAGCTGTAGTACTGCTTGAACTGCTGGAGCTGCCGCACGGACGGGCTCACGATCGCAGGGTCGATGATTCGGATGCTCGCGGTCGTCTCCGCGTCTTCACGCAGGGCGCCGGCCTCGGCATCCGTCGTCGCGTTGTACGGGATCTCTTCGACGTCGGCGACGCCATAGGCATCACGGGTGAGGTCTATGTTCTTCTGAATGTAGGGCCGCTCGAGGGACTGCTCGTTCGGGCCGACCTGGAACTGCTGGATGACCCACGGGTAGGCGGAACCGACGACGAGCCCGGCGACCAGAAGCAGTGCGGTTCCGGCGATCGGCAGCCGCCAGCGCCCGATGAACGCCGTGACGAAGAACAAGAGCGCAACGACAACGGCGGCGCCGGCGAGAATCGCACGACCGGGGATCGTCGCATTTGCGTCTGTATAGTTCGCGCCCGTGATGAGATCGCCGGTCTGCGTGAGCGTCGTGTACTGGTCGAGCCAGATCGAGACCCCCTGCAGAAGCAGGTACACCCCGGCGAGAATCGCGAGCTGGATGCGTGCGGCCTTCGAGATCCGCAGCTCGCGCCCTGTCACCCTGATCGAGCCATAGAGATACGTGACGGCTGCCGTGGCGAGGATCGACACGAGCACAACAGCAGAGGCGAACGCGACGACACCGCGATAGAACGGCAGGTCGAACATGTAGAACGAGACGTCGAACCCGAACTGGGGGTCGGTCTGACCCGTCGGGGTGCTGTTCATCCACATCCACACGACCTGCCAGCGCGTTGCCGTTGAAAAGCCGGCGAAGAGGCCGAGGACCACGGGGATGCCGTACGTCGCGAGGCGGCGAAGAGGCTCGACGAGTTCCTGGTAACGATCGAGCTGACCTGTCAGCTTCGCGTAGACAGGCCTCAACCGGTGACCGAGGTAGATGCTCAGCCAGACCGGCACAGCCATGCCGACGAACCCGACGAGAAACATCACCCCGGTCGCGAACCACTGCGTGAACAGCACGCTCGTGAAACCGAGGTGCTCATACCAGAGAAAGTCTGTGTACACCCCCGCGAAGGCGAAGAATGCGATCACCAAGACCGCGACGATCGCGACCGTGATGAGAATGGGAGCGCGGCGGCTTCTCTTGGGGGAATCCTGTCGTGCGGATGCTGTGGACGTCACGTATAGCCTCTTTGGTCTTCGGGGTCGTGAACCATTCTAGAGGGGCGTGCTCCCGCACAATCTGGGAGCGTCATCCGCATCCGGCTCAGTCCTCGGAGGCGACGCTCTCGCAGGTGGGCAGTTCGTCGGCGCCGTCACCGGACGAGATCGTCTCGAGAACGGCTATCGCGTCGTCGAGAGTCGCGACGCTGTAGACGTCGAGTCCATCTGGGACATGACCCACGACCTCCTGGCAGTTCCCTTGCGGGGCCAGGAAGACACCCGCTCCCGCGTTCTGCGCGCCATAGAGCTTTTGCCGAACGCCTCCGATAGGGCCGACGGCGCCATCCGCGCCGATGGTGCCCGTTCCGGCGACCTGCTCGCCCGCATTCAGCTCCCCCGGCGTGAGCTTGTCGACGATGCCGAGAGCGAACATCATGCCGGCACTCGGTCCCCCCACATCGTCGAGCTGGATGGTGACGTCGACGGGAAAGTCATAGACGTAGGTCGTGGTGATGCCGACGACGGGCATCGTCTCGCCGTTCTCGAGCGGCCACGGCTCTGGGGTGACGCTCACCGTGGTCGGCACTCCTCCCCTGATCACGTCGAACTCCGCGGGCTTCTCCGTGCCGTTCTCGATCAGGACCTCGCGAATCGTCTCGACATCGGGAACGGGAACATCGTTCACGCTGACGAGCACGTCGTCGACCTTGAGCGTGCCTTCGGCGGGCGATCCCTCTGTGATCCGCCCAATGCTGAACTCGGCCGGAAACTCGTAGCCGAGTTCAGAGAGCGCTGCGGCGATCGCGTCCTGCTGGGAGTCGACCATCAGCTCTTCGTTCTGCTCGTTGCGCTCATCCAGTGTCTGGTCGGACGGGAACACAGCCTCGAGGGGCACCACCATCCGGGCAGGGTCGAACCAGGCCGACACGATCTCGAACCACCCAGGCCGCTGCTCCGGGTTGCCGAGCACCTGCACCGTGAGCATGTCGAGGCTTCCGCTCGTCGGATACGTCTCAGTGCCGTCGATGGTGATGAGCGGCACGTCTTCATCGTCGCTCTCCACACTGCCGAGGGTGTCGAAAACAGGTCCCGGCTGCTGGATCACATATGAGCTCGGCCAGATGGCGAGCACACCGAGCAGCACAAAACCAACGGCGAGCGCTATCCAACCTCGTCGGCGCCTTCGCACGGCGGGCGCGGTGATGACGGCGTCACGATCCACGATTCCGGGCACAGTGGGATCGTCAGAGAACAGGGTCACGCGCGGCCTTTCTGGTGTTCGCGGCGGGCGGACAGGGGATCAGCCCCCACGCGCGAATCTCAACGGATCTTTGACTAGCGTAGATCCAGCAACCCCGAGCCCGCTGAGAGGTGGCTGACGTGCCAGAAGACGACGCGAAGAATCCAGAAGACGAATTCCGCGACATGCTGCAACAGTTCCTGTCAGGTCAGGCCGGTGTCGACCCCGCCCAGCTCGCGGGCGCCGCCGGGTTGCCGAACGATCCGGCCGCCCTCCAGGCGATGATGAGCCAGCTCCAGAATGCGATGCAGCCCAGCCCGGACGGCGGGCTCAACTGGCAGGCGTCGGAGGACAGGGCACGCCAGATCGCGAACGACGGCGCCACGCCGTCCTCTGAGAACGAGCGGGCACAACTCGAGCAGGCCTTCCATGTGGCCGCACTGTGGCTCGCAGACACAACGTCGATCAGCGACGTCACGTCGACCCCTCTGCTGATGAGCCGTGCCGAGTGGACACGGCAGTCCATGCCCGTGTGGACGCAACTGGCCGAGCCCGTTGCGTTGAGCATTTCGGATGCCCTCACCCGGGTGATGCGGGAGCAGGCTCCCGAAGAGATGCGCGGCATGGTCGAGGGCGCGAGCCAGATGCTGCGGAGCATCGGCGGCGCCCTGTTCGCGATGCAGCTCGGCCAGGTCGTCGGGCAGCTGTCGAAAGAGGTCGTCTCGGGCGGCGACGTCGGACTGCCGCTTCTCGATGACAACACGGCGGCCCTCATTCCGCAGAACGTCGCGAACTTCGCGGAGGGACTCGACATTCCCATCGACCAGGTGCAGCTGTACCTGGCGGTGCGCGAGCTCGCGCACGCCCGGCTCTTCCGCCACGCACGGTGGCTGCGGTTGCGGCTCATCTCGTCTGTGACCGAGTTCGCCAGGGGCATCAACATCGACACCGAGCGTCTCGAGTCTCTCGCCGAGAGCTTCGACCCGTCGCATCCCGAGGAACTTCGCCAGGCGATGGTGGACGGTTCGCTGATCCCTCCGAAAACCGACGAACAGCTCGAGACGCTCTCCAGCCTCGAGACGATGCTCGCCCTCATCGAAGGCTGGGTCGACGTGATCACCGCGGAGGCGACGACGCGCCTGCCGAAGGCGGGTTCCGTCGCTGAGACGGTTCGGCGACGCCGTGCCACGGGCGGACCGGCCGAGTCGGCTCTGTCGAGCCTTGTCGGGCTCGAACTTCGTCCGCGACGCCTTCGCGAGGCCGCAGCGATGTGGCAGGCGGTGACGGATGCCGTCGGCGCAGACGATCGGGACCAGCTCTGGTCGCACCCGGATCTCGTTCCGACGGCATCAGACATCGATGATCCGTCTGCTCTTATCGCACGCCTGGCCCGCGCGGCCCGCGGAGAGCTTCCCGAGAGGGATGAGTTCGATGCGGCGCTCGACGACCTGTTGAGCGGACGGTCCGGAACCGCCGACGACAGCTCGTCGAGGATCGATCCAGACGAACCCGCCGGCGAAGGCGACGACCGGCCGCCGTCGGTCTGACCGGTTCGTGAGCCGACGACCGGGCTGTGGATAACCCGCTCGCAACCGATGGCCGCTGCGGCATGATCACTCCATGCACGTCGAACTCGATCCGCGATACCCCGTCGTCTGGCGTTCTCCGACATCGCTGCAGATCGGGGTCGAACGCGCGATGGTGCTGTTCGACAACTCCACTGTCGCGCTCGAACATCTTCTCGGCGCGGCGGTCGCGGGGGCGAGCGTCTCGACGCTCGGTGACATCGGGCGGCGTTTCGGCGTCGAACGGGAGGAGGTCGATGCGTTCGTCACGGCGCTGCGGCCCGCGCTGCTCCACGGCCAGAACAGTCCTCCCCCTCACGCAACCGACGGTTTCTGCGTTGTGGACGGGAGCGGGCCGACGGCGACCAGGGTGAGAGAGCTTCTGCTCGACCGCGACCTCGCCGTCACTGCGCCCGCTCGGGCCGCACGGCCCGCGCTCACCGTTGTCATCGGCGCCTTCGCCATCGCCCCGGCGCGATACGTGCCCTGGCTGAGCAGCGACATCCCACACCTTGCGGTCACCTACGGTGACACGGGTGTGAGCATCGGGCCCCTCGTCGAACCCGGGCTCGGCCCCTGCCTGCACTGCGTGGCGAACGCCAGAGTCGACGAAGACGACGCCTGGCCGGTGATCGCCACCCAGGTGGCGCACCTCACGGCCGCTGCCGAGGAAGAGCCTCTGGTGAGCGAAGTCGCGCTCAGAGTGGCGCGGATCGTCGACGCGCGGGTGCGCCGCGGCGTCAACGAGCTGGTGGGTTCGTCGATCAGACTCGGCGACTCTTCTGCTGGCCGCTTCGTCTCGCACCGGCAGCACCCGCTGTGCGGATGCCGATCTCTGTCAGAAAACGCGACATCGACCGTGGTTGTCCCGCCCGACCTGTTCCCTCTGACCACGACAGAAAAAGTCTCGTCCTCGCGCGAGTGATGCCCACATAGAGCAGCCGCCGCTCTTCATCGATCTGCTCGAACGTCTTTGCATAGCTGATCGGAACGAGTCCTTCGCTCAGGCCGATGAGGAACACGGTGTCCCACTCGAGCCCCTTCGCGGAGTGCAGCGTCGCGAGGGTCACCGCCGACATGGTGGGCTCGTGCTGCCCGGCCTGCCTCTCGAGCAGCTCATCGGTGAACTGCCGCAGCGTTGTGCCCGCCGCCGCCTGGTCGACGAGCTGCATGATCGCGTTGAGGGATTCCCACCGGTCACGCACAGCGCCACGTGTCTCTGGAGCGACCTGCGACCAGCCGAGCGAACGCAGCACGTCGCTCACCGATTTGAAGAGGGGCTCGGCAGAAACGGCGACGGATGCTCCCCGCAGGGCCATGATCGCCTGCTTCACCTCGGGCAGGTCGAAGAACCGCTTCGACCCCTTCAACTGGTACGAGATGCCCAGTTCGCTGAGCGCTGTCTCGAACGCAGCCGCTTGAACGTTGTAGCGATAGAGCACGGCTATGCGCTCGGGTCTCACGCCGGACGAGATCTGCTCCCTGATCGTTTCTGCGATCCCCCGGGCCTCGGCGATGTCTGTGGCGAACGCCCGGACAACGGGATCAGGGTGGTCACCGCGGCGCGCGGCGTGCAGGGTCAACGCGCCCGCGCGCCCGCGCATCAGCCGGTTGGCCGTGTCGACGATGGGTGGCGTCGAACGGTAGTTGTGCTCAAGCCTCACGACCGTCGCGCCTGAATGCCTCGAGGCGAAACCGAGAAGGTAATCGCTCTTGGCGCCCGCGAACGAGTAGATGGTCTGACTGGCATCACCGACGACGCAGATCTCGCTCCGGTCTCCGAGCCATAACCCGAGCAGACGCTCTTGCAGAGGGGAGACGTCCTGGTACTCGTCGACGACAAAGAATCGGTATTGCTCTCTCACCTGCATCGCCACCGAGGGCTCCGACCGGATCATGCCGGCGCACACGAGCAGCACGTCTTCGAAATCGATCTGGCGGCGCTCGTCCTTGAGCGTCTCATACATGGCCTGCATCGCGAGGACGCGTTCGAGATCGAAGCCGGGCGGCGTCTGCCTGCCCGCGTGGGCGTACTCGTCGATGCTCAGTGCGGACACCTTGCGCCACTCGATCTCTGCGGCGAGGTCTCTGAGCGTCGCCGTGTCGACCTTGAGCTTCAGCCGCTCAGCGGCCTGGCCGAGCACTCGTGCCTTTCCTTCGACGAGGGACGGCACGGAACCGCCGACGACGTGCGGCCAAAAGTAGTTGAGCTGGCTGAGCGCGGCCGAGTGAAAGGTGCGTGCGGCCACACCCCCTGCACCCAGCTGGCGAAGGCGCTGGCGAAGTTCCGCGGCGGCCCTCGTGGTGAAGGTCAGGGCGAGAACCCGGTTCGCCGCATACGTCCCCGTGGCCACGCCATAGGCGATGCGGTGGGTGATGGCCCTGGTCTTGCCCGTGCCTGCGCCCGCCAGTATGCAGACCGGTCCCCTCAGCGCCTCTGCCGCGATGCGCTGGTCATCGTCGAGCGATTCGAGCAGGCGAGAGGGCTCCCTGACGACGTCTGTCACCGCCGGCCGCCGGTCGTCTGCTCGTCGAGCCCGGGACCTCCGTCCGCGGCCAGCCACTGCTCGATGAGCGTGCGCGCGATCGAACTCGTGCCCGGCAGAAGCACACCGGCGCTGTCGTGCCTCAGATCGTGGCGCGTGAACCACCGGAGATCTGCGATCTCGTCTCCGTCCGGCTCCAGGTCGTCCGGGTTCTGCCCCGGCGCCACCCGCGCCGCGAAGCCGAGCATCAGCGAGCGCGGGAACGGCCACGGCTGTGAGCCCCTGTAGGTGGGATCGATGACCTCGAGACCGCATTCCTCGGAGATCTCGCGCACCACTCCCTGCTCGAGTGACTCCCCCGCCTCGACGAACCCCGCCAGCAGCGAATACCTGCCCTGCTCCCACAGCACGTTCGAGCCGAGCAACAAACGGTCGTCGTCGTCGGTCACGACCACGATGATGGCCGGGTCGGTGCGGGGAAAGGTCTCGTTGTTGCACGACGTGCAGCGACGCGCCCACCCGGATTGCTCGATCACCGTCTCGGACCCGCAACGCGGGCAGAACCTGCTCGACCCGTGCCAGTTGGCCAGAGCGACGGCCGCCGTCGCAAAGGCGACGGAATCATCTCCGACGGTGCCGGCCAGCTCTCGAAGTCCTCGCCAGCGTGCCTCGTCGGGCTCGAGGCGCTTCGCTTCGTCGTCTGCGAGCACAACGAGACGGACCGGTGCATTCGACGGGGTGTCTGCGATCGGGCCGATCGTGCGGCCGAGGTAGCAGCTCAGCCCCTCCCCGGCGTGTTCGAGCCGGGGAACGAGGACGATCTCGCCCTCACCCACCAGCATCCGGCCGTTCCACATGGGCAGGATCCTCGCGTCGGGATTCTGCTCCAGATCGGCGAGAAGCTCTGGTTGCGAACGGGTGCGATAGTCGCGATCCACGGCACCACGGGACAGCGGCGGAACCGCGATCGTCAGCTGACGGCCTTCACTCAGGGTCATACTCTCCTCTCTCACGGGCGTGGCGAACAGTCGGCGGCGAAGCTGGAGACCTAACCTAGTGTGCATGGCCAGATCGCATCTCACTCTAGCCGCGTTGGCAACCTCGGCCGCGCCCGGGCTCGTGGTGACCGGCAGCGGTGTGCTCGGCAGCCCGAACGGCGGAGATTTCGATTCTGCGCTCCTGCGCACGGCCGCAGGTGCCGACGTCGTCGTGCGCGTGCCCGCGCACGAGCGAGCGGCGAGTGAGCAGTCGATCGAGATCATCGCCCTGCAGGCTATGACGCAGGGAATCCGCAGCCGGCTGCCGTTCGATGTTCCGGCGATCATGGGACAGGCGCCTCTCGAGACCGGTCGCGCCGTTGTGTACGACTATCTGCCCGGTTACAGCGTGGAAGCAGAGAACATTCCCGCCGGCGACGGAGCGGCGACCTCGATCGGTGCCGCGATCGCCGCCGTGCATTCGCTGCCGGGGTCGTTCGTCTCAGATGTGGGACTTCCGCACCTCTCCGCCGCACAGTCGCGCGAAGAGGCGCGAAACGTCATCGATCGCGCCTCTGCAGCTCGGCGTCTGCCCGCCGCCGTGAAGAAGCGCTGGCTCGACGCGGTCGACGACGACACCGTCTGGCAGTTCCAGCCGACGGTCATCAACGGAGCCGTTCGTTCGGATTCCTTCCTCATCACAGACCATGAGGCGGGCCCGGTTGTGTCCGGGATGCTCGGCTGGGGTTCGCTGCAGGTCGGCGACCCGGCTCGCGACCTGCACTGGCTGAGCGGTGCAGAGGATGCCGCGCAGAGCGTGATCGACGGTTACCGGTCGGCGTGCACGCGTCACCCCGACAGCCACATCGTGCAGCGTTCCCTGCTTCATGCTGAGCTCGAGCTCGCCAGGTGGCTTCTTCACGGGATCGACACGCGTGACGAGTCAGTGGTCGAGGATGCAGTTGTGATGCTCGATGGGCTCGTCGACAGTGTGCTCGGCGAGATGATGTATCCGCTCACGCCGCAGACCGGCCCGATCATGGCGGTCTCTGACGTGGAGGCCATGCTCGAGCGAACACCGCAGGCGCGTCCGGCTGCGGCGGCGCAGGGTTCCGAAGCGAGGCATGCGGCGTACGCCATGGAAACGGACAGTTATGACCGCGAAGAACTCGCCCGGGAGTTCGGCACGTCTGAGTTCGACATCGTCGACGGCCAGGACTCGGCTGAGGGTGACAGGCCCGAAGACGACCTGGCGGCGAACGAGCCGGTTCCTGACGCGCCGGGCGCAGATGAGCTCGCGACCGGACCGATCAGCACCACAAAGCCCGATCACGGCGATCCCATCGCGGCCGTCCACCGGCGAACGAGTTCCTCTTCTGAATAGAAGCGCTCGGGCCTGACGACGCGGTTCTCGGATACGTAGTACAGCGCGGCGTCGATCTCGTCGACCGGCACGCCTTTCCATCGTGACCACGCGATGCGATAGAGCGCGAGCTGCAGCTGACGCTCATCGATTTCATCGTCGTTCGCCGGCGCACGACCCGTCTTCCAGTCCACGATCTGGTAACGACCGTCACGCAGGTACACCGCATCGAGCTTGCAGATGATGATCTGGCCGCCGAGCACCACATTGATCTCTCGTTCGACATCCACCGGGGCGAGGTGGGCCCACTCGCTCGATTCAAAAGTCTGCTGCAGGCGCTGGAGCGCCTGCAGCTCCTCGATGCCGACGGGCAACAGGGTTCCCTGCGCGACGTCGTCCGTGTCCTGCTCCAGCACCTGTGCGTCGAGCGTCTCCTGCCCGCCGGCCATGCCGACGCGGTTCTCCACCCAACTGTGAAAGAGGGTGCCGAGACGCGTCTGCCGGAACGGCCGTTCCGGAACCGGACGACGCATCCGGGTTGCGAGTTCCTGCGGGTTGGACACGAAGTCTTTGAACCGCGACGCCGGAACACGGTGTGGCACCGTCACCCATTCGTCAGCCCGAGCACGGCGGTCTCGCTCAGCGATGAGCAGGTCGATGTCCCGCGACCACGGAGTGTCTGCATCCGGATCGGCGCCGAGAACGGCGGCCGCAGCGGCATGCACCGATTTCTCTCTCGTTCCCAGCGGATCGAGCGGCCATGGAATACGGCTCTGCTGCTCAGCAAGCGGATTCTCGCTGTGCTCGCTGCGCTCCGGAAGGCCGGCGCAGCTGCGAGGAACAGCCTGAGCGATCTCGTGCAGAAACCGACCAGGCGCCCGTGGTCGGCGCTGCGTCGACCAGAACGATCCGGTTGCGAGCAGCGCATCGCGTGCTCGCGTCACAGCCACATAGGCCAGGCGTCGCTGCTCCCCGGCGTTCCTGTCGTCGAGCCCGTCACCGAATGCGCTGTAGGCGGACTCGAAATCGACCTGGGTCGCCACTGCCCGCCAGGCGAGGTCTGGCAGTTCGAACCGGTCACCCCTGAACTCATATGGAAGCTCACCGAACGCGGTCCACCCGCGCTTGCTCCTGAGCGTTCCCGGCAACTCGTCATGGACCATACGCGGCACCGCCACGCTGTCCCACTCGAGCCCCTTCGATCCGTGGATCGTGAGGATCTGGACCGTTCCGGGTTCTGGATCCTCTGATCGCGGGCTCAGGTTCTCGCGTTTCTCAGCTTCGTCGAGCCACAAGAGGAACTCGCCGAGTGTGCCGCGTTCGTCGATGGCGAGAAAAGCCGACACCTGGTCGGCGAAGGCATCGAGGCTCGGCTGCCCGAGCACCGAGTGTTCGTTGGCGGCGATCTCGATATCGAGCTGCAGGTCCTGCACCACGAGATTCACCAGGTCGTGCAGGTCGAGACCGGGGCGCCTGCGCATCGCCGTCAGCGCTCTGGCGGCCTCTCGCATCCTCACCAGGCCCTGCTCGCTGAAGTCCGCGAGCGCCCCGTGCGTCTCAGGCGCCGTCTGCAGAAAATCAAGCGCGTCGACAATGGACGTGCCATCGTCATCGGCGGCAGATTCGAACATCCGGCGGCGGACGTCCTCTGAGACACGCTGCTGCGCATGGTCGCGATCGGCGAGCCATCGCGCGAGAGCTCTGAGGGCTTTGACGTCGCGTGCGCCGATCCGCCATCTGGCTCCCGTGAGCAGCCTGATGAGCTCGGATCCCGCCGAGGGATCGTGCAGCACCCGCAGTGCCGACACGAGGTCGACGATGACCGGCTGCTCGAGCAGGCCGGCGACGCCGAGCACGTGAAAACGGACACCGCGCGCGGCGAGGGCATCGGTGAAGACACCGATCCCCTTGAGTGAACGGCACAGCATCGCGGCCGATCTCACGCCACCGTGTTGGTTCGGCCGCTCAAGCTCGTGGTGCAGCCAGCCGGCCACGGCATCCGCCTCTTCGACGACCGTCTCGGTGAAGACGACGGAGACCTCTCCGTCCGGCGCCCGTTCAGAACGCCGGAGGGTGCTCACGGGAACACCACGACCGGTCGGCAGCGGTGCGACTATCGCATTCGCGGCATCGAGCACCGCACCCGCGTTGCGCCAGCTCGTCGACAGGGCGAATCCGGCCGCCTGCCGCGCGGGAGCGAAATCGTCTCGGAACCTCGACAGGTTGGCAGCGCTCGCACCACGCCACCCATAGATCGACTGGTTCGGGTCTCCGACGGCCATCACCGGGTGATCGCTGAACAGCCGGGCGAGCAGATCCGTCTGCACAACGGATGTGTCCTGGTATTCGTCGAGGATCACGACACGAAAGCGAGAGCGGTGCTCCTCGGCGACGCGTGGCGCCCGTCGGCAGATCTCGAGGGCGAGGGACACCTGATCGCTGAACTCGACGAATCCCCGACGGCGCTTCTCTGCCTGGAAGCGTTCGGCAAGATCGAGCAGAAGGGGAAGGCATCCGACGTCCTGGCATGCCTTGATAAGGTCTTTCGACGGCGTGCGCTTGCGCGATCCGCCGTCGTGCAGCGGAAGGTCGGCGAGTTCGGTGAACGTGGTCGAGAACTCACGCACGGCCTCGACATCGCCCCACGCGTCGTTGTCTCCGAGCGCCCTGGACAAGCCGATCACCGCGCCCGTGATGACATCAACGGATTTGTCGACATCAACGAGACGGTGGTCCTGCGACGCGACGACGATCTGACGCGCCAGTCGCCAAGCGGATGCCTCCGTGATCACGGTCTGATCCGGTTCCCGGCCGATCAGGCGTGCGTATTCACGAAAGATCCCGCTGGCGAACGCGTTGTATGTCGAGATGGTCGGTGCCGCGAGCACGTCGGTGGTCGTGCCGCCCGGCCGGTCGCCGAACGCGCGGTGCAACTGGTCGATCCGCGTGCGCACGCGCTCCGCGAGCTCTCCGGCGGCCTTGCGGGTGAAAGTGAGCCCGAGCACCTCGTTGACCTTCACCTGTCCGTTCGCCAGCAGCCAGACGATCCGATTCGCCATCGTCTCGGTCTTGCCGCTGCCAGCGCCTGCGACCACGAGCGCGGGGGCGAGCGGGGCCTCGATCACGGCTGCCTGCTCCGCCGTCGGCTGCGGCAGCGAGAGCCGTCGGGCGATCTCGGATGCGGAAAGCGCGTGGGCGGGAGGAGCATCGGGCACCGCACCATCCGGTACCTGCGCCGCGAGCGTGAGAAGGCCGGCGCTCACACGATCGCCCGTCATGCGGACACCGCCGCCACGAGATGGATCCGATACATCAGCGAGGCCTTGGGATCTCTCTCGGGCAGGTCGGCCGCGCCCCAGAATGTGGCCTCCGCCATGCCGGAACCCGCATCGATCACACGCCGGCGGAACTCGTCGAGCTGCGCGTCATCCAGCAGCGGCTGGTCTCTGCGCTGATAGGACGTGCCCCTCGTTCCGCCGCTGACGTAGAGCAGCGCAGCCGGACCCGCGGCATCCTCCGCGCTCGTTCCCGGGATGGCACCGTCGTGGAACGCGAGCTGATAGGCAGCGAGCTGCGCGTGCGCGTCGACGTCTTTTTGACTGGGCACTGTCCTGCCCGTCTTGAGGTCGATGATCGTGATCTCTCCGTTCGGCGCCCGCTCGACGCGGTCGATGGTGCCAGAGAGCCGCATCTGGCCGAGCGCGACCTCGAATCTGCCCTCTGCGCTCACAACACTGTTTCCTGCCCTGTGCGCATCGAGAAGATACTCACTGAGGCCCTCGACGAGCGCTCTGGCGTTCCTTCGCTGCCGTTCGGCCAGCCACGGCGCTTCGAATGACAGCTCCGACCAGTGCGCGTCTATCGTCTGCCAGAGGGAATCGACGCTCAGGTCCTCTGTCTGAAGCTGGTCTGCCGGAATCCGCCCCGCCTGCTCCATCGCCGCGTGAACGATGGTTCCGATTCCCGCTGCGATTCCTGACGGCGCTGCGGCCATCGTGTCGATGAACCAGGCCAACGGCGATTTCTCGAAGGTCTCGAGTTTCGACGGCGACACCGAGACGACAGCTGTCTCGTCATCGAGATCGACAAGCGGCGCCGTCGTCGACGGGTCGCGCATGCCGTACCAGTCCCCCGGGTCCGCCCCGGGCACACCCGATCGTGCAAGCCGTGCGAGAGCAGATGCCGCGGCGGGGTCGCCGTGGGTGACGAGCCGCCTGCGAAGAAACCCGACAAGCCCGCGTAGCGAAAGCGGATGCTCAGCATCGCCGTGCGCTGCAACGGCGTTCCGGATGCAGGGGAACCGCAGCAGGGCGGACGGCTGTTCGTCGTCGCTCACCGTTGCGCACAGCACGACCTGCCTTCTCGCGCGGGACACCGCCAGCGCGAACATCCTCACCTCGTCAGAGAGCACTTCTGCGCGTTCGTCGATGTCGCCGACCGGAAGGCCCTGAGAAACGGCGCTGAGCTGCCCCGGGGCCAGAATCGCACCACGCAGCTGCAGGTTGGGCCAGGCGCCGTCCTGCAGCGCGGCGACGACGACCACGTCGAACTCGCTGCCGACCGCACCGCTCGGTGTTCCGATCCACACGGTGTCTGCAGCCGCCTGCGGTGTCAGTGAGTCTTCGGGCACCTGGGCGTCGAGGACGTCATCGATGAACCGGCCCGCCGGCTCGGTCGGATAACGCTCGACAAACCGCTTCGCCGACGTGAAGAGGGTCATCACGCTGTCGAGGTGACGATTCGCCTCGTCGGCGGCGAGACCTGAGCCGAGCGCCTGTGTCGTCCAGAGCGATGCAAGTCTGCTCTTCTCCCAGAACATCCAGAGCAGCTCCTCGATGCTTGCTCCGCGTTCTGCCTCTGCGCGGGCCTGCGCCAGTGCTTCGGCGAGCCTGCCTGCCGACCTGGCGGCAGCCGAATCGATCGTCGCGAAGCGCCCGGGCGTCATAACGGCCTCGAGAAGCAGCTCGTCGCCCGTTCGGGTTCCCTCGCCCGCGAGCTCCTCGTGCCTGAGCGCGAGTCGCAGGCGGCGCAGCGCGATGGCATCGATGCCGCACAGCGGCCCCGTCAGCAGCCCGGTGATGGTGCTCGCATCGGGTTCGATGCGCCCGATCGCGAGCGCGACCGCGATGATCAGCTGCCGCGACGCGTACTCCGAGCTCACGCTTCTGGATTGCGCGGCCGATGAGGTGGGGACCTCGGCGAGCGCGAGCGCTCGCGCGATGTTCTGGATCTGCCCGCCCGATCTGACGATGACGGCCATCTTCGCCCAGGGGATCTCACCGAAGAGGTGATGCTCACGCAGGACGCGTGCGATCTGCTGATACTGGCCGGGAGTCGAGGCTGCCTCGATCCTGAGAACCGGCGGGGTCGTGCGCTCCGCCCGGCTGTCTGGGCCATCTGCAGCCTCATCCTCAGGCACCGATGCAGGCACCGATGCAGCCTCGCGGTGGAAACCGGCTCCGGCCGTGCCCACCCGTGACGTGACCTCACGCACAAGCTCACGCAGCCGCGGACCGTGCCGATGGACGACCGCCAGCGACATCGTCTCGAGCGGGATCCCGAGACGCGGGCCGAGGGCCGCGATCGCGCCGGGGTCCGATCCCCTGAACGTCGATGCGGCCACGTCTGGGTCGCCGAACCCGACCACCCGGACTCCCCGAGAGGCCAGGGCTGCGATGAACCTGATCGCGCCTTCCCCCTGCTCCTGCATGTCGTCGACGACGACGAGTCGCAGCTTCTCGAACCCGAAGCCCCTTCTGACCAGCGCAGTGGCCTCTGCCACGAGCTCTGTGGCGTCGAGATAGCGTGCGTCGAAGCTGTCGATCACCCGTTCGTATTCGTCGATGAATCGCGCCGCGGCGGCCCACTCGGCACGCCCGTGCAGCGATCCCAGCGCCGCGAGCTGCTCCGGCCTGATCCCCGATTCCGTCGCGCGCATCATAAGCTCTCGGAGTTCCGTTCTGAACCCGGCGAGCGACAGCACCTCGCGATCGATCTCGTCCGGCCACCCGGGACCCGTTCCCTCGAGCTGGTGCCCGCGCAGAAGATCGGCGATCACGGCATCCTGCTCGGCCCCCGTGAGCAGCCGAGGCGGCTCGTCACCGCGCATCGTCGCGTCTGCCCTGACGATCTGGTAGGCGGCAGAGTTCAGGGTGCGGGCGAGAGGTCCCTCTGTCGGCACGCCGACTCGCAGGGCGAGTCTGTCACGCAGCGCCGTCGCCGATCGGCGGTGCGGAGCGATGACGAGGATCTCTGAGGGCGAGTATCCCCTCGCGATGATCCGCTCGGCGACGAGTTCGACGAGCGTCGTCGTCTTGCCGCTGCCAGGGGCACCGAGAACCGCGGCGCTCGTGTCGTCGGCCAACGAGACGATTGCACGTTGTGATGCGTCGAGCACGGCGACGCCGGGAGCGGGCCCGCGGGCGACGGTGCTGCCGGGCACGCCGCTATCGGGCACAGCTTCAACCGGAGCCGCGAGCCGCTCTGAAATGAATCCGAGTACTGCCACGCGTCACACCGTATCCGCACCCGCCGACACCCGGCGTTCGGCCCGCCCGCGTCTGTCGATCTCGCCCTGTTCGCTCTGGGCGAGGAGAACGAGGCGATCCGCTCGACGGTTGTGTCGTAATGTGGGCGTAGGCGATTGAAAGGCGATCTAGTGGAAATCCGTATCGGTATCACCAACAGCCAGCGCGAGCTCAGCTTTGAGACCACGCAGTCGGCGAGCGACGTCGAGAAGCTGATCCGGGAGGCCCTCGAGAGCGAGAAGCCGTACTTCACGATCGGCGACGACAAAGGCAAGGTGTACATCGTGCCGATCGCGGGTCTCGCCTATGTCGAGGTCGGCAGCGAAGAGTCCCGCCGCATCGGCTTCGTCGCTTAGGCCCCGCCCGATGGAACTGCTTTTCGTTATGCTCGGTGGCGTCATTCTCGGGCTCATCGCACGTTACGTTCTTCCGAAGCGCGACCTGCACGGTTCGATGCTCGTGCCCGCCATCGGCGGTATCGTGTCCGCCGTCATCTGGGTGGCGCTGACCTGGCTCGGTTTCGCGTGGGACGGCGGCGTGATCTGGTGGCTGTCGCTCGGCGGCACGGCGATCGTTGTGCTCGTCGCCGATCTGGTTCTCGGTCGCCTTCGTACCGCTTCGGACGGCCGGTTGCGCGTACAGCTCGGTCTCTGACCTCCGACCTCTGTGTTCCTCTAACCTCTGTGTTCCTCTAACCTCTGTGTTCCTCTAACCTCTGTGTTCCTCTAACCTCTGTGTTCCTCGCGGTCCGAGGCTCGCCGCGCCGGTGGCGCGCCCGACGGTCACGCGGTCGTCACACCACCGAATAGAGCGCGTCGATGAGACGCCGGGCACGCGGCCCGTTGGTCCCGGCTGAGTGCATCTTGTTGACGGCGTAGGAAAAGCCGATGCCGGCGTCAGGATCACCGAAGCCGATCGAGCCGCCGATCCCATGATGACCGAACGACGCCGGGTTCGGGCCCATGTGGACGGCGTCAGGCGAATGGAGAAGCACGCCGAGCCCCTGACGGTAGTGGCGCTCCTGCAACAGCTCGATCATGTCGTGTTGCATCGTTGCCATCTGCCGCATGGTCTCCGGTGACATAAGAGCCACTCCGCGGATCGCGCCGGGGCTGACGAGGGCGCCATAGACCCGCGCGACAGCGCGGGCGTTGCCGTGACCGCTGCCACTGGCCATCTCGGTCTCGCGCCAGGCGGCCGAGTTGAGCGTCGTCGACCACGGCTCGTCTGGATTCTGAGAGAACGCGAGCGCACGAAGCGTCTCTGGCTCCTCGCCGTCCTTCGCGGCGAACAGCCGTGAGCCCATGTTCGGCATCACTGTCGCGCATCGCCCGTGCTCAGACGCGGGCAACCCGATCCAGTAGTCGGCGTCGAGCGGACCGGCGATCTCGTCGCGCACGAAAGGCCCGACGAGCTTGCCGCTGACCCGCAGCATGATCTCACCGAGCAGGTAACCCTGCGTGTGCACGTGGTAGGCCGCCACCGTGCCGGGCTCCCACAGAGGCGCTTGCTTCGCGAGCGCCTCCACCATCGCGATCCGGTCGTACAGCGCGCCGTGCCACAGCTTGTCGGGTGTGAGCACCGGCAGGCCCGCCCTGTGGTCGAGAATCCACCGAACGGGGATGTCGGCCTTGCCGTTCTGCGCGAACTCTGGCCAGTACTCCGACACGGGCGTGTCGATGTCGACCAGCCCACGGTCGACGAGCATGTTGAAGGCGATCGCTGTGATGCCCTTCGCGACGGACATCATGCACACGATCGTGTCGCGCTGCCACGTGCGCGTTCGCGAGGAGTCCGTCCAACCGCCCCAGAGGTCGACGACGGTCCGGCCCTCGATCACCACCGAGACGGCGGAGCCCACCTCCTCTTCTTCACGGTAGTTCTGGACGAAGGCGTCCACGACCGGGCGGAACGCCCGTTCATAGAAACCGTGGACGGGAAGCCGCGTTCCGTGCGCCTCGAACACGTCATCGTCGGCTGACTCCCGCAGACTCGACTGCTCGCTCATGGGATCCCTTCATCGCGATCATCACTGCTAGCCTATTGTCATACAGCAGACAGCGCACCGCAATGTGTGCCGGCAGAACCCCCGAGCGATGGCGGAGGTCGGGGATCAGCCGGTGACGGGGGCCGTGCCGCCGTCGATGGCGTCGAGGACCGTGCGCACCGCCTGGTGAACATGGTGGGTCGCGGCCGAGCGAGCCGCAGCAGAATCACGCCGCTGGATGGCGTCGATGACCACGCGGATCTCCTCCACGCTCTGAGCGGGCCGACCGGGCTGCGCGAGCGTAAGCGATCGCAGCTGATTGACGCGACGCTGCAGTGTTTGAATCACCTGATGAAGCACGGGGTTGCCCGAGCCGCGGAAAAGCACGTCGTAGAGCGCGTTCTTCGCCTTGAGCATGTCCATGGTGTGGTCCTCGTCGGTTTCCCGGGCGGCGCGCTCGACGTCCGCAAACGTCTTCGTGAGCTCGGTGCGGAGCTCCTCATCGGCGCGTTCGGCGAAGAGCTGAGCTGCGAGCCCCTCGAGCTCGGCGCGCACCTGATATACGTAGCGCGCGACCTCGGGGCTGAGGATGCTGACCACCGTGCCGCGGCCATTCTGAGACTCGACCAGCCCTTCCGCCTCCAGCTGCCGGAGCGCCTCCCGGACGGACGGACGGCTTGCGGAGGTCATGTCACACAGCTGGCGCTCGATGAGCAGCTGGCCGGGCTGCAGACGCATGTCGATGATCGCATCCCGCAGGATGTCGGCCACCTGGGTCCGGATCGGTGCATGACGCTGCACCCGCATGCCGATTTCTGACGCAGACATAACATCCTCCTGTGGTCTGCTAACAGCGTAGCGGCTGTCTGTCAGCAACCGCCGATGACGTCCGTCTGCTCGGAGGGTTCCGATGTGCTGGCCACATGTAGACGCTGGGCACGTCGAGCTATATGCTGTCAGACAGCTCGTCCCCGCCCGGCGGTGGCGTGCTCGGGCGGCCGCCAGACGACCATCGAATCCTGAACTGAGGACTTCATCGTGCATACTTCCCGCGTCGTCGTCGACGACAGCATCCTCGAGCGTTTCGTGGAGGTGGTGGGGCGAGACGGCGCCCTGCTCACGCAGGACGAGCGCGACACCTTCCGTGACCCGTTCTGGCTGCCCGAGGACCGAAGCTATGACTCGTCGGCTGTCCTCTTCCCCAGGTCGACCGAGCAGGTGCAGAGGATCGTGAGGATCGCCGACGAGTTCGAGGTGCCGTTGTGGGTGTCATCGCAGGGACGCAACAACGGATACGGCGGCCCGTCGCCCCGGGTGGCCGGCTCCGTGCTCGTCAGCCTGCGCAGGATGAACCGGGTCCTCGAGATCGACCCGGAACTCGCCTATGCCGTGATCGAACCGGGAGTCACCTGGTTCGACCTCCGCGCCGCTCTCGACGAGAGCGGAAACACCGACCTCTGGTTCTCGATTCCCGACCTCGGCTGGGGAAGCGTGATCGGCAACTCCCTCGACAACGGGATGACCTACGCGCCATACGGCTCGGATTTCCAGAAGCTCTGTGGCCTTGAGGTGGTTCTCGCCGATGGCGACGTCCTCCGAACGGGCTTCGGCGCTCAGGAGGGCAACGCGGCGTGGCACGTCTATCCGCGGGGTATCGGTCCGGTCCTCGACCAGCTGTTTATGCAGTCGAACTACGGCATCGTCACGCGAGCCGCAGTGTGGCTTATGCGACGGCCCGAGGCGTTCGCGCCCCTCTTCCTCACGATTCCCCGCGACGCGCAACTGGCCGAGGCCGTCAACGTGTTCCGCGAGCTGCGGCTCGACGGCGTGGTGCGCGGCGTCCCCACCATTCAGAATCTCGTCACGATGTCTGCGCAGTTCCCCGAGACCCGCTCGATGTATCTGCGTGCCGACCCCGCGCTCAGCGACGACGCACTCGACGAGCTCGCCGACCGGACCGGCCTGGGCCGGTGGGGGGCGCGCACAGCACTGTGGGGCGACCGAGTCGTCGTCGATCACCACCTCGAGCGGATCCGCCGCGTCTGGGAAGAGCGCATTCCCGGCGGACGTGTGCTCAACACTCGGATCTACGGTCGCGACGAATGGGATCACATCGAGACCTTCGTGGACAAGGTTCAAGCCGGCATCCCGAATCTCGACATCATCCAGGCAACACCGCCCCACATCGGTCATATCGCCTTCGCTCCGGTGCTGCCGCTCAGGGGTGAGGTTCTCGCAGAGAACATCGCGCTCATCCGGGACTCGATCGTGCGTGAGATCGGCCTGAATCACGTCTGCGCACTGTCCGTGATCAACGACCGCAGCTGCGTCGTCGTCAACAGCATCACCTTCGACGTCACCGACCCGGAGACGAACCGTCGCGCCTACCAAACCGTCAGGAAGCTGATCGCAGAAGCGGGCGAACGCGGATACGCCGAGTACCGCGCGCACGTCGATCTGATGGATCTCGCGGCGGACCAGCTCTCGTTCAACGACCATGCGTATCGTCGGTTCGTTGAGCGGATAAAGGATGCCGTCGACCCCCGCGGCATTCTCGCCCCCGGTCGTCACGGCGTCTGGCCGAGCCGCTACCGCGCCGGCGACTGATCCGCCCCCTCGAGCAAGGAGCATCTCGTGTCTGCAGAGCCGCCGATCGCGATCCCGCACTCCCCCTACGTCCCGTACGACCCTGACATCATGTTGTATGACGCGATGCTGCGACCGTTCCTCATCCCTTGGGAATACACCGGATGGCGGGATGAACAGCTGTCATGGAAGACGACGGCGTACGTCCACGGCAATCTGAACCCCAGCCCGTGGACGCGGATCACCGGTCCAGACGCGTCGAGATTCCTCGAGAGCGTGTGCGTCAACAGCTTCGCCGCCTTTCCGGTCGGCGGAGGCAAACACGCGATCCTCTGCAACACGGACGGCTTGGTGATGAGCCACGGCGTCCTCATCCGCACCGGTGAGGAGGAGTTCGAAGCCCAGTGGCTCGCGCCCTACCTCGAGTTCCTGCTGAGCCAGACGGATCTGGACCTCGAGTTCGAGAATGTGTCGACGAGCAGGTTCCTCTTTCAGATCGCGGGCCCCCGCTCATACGACGTCCTCGCCGCCGCGACCACAGACGATCTGTCTGACATCCGCTTTATGCGGCACCGCCCGAGCACGATCGCCGGCCACGACATCCGCGTCCTGCGGATGGGCATGGGTGGCTCCCTGGCCTATGAGGTTCACGGCGATGCCGAGTTCGCCCAGGAGATCTATTCGGCGATCGTCGCGGCGGGTGAGCCGTTCGGCATCCGCCGCCTGGGGACGTGGGCGTACATGATGAACCACACCGAGAACGGATATCCCCAGTCGTTCTACCACTTCTCCCTCGCCTGGAACACCGTTCCCGAGTTTCGCGCCTGGCTCTCCGGACGGACGATGGGCACCCGCAACCTGCTCAACGACGCCGCGCTCCTCGGCAGCGTCGGCGAGGACATGACGCTGCGCTATCGCACGCCGTTCGACCTGGGCTGGGGGTCGATGGTCCGTTTCGATCACGACTTCACGGGTCGGGAGGCCCTGGAGCGAGCCGTCGCCGATCCGCCGCGGAGGATCGTCACGCTCGAGTGGGATGTCGACGACCTCGTCGACGTGTATCGGTCCCAGTTCGAGCTCGGCGAGCACTTTGCACCGATCGACCACCCGATCCATATCACCCGGCAGAACGGCGGGCAGGTGATGTACGCGGACAGGGTTCTTCGCGGTGACGAACTGGTCGGCGTGAGCTCGGGACGCGCATATTCCTACTACTACCGACGGATGATCTCGCTCTGCTCCCTCGAGAGGACGATCGCAGAGGGTGAGCAGGTCGAGGTGCTGTGGGGGCCAGAGGCGAGCAGGCAGAAGCGCATCCGTGCGACGGTGGCCCGCTATCCCTATCTCGATGTTCCCCGGAATCAGGGCATCGAGCTGCCGGCTCCGTCCGCTCGTTAGCGGCGGCCCGCTCGGTCGTCGTGTGCGTGCGGCTCCCCGCGACAGGTCCTCTCGTTCAGAGGTGTCGGCCGCCGTCCACATACAGCGTGGTGCCTGTCGTGAATGCGGATGTGTCGCTCGCCAGGAAGAGGGCGGCGTCGGCGAGATCGCGGGTCGATCCGATCCGTCTGAGCGGGATGGCCTCGAGCAGAGACGCCCGAAAGCCGGGGTCGGAGTACCTCGGCGCCGAGAGCGGAGTGTCTGTCGGGCCGGGGCACAGGTTGTTGACGCGGATGCCGTGTCGGCCGAGCTCGGCGGCGGCGTACTCGGTGAACGTGCGGACCACCGCTTTGCTGGCGGCATATGCAGTGCTGGGAAGCCAGACACGGTCGGCTACGACGGAGGTGACATTGATGATCGAGCCACCTGTGCCGGCTGCGACGAGGCGCCGTGCGAACTCCTGCATAAAAAAGAAGGTCCCGCGGGCATTGACCGAATGGACCCGGTCCCACTGCTCCGGCGTGACATCGAGCACGTCGGCGTGCGTGCCGACGCCCGCGTTGTTGACGAGCACACTCGCGGGTCCCATGCGGTCCTCGACGGCGTCGAGGACCGCATGGTGTGCTTCCACGTCTGCGACGTCGAGCCCGAACGCCTCGGCGCCGCGCGTCGCCTCGGAAACCGAGCGTGCTGCACCGACATCCAGGTCGAGGACGGCGACCCGCGCACCCGCCTCGGCGTAGCGGCGCACGATCGCTGCTCCGATCCCGCCGCCTCCGCCGGTGACGATCGCGACGCGGTCCTCCAGCTCACCGGTCATCAGGCCGACCCGAAGTAGGCCTGGCTGATCGTCTCAGACGACTCCAGCTCCACGCGGGTTCCGGCGAACGTCACACGGCCGCGATCCACCACGCAGCCGCTGGTGATGAGCGGAAACGCCTCGACGGCATTCTGCTCGATGAGGATGATCGTGAGGTCGCCCGCACGGTGCAGATCTGAGAGGAGACCGAAGATGCGTTGCACGATGACGGGGGCAAGCCCGAGCGACGGCTCGTCGAGCAGGAGCAGCTTCGGTTCGCTCATGAGTGCCCGGCCGAACGCCACCATCTGCTGCTGGCCCCCGCTCAGGCTCCCCGCGGGCTGCTCGAGTCGCTCGGCCAGTTCGGGGAAGGTCTCCAGGATGCGGGCGAGATTGCGCTGCTGCCACGCGCGCCCTCGCCCATAGGCCCCCATAAGAAGGCTGTCGCGCACCGAGAGGCTGTTGAACATACGACGCCCCTCCGGCACCGTCCCGATTCCCAGCGAGGGACGGCGATGAGCGGGCTGCGCGATGATCTCCTCGCCCCGAAAGAGGATCGACCCGGTGACTGTCGGCGGATGGAGCCCGGCGATTGCACGAAGGATGGTCGTCTTTCCTGCGCCGTTGGCACCGAGGATGCCGAAGAGGTCACCCTCCTGAACATCGAACGCGACGTCGTGCAGAACGGCGCTGTCCCCGTAGCGGGCCGACAGTCCCGACACCGAGAGCATCACAGCGTCCTCCCCTCCGCCGCACGGCCGAGCCAGGCCTCTGCGACGTCCTCCCGCGCGAGCACCTCTCCCGGCGCGCCTTCCGCGATCAGCCTGCCGTGATGAAGGACCGCGAGCCGGTCGCACAGACTGCGTACCACGTGGATGACATGCTCCACGAGCATGACCGTGACGCCGTCCTGGGGAAGCTCGCGGATCTCGGCGACGAGGGCATCGGTCTCTGCGACGGTGAGGCCGTTCATCATCTCGTCGAGCAGTATCAGCTTCGGCCGCGCGGCGAGCGCGCGGGCGATCTCCACGCGCTTGCGGTCGGCGAGCGGCAGTGCGGTGACGGGAGTCCGCGGGTCGCCGGCGAAGCGGGCGAGGGCGAGTGAGTCCGCAGCGATGGCGTGGGCGGCCGCAAGAGAACGCTCGTGCGAACGGGCGGCCACCAGCACGTTCTCCTCGACGGTCATGGACGCGAACAGCCGCACTTTCTGGAAGGTTCGTGCGATCCCCAGCCGGGAGATCGTGTGGGGCTTGCGTCCGCCGATCGACTGACCGTCGAGCTCGATCTGCCCGGAGCGAAGTGGCACGGCTCCGGCAATCGCTCCGAAGAGCGTCGACTTCCCCGCTCCGTTCGGCCCGACGAGCCCCAGGATCTCGCCCCGTCGGACGTCGAGTGAAACGTCGTTCACCGCGAGCACGCCGCCGAAGGCCACCGTCGCGTGCTCGACGTGTAGCAGGCGGTCGTCTGTCATCATTCGCGCGTCTCCTTCGCCCGGGCGCCGGCGCCCGCACTCGCTTGCGCTGGTTCTGGCTCCTCGGCAGCCGTGGCGGCCCCCGGGGATCCTCGCTTCAGCGCGCGGACGCCGCGCCAGCCCGCGCTCACGATGCGCCCTACGAGGTGGATGAGGCCCCGCGGGTCCAGCAGCATGATGATCACCACGATCGCGGCGTAGATCATGCCAGAGGTTCCGGACGGGCCGCTCGCGAAGGTGGATGACAGCAGCTGCTGAACGGGGATGAGAATGAACGCGCCAAGCACCGGACCCAGGATCGTGCCGCGCCCCCCGACGAGCGCGACCAAACCGATCGTGAAGGCTGTGGCCGCACCGAACGCCGTCGCCGGATCGATGAAGCGCAGGTACTGCAGCATCAGTCCACCGGCGACCGCGGTCACCGCGGCGCTGATCATGAGTCCGAAGAGCCGTGTGCGTGTGACATCGACGCCGGCTGCTCGAGCGGCATCGGGATCGTCCCGGCTCGCGACGAGGAACAGCCCGAGCCTGCTGTGGGCGACCAAGCCGACGATCAGCGTCGCCAGGGCAAGGAAACCGATGACAACGAAGTAGAAGGTCACCCTCGAGTCGAACTGCAGCATCCCAGGTGTGTCGCGGAGGAACGGGATGGTGATCCCCTGGTCGCCATTGGTGAAGTCACGGCTGGCGACCGCGAGGTCGGTGAAGAGCAGGGCAAGCACAAAAGTGGCGAGGGTGAAGTAGACCCCGCGCAGGCGCAAGGCGGGAAAGGTCAGGATGGCGCCGGCCACAGCCGCGAGCGCGGCCCCGACCGGGATGCCTATCCAGGGCGAGATCCCGAAATGCACGGTGAGCATCGCTGTCGTATAGGCGCCTATGCCGAAGAACACCGAATGGCCGAAGGACAGCAGTCCCCCGTAGCCTCCGATGATGTTCCAGCCCTGCCCGGCGATCGCCCAGATGCACGCGACGATGAAGACAACGAGCACGTACTCCTGCTGGATGAACCAGTAGGGCAGCGAAAGCCCGACGATGAGAATTCCCAGCGCGGGGAGCACCACCCGTCCGCCGGTGAGCAAACGGCTCATGTGACGACCCGCCTTCCGAAGAGTCCGTTCGGCCGCACAAGCAGCACGAGGATGAAGATGACCCAGATCACGATGTTCTGTGCTTCGAGCGCGACGTAGGTTCCGGTCGCCTGCTGGATGAGGCCAACGAGAATGCCTGCGACGAAGGCGCCGCGGATGCTCCCCAGCCCGCCGAGGATGATGACCACGAACGCCAGGGCGAGGTAGTCGAACCCGCTGGTCGGGTTCACGACCTGGTAGCTCGCGAGGAGACCGCCGGCCAGGCCGGCCAGCGCGACGCCGATGCCGATGCTCAGACTGAGCATCCGCCCGCGGTTGACCCCGACGAGCGCAGCCGCGTCGCCGTCGTCGACGATGGCACGGAGCCCCCGCCCGAACTCGGTGCGCCGAACGACCAGGTCGAGCACAACGAACGCGATGACCGCGACGACGAACGCGACGGTCTGCGCCTTCGAGATCGCAACCCCTCCCACCGACCATGCCCCGTCGAGGATCGTGTGGATGCTGCGATCCTGCGACGAGAAGATCGAAAGCAGCAGTGACTGTATGAAAATCCCGACGCCGGCCGTGATGACGATCTGCGGCAGATGCGCCTCATCCTCGTTCGCCGCGCTGATGTGCTGGCGGCGCAGCAGCAGGACGTACACCACGGTGCCGATGAGTCCGACGGCGGCGGCGATGAGCGGAACGAGCACCAGCCCGAGGGAGCCGAGTGCGCCGACCGCGACGATGCACAGGTACATGCCAACCGTCACGAAGTCGGCGTGCGCGAAGTTCGCGATCTTCGAGATTCCAAAGCTCAGCGACAGCCCGCTGCTGATCACGCCGTAGAGACCGCCGACGAGCACGCCTGAGACGAGTACCTGAATGAGGCTTTCCACTCTGATGGATTCCTTCGTTTCGTTCCGACCGACGGGCTCGCCGGTGTGGCGGGAGACCGCGCCGGCGAGCCTGTCTTCTGCTCAGTTGTCGAAGACCGCGTCGATCGTCGCGTACTCCTCGGGCCACGCGGTCGCGGGCACACCGTCGGTCCACTGGATGAGGATCGGGACGGCGGACTCGTTGGTGCCTGCGTCATCGAAAGCGACCCGACCGCCTGGCATGGCCGCGGCAGGACCCGAGTCGATGTCCATTGCGTGTAGGGCGTCGGTGATGTCCTGGGGGTCGCACGACCCGGCGTCTTCCATCGCCTGGACGATCAGGTGCACGTCGACCCAGCTCTCGCCCGCCTCCATCGGCATGAAGTCGCCGTACGCGTCTTCGTACGCCGCCGCGGCCTCTTCGACGCCGTCGAGGGGAAGGTCGGCGTTCCAGGCGCCGACGGCGAACAGGCCGTCGACGTCTGCGCCCAGGTTCTCCGCGAAGCTCGGCACAACGAAGGCGCCGCCGAAGCCCATGATCGCCGCGGTGACACCCCGGTCACGCAGCGCCCCGATGACGAGCGACATGTCCGCCGGTGTGCCGCTGAGCAGGATGAGGTCGGGATCCTGGCCGATGATCTGGTTGACGATCGGGGTCGGGTCGGTGATTCCCGTGTCGAAGAACGTCGGTTCCTGCGCTGTGGCGCCGCCCGCGACGAACGCCTCCACTGCAGAGGTGATCTGGCCGACGTTCGCCGAATCGTTGTTCCCGACACCCGCGACCCGCTCGAACGTCACACCCGCCGCCTCGGCGGCCTCGGTGAGATACTGCGCCGCCGCGCCGCCGATCTCGGATGCCTTGGGCGGCGGTTGAAAGTAGTACTGGAATCCGCGGTCGGAGAGCTGATCGGCCCACGACTGCGTCAGGATCGGGATGCGCGCCTCCTCGGCGACAGTCGAGACCGCCTGGGTCAGCGGGCTCGCCCACGCGCCGACGAGCGCCACCGCGCCGTCCTCGATGAGCTTCGTGGTCGCGCTGCTCGCCTGAGCCTGATCGGCCGTGCTGGTGTCGCCCTTGACGATCTCGAGCTGCGCGCCTCCGAGAGCCTCGATGCCGCCGGCGGCGTTGATCTCGTCTGCGGCGATCACCATCCCCTGGTAGGAGTTCGTGCCGAACTCGGTGAACGGGCCGGAGTAGGGGTGCGGAGCGCCGATCTGGATCGTGTCACCGCAGTCGGGGTCGACAGTCGCTTCCGACTCGCTCGCGATCCCGCCGCAGCCCGCCAGAGCGAGCGGCAGCGCCACTCCGGCGAGAACAGCTGCGGCCAGCGGCCGGCGGCGGGAACGACTTCTCAGCAGACGTGTTCCTTGTGAAGGCATCGACCTCATTGGGATTCCTTTCCGGGTTTGCGGGGGCCTGTGGAGCTGCTGCGCTTGCGAGCACCCGCGGCCGGCGTCCTTGCCGGTGTACTGGTGATCCTAGGAGTCAGACAGCCTGTGGTGCAATAGCTGCTGTCAGCTAGCATCCGATCTGCTAGCCTCGGGGCCAGGCTCAGTGTGCGAAAGCCCGTCACCCCCGTGCGAAGAGAAAGCCAGAAGATGAACACGAATCAGAGTCGGTCCGACCTCATCGACGCCGGTGAGGCTATGCGTCGCCGCGTGCTCGGCGACGAACACGTCGAGCGCTCGCGGACGAACGCAACCGACTTCACCCGTCCGTTGCAGGACTTCGTCACGGAGTACTGCTGGGGCGCCATCTGGAATCGCCCCGGGCTCGACCGGCGGACGCGCAGCATCGTCAACCTCGCCATGCTGACCGCGCTCGGCAAACAGGAGGAACTCACGCTGCATGTGCGAGGAGCGATCCGAAACGGAGTCACCCCGGACGAGGTGCGCGAGGTGCTCCTTCAGGCCGCCGTCTACTGCGGAGTGCCTGCCGCTCTCGAAGCGACCCGCACCGCGCAGCGGGCACTCGACGGCGACTGAGCGCCAACGTCGTGTCGCTCGCCGACCGGATCGGGCGCACGATGGGACTCGGGCGGGTTCACAGCAGCGATCACGGTGCTCGTGCGCCCGCTCAGGCCGCGACGCAGCTCACGCCGTCAAGCCGAGGGTGTCCATACGCCTGGTGTGCGTCGCGATCAGCTCGGTGAAGACCGGCTCGATCCGCTCGTCGTCTGAGCCGATCCCGTTCCGCCGTGCTCCGTCGCCGTGCCGCAGCGCGGCCTCGGCGAGCAGAAGCGTGTCTCCCACCAAACGCCTGCCCCAGAGCGCGAGAAAGTGAGCCCTGGCCGGATCCGCCGCGATGGCATCCGTCAGAAGCGAGACGATCCCAGAAGCACCCGAGTCCGCACCGAGGAGCACGGCCAGTCGCGGACCGATGTCGGCGGGAAGACCGGCGGCGAGACTGACGTAGAAGTCGTCGAGAAAACCCTGGCAGATGTAGGCGCTCACAAGCCTCTCGTTGACGGATTCACCGCGCGTCACCTCGAGGTAACGATCGATCGACGGAGCGAATGGCGCCATGACCTCTGCGGGATCGTCTCCCCGCCGCCTGATCTCGGCGACGCAGCCCTGATGTTTCGCCAGCGCCGCACCGGCGGCAGAGGCCAGTGTTTCTTTCGCGCCGAGGTCGCTGCTCGCAGACCCGAGAGACGAGAGCTGTTGAAAGAAACCGAGTTGCAGGTACGCGACCTGGCCGAGAAAGCTGGCTGCATCCGGCGTCAGCTCCGCGAAGTCGACGCGGGTCGTTCGCCGCAGGCCCGTTCGCTGTCTGAGGCGCGGGGCCGCCGACCTGGCGCGGCGCTGAAACCATGTGACCACGGCTCAAGTGTAGAGGCTTGCCGTCGCGCGGCAGGCAGGGAACGCGGCGCAAGGCAAGCATCCAGACACGCTCCGCTAGAATGTGGACCATGCCCGGCGACGGATCGGGCTCCTGCGCCTGAGTGAATGATTCGGCGTAGACCGCTGATAGGCACTGACAGGCATACATACTCGTGACTTTTACCGACCTCGGCGTCGACCAGGACATGGTCGACGCACTCGCATCCAACGGCATCCTCTCACCCTTCCCCATCCAGGAACAGACCATCCCCCTCGCCCTCGCCGGGCAAGACATCATCGGCCAGGCCAAGACCGGCACAGGAAAGACCTTCGGCTTCGGGCTGCCCGTGCTCCAGCGCATCGGCGCCGATCCGGAATCCGGGGTGAAAGTTCTCATCGTCGTTCCGACGCGCGAGCTCTGCGTTCAGGTCACCGAAGACATCGAGCTCGCCGCGGCCAACCGCAACACGAAGATCGTGTCGATCTACGGCGGCAAGGCGTACGAGGGTCAGATCGAGCAGATCAAAGCCGGCGCTCAGGTCGTCGTCGGCACCCCCGGACGCCTCATCGACCTCAACAACCAGCGACTGCTCGACTTCAGCAAGGTCGAAGAGATGGTGCTCGACGAGGCGGACAAGATGCTCGACCTCGGTTTTCTGGCCGACATCGAGAAGCTCTTCTCGAAGACTCCGCCGACTCGCCACACGATGTTGTTCTCGGCGACGATGCCTGGACCGATCGTCGCACTCGCACGTCGTTTTATGTCGAAGCCGATTCACATCCGGGCATCGGACCCAGACGAGGGCCTGATGCAGGCGAATATCCAGCACCATGTCTATCGTGCTCACAACATGGACAAAGACGAGGTCATCGCCCGCATCCTGCAGGCCAGGGGTCGCGGAAAGACGGTCATCTTCACACGAACGAAGCGAGCAGCGGCGAAGCTCGTCGAAGAGCTGAACGACCGCGGATTCAACGCCGCCGCCGTGCACGGAGACCTCGGCCAGGAACAGCGTGAGCGGGCAATGGCCGCTTTCAAGGCCGGCAAAAAAGACGTGCTCATCGCCACGGATGTCGCGGCGCGCGGCATCGACGTGGACGACGTCACACACGTCATCAACCACACGATTCCCGAAGACGAGAAGACCTATCTTCACCGCGTCGGCCGCACAGGCCGCGCGGGCAAGACGGGCATCGCCGTGACCTTCGTCGACTGGGACGACCTGCACAAATGGGCACTCATCAACCGAGCCCTCGACTTCGGGCAGCCGGTGCCTGTGGAGACATACTCATCGTCTCCGCACCTCTTCGCCGAGCTCGACATCCCCGAGGGCACAAAGGGCCGCCTCAAGGCCGCATCGGCCAGCAGCGCGCCGGTCGCGAAGAACCCGGAGCCGGGCGGCAGCGATCACCCTCCGCGCAATCGCAACCGGCGCCGGACCCGGTCGGCAGAGGCACAGGGAGCCTCGGACGACGCCAGGGTCGCCGCGGGCACTCACGACGGCCACGGAGCACAGCACCACGACGGGAACAGCTCGCCACGACGCCGTTCGCGCACGCGTCGTCGCACCTCGAAACCCGAATAACCACGGACGGGTTCCCGAACGCGCAGGAGCCCTCTGTGATCCTGCGCGTTTCCGGTGATCCTGCGCGCCGTGGTGCCCCGCTCGCGGGTGCTCCGCGATGACGCCGCGTCACCAGACGATGACGCCGCGTCACCGGCTCTGCGTGGCGAACCTGTTCAGCCGTACACCGGCTCCGACCCGCTCCCCCGCGCGATGATCGCCTCGACAACGGCCGCAGACGTCGTGTTCTCCCCCAGCCGGTTGGGTTTCCCCTCGCCGTGATAGTCGCTCGAACCCGTGATCGCGAGCCCGAACTTCTCGGCGAGTTCACGCAGCCGCCGTTTGCCGTCGGCTGTGTTCTCGCGGTGCTCGACCTCGAGACCGAACAGGCCAGCACCGGCCATCTTCGACAGATACACCTCATCGACGACAGTTCCGCGCCCTCTCGTCGCGGGGTGGGCGATCACCGGAACACCGCCGGCGGCGACCACAAGCTGCACGGCGCGCAAGGGCTCGGGCGCGTAGTGTGGCAGGTAGTAACCCGTCGCGGGGTGAAGGATGCCTGCGAACGCTTCACTGCGGGTGGGCACGTGGCCCCTCGCGACCAGGGCGTCGGCGATATGCGGCCTGCCGACGGTGGTTCCCGGCTGTGTCTGGGCGACCACGTCGTCCCAGGTGAGGGCATAGTCCGCCGAGATGCGATCGACGATCGATTCCGCACGTTTGATGCGTGAGTCCCTGATCCTCGCGGTCTCGCTCGCAAGCTCCCCGTTGTTCGGATCAAAGAGATATGCCAGCAGGTGCACGCTCTTCCATCCCAGCCGAGTCGAGAACTCCATGCCGGGTATCAGCGTGATGGCGTTCTGCCTCGCCGCGAGTGACGCCTCGTGCCATCCCGCTGTCGAATCGTGATCGGTGAGCGCGATGGTTCCGAGTCCGATCGCAGCGGCGGCCGCCACCACCCGGGTGGGGGTCTCGGTGCCGTCGGAGACGCTGGAGTGCGTGTGCAGATCGGCCGGCATACGTACTCGCAGCGCGTCAACCATATGCCAAGCATAGAGCGGCACGGCGGGCCGTGAGGCCGCACCCGGGCCTCACCGTCGGCTGTCAGCCGGCACGTAGGGTTCCCCCAGCATCGTGCCGGTAGTGTGGCTGGGCCATGCTGAAACTACTCGGTGCACTCGTCACCATCGTCATCGCCGCTGTGCTGCTCGTCGTCGCGTGGCCTCAGCTCTTCGGCCTTCAGACCACGTGGCTCGTCGCCCAGGCCGTCTCGATGCGCGGGCTGTTGCTCGTCGCAGCGGCTGTGATGGCTGTCATTCTTCTGTGCCTCAGTGCGATCAAGCCGATCCGCGTGTTCGCCGCGGTGAACGCGGTGCTTCTGCTGGTGGTCTCGCTCGCGACGGGCGGGCTCCTGCTCCAGCGCGGTCTGGGCAGCGGCGAGCTCGAGACCGGCTCCCCTGAGGCCGTGACGGTGCTGTCGTGGAACACTCTCGGCGATGCGCCTGGAGCTCAGGCGATCGCCGAACTCGCGGTCGAGGTCGAGGCCGACATCGTCTCGCTCCCCGAGACCACCGAGTCCACAGGGGTCGAGATCGCCGAGACGATGCGCTCACTCGGGCGCCCCATGTGGGTGCACACAACGGCATTCGACCTGATCTCGCCTGCACGTTCGACGACGGTGCTGGTCAGCAGCGAGCTTGGCGACTACAGAAAGGTGACGAGCGACACCGAACGCAACGAGAACACGAAGGTGCTGCCCACCGTCATCGTCGAGCCGGCGGACGGCGACGGCCCCACCATCGTCGCCGCCCACGCCGTGTCTCCCACGGTCGGGCAGATGGCCAATTGGCGGGATGACCTCGCCTGGCTGGCCGAACAGTGCGGTTCCGGAAGCGTGATCATGGCTGGCGACTTCAACGCGACCGTCGACAGCATGGCGGGCCTCGAGACAGAGAACGGGGCGACCCTCGGCGCTTGCTCCGACGCCGCCGTCTCATCTGGCGACGGCGCCGTCGGAACCTGGCCGACGAGTCTGCCCTCCCTCGTCGGGTCGCCCATAGACCACGTGATGGCGACAAGCGACTGGCATGTCGAGGACACCCACGTGCTCACGGAGTATGACAACGCGGGGAGCGATCACCGCCCGGTCGTCGCGCGACTCACGCCATCCGGCTGAGCATCCGGGCATTGCCTTCTGGACGATGAGAGAATGAAGGAATGCAGAACAGCACGGCGGGCACCCCCACGACGCACACCTCCGCACACCCGGCCGGTGACAACAACGAGAAGCCCCTCGGCACGTCGAACCGCTCGACCACGCCCTCGTCGACGCGCTTCCAGGACTACATCGCGTCGTCATGGGCCGACCGGCATGATGAGATGCCCGCCCCCAGGGAACAGGCTCGGTTCGCCGAGGCCAGGCGCAGACGGGTTTCACAGGCTTTCGCGGGCGAACGAGTGGTTGTGCCCGCCGGAGACCTCACACAGCGTTCCAACGACACCGACTATCCCTTCCGGGCGCACTCCGCCTTCTCGCACCTCACGGGCTGGGCGTCTGACTCGGAGCCGGGCAGCATCCTCGTCCTCGATCCGAACGCAGACGGCCACGACGTGACCCTGTACTTTCGGGAGCGGGCGGACCGCACCTCGAACGAGTTCTATGCCAATCCGGCGATCGGCGAGTTCTGGATCGGGGCGCGCCCGTCGCTCGAGCAGGTCTCGGCCGACCTCGGCATCACCACGGCGCACCTCGACGATTTCACCCCGTCTGACGAGGACCTCACCGTCGGAGGGGACTCTGAGTCCGATGCCCGCCTCACCGAGTTCGTCTCTGAGCTCAGACTGGTGAAAGACGAGTGGGAGATCGGGCAGATGCGGCGTGCCGTCGCCGCCACCAAACGCGGATTCGACGACGTCATCGGCGAGTTCGCCCGTATCACCACCGAGCCTCGCGGAGAACGCGTGGTCGAAGGGGTCTTCTACACCAGGGCCAGGGTCGACGGCAACGCGGTCGGCTATGACACGATCGCCGCATCCGGGCCGCACGCGTGCATCTTGCACTGGACGCGAAACGACGGGCCCGTCACCCCTGGTGACCTCATGCTGCTCGACGCCGGCGTTGAGCTCGACAGCCTCTACACCGCGGATATCACGCGCACGCTCCCGGCCTCGGGGCGGTTCACACCGGTTCAACGTATGGTGTACGAGGCGGTCAGGGAGGCCGCGGATGCCGCTTTCGCCGTCATCCGTCCCGGCATCGTCTTTCGCGACGTGCATGCCGAGGCGATGAAGGTGATCGCGAGGCACACGGCCCAGTGGGGCATCCTGCCGGTGAGCGCCGCCGAGTCGCTGGAGCCCGACAACCAGTTCCACCGCAGGTACATGGTGCACGGCACGAGCCACCACCTCGGCATCGACGTGCACGATTGCGCCCAGGCACGCCGCGAGATGTACCACGACGGAGAGGTGAGAGCCGGCATGGTGTTCACCGTCGAACCGGGCCTCTACTTCCAGCCGGACGACCTCACCGTCCCAGAGGAGTTCCGCGGCATCGGCGTGCGCATCGAAGATGACGTGCTCGTCACGGAAACCGGTGCGGAGAACCTCTCCGCAGACATCCCTCGAACGGCCGACGATGTCGAGGCATGGATCGCGCGGCTGAGGTCATAGCGACCGGCAGGGCATCAGAGGGCGGGATGCTCCCGGCCGTCGCCGTCGAGCAGGTTGCGCGCACGGTTGGCGATGTCCGGCGGAGCGATGACCGCATAACTCGTTGCGATGACCTGCATCACTGACGTGAAGTCCCGCCGGCGACGGTTGACGGAGTACGACACGATGCCGAACATCATCCCGAAAGCAGCGCCGATCAGCACCGCTGCACCGACGAAAACGAAATCGCTAGCGGGGTTGACGAGCACCAGGAGCAGACCGAAGAAGAGCCCGAGCCATGCGCCGCTCAACGCACCGGCGCCGGCTGCGCGGCCGTAGCTGAGCTTTCCGGTGACGCGTTCGACGCTCTTCAGGCCGTCCCCGATGATGGAGATGCGCTTCACCGGGAAGTCCGCCTGCGCGAGCCTGTCGACGGCCTGCTGAGCCTCACGGTAGGTCTCGAAACTCGCGACCGTCTCGCCCCGCGGGATCTGAGGATCGACGAAGGAGCGGTTCTGGTTCTGCGGCTCTGGGCTGGTCACTCTCCCATTCTGGCACCCCGGCATGTGAAGAACGAATGAAGGGAAACCTATGGAGGAGCGTCCCGGGCTAAGTTAGAGAGGTGACAGCGTCCAAGGTATTCGTCGCCCGCCTGGCCGGGTGCACAGTTTTCGACCCCGCGGGCGACCGTGTAGGCCGAGTACGAGACGTGCTCGTGGTCTATCGCAAAAGCGACCCACCGCGTGTCGTCGGAATGATCGTCGAGATCCCGGGCAAGCGCCGTGTGTTTATGTCGATCGGCCGTGTCACGAGCATCGCGGCCGGGCAGGTCATCACAACGGGACTCATCAATGTGCGTCGTTTCGAGCAGCGGGGCGGCGAGGTCCGCGTGATCGCCGAGATGCTCGGCCGCAAGGTCCGATTCACCGATGGCACGGGCGAGGCGACCATCGAAGACGTCGCCATCGAAGAATCCGGTCCGGGCGAATGGGCCGTCAGCCAGTATTTCGTTCGACGCCGGAAGACCTCGGCGTCGCCGTTCAGCAAGGGCCCGACGACGTTCGCGACCTGGCGCGAGATCCACGAGGTCGTCGACGCCAGCGAGGCACAGTCCGCTGAGCACCTGATCGCCACCTACAGCGACCTCAAACCGGCGGACCTCGCGAACACGCTGCTCGATCTTCCGCGAGAGCGCCGCCTCGAGGTGGCAGAGGAGCTCCCCGACGACCGGCTGGCCGACGCTCTCGAAGAGATGCGTGAGGCCGACCAGGTCGAGATCCTCTCGGAGCTCGACGACGACAGGGCCGCCGCCGTCCTCGATCAGATGCAGCCAGACGACGCCGCAGACCTCATCGCTCAGCTGCCCCACGAACGCGGTGAAGAGCTCCTGCAGCTGATGGAGCCTGAAGAAGCCGATGACGTGCGCATGCTTCTCGCGTTCGAACCAGACACCGCGGGCGGCCTGATGACGACAGAGCCGATCATCCTCTCAGCCGACTCCACGGTTGCCGAGGGGCTCGCGCTGATCCGCAGGGCGGATCTCCCGCCGGCGCTCGGCGCCGCCGTCTGCGTCACCCTGCCGCCCTACGAGCCGCCGACGGGTCGTTATCTCGGCATGGCGCACTATCAGCGGATGCTGCGCTATCCGCCCCACGAGCGTCTCGGCGCGATCCTCGACCAGGAACTCGATCCTGTGCACCCAGACACCTCGGCAGCCGTCGTCTCACGGATCCTCGCCAGCTACGATCTGGTTCAGGTGCCCGTCGTCGACGACGCCCACCGCCTCGTCGGGGTGGTGACGATCGATGACGTCCTCGACTATCTCTTGCCGGAGGACTGGCGAAGCCAGGAACACGACGAACCCGTAGCGACCCAGGAACAGCCACAGGGGCGGAGGGCAGGTCGTGCCTAGATCACGCAGGAATGAAACCCGTCTCGACGCCCCGAAGGGTCTGCGCCCCACGGTGATTCCGGGCCGTGGCGGCCGACGCTCTCAAGACCGGTTCGGCCGGTTCACGGAGTGGGTCGCGCGCGCCATGGGCACACCGTGGTTCCTGCTCGGGCTCAGTGCATTCGTTGTCGTCTGGATGTCGTGGAACACTCTCGCTCCGCCGCACCTGCGGTTCGACCGGTTCGAGAACGGGTTCATCGCCCTGACGCTTATGCTGTCGCTGCAGGCCTCGTATGCCGCTCCGCTCATCCTGCTCGCCCAGAACCGTCAGGATGACCGCGACCGGGTGCAGATCGAACAGGATCGCCAGAGAGCAGAGCGCAACCTCGCAGACACCGAGTACCTCGCCAGAGAGGTCGTCGCACTCAGGCTGGCGATGAACGACATGGCCTCGAAGGACTTCATCAGGCAGGAGCTGCGTGCCCTGCTCGACGAGCTCGAGAAAGACAGGAGTGATGGCGATCCCCGATCGAGCTGACCGCCAGAGCGCCGATCACGACCTCGCCGCCCGCGTGACCGCCGCTCTCACGGGTGTCATCGACCCCGAGATCAGGCGGCCCATCACTGAGCTCGACATGGTCGCAGACGTGCGGGTGACCGACGCCGGAGAGGCGACGGTCGACATCCGTCTGACGATCGTCGGATGCCCGGCGGCACGCTCGATCGAGCAGGCGGTGTTCGATGCGGCGTCGGCTGTGTCGGGGGTGACGAGTGCAACGGTGAACGTGGGCGTGATGACGCCTGAGCAGAGGAAGGCGCTGACAGAGCGTCTTCGCGGCGACCGCTCCCGTGAGATGCCGTTCGGGCCGGGCACGCTCACACGCGTCTACACGGTCACGAGCGGAAAGGGCGGCGTCGGCAAATCCACGATCACGGCCAACCTCGCCGTCGAGCTGGCGTCGAGAGGGCTGGCCGTCGGCATCGTCGATGCCGACGTGCACGGGTTCTCCATTCCGGGAATCCTCGGTCTCGTCGACGAGAACAGGGCAGCGCCGCGACCGACGCGTGTCGACGACATGATCCTGCCGCCTGTGGCACACGGCGTGAAAGTGATCTCGATCGGGATGTTCATCGAGGCGCCCAGAGACGGGCGGGCGGGCAGCGCCGGCGCCGTGTCGTGGCGCGGTCCGATGCTCCACCGCACGATCACCCAGTTCCTCACCGATGTGTACTTCGGAGACCTCGACATCCTTCTGCTCGACCTGCCCCCTGGAACGGGAGACATAGCGATCTCGGTCGGGCAGCTTCTGCCCAACGCCGAGGCGATCGTCGTGACGACACCGCAGCCGGCGGCTGCAGACGTCGCCGAGCGGAGCGGCATCGTCGCCGGGCAGACGGGCCAGCGAGTGCTCGGGGTGGTCGAGAACATGGCGGGTCTCGCGCAGCCGGATGGCGAGGTTCTGCATCTCTTCGGAGAGGGAGGCGGCCACGAGGTGGCGCGTCGGCTCAGCTCAGAAGACAATGACGTGCCGCTGCTCGCGTCGATCCCCCTCAGCATCGCCTTGAGAACCGGGGGCGACGAGGGTGTGCCCCTGGTCCTGTCTGCGCCTGACGACCCGGCGAGCGTCGCGATCCGTTCGGTGGCCGACGCCATTCAGGCTCGGGGCATCGGCCTGGCCGGCCGCAAGCTCGGGCTCTCGCCGGCCTGAGCACGACCCGACCGGGCTCTCTCTATGGGACCTTTCCGGACCTCAGTGGCCGATAGTGCGTGCACACCGGTCCGGAAACGTCACATAGACGTGGTGGCATGGACCTGGTGGCACAATCCCTATGTCGCTTCGGCGTCGTATGGCGGCGGCACCTGCTCACCGGCCCTGAGGCCGCGAATCCGCTCGACCCATCCCGCGGAGGCACCGGCACCACCGTCACCGGACCTACCGGACCCGGACCCACCGGCACCGGCACCACCGGCGCCAACGCCCGCCGGCGCCGCAGCTTCGTCACCCCGAGAAACACGGTCGGCAACGCCCGCTCGATGTGCGGCGCCCGTGCCGCTTTCGGCAGACCGGGGCTTCGACGCCTCTGGACCGGTGTCGTCGAGCAGCGCCTCTTTGATGATTCGCCGCGGATCATACTGACGAGGGTCCAGCTTCTGCCAGTCGACCTCGTCGAACTCCGGACCCATCTCGTCGCGCATACGGTCTTTCGCGCCGCGCGCCATCTCGCGAAGCGATCGAACGAGCCGCGCGAGTTGCGCCGCATAGTGAGGCAGACGCTCCGGCCCGAGCAGAAAGACAGCTATCACGCCGATGATGACGAGCTTGTCGAAGGTCAGGCCGAACACCAGTTCAGACTATCGCGCCGCGCCTCGCAGAATGCTGCGTCTGGCGGCGCTACGCTGAGTGCTGTCCGAGAGCGCGACACGAAGGAGCACACCGGTGTCTGAGCACGCCTCCAACTGGAAGTACGCGGACGAGATCGTGACGGAATCCGAGGCCATCGCGAAAGCGCGCCAGCAGTCGCTCGAGCTGGGCATCGACGCCGTCTCCCCCGCAACGGGGGCACAGGCGGCCGTCATCGCGAAAGCGACGGATGCCACGAGCATCGTCGAGATCGGAACAGGCGCCGGGGTCTCGGGCCTGTGGCTGCTCTCGGCCTCGGACCGGTCCGTGCTGACGAGCATCGACGTGGAGCCCGAGCACCTGGGCTACGCGCGTCGTGCCTATTCAGAGGCAGGCATCGCCACGAACCGGATCAGGCTCATCACGGGGAAGGCCCTCGAGGTGCTGCCCCGCATGAACGAGAACTCGTATGACCTCGTTGTCATCGATGCCGACCCCGCACAGCTCATCGAATATGTCGAGCACGCCCTTCGCCTCGTCAGGCGGGGCGGTACGGTGCTCGTTCCACACGCCCTCTGGAAAGGGCGTGTGGCGGATCCCACGCAGCGTGACCCGATCACCACGTCTTTCCGCACCCTGGTTCAAGAGATCGCGTCGTCTCCAGCCGTGATGAGCGCACTGTCTCCCGTCGGCGACGGCCTGCTGCAGATCACCACGGTCGACTGAGCCGGCGGCCTCCCCTACACATGCCGATGCGGATGCCCCCGGTTCAGACGACCGGCGGCATCCGCATCGCGGATTGCCCACTCAGGACGTGACAACCCCGGCAAGAGCGTCGTGCAGTTCTTTCGCTTCGGCGTCGTTCACAGAGACGACGAGCCGGCCCCCACCTTCGAGCGGAACCCGAACGATGATCAGCCGTCCCTCCTTCACAGCCTCCATCGGCCCGTCTCCGGTCCTCGGCTTCATGGCTGCCATTGGCTCCCCTTTCGTGGCGTGTGACTTCTATTATCCGATATTTCGCGGTATGCGTGCTAATCGGATGGCCTCTGCGACGCGGGGTCCGTCACGGCGGTGTCCAGTCGTACCCGTCCACTCGCCAGGCGATCAGCAGCCACCCCCACTGCCCGAGCAGCGACAGGGCGACGACGACAGCCCGATAGATCCATGACCGCGGTGCGGCGACCGCGCCGAGCAGAGGGAAAACAGGCATAAGCAGACGGAAGGTGCTCGACTGTGGAAAGAACACGGCGAGCAGATAGACGGCATAGCTGGCGGTCCACAGTCGCAGATCGACGCCGAGTGTTCTCACCGGGGGCGAGAACAGCAGCGCGGTGAAGGCGATGGCGAGCACGATCACTCCCCCAGCGCCCCACGGCACACCGGCCGGCAGGTGCAGTCCGTTGACCGCCCACCAGTCGAGGCCCTGCACCCACCCGGAGAACGGCACGAGGTGCTGATGCCCGATGTAGGCCGACCGCCACGCGAGCTCGGTGTCGACGTAGGCGGACATCCTGCCGGTGACGAGCCAGGCGATCGCCGGCCAGCTGAGACCGGCCACGCCGCTGACGACAGTGGCGAGAACCGCCCGCCACAGGTCTTGCGGCGGTCTCTCGCGGTTTCGGCGGGCGGCCAGCCACCTCCAGCAGACGTGCAGACCGAGGAACAGCGCGAAGGCGAGCCCGGTCGGACGCGTGAGAGACATCACAACGATCACGGGAAGCAACACGAGGTAACGACGCCTGACCACAAGATAGAGCGCAGTCGTCAGCAGCAGCATCTGCATCGACTCCGCGTATGCGAGCTGCATGAGCGGCGAGAGCGGCGCGACGCAGAACAGCGTGACGGAGAACATCGCCCTGCTCTCGTCGAGAACCTCACGCATAAGCAAAAAGAAGACGAGAGCAGCGGCGAGCGCGCACACAACCGATACGGAGACAGCCGCCGTCGCCCATTCGAGCCCGGTCACCAGCATCAGCAGCCGCACGACCGCGGGATACACCGGCATGAATGCCCAGGCGTTCTCGGCCACATGCCCGTCGTCTGTCATCGGCAGATCGGTCGGATAGCCCGAGACCGCGATGATGTTGTACCAGTGACCGTCCCAGATGGTGGCGAAGTCGGCATACCCAGGACTCGCGCCCGTCCACGCGTTCGCCGGCTGTTGCGCGGCGAGCACGAGCAGCATGGTCGTTGTGACGACCCGGGCGGCCCCCCAGATCAGAGCGACGCGCACCCACCACGGCAGCTGGCGCGTGCGTTGGGCCCAGCGAGACGGCGAGGTCAGCCGACCGGATTCACCGGCCCCCATCCCGCCGGTCTGCGTCGTCGACATCCGTCAGCCGGACACGCCGGTGAGCCAGTTCCGAAGGCCGCGCTCGCACGCGACGATCTCGTCGATCGCGACGCGCTCGTCGTCGGCGTGTGCCTTCAACGGGTCGCCGGGGCCATAGTTCACCGCTGGGATTCCCATGGCAGAGAAGCGGGCGACATCCGTCCAGCCGTACTTCGGCTTCGCCGCGGCGCCCACTGCACGCATAAACTGCTGAGCGATCGGGGCATGCAGCCCCGGCCGTGCACCGTCCGCGCGATCGGTGACGGTCACGTCATAGCCGTCGAAGAGACCGAGCAGATAGCCGACCGCCTCGTCGGCGCTCTTGTCCGGGGCGAATCGGTAGTTGACCTCGATCGTGCACTCGTCTGGGATGACGTTTCCCGCGACGCCGCCCGAGATCCTCACCGCGTTGAGTCCCTCGCGATAGACGAGTCCGTCGACGTCGACGTTCTGCGCGGTGTACCCCGCGAGCACGGCGAGCACCTCAGACGCCCCGTGAATGGCATTCGTGCCGACCCAGCTTCGTGCGGAATGCGCCCGAACGCCGTGGGTTCGGATGTCTGCGCGAATGGTTCCGTTGCATCCGCCCTCGATCTCACTCGCCGTCGGTTCGCCGAGGATGGCGAAGTCACCCGCGAAGAGGTCGGGCCGGTTGCGCGCGAGGCGACCAAGCCCGTTCAGGTCAGACGCGACCTCTTCGTGGTCGTACCAGATCCAGGTGACGTCGACGATCGGCGCGGCGAGCTCGGCGGCGAGCTTGAGCTGCACCGCCACCCCTGCCTTCATGTCGACGGTGCCCCGACCCCAGAGGAACTCGCGGCCGTCGACCCTCTCTCGCCGGCTCGGCAGATTGTGATTGACGGGAACCGTGTCGATGTGCCCGGCGATGATCACCCGACTGGCTCGACCGAGAGCCGTCCTGGCGACGACCGTGTCTCCGTCCCTGTGCAGTTCCAGGTGCGCACAGTGCGCGAGCGCGCTCTCGATGGCATCGGCGATCCGCGTCTCATCGCCGGATTCCGATCTGATGTCACACAGCTGCTGAGCGAGCTGAGGGGTGGGAACGCCCAGGTCGATGTTTTGGATGACTGGCGAAGAATCCGGCATACGGCAAGTCTAGAGTCGCAGAGCTCCCGCCCGTCGTCCGTCCGGGGCCGCCGGATTCGCTAGCCTTGAAGCATGACGACGGCCCCTCGCGATTCCTCCGCATCCACATCGGCATGGGGCTACGGCCTCTCATCTGTGTCATCGAACGGCACGGTGCTCGACACGTGGTATCCGGAACCGAGGCTCGGCGCGCTGCCGAAGGGACGCGACAGGTGGATCGCGCCCGCCGAGATCGAGGCGCTCGCGGTGACGGACGAGCGTCGACGGGTCAGAACAGACGTCGTCACCACCGAGATCGACCTGGCAAGCGCGCCGGCGTCGACGGCGGATGCCTACCTCCGGCTCCACCTGTTGAGCCACCTTCTCGTCACACCGAACAGCATCAATCTCGACGGGATCTTCGCTCACCTGCCGAACGTGGTCTGGACGAACGCCGGCCCCGTGCATCCGGACGACTTCGACGAGCTTCGCCGCCCGCTCTCGCTGCACGGCATTCAGGCCTCGTCGATCGACAAGTTCCCACGTCTGATCGACTACGTCACGCCCCGCGGCGTTCGGATCGCCGACGCGTCTCGTGTGCGTCTCGGCGCGCATCTGTCACCCGGAACCACCGTGATGCACGAGGGATTCGTCAACTACAACGCCGGAACCCTCGGGGCGTCGATGGTCGAGGGCCGCATCTCGCAGGGCGTTGTGGTCGGCAACGGGTCTGACATCGGCGGCGGCGCGTCCATCATGGGCACGCTCTCTGGAGGGGGCTCGCAGCGGGTGACGATCGGTGAGCGGGCGCTCCTCGGGGCGAACTCGGGGATCGGCATCTCGATCGGAGACGACTCGGTCGTCGAGGCCGGGCTCTATGTGACGGCCGGGACGAAGGTCACCCTCATCGAGGGAGACGCTCCCGGCTCGCCGCGCACCGTCAAGGCCGTCGAGCTGTCCGGGGTGCCGAACCTGCTGTTCCGCCGCAATTCGCTCACGGGTGCCGTCGAGGCCCTCGCCCGCACCGGCGCCGGCGTCACCCTGAATGAGGCCCTCCACGCCTGACCCGGTTCCCGCCGTCGCCTGACCGACCTGTCACAAAGGAGTGCACATGGTTCCGAAAACACCCCGCGCGAGAAGGTCACGCACGGCCACCGGTCTGCTGAGCGTGATCGGCGCGATAGCGGTGCTCGGCATCGTGGCGTCGATTCTCGTTGTATGGACCGTCCAGCGGCCGTTCCCGCGGCTCGACGGCGAACTCGACGTTCCCGGGCTCACCTCGGAGGTGACGGTCTATCGCGATGACGCAGGCATCCCCCAGCTCGTCGCGAGCACCGCAGAAGACCTCTTTCTCGCGCAGGGGTTCGTGCACGCCCAGGATCGCTTCTGGGAGATGGACTTTCGCCGCCACGTGACCTCCGGCCGGCTTTCGGAGCTCTTCGGCGAGAGCCAGGTCGGCACAGACACCTTTGTGCGGACCCTCGGATGGCGGCACGTGGCCGAGCAGGAGGTCGAGATGCTCAGCGAGAGGGACCTCGGCTACTACCAGGCGTACGCAGACGGCGTGAACGCCTATCTCGAGCAGCGAACAGGACCCGACCTCTCACTCGAGTACTCGGTGCTCGCTCTGCAGAATCCGGGCTACACACCCGAGCCGTGGACCCCTGTCGACTCTGTCGCCTGGCTCAAGGCCATGGCGTGGGACATGCGCTCAAACCTCGAATCAGAGGTCGACAGGGCGATCCTGTCGTCTGAGCTGACGCCTGAGCAGGTCGCCGACCTCTATCCCTCGTATCCCTCTGATGAAAACCCTCTTATTGCGCCCGGTGCAGCGCCGGCGGCGCTGGAGTCTCGCCCCTGGGGTGCCGGGGACCCCGATCCTGGTGACGCCGTTGACGACGCTTCAGGGGCTCTCAGCGAATTGCACAACGCTCTCTCGTCGTTCCCCGATCTGCTCGGCGACGCGGGCAACGACCTCGGGTCGAATTCGTGGGTCGTGTCCGGCGACTACACGAACACGGGGATGCCGCTGCTCGCCAACGATCCCCACCTCGGGCCCTCGCTCCCCTCGATCTGGTATCAGATGGGCCTGCACTGCGCCGAGGTCACTGAGCAGTGCCCGTTCGAGGTCGCCGGTTACACCTTCTCGGGCACACCAGGGGTGGTCATCGGCCACAACGCGTCGATCGCCTGGGGCTTCACGAACCTCGGCCCAGACGTCAGCGACCTGTATATCGAGCGGGTGACGGGCGACGGCTATGAACTCGACGGTGTCATCGTGCCATTCGAGGTCCGCACCGAGACGATAGCGGTGGCCGGAGGCGAGGATGTCACGATCGACGTTCGTTCGACGGGCCGCGGCCCCATCGTCACGGGCATCGATCGGGAGTTCGAATCCATCGGATCGGGGTACCCGGCCGCGGCGGGCATGCCGGAGGGCGAGTACGAGTTGTCGCTGCAGTGGACGGCACTGACACCGGGACGCACGGCATCCGCGATCTTCGCCGTCAACCTCGCATCTGACTGGTCGACGTTCCGCGAGGCGTCTCGCCTCTTCGAAGTTCCCGCGCAGAACCTCGTATACGCCGACACAGCAGGCAACATCGGCTACCAGATGCCCGGCGTCGTTCCTGTGCGACGCCAGGGTGACGGAACCCTTCCTCAGCCGGGTTGGACGAGCGCCGCCGGATGGAGCGGCTCTGTGCCGTTCGAGAGCCTTCCGAACGTGCAGAACCCCGTGGCGGGTTATATCGCCACCGCGAACAACGCGGTCGTCGGACCGGATTACCCCGTCTTCATCACCCGCGACTGGGACGCGGGCTACCGCGCATCGCGCATCAGCATGCTGCTCGAAGACCTGATCGGGTCGGACACCACGGTCACCGCCGGCGACATGCGGACGATTCAGACCGACACGCACAACGCGATGGCCGAGAGGATCGTCCCCGTGCTGACCGCGCTCACCACAAGCGGCAGGGCGGCAGACGGCCAGCGCCTGCTCGCCGAGTGGGACCGCCGCGATGACGCCTCGAGCGCCGCGAGCGCCTATTTCAACGTGTTCTGGAAGACGCTGCTCGAGAACACGTTTGCGCCGAAGCTGCCGGAGGAGATCCCGCCGCAGGGCAGCGCACGATGGTTCCAGGTCGTCGGCTCGCTGCTCGACCAACCCGATTCGCCCTGGTGGAATGACGGCGACGCCGCCGGACGCGACCAGGCGCTCATCGCGGCACTCGACGCCGCCTGGCACGAGGCGTCCGAGCGAATGGGAGACGATTCGGACCGCTGGGAGTGGTCGAGCCTGCACACCCTGACTCTGCGCAACGAGAGCTTCGGCGCCTCGGGCGTTCCCGTGCTCGAAACCCTCTTCAACCGCGGCCCGTACCCCGTCGGCGGCGGTTCGTCCGTGGTCAACGCCATGGGCTGGTACCCGCCAGACGGATACGAGGTCAACTGGGTGCCGTCGATGCGGATGGTCGTCGACCTCTCAGACTTCGACAGATCGACCTGGATCAATCTCGCCGGGGCATCCGGGCACGCCTACCACCCGAACTATGTGGACCAGACCACCCTGTGGCAGGCCGGTGAGCAGCGAGCGTGGCCGTTCTCTGCCGGTTCGGTGGCGGAGTCGGCAGAGAACACGCTCGTGCTGAGGCACGCGCACACACGCTGACCACGTGACACCGGGTGGTCGGCACCGCGAGTGGCGGGTTTCCGATGTTCACCGCCCGCGGAACAACTGAGCTCCGCGCTTGCGCATCGTGGCCGTCGAGTCCCGCCATCGGGTCTCGAGCGAGATCGGGTCTCGAGCGAGAGGATGCCGCCGTCAGCGCCCCTGGGGCAGGTCGCGCGCTCCCTCGCCGGTGTACAGCTGCTGGGGCCGCCCGATCTTGGACTGCGGGTCTGCGTTCATCTCGCGCCAGTGCGCGATCCAGCCGGGCAGGCGCCCGATGGCGAACAGCACTGTGAACATGCGTGTGGGGAACCCCATCGCCTTGTAGATCACGCCCGTGTAGAAATCGACGTTCGGATAGAGCCTGCGCTCCTTGAAATAGTCGTCTTCGAGGGCGATCTGCTCGAGCTCCTGTGCGAGGTCGAGCAGCGGGTCGTTCACACCGAGCTGTGCGAGCACCTCGGTGGCGCTCTGCTTGACGATCTTCGCCCTCGGGTCATAGTTCTTGTAGACCCGGTGGCCGAAGCCCATGAGCTTGACGCCCTCTTCTTTGCTCTTCACACGCTCGACGAAACGCTGTACTCCTTCGCCGGAGTCGCGAATGCGTCCGAGCATCTCGAGCACAGCCTCGTTCGCCCCACCGTGCAGCGGACCGGAGAGCGCGTTGATGCCAGCCGAGACCGACGCATAGAGGTTGGCGCCGGTCGATCCGACGAGCCTGACCGTCGACGTCGACGCGTTCTGCTCGTGGTCTTCGTGCAGGATGAGCAGTCGTTCGAGGGCCTGTGAGAGCACCGGGTCGATGTCGTACGGCTCAGCGAGGTTCCCGAAGTTCAAGCGAAGGAAGTTGTCGACGAAGCTCAGGCTGTTGTCCGGGTAGAGAAAGGCCTGGCCGAGCGATTTCTTGTGTGCGTATGCCGCGATCACGGGGAGCTTGGCCAGAAGGCGAACCGTTGTGATGTCGACCTCGTGCGGGTCGTGCGGAGCTGTGCCGTTCTCGTAATAGGTCGACAGCGCCGAGAGCGCGCTCGAGAGGACCGACATCGGATGCGCTGTGTGCGGCAACGCAGAGAAGAATCGTTTGAGATCTTCGTGCAGCAGAGTGTGTCGCCTGATTCGCTCATCGAACTCGCCCAGCTCGTCGGCGGTCGGCAAGTCGCCGTGGATGAGGAGCCAGGCGACCTCGAGATAGGTCGAACCGCCTGCGAGCTGCTCGATCGGGTATCCGCGATAGCGAAGGATTCCCTGGTCACCGTCGATATACGTGATGGCCGACTTCGTGGCCGCCGTGTTCACGAACCCATAGTCGAGAGCGGTCAGCCCCGACTGCTTGGTCAGCGTCGACACGTCCAGGCTCGATGCCCCCTGCGAGGCAGGCACCAGGGGAAACTCCGCTGAGCCCCCCGGAAACGCGAGAGTCGCTTTCTGGGGCTCTGTCGATGACTGATGCAGGGCGTCGCCCACGGCGCCTCCTTGATGATTGGTTGATCGAACTGCGATGGCCGACCGCCCACTCGACAGTGACCTGGATACAGCCTAATCGCCTCTGCGAGATACTGCCGCATCAGACAAAGCTCTGCCGGATCGGTTGGAGCTATCCGCCAGCCATCGATTCTGCGGTCAGCCGGGCGACCGCTGCGCTCACCCGCTCGTCGGTCGCGGTGAGCGACAGGCGTATGTGCTGCGGGGAGAAATCGCCGTAGAAATGCCCTGGGCCGACGAGGATGCCCCGTTCGGCGAGTCGGTCGACAGACTCCCAGGCATCCCTGCCCTCCGTCGCCCAGAGGTAGAGCCCGGCCTCGCTGTTGTCGATGCGAAAGCCGCAGGCCTCGAGCGCAGGTTTCAGCACATCGCGACGAGCACGGTAGACGGCTTTCTGGTTCACCACATGTTCGTCGTCCGCCAGCGCCGCCACCATCGCCGCCTGCAGGGGCGCGGGCAGCATCAGCCCGGCATGTTTGCGCACGTTCACCAGGCGTTCGATCACCGTCGCGCACCCCGCCGCGAACGCGGCACGGTAGCCGGCCATGTTCGACTGCTTGCTCAGGGAGTAGATCGCGAGCACATTCCGCCGATTGCCCTCGATCACCCTCGGGTCGAGAATGCTCGGGACGGGAGAGTCCGCCCACTGGTCGTCCCAGCCGAGTTCGGCATAACACTCGTCGTTGACGATGACCGCACCGAGTTCGCGCGCGCGAGCGACCGCCGCTCGCAGCGCGGCGATGTCGAGAACGCGCCCGTCTGGGTTGGCCGGAGAGTTGAGCCAAACGAGTCTGGTGTTGTCCGGCCAGTCAGCAGGGTCGTCTGCGGGAAGGGCGGTCGCGCCGCAGATCGTCGCACCGATCGCGTAGGTCGGGTAGGCCGCGCGTGGGTGAACGATGACATCGCCGTCGCCGACCCCCAGCATCAGCGGCATCAGCGCGACGAGCTCCTTGGAACCGATGGTGGGAACGACGTTGCGCGGCTCGAGGCCCGTGACTCCTCGTCGCCGGGCGAACCAGTCCACGATGGACTCACGAAGCGTCTGCGTGCCCACGGTGAACGGGTAGGCGTGGGCGTCCGTCGCCTCGGCGAGCGCCGCCCTGATCACCGTCGGCGTCGCATCGACAGGTGAACCGATGGACAGGTCCACTATGCCGTCTGGATGGGAGCGAGCCTTCTCCGCGTATGGAGCCATGGCATCCCAGGGATACTCAGGCAGGGGTCCGAGCGCCATCGTCAGGCGTTGTGCGCTTGCGGCGGAAGCGCGGCGATGACGGGGTGGTCGTATGCGATCACGCCGACTTTCGCGGCTCCGCCTGGCGACCCGATCTCGTTGAAGAACTCGACGTTCGCCGTGTAGTAGTCAGCCCATTCCTCTGGCAGGTCGTCTTCGTAATAGATCGCCTCGACCGGGCAGACCGGCTCGCACGCCCCGCAGTCCACACACTCGTCCGGGTGGATGTACAGCGACCGTTCGCCCTCATAGATGCAGTCGACGGGGCATTCATCGATGCAGGCGCGGTCTTTGACGTCCACACACGGCAGAGCGATCACGTAGGTCACAGCGGGTTCGATCCCTTCGAGTCAATGCCTCCAGTCTAATCCTCGTGCGAGGCCTCGCCCGCCTCTGCCGTGGCCACGGGCGAGGGCCGTTGAGCGCGGCGAGGCGGCAGCGCGGGCCACGCGACGATGACTGTGCCGATCAGAACGGGGGCGAGCGTCCAGACGAGCCCCGGCCCGCCCTGAGGAATCAACACGGTTCCGCCTGCGCTCTCGATCGACAACAGCCCGACCGTGGCGACCATGCCTATGGCGGCGCAGAGCACGGCGAACCGGTCATCGAGCACCAGGCGGAATCCGAGAAGAAGCGCTATCGCTCCGGCGACGGCCAGAACGAGTCCCAACGGGATCTCGACGCCGAACACGGTTATCGTGTTGACGTGTGCGACGGTGCCGATGGCACCGTAGGCGATGCCGACGACGAGCGAGAGAAGAGAGCTGAGCACACGCGCCGCCGCGGTCGGATGCTCCTCGTCGCGTTCGAGTGCGGGCAACCGGTCGACGTGGGCGTCGTGGGGAGCCTCTTGCTGTCGGTCGAATGTCACGGCGTCATCCTGCCACACCTGACTGTGACAGTGACGGGAGCGACCTGCCGTTCGCGGAGGCGAGGCGCGACGGAATGGACAGAGACGCCCGATTCGATTATCTTGCTAAGGCAAGCCTTAGCTTATCTGTGTATGGCGCGATCACCCCGCACCATCGACTACGTAGGGGTCCCTTGTTCGCAAACATCCTGATCGGCCTGCGCGAAGGCCTCGAGGCGGCGCTCATCGTCGGCATCCTCGTCGCCTATCTCCGCAAGCTCGACCGCCGAGATGTGCTGCCCCGCCTCTGGCTCGGCGTCGCCCTGGCCGTTGCGCTCTCCCTCGGCGTCGGCGCGGTTCTCACCTGGGGTCCGTACGGCCTCAGCTTTCAGGGTCAGGAGATCCTCGGCGGCACACTCTCCCTCGTCGCCGTCTGCCTCGTCACGTGGATGATCTTCTGGATGGGGCACCATGCGCGCACGCTCGCACACGAGCTGGAGTCCCACCTCGATCGCGCTCTGCGTGGCACCGCCGGGGGGATCGTGATCATCGGCTTCGTGAGCGTCGCGAGAGAAGGAGTGGAGACGGCGCTGTTCGTCTGGGCGGCGGCCGGTTCGTCCGGAGACGCCCTCGGCGGCACGATCGGAGCCGTCGCCGGCATCCTGATCGCTGTCGCCATCGCCTATCTGATCTACCGCGGGCTGGTTCGCGTCAATCTCTCGCTGTTCTTCACGGTGACCGGCTTCCTCCTGATCGTGGTCGCAGCCGGTGTGCTTGCATACGGCGTCGGGGACCTTCAAGAGGCGTCGGTCCTGCCCGGGTGGGGTCAGACCGCGTTCTCACTCGCGTCGGCCATCCCGCCGAGCAGCTGGTACGGCACGGTGCTCGCCGGCATCTTCAACTTCACCCCGGAGCCGACGACACTTCAGTTCGCCGCCTGGCTCGTCTACCTGGTCGTGACGGTCGCGCTCTTCGTCAGGCAGGTCTTCGGCAGTCGTCGGCGCAGGCGCGAGCACGGGCCATCGAAGACCGACGTCACCGCCGGATCACACAGCACCATCCCCTCGCACTGAACCATCTCATCGCACTGAACCGTGCCGAATCGAACAGGAGTCATCCGTGCACAGATCTGCACTCACGTCCATTGCCGCGGCAGGTGCGCTGGCCGTCGCCCTGACGGGTTGTGTCGCCAACAACGCCTCGAACGAGGATGCCGCCCTGGCCGTCGACATCGCCGACGACACGTGTGATGTCTCTGCGGCGACGGCATCCGCCGGCGCCGTTGTGTTCACGATCACCAACACCGGCACAGACGTCAACGAGTTCGAGATCCTCGCCGACGACAAGCTCAGGATCGTGGGAGAGAAAGAGAACATCGCTCCCGGCCAGAGCGTCGACTACGCCGCGCAGCTGAGCGCGGGCACCTATTACACCGCGTGCAAGTTCCAGCAGGTCGGTGCTCCGATCGGACTGGCCGAATTCACGGTGACCGGCGATTCGGCCGAGCTCTCAGCCGATGAGAAGGAGCTCAGCGAGGCGGCGGTCACCAACTACATCGCGTATGTCACCTCTCAGGCGGGTGAGCTGGTTCCCGCCGTGCAGAAGTTCGTCGACGCCTACGTCGCGGGTGACGACGAGACCGCTCGCGACCTCTTCGCCTCCACCCGCGCCTTCTACGAGCGCATCGAGCCGACCGCCGAGGCGTTCGGTGACCTCGACCCCAGGATCGACTACCGCGAGGTCGACGCCGTCGCAGAGGGTCTGGACTGGACCGGCTTCCACCGGATCGAGAAAGACCTGTGGCCACCGGCCGCCGGCGCGCTCAACTCCGACGGAGCAGACGCGTTCATTGACTGGTCTGCCTCGACACCCGAGCAACGCCGGCAGATCGGCGACGCTCTCGTCTCTGATGTGCAGGCGCTGTATGACCTCGTCTACGCCGATGATTTCACCGTGACGCTCGGCGACATCAGCAACGGCGCGATCGCCCTGCTCGACGAGGTCGCCTCTGGGAAGATCACCGGTGAGGAGGACTGGTGGTCTGGGACCGACCTGACCGACTTCGCCGCGAACGTGCAGGGCGCCCGAGTCGCGTTCGGCAATGTCCGCGAGATCGCCCTGGCCTCTGGAGACGATGGCGAGCAGCTCGTCTCGTCGATCGAGACCGAGTTCGACGCCCTCGAGTCACAGCTCGCGCAGTACGGCAGCATCGATGACGGGTTCGTGAACTACAAGGAACTCACCGACGACCAGAAGAAGAAGCTGTCCGACGCCGTGAACGCCCTCGCGGAGCCGCTCTCGAATCTGACACAGACCGTTCTCGGGCTCTGACCGTGCCGGAAGGTGACCTTTGACCGAGGATCGGCGCGACGCCGGGGGGCCGGGCGGCGTCGGTCCGGTCGGCGCGGAAGGGCCGCGAGAAACTGCCCCTCCGGCCACTGCCGATGAAGCGACACCGCGCGGATTCTCCCGTCGTGGCATGCTCGGGCTCTTCTCCGCCGGCGCCGCCGGTCTCGTCGTCGGCGGCGGAGCCGGAGCGCTGGGAGCAGCCGCAGCCATCGGCAGCCAGCCGGCGTCGTCCGTGCATCCGTTCCACGGAGTCCACCAGGCGGGGATCACCACACCCGCGCAGGATCGACTGCACTTCGCCGCTTTCGATGTCTCTGCCGGTCTCACCCGCGACGGTCTCGTCGGCCTGCTCAGGGACTGGAGCGCGGCGGCCGCGAGATTGACGGCCGGGCTCGATGTCAGCGAGAGCGGCGCGATCGGCGGGTCGGACTACGCGCCGCCCGACGACACCGGAGAAGCCCTGGGGCTCTCGGCAAGCGCGCTGACGGTCACCTTCGGGTTCGGTCCGTCCCTCTTCACCGACGGAGAGGAAGAGGATCGTTTCGGCATCGCCTCGCAGACGCCAGCAGGCCTGGTGACCCTCCCGCGATTCCGCGGCGACGCCCTCCGCCCGGAGTGGACGGGAGGCGATCTGTGCATCCAGGCGTGCGCCGACGATCCTCAGGTGGCGGTTCACGCCATCCGCAATCTCAGCCGGATCGCCTTCGGCCGTGCGAGCATCCGCTGGTCGCAACTGGGATTCGGGCGCACATCGTCGACCTCGACGACCCAGACGACGCCGAGGAACCTCTTCGGGTTCAAAGACGGCACGGCCAATCTCAAGGCGGAGGAGACCGACCAGATCGCGGAGCATCTCTGGGCCGGCGACGACGATCAGCAGTGGTTCGCGGGCGGAACCTATCTCGTCGCCCGCAAGATCAGGATGATCATCGAGGTCTGGGACCGCCAGCAGCTCGTGGACCAGGAGCAGACCATCGGTCGCACCAAGGGCGAGGGCGCTCCCCTCTCGGGAGGAAAGGAGTTCACCGCCCCCGATTTCACGGCGAAGGGCGCGACGGGCGATGAGCTGATCCCCGCGGCATCGCACCTGAGACTCGCGCATCCCGACCAGAACGGCGGTGCGAGGATCCTTCGCCGCGGCTACAACTACGTCGATGGCAACGACACGCTCGGGCTGCTCGACGCCGGGCTCTTCTTCATCTCGTTCCAGCGCTCTCCTGAGCAGTTCATCACCGTGCAGCGCACACTGGCAGACGACACGCTGAACGAGTACATCAAACACGTCGGCTCCGCCCTGTTCGCGGTGCCGCCTGGTGCGAGCGCAAACGGCTTCGTCGGAGAGACCCTCTTCACCTAGACGGAGAAACTCGCCGCCGTCGGTCAGGGGCCGGCACCAGGCTGACGACGGCGCACGCGGCCGTTTGTCGTTCGGCCGCGCACACCGTGCATGGCTGCGCTTTCGTGTGAGCTAGGCCTGCTTCTTCAGTCGCGATGTCGATCGGGCGCGAGCGTTCTGGTCGAGTTCGACCTTTCTGATGCGCACGATCTCTGGGGTGACCTCCACACACTCGTCTTCGCGGGCGAACTCGAGGCACTGTTCGAGAGTGAGCTGGCGTGACGGCGTCATCGACTCGAACGTGTCTGACGTCGACTGACGCATGTTCGTCAGCTTCTTCTCTTTGGTGATGTTGACGTCCATGTCGTCTGCGCGGGAGTTCTCGCCGATGACCATCCCCTCATAGACCTCTTCTGTCGGGTTGACGAAGAAGGTCATCCGCTCCTGAAGGGCGATGATGGCGAACGGCGTGACCACTCCTGCTCTGTCCGCGACGATCGAGCCGTTGTTCCTGGTCACGATCTGACCGGCCCACTCCTCGTATCCGTGCGAGATGGCGTTGGCGATGCCCGTGCCGCGGGTGATCGTGAGGAACTCCGTGCGGAACCCGATGAGGCCGCGGCTCGGAACGATGAACTCCATACGCACCCAGCCGGTTCCGTGGTTCGTCATGCCCTCCATACGACCCTTGCGCGCGGCGAGCAGCTGGGTGATCGCACCGAGGTACTCCTCCGGCACGTCGATCGTCAGGTGCTCATAGGGCTCGTGCGTCTTGCCGTTGACCTGACGCGTCACCACCTGAGGTTTGCCGACGGTGAGCTCGAAGCCCTCGCGACGCATCTGCTCGACGAGGATCGCCAGTGCCAGCTCGCCTCGGCCCTGCACCTCCCAGGCGTCTGGCCGGCCGATGTCGAGAACCTTGAGCGAGACGTTTCCGACGAGCTCACGGTCGAGGCGGTCTTTCACCATACGAGCCGTGAGTTTGTGTCCTTTGACCTTGCCGACGAGGGGCGAGGTGTTCGTTCCGATCGTCATCGAGATGGCGGGGTCGTCGACGGTGATGGTCTCGAGCGGCCTGACGTCATCGGGGTCGGCGAGCGTCTCGCCGATGGTGATGTCTGCGAAGCCGGCGACCGCGACGATGTCGCCAGGCCCGGCGCTCTCGGCGGGGTAACGGTCGAGAGCCCGCGTCTTCAACAGCTCGGTCACACGCACGTTCGACACGGAGCCGTCGTGCCTGACCCAGGCGACGGTCTGGCCCTTGTTGATGGTGCCGTTGAAGACACGCAGCAGCGCCAGGCGACCGAGGAACGGAGACGAGTCGAGGTTGGTGACCCAGGCCTGCAGCGGGTGCTGGTCGTCGTAGGTCGGCGCCGGGATATGAGTCAGGATGGCGTCGAAGAGCGGCTCGAGGTCCTCGCTGTCAGGCAGCGCACCGTTCTCGGGTTTGTTGGTCGAAGCCCGCCCGGCCTTGCCGGACGCGTAGACGACGGGAACGTCGAGGATCGCGTCGAGGTCGAGCTCCGGGTTGTCTTCGGAGATGTCGCTGGCAAGACCGAGAAGCAGATCCTGGCTCTCGCTGACCACCTCGTCGATGCGGGCGTCCGGCCTGTCGGTCTTATTGACGAGCAGGATCACCGGAAGCTTCGCCTCGAGCGCCTTGCGCAGCACGAAACGGGTCTGCGGCAGTGGGCCCTCGCTCGCGTCCACGAGCAGCACAACGCCGTCGACCATCGACAGGCCGCGCTCGACCTCACCGCCGAAGTCGGCGTGGCCGGGGGTGTCGATGACATTGATGGTGATCGGTGTTCCGTTGGCATGCACACCGTTATAAGAGATCGCCGTGTTCTTGGCGAGGATGGTGATGCCCTTTTCGCGCTCGAGCTCGTTCGAGTCCATGGCGCGCTCTTCAACGTGCTCGTGGGCCGAGAACGAGTCCGTCTGACGCAGCATGGCGTCGACGAGTGTCGTCTTGCCATGGTCGACGTGTGCGACGATCGCCACGTTACGGAGATCGGTACGTGTGGCGATTGCCATGCAGAAATGTCCTTCAGTTCACGTGTGTGGAGTGCTGCGGAGAAACCCGCGACGAATCATTCTACCCGCTGCAGGCTGAACGTATGCGTTACACGGTCCGGCCGGCCGAACCGGCGACGTCAAGGTGCCGACCGACAGGCGCAACCCCAGACTGCCGAGCTCTCTGTCGTACGCACAGGTGTCAGACCTCCGCGCCCGTCGCCGAACCAGAAGAACATAACGTCACACAGCCGCGAATGCGGGGCATCTTCGGGTGTGCGATCTACACAGAGTGGTGTCTGATCGCCTTTTCTTGCAAGGATCCCGACACCAGCGCAGAAGACTGCGGATCTTGCCCCATTGACATGCAGACTTTGCAGCAGGTTCCCAGGGGTGGCAGGATCGACGAGTGACACCAACAGCACGCAGGAGCCGCCTCTGGTGGGAGATCGCCATCGTCTTGGGACTCTCGCTCGGGGCATCCGCCGTCTATTCGATCGTGTCGATCGTGTCGAGGCTGACCGCAGACACTCCCCTGTCCGACCAGGCCGCGGGGCTCAATCAGTCCCAATCGCCACTCGAGTGGCTCGACTTCAGCTACCAGTTTCTCGGCATCTTCTTCGATCTCTTCGCCGTCGCTCTCGCGCTTTACCTGCTCTGGTCGCCACGCACCAGCGGCTTCGAACGCATCGGGCTCACCTTCGCGAAGCCGGGCAGGGATGCCGCCGGCGGCCTGGCGCTGTTCCTCGCCATCGGCATCCCCGGGCTCGTCTTCTATGCGATCGGCCGCGCGATCGGGATCACCGTCGCGGTGGTGCCCACCCCGCTGGACGCATACTGGTGGACCATCCCGATCCTCATCTTCGCCGCGCTCAAAGCCGCGCTGATCGAGGAGGTCATCGGGATCGGCTATCTGTTCACCCGGCTCGCGGAGCTCGGCTGGTCGAAATGGACGATCATCCTGTCGTCGGCGCTCCTCCGTGGCAGCTATCACCTGTACCAGGGCATCGGCCCGTTCATCGGGAACGTCGTGATGGGTGTGCTCTTCGGCTGGTTCTACACCAGGTACGGCCGTGTGATGCCTCTGGTGATCACCCATTGGCTGATCGACATCGTGTCGTTCGTCGGCTATCCACTCGCCGCGATGTGGTGGCCGGGGCTGTTCCTGCCGACCGAGTGACACCCCTGTTCAGGGCACAACGATCGCAGTATCGTGTGCCCAAGTGCGCAGAGTGGCGCACAGTTCGGGGGGATCCGTGTCGGACGAGTATGCCAGTGAGCCTGTCTCCGCCATCGACTACGTTGCGATCGAAGAGTCGGCACCCTTTGTCGAGCACAAACGCAGACACCGACGATTCGTCTTTCCGCTGGCCATCGCCTTTCTCGTGTGGTACTTCGTCTATGTGCTTCTCGCGGACTACGCACACGAGTTCATGTCGATCAAGGTCTGGGGCAACATCAACGTCGGACTGCTCTTCGGACTGAGCCAGTTCGTCACGACGTTCGCCATCACCACCTGGTACGTGTCATTCGCCAATAGGAAGCTCGACCCCGCTGCCCAGAGATTCCGCACCGAACTCGAACAGGCAGAATCCGAGAGCGGGGAGGCCCCACGATGAACATCGGCGAGCCGATCCTCAACATCTCGATCTTCGCGGCATTCGTGCTCGTCACCCTGATCATCGTCATCAGGGTGGGACGCCGCAATACGACGGCCAACGACTTCTATGCCGCCGGTCGTTCGTTCAACGGCGGACAGAACGGCGCGGCCATCGCAGGCGACTACCTCTCAGCCGCATCGTTCCTGGGCATCTGCGGGGCGATAGCCGTGAACGGCTATGACGGATTCCTCTATTCGATAGGTTTTCTGGTCGCCTGGCTCGTGGCGCTGCTGCTCGTCGCCGAACTGCTCAGGAACACCGGCAAGTTCACGATGGCAGACGTTCTGTCGTTCCGGCTCAAGCAACGCCCGGTTCGCCTCGCCGCAGCCACGGCCACGCTCGCCGTCTGCTTCTTCTACCTTCTCGCCCAGATGGCCGGCGCCGGCGGCCTGGTGTCTCTGCTGCTCGGCGTCGCAGACGAGATCGGGCAGTCGGTGGTGATCGCCGTCGTCGGTGTGCTGATGATCCTCTATGTGCTCATCGGGGGGATGAAGGGCACCACCTGGGTGCAGATCATCAAGGCGGTGCTGCTCATCGCAGGCGCCGGCGTGATGACCGTGTGGGTGCTCGCCCTCAACGGGTTCAACCTCTCCGCTCTTCTCGGGCAGGCCGCCCAGACCGCGGGAGACGGCATCCTCAACCCCGGACTGCAGTACGGCGTCACAGGCATAAGCCGATTGGACTTCGTGTCGCTCGCGCTGGCACTTGTGCTCGGCACAGCGGGCCTGCCGCACGTGCTGATGCGGTTCTACACCGTTCCGACGGCGAAGGAGGCACGGCGGAGCGTCGTCTGGGCGATCTGGCTGATCGGCCTGTTCTACCTGTTCACGCTGGTGCTCGGGTACGGCGCCGCGTACCTCGTCGGTTCGGAGAGGATCCTGGCCGCGCCCGGCGGTGTGAACTCAGCCGCTCCCCTGCTCGCGTTCGAACTCGGCGGGTCGATCCTGCTCGGGATCATCTCGGCCGTTGCGTTCGCCACCATCCTCGCCGTTGTGGCCGGGCTCACCATCACGGCCGCCGCGTCGTTCGCGCACGACGTGTACGCGAACGTCATCAAAAGGGGAAAGGTGCCGCCGAACGGCGAGGTGAAGGTCGCGCGCATCACGGTTGTGGCGATCGGACTGCTCGCGATAGCAGGTGGCATCGGCGTGCAGGGGCAGAACATCGCGTTCCTCGTTGCTCTCGCCTTCGCCGTCGCGGCGAGCGCGAACCTGCCGACGATCCTGTACTCGTTGTTCTGGCGCCGGTTCACCACACGCGGCGCACTCTGGAGCATGTACGGCGGGCTCGGATCCGCCCTCGTCCTGATCGTCTTCTCCCCGGTGGTCTCGGGGGCTGAGACGTCGATGTTCTCGAACGCGAACTTCGCATGGTTCCCCCTCAGCAACCCCGGGATCGTCTCGATACCGCTGGGTTTTCTGCTCGGCTGGCTGGGAACGGTCACGTCACGGGTGAAAGAGGATCCACGCATCGCCGCCGAGATGGAGGTGCGTTCTCTCACCGGTCACGGCGCAGAGAAGGCGTCACACCACTAACCGTCTCGCGCGCGATGCGAACGCCCTCCCCCGGGAGGGCGTTCGCATCGCGTATGGACGCGTGCGAGTTGTGAGTTCACGTCGACATGACTCTAAGATAGAGACTTAGAGTCAGCATGACTCTTATTGCCGCGTGAACGGAGGACGCGATGTCGGAACGCAGACCGGGTCAGAAGGTCGATCTCGCGGTGTCCACAGTGATCTTCGCACTCCGGCCCGCACGAGCATCCGGCGCTCGCACCGTGTGGCTCCCGCTCGTGCGGCGCGTTCGCTCACCCTATAAGGGGATGTGGGCTCTGCCAGGCGGCCCTCTCGGCGCAGACGAAGACCTCTCGACAGCCGCGGCCAACACCCTTGACGAGACGACCGCGCTCTCGCCGAGATATCTCGAGCAGCTCTATGCCTTCGGCGACACCGGGCGCTCCCCCGGCGACCGCGTCGTCTCGATCGTCTACTGGGCGCTTGTGGGCGCAGACGAAGCAGATCGCGCCGTGCTCACCGAGAACGTCAGGTGGTTCGAAGCCGACGACCTTCCCGTTCTCGCGTTCGATCACAACCGCATCGTCGACTACGCGCTCTGGCGCCTGCGCAACAAGCTCGAATACAGTCACATCGCCCACGCGTTCCTCGGCGAGACGTTCACACTCACCGACCTGCGTGAGGTTCACGAGGCCGTCCTTCAGAAGCAGCTCGACCCGGCCAATTTTCGACGCCAGATCGAGGGCTCCGGCCAGGTCATCGCGACAGAGAGCTTTCAGACCGGTGCCAGGCACCGCCCCGCCCGTCTCTACAGATACAACAGCTCTGCACAGCTCGTCGACCACGGCCCGCTCTTCTCCGACACCCGCACCCACAACCTGGAGCACTCATGACGCTCACCCCTTCAGTCGATGCCACCATCCAGCTGATCAACGCCGGCCGCGCTCCCGCAGAGGCGTGCAGCCCCGACCTGGTGAAAAGCCCGTGGCTCTTCGACTCTGCTCCTCCCGGATACGGGCCGGGAGCGTCGATGGGCGACGTGATCCCGACCGGCTCGCCGAGACAGGGCGAGTTGCCGCGCGAGTATCGCGACGCATCGGACGAGGACCTGGATGCACGGATCTTGGCCGCCAAGGCGACGCTCGGCGACCGACTCGTCATCCTCGGCCATTTCTATCAGCGCGAAGAGGTCATCCGATACGCGGATTACGTCGGGGACTCCTTTCAGCTTGCGAACGCGGCGAAGGCGCGCACAGAGGCCGAGGCGATCGTCTTCTGCGGCGTGCACTTCATGGCAGAGACCGCCGACCTGCTCTCGCAGCCGGAACAGGCGGTCATCCTGCCCAATCTCGCCGCCGGATGCTCGATGGCCGACATGGCGAACATCGATCAGGTCGAGGAATGCTGGGAGCAGCTCACCGACCTGTATGGAACCGAACCGGATGCCTCCGGCCGTGTTCCGGTGATCCCTGTCACCTATATGAACTCCTCGGCGGCACTCAAGGGATTCTGCGGAAGGAACGGCGGGATCGTCTGCACGTCCTCCAACGCGCAGACGGTTCTGGAATGGGCGTTCGAGCGCGGGCAGCGTGTGCTCTTCTTTCCCGACCAGCACCTCGGCCGCAACACCGCGAAGGCCATGGGCGTCCCCCTCGAGCAGATGCCGATGTGGAACCCGAACCGTCCGCTCGGCGGAAACGACGAGCCCTCCCTCGACGACGCCAGGGTCATTCTCTGGCACGGGTTCTGCTCAGTGCACAAACGCTTCACCGTCGACCAGATCGAGCAGGCGAGAACCCGGCATCCCGGTGTCCGCGTGATCGTGCACCCCGAGTGCCCGATGCCGGTCGTCGATGCCGCGGACGAAGCGGGGTCGACCGACTACATCGCCAAGGCCATCGCGGCTGCGCCCGCGGGCACAACGTTCGCGATCGGCACCGAGATCAACCTCGTGCAACGCCTCGCCGCGCAGTACCCCGAGCACACGATCTTCTGCCTCGACCCCGTAGTCTGCCCGTGCTCGACGATGTATCGGATTCACCCGGGATATCTCGCCTGGGTGCTCGAGTCCCTCGTCGAGGGCGCCGTTCTCAACCGGATCACCGTCGGCGACGACGTCGCCGAACCCGCACGCGTGGCACTCGAGCGGATGCTCGCCGCCAAACCACCGGAGCACCGCTGATGGCGACGGTGCTCGTGATCGGCAGCGGGATCGCCGGCCTGGTCACCGCCATCACCGCCGCCGCCGGCCACCGGGTCACCGTGGTGACGAAGGGGGCGGTCGGCGAGAGCAACACCAGGCGAGCGCAGGGCGGAATCGCCGGTGTGATGACGAGCGCACACGACCGCCAGGCCGCCGGTCTCCCCCTCGACAGCGTCGACGCCCACATCACAGACACCCTCGCCGCAGGCGCCGGCCTCTGCGACCCGGATGCCGTCCGCGTTCTCTGCACAGAGGCATCCGCTCGCCTTCACGACCTCGCGGACTGGGGTGTCGAGTTCGACGGCGTCGACGGCGTGCCCGCACGCGGGCTCGAGGCCGCGCACTCGGCTCCCCGTGTGCTCCACGCGGGCGGCGATGCCACCGGAGAGGCGATACAGCGTGCGCTCATCACACGGGCGAAGCGCAGCGGGGTGATGATCAGGGAGCACACTGTCCTGGTCGATCTGCTGAGAGACCCCACGGGTGTTCGCGGCGCGCTCCTTCTCACACCGGACGGCGACCTCGTCGAGGTCAGGGCGGATGCCGTTGTGCTCGCGACGGGCGGCCTCGGTCAGCTTTTCGAGCACACGACCAACCCCGCCGTCGCAACGGGCGACGGCCTGGCTGCTGCGATCAGGGCCGGCGCCGCCGTGGCCGATCTCGAGTTCTACCAGTTTCACCCCACGGCCATGACGGGCACCGGGTTCCTGCTCTCGGAGGCCGTCCGCGGCGAGGGCGCCGTGCTGCGCGACGGGGAGGGAAGGCGGTTCATGCAGAACCTCCACCCTGCGGCCGAGCTCGCGCCGCGAGACGTGGTGGCGCGGGGCATCGCGCAGGTGATGGCGTCGCGCGGCGGGCCGGTGACCCTCGATGCGACGGCGCTCGGCGCCGCGCACCTCTCCGCCCGCTTTCCGAGCGTCGACGCGGCTGTTCGGGCGGCGGGGATCGACTGGTCCCGCACGGGTGTTCCGGTGGCGCCTGCCGCCCACTATGCGATGGGCGGGATCGTCACGGACCTGTGGGGGCGCACGAACCTGCCGGGGCTGCTCGCCGTCGGAGAGGTCGCGCGAACGGGGGTGCACGGCGCGAACCGCCTGGCCTCCAACTCGCTTCTCGAGGGCGCCGTGTTCGGCGCTCGTGCGGCGTCCGCTCTCGATCGGCTTCCCGCCGGAACCGACGCGCATCCACCCACGATCAGCCGGGCGAGGCGGCAGCGGTTCGCGTTCGTCGGCGAGGTCCGCCAGAAGCTGCAGAAGCTTATGTGGGAACACGTCGGCCTGCTGCGCGATGGCGCCGGCCTGCAGACCGCGGCCGAGACGCTTGCGCGCTGGAGCCGGGAATTCGACGACGGAACGGATCTCGAGACGGGAGCGGACGGCATCCGTCAGGTCGAGAACCGCAACCTGGTCACGATCGCGTCGGCGATGACCGACGCGGCGATCAGGCGAACGGAATCGCGCGGCGCCCACTTTCGTTCTGATCACCCGCGGTCCGACCCGACCAGGGCCATCCCGACGATTTTCGTCACCGATGCGCAGGAGGCACTCGTATGCTGACCGCTTCGACCATCGACCGCACGGTGCGTGCAGCGCTCGACGAAGACGCACCGTGGGGCGATCTGACCTCCCAGATGCTCATCCCGGCCGACGCCGTCGCGACGGCCGATCTCGTCGCGCGTGAAGACGGCGTCTTCAGCGGCGGCGACGTTTTTGCGGCGGCTTTTCGCCTGACAGACGAATCGATACGGGTGACGCTCCACCGCCGCGACGGCGACAGGTTCGCGCGCGGCGATCGTCTCGCGACCGTCGCCGGTCCCGCACGCGGGGTGCTCCAGGCGGAGCGGATCGGGCTCAACTTCGCACAGCGGATGTCGGGAATCGCGACGCTGACGGCGCGTTTCGTTGAAGAGATCGCCGGCACCCGTGCGCGCATCGTCGACACCCGCAAGACGACGCCGGGGCTCAGGGCCTTGGAGCGCCACGCCGTCCGCTCCGGCGGCGGTCACAATCACCGCTTCTCACTGTCTGACGCGGTGATGGCGAAAGACAATCACCTCGCGGTGCTCACGGCGGGCGGGGTCGCAGTCAGCGACGCGATCCGGGGCCTGCGCGAGCAGCTCCCGCACACGACCCACATCGAGGTCGAGGTCGACGACCTCGACCAGATCGACGCCGTTCTCGAGGGCGGCGTCGACACGATCATGCTCGACAACTTCTCGGTGGACGACCTGCGACACGGGGTCGACCGCGTGGCGGGCCGGGCTATCGTCGAGGCGAGCGGCAACGTCTCACTCGACACGGTCCGGGCCATCGCCGAGACCGGCGTCGATGTGATCTCGGCCGGTGCGCTCACCCACAGTGTGCGTGCGCTCGATCTGGGGCTCGATGTTGTGGTGTGCGCCGATGCCTGAGCCGGTCGCGCCCGAGCGCGTGCCCGACGGGAACGCCCGCTGATGTTGTACCTCGACAACGCCGCGACCGGCCCCGTCCGCCGGGAGGTCATCGAGGCGATGTGGCCGTTTCTCACGAGCGAGTTCGGCAATCCGTCGAGCCATCACACCGTCGGCGAGCGCGCGGCGGCAGCCCTCGCAGACGCTCGTTCGGCTGTCGCCGCCGTTATGGGGGTGAGGAGCGGCGACGTCGTGTTCACCGGCGGGGGCACGGAGGGCGACAACCTCGCCATCAAGGGCATCGCGCTCGGCGACCCGCGCGGCCGGCACATCGTCACGAGCGCCATCGAGCACGAGGCCGTGCTCGCCTCGGTCGACTACCTCAGGCGCCTGCACGGCTTCGACGTGACCTTCGTCGATCTCGACGGCACCGGGCGGGTGACGCCGGATGCCGTCGCGAGCGTCGTGAGAGACGACACAACGCTTATCACCGTGATGTACGCGAACAACGAGATCGGCACCGTGAACGACGTCGCCGGCATCGCCGAGGTCGCCCTCCGCCACCGGATCCCGTTTCACAGCGATGCCGTGCAGGCGGCCGGCTGGCTCAGTATCACCGCGTCACAGCTCGGAGTCGACGCCCTCACGATCTCGGGTCACAAGGTCGGCGCTCCGAAGGGTGTCGGCGCCGTCTACCTGCGCGGCCGGCTCCCGATCGAACCCGTGCTCCACGGCGGCGGCCAGGAGCGCGGTCGCCGTTCAGGCACCGAGAACGTCGCGGCAGCCGTCGGCCTCGCCACCGCTCTCACGATGGCCGAGGCCGAACGGCCCGACGGGTCCGCACGCGTGACGACGATGAGGGACTCCTTTATCAACAACATCCTTCGCGGTGTGCCGAGTGCGTTCCTCACGGGGCATCCGACCGAGCGCCTGCCGAACCACGCGTCGTTCTGTTTTCCCGGAACAAGCGGAGAGGGCATTCTGCTCGAACTCGAGCGACGCGGGGTCGTCTCGTCGAGCGGCTCCGCGTGTGCCGCAGGCAGCGATGAGCCCTCGCACGTGCTGACGGCGGTCGGAATCGATCCGGCAACGGCTCAGACCGCAGTTCGCTTCAGCCTGGCGTCCGACATCACTCCGGACCAGCTCACGCACACGGCGGATGCCGTCAGCTCGTCAGTGCGCGCCATGACCTCTCTCTGACGACCGGCTCCGTGACGACGGACCACGACCCCTCGATGCTCGTCGAATGCTTGAGCGGCTGTACTCGCCGGAGTAGCGTGAAGGCATGAGCGGGGCACAGAAACCGGTTCAGCGTGCCGGCCAGATGACAGACGACGAGTACGACCTCTCGTTCGAGGATTCGTTGGCGCCAGAGCTCGTGCGCCTCAAGAATTGGCTCCCCTCGGCGATGCCGACGGATGGCCAGCCGTATGCGACGACCCGCGCTCAACGCGCGGCTCCTGTTGTCCGCCGTCGTGTCTATCCGGGCGCCATCGATTCGCGACGATCGGAGTTCTGAGTCATCCGACGTTCCGGGTCATACGACGTTCCGGGTCATCCCGACGGTGAGCTCACCGGACTCTTGAGGTCGCGAGCAAGGCGCCATACCGTGTGGGCATGACGAACCAGTTCAAGAACGGCGAAGACAAGCGCGAGCGTGGCGATGCTGAGGGTGCTGACCAGAACGACGAAGAGCTGACCGCGCCGGAAGAGGAGCAGCTCGAGGACTGGCTGCCGGATGCCGAGCCGACCGAGGGCCCTGCCCCTGCTCCATGACGGGCATTTGATATCGTGTGAGAAGGTCGCGCGATGCGACCCCGGACGACGGATCAGTACCCGGACAGCGACAAGACTGGCCACAGGAGTGAATCGTCATGTCGTGGATCATTCTCATCGCCTCTGGCGTGCTTGAAGCGGTCTGGGCGACGGCGCTCGGCAAGTCGGAGGGATTCACGAAGCTCTGGCCGAGCATTGTTTTCGTCGGCGCGCTCGCTCTCAGCATGGGCGGTCTCGCGATCGCCATGCGTGACATCCCCATCGGAACTGCATATGCGGTCTGGGTCGGAATCGGTGCTGCGCTGACGGTGGCGTGGTCGATGTTCACCGGGGATGCAGACGTGTCGTGGGTGAAGATTCTTCTGCTGGTCGGCCTGATCGGTTGCATCATCGGGCTGAAGCTGGTCGATGACTCGCACTGACGGAGCAGCGCAGAAGAGGCAAACGGCGTGGCAGAAGGATGAAATCGGCGATTTCTCGTCGCTCCGGCCCCGATGTCCTATTCTCGCGCCGGTCGGTGCGAGGGCGAGTGCTTCCCCTGGGCATCCTCCGCTGCCACGATGGGGTCATGGGTGAACCCACAGAAACGGCGACACGCTCGGCAGCACACTCGATAGAGGTGACTCCGGCTCATTCCTTCGACGACATGGCGACGATGTTCGCACCGAAGAAGCCGGAGTCGTCCGTCTGCTGGTGCCTCTCGTGGAGGTTGAGCTCGAAGGAGAACCGAGAGCTCACGGGAACCGCGCGCGCAGACAAAGTGCGCGAACTGTGCTCCCGTGACCTCGCCCCTGGGGTGCTCGCGCACATCGACGGGGATGTCGCCGGCTGGGCCGGCATCGCTCCTCGCGCCGAACTCCATCCCTTCGCGAACTCGCGCAAGATCCCGTATGTCGATGATCTGCCCGTGTGGGCACTCTGGTGCATCCGGGTGCGACCTGGCTTCCGCAAACAGGGTGTCACCCGTGCGCTCATCGAGGGCGCCGTCGAGTACGCCCGCGAATCGGGGGCGCCTGCCGTCGAAAGTTATCCGGTGGACAATGCCGGGGAACGCGTCGACATGACGATGGCGTATGTGGGCACGCGCAGCATGTTCGAAGAGGCGGGCTTTGCAAAGGTCTCGGACACCGATTCCGTCGCCGGTGGCTTCCCTCGCATTCTCATGCGGCGGATGCTCGGCTGACGTGCTCAAGTCACGGCCGCCGAATCAGCCGAGACGGATCGAGATGGCCGGGTCTTCGGTCGTGCCGCCTGACGCTCTCGCCGCGATCGCGACGATGAGACCCTGGTCGGCTGTGGCGCGTATCGGCGCTGCGAACGTGGCCGCTTGGGCGACGGGCAGGTACCCGCAGGTGGCCACCGTGCCGCAGTAGAAGAGATCGATCCGAACCGCCTCTGGGTCGGTCTGCTCGAGAAGAAGCATCGCCAGAAGCTGGCCGTCACGTTCGCCGTCTGCGCGCCATTCGTCGAGAACTGCCCTGATGCGCGGCAGATAGCGAACATCGCCGACGACGTCTTGGCCCTTCTGCGAGCTCAGCCCGAAGAATCCTCTCGGCGTCACCGGCATATACACGTGCTCACCCATCGCCGGGAACGCGTAGCCCTGCAGGATAAAGGGCTTGAGCGCTGGGGATAGGTCGGAATGCACGCTCAAGTGTACGTGTTGCGGGCTCCGTGCGAACCACCACCGGAATCGGGTCGCGGTGCCACCGCGAACATCAGGCTAAGCCACGCCTGACCGAGCGATGATGACCGTCAGCTCCGTCCTGGTCCGAGCTCCTGCCGTTCCCGCTTCGCGCGGTCTCGCGATCGCCATGCGTGACATCCCCATCGGAACTGCATATGCGGTCTGGGTCGGAATCGGTGCTGCGCTGACGGTGGCGTGGTCGATGTTCACCGGGGATGCAGACGTGTCGTGAGTGAAGATTCTTCTGCTGGTCGGCCTGATCGGTTGCATCGTCTGGCTGAAGCTGGTCGATGACTCGCACTGACCAGAATACGAGGATGCCCGGGGGCGACGGCTCTCCTGCCTGCCGGCGGAATCATCGCAAAGGGGGTGGTCCGTCTCGATATGGTTAGCTGGTGGGCATGAGAACAACGGTGTTCGACCGTCAGGCGCCGCCGCCGAGCGCTGTGGAAGAATCTCTTCGCGAGACTCGACGCGGGGTGTTCTGGCTCGATGATGTGTCGCGCACGGCGTATACGCCGCTCCGCGCCGATGTGCGCGCCGACCTCGCCGTCGTCGGCGGGGGTTACTGCGGGCTCTGGACAGCCGTGTTGGCGAAGCAGGCAAACCCGGATTCACGTGTTGTGCTGTTGGAGGCGAGGGCCGTCGGGTGGGCGGCATCTGGTCGTAACGGCGGTTTCGTCGAGGCCAGTCTCACCCATGGCCACGAGAACGGCAAGAGCCGGTGGCCTAACGAGATTCGGCGGCTGGACGAGCTCGGCTTGGAGAACCTGGACGAGATCGAGCAGACCGTCGAGGAACTCGGCCTCGACTGCGATTTCGAGCGGAACGGCGTGATCGGCCTCGCCGTTGAGCCTTACCAGGCCGAGGCGATGCGGCAGGCCGAGCACGGCCCAGACGAGGTGTTCCTCGACCGCGAAGCCGTGACCGCCGAGGTGAACTCCCCGACCTACCTCGCCGGCAGTTGGCACAAGCGCAGCGCCGCGATCGTGCACCCGGGCAAGCTCGCCCTCGAACTGGCCCGGGTCGCGGTGGAGCTCGGTATCGAGATCCACGAGCACACGAAGGTGAACGCCGTCGAGAGCGCGGGGAGCACACCCACAGACCCGGTGCGGTTGATCACGGCCGAAGGCACTGTCTTCGCCAACCGGGTGGCGTTGGCGACGAACGTCTTCCCCTCTCTGCTGAAGCGCAACCGTTTGCACACGGTGCCGGTCTACGACTACGTGCTGATGACCGAACCGCTGAGCGACACGCAGCTGGATGCCATCGGCTGGTTGAACCGGCAAGGCTTGAGCGATTCGGCCAACCAGTTTCACTATTACCGTCTGAGCGCCGACAATCGGATCCTGTTCGGCGGCTACGACGCGGTGTACCACTTCGGACGCCGGGTCGACCCGCGATATGAGAACCGGCCCTCGAGCTACCGGCTGCTCGCCAGCCACTTCCTGACCACCTTCCCGCAGCTCGAGGGCATCCGCTTCACTCATAAATGGGCGGGTGCGATCGACACAAGCACACGATTCACGGCGTTCTTCGGCACCGCACGACAGGGCCGAGTTGCATATGCCGCCGGTTTCACGGGCCTCGGAGTGGGCAGCACACGCTTCGCGGGCAAAGTCATGCTGGATCTGCTCTCTGGCGAGGAGACCGAGCGTACGCAGTTGGAGATGGTGCGCCACAAGGGTGTGCCGTTCCCGCCTGAGCCGATCGCCTGGATGGGTGTGCAGGCCACCCGCTGGTCGTTGGATCGCGCTGATCGTAATGAGGGCAGGCGCAACGTCCTCTTGCGCACCCTCGATTCTCTCGGTCTCGGTTTCGACTCGTAAGCCCGCCGCACGCCAGACACACTCCGACACACGGCCGCACCCGGGAACGCTCTCCGATCAACGCGGGCAGGCGGGGCGAGAGCGAACGCGCTCCTCAGAGAGCTTCGGGGGAAGACCGCTGCAAGCGTCGGTTGACCTGCGCGAGATCACCTCGCCGGATCACCTCGGGACCGTCGGCTGGATTCGGCGGCTGGGCTGCCATCCGGGTCGGGGTATGGCGTCGAGCAACTGCCGGGTGTAAGGATCGCTCGGGTCGTCGAGCACCGACGTTGTGTCGCCGATTTCGACCACCCGGCCCTTCTGCATCACCAAGCATCTGTCGCTGATCTGCCGGACAACCGCCAGGTCATGAGAGACGAACAGGTATGAGATGTCGATTTGCCGCCTGATCTCGATCAAGAGGTTCAGCACCTGTGCTTGCACGCTGACGTCCAGTGCAGATACCGCCTCGTCCAGTATCAGGAGCTGCGGCTCCAATGCAAGAGCGCGGGCGATGGCGAACCGCTGTCGTTGACCGCCGGACAGGTTCCGCGGCAAGGCCTTGGCTTGCCGGTCATCAAGTCCGACCTGATCGAGCAATTTTGCGATTCTCGCTTTGCGCCATGACCGGTCCCGGTCGAACTGGGTGATGAGAATCTCTTCCAAACAGGGGCCTAGCGCCTGTTTGGGGTTCAGCGACCCGAATGGATCCTGGAAAACCATCTGAACTTGCCTCGCGTGCTCACGCCTCTGCGTGACCCCTCGCGGCTTCGACCACTGCCGGCCCTCGAAGAGGATATTGCCGTCGGTGGCTGTCTCCAATCCGGCGATGATGCGGGCAATCGTTGTCTTTCCAGAGCCGGACTCGCCGACAATCGCCAGAGACTCTCCGCGAGCGAGGGAGAACGTGACGTCGTCGACCGCAACGAAATCCTCCATATGACCGAGGTGACCCTTCACGTGGAACACCTTGCGAAGTCCGGCGACGGCGAGCAGATCTCCTCCCATCAGGCTTCGGCCCCTTTCAGTTCGTTGACGATCTCTTCAGCCTGGTGGCAGGCGACCCAACGACCGTCCTCGACCTCACGCAACTCCGGCCGAACGTCGCGGCAGTAATCGGTGGCGAAGGGGCACCGTTTCTCGAACACGCATCCGGGCCCGACCTCGAATGCTCCCATCGGTTTGCCCGGAATGGCCGTCAGCTCTTTCACAGCAGTAGCGCTGGGGCGCGAGCCCAACAGGCCGGCTGTGTACGGATGCCGGGGGGTGTGATAGACGGCCGGGGACGGACCGCGTTCAACGATCACACCCGCGTACATTACGGCCAGGGTATCGGTGACAGCTGCCGCAAGATCAAGGTCGTGGGTGATGAAAAGCATGCCGAGCCCGTGTTGGATCCGCAGTTCGTTCAGGATCGCCATCACCTCAGACTGCACGGTGACATCCAGCGCAGTGGTGGGCTCGTCGGCGAGAAGGAGCTGCGGTGACGGCATCAGCGCCATCACGATCATCACCCGCTGCAACAACCCCCCGGACAGCTGATGCGGGTACTGCTTCAAGCGCCTGGCGCCGTCGGGGATCCCAACCTCGTCAAGCAGTTGTACGGCGCGCTTCTCGGCGGCCTCCCGCGTCATCTCTCCCGTTTCCACAACGCTCTCGACGAGGAAGTGACCCAGGGTCCACAACGGGTTGATGTGCGCGCGAGGATCCTGGAAGATCATGCCGACGTTCTTCGCTCGAAAGCGGGCCAGCGCTTTGCCCTTGAGCTTCGCCAGGTCTCTGCCCTGATAGTCGAGCCGTCCCCGCGCCCGCGCCCCTTCCGGCAGGAGCCGCATCACGGCTCGAGTGGTCATCGACTTGCCCGAGCCGGATTCACCGACCAGGCCGACCGACTCGCCCTCGTGGATTGTCAGGCTGACATCGTTGATGACGACCACACGGGCGTCCCGGGCGACACCAGGAAGATCGACTCCGAGATGGTCGATCTCGAGCAACGGATTATTGTCGTTCATCTGGCTGCTCCTAAGCGGGTGGAGATGCGTTCGCCGAGCATGTTAAAGGCGACCACAGTGATGACGATCATGAGTCCCGCCGACACACTCTGTTGGAAGGAACCTTCCAGCAGTTCCGAACGACCGTCGCTGACCATGAGTCCCCACTCTGCGGCCGGCGGCTGAACGCCGAGCCCGAGGAAGGAAATGGCTCCGAAATCCATCAGGGCTGCGCCGAATCCGAAGGTCGCCTGTGCCAGCACGATGGGGAACACATTGCCGAGGATGTGCCGGGAAGTGATCCGCCGGGCGGACAGGCCGGCTAGCTCGCACGCTTCGACATACGCCTTGTGTCGCTCTTGAATGGCGGCACTGCGCACCACGCGTGCGATATAGGGAACGTAGACCAGGGAGAGAGCGAGAACCGGTGCCCAGAAACCCACGCCGAACACAGCGACGGCCAGGACGGCGACCAGAATTCCCGGGATGGCGAAGAGCACGTTGAGCACTTTGTTGAGCAGGCTATCGAACCATCCTCCGAACCATGCCCCTGCCAAGGCGAGCGCCGTTCCCAACGTCGTGCTGACCAGCACGACCAGACCAGGACCGGCGAAGCTCAGACGCGCGCCGACGAGCAAGCGCGACAACACATCGCGCCCGAGAGAGTCTGTGCCGAGCCAATGAGCGGCACTGGGTCCTTCACCCGATGCGAGAATATCGGTCTGCGCAGGCGGATAGGGAGCTATGTACGGGCCGATCGCAGCGATCAGCGCCAGCGCTGAGCACACCGCCAGCACAGCGACGAACAACGGGTCCCGCATCCTCAGCCGGGAGCGGACGACCCAGCGACCTGGAACGGCAAGCTGCGTCATGACGTCCTTCCCGCCTTCCGCCGCTTGGGATCCAGCAGTGTGTGAGCAATATCGATGACGGTCGTGATAACGACGAACACAACGACGATGATCATGGCAATCGCCAAGACGATGGGATAGTCCTTATTGGAAACGCCCTCGACGAGCAGGGATCCGATTCCGTTTACAGCGAATGCCGCCTCGACGATGACCGACCCAGCCACGAGACCGGCTACGGTCAGTCCAGATGCGGTCAGCACCGGAATGGCTGAATTGCGAAGCACATGCCGCCGAAGAACCAGACTGCGGGGCAATCCGCGACCGATTGCGGTGGCGACGTGTTCCTTGGCTGCTTCCTCCCGCACCGCGGCTTGCGTGATTTGGGCTATATACGCTGTCCATGCCATGGAGAGCGCGATGGCAGGCAGGGTCAGATGCCAGATACTGTCCAGAAAATCCGATCCGGCGCCATAGGTGGGGAACCAACCCAGCCCGACGGCGAAGACTCCGATCAACAGAACTGCGGCCACAAATGTTGGAAGAGCGATTCCGACGCCGATCAACGCGCTGACGAGGGGCCGCAGACGTCGCGACATTCCCCCGAGAGTCCCCAGAGCGATGCCGATCACGAGGATGAGAATCGCGGCCATGGCGACAAGGGTGAGTGTTGTGCCGATCCGTGGAGCGAGAATCGCCGAGACATCGTCCCTGAAGGTGAAGGACACTCCGAAGTCCCCCCGCATGGCACCCATGAGCCAGTTCCAGTAGCGCACGAGCAGAGGATCGTCGAGGCCCAGCTGCTCCCTCATCGCCGACCGTTGCTCCTCGGTTGCGCGAGCATCCAGGATCTGTGCGATCGGGTTCCCCGGAGCGAAGGCCAAGGCTACAAATATGATGAACGACGCAGCCAGCACGGTGCCCAGTGGCCCGCCCACCCAGCGAAGGACAAGCGCGGCCCGAGACCGGAACGGTCTGCGCGTTCCGGTCCCGGGAGTGACCTGCTCAACTTTCACAGAGGTATGACCCGTCCGTCTTATTCGGCAGAGCCGACGTACGCCAACGACGGCATGATGAGATAGGCGAACGAGGTCACGGCCCCGGCAAACTTCTTATTGAGGAAGGTCACCGAGTGGAGGTTCAACAACGGGATGTTCGCTGAGGCGCGTTCGTAGATCGATTGAGCCTCAATGATCATTTCGGCTCGTTCTTCAGGATCGAATGTTGCGCGTGCCTCGATCAGCAAACGCGAGACATCCGCATCTTCAAACCCGCTCGTGTTGTATGCGCCATCCGGCAAGTAACTGAACCCGAGCGGTTCGATGGGGTCTTGCACCGCATTGAAGCTCGTGCCGACAAACAGGTGGATGCCCTCTCTCTTCTCGGCGTCATACTGCGCCTCGGCGAACGCCAGCGGCTGCATCGACTCGATGACGATGTTGAGCCCTGCCGCTTGAGCCTGCTGCTGGACGAGCTGTCCCACTTGAGAGAGCGTTTCATCGCCCGCGGGAACCGCCAGCAAGATCTCCTCGCCGCCGTAGTCCGAAGCTTCGACGAGCGCCGTCGCTTCGTCGATGTTCAGCTTTCGCTCTTCTTCAAACTCGGAGTACGCATCGGCGTAGAGATTCCTGACCTCGCTCGGCCAGGTCGCGGGCGAGATCACCGTGTAGGCGGGGATGGCCGCGCCGTTGTACACGATCTCGGCCAATGCCTCGCGATCGACAACGATCTGGAGCGCGCGACGCACGTCGACGTCCCCGAGCGGCCCGCCCGGGTTAGCCACGGTGAGGCCCATGCTCTGCATCGAGGGGCCGAAGTACAGGTTTCCGGCGTCAGAGCCGTCCAACGCTGAAATCGCCGCTGGCGAGATCTCGTGAGCAGCGTCGATCTCTCCCGCATTGAGAGCCTGAGTCATAGCTGTGGTATCGGTGACGAAGGTGAACGTCACCTGCTCGGCCAGCGGTTGCCGATCGGGGTTCCAATAGCTCTCATTCTTGGAGATAGTGATGCTCTCACCTGGCAGCCATTCATCCAGTTCGAACGGGCCGCTGCACATAACGCCGCCGCTGGCCGTTCCGAAGGCCTCACCGGCCTGTTCGGTGAACTCCTTCTGCACAACCATTCCGGCGAACGTCGCCATCTCAAGATTGAACAGTTCGTCAGGCTGGCTGAAGGTGACGGTCACCTCACGCGCGCCGGTCACGCCGATGGATGCGACGTTGGCATAGAGAAAAGCCACGATGGACGTCGGTGCCGCGGCGCGGTTGAGGCTGAAGGCCACATCCTCGACGGTGACAGGGCTTCCATCCCAGAAGGTGGCATCCGCTCGGAGGGTATAGACCAGCTCGGTGGGGCTGACCTGCTCGAAGTCGACCAGGTTGGGGCTCAGGTTGTAGTCGGCGTCCACTGTCAGGAGCGAATCACAAAGGTTGCTCACCACTCCCGCACCGGAATAGGTCGGAGCATTCGGAGGGTCGATGCTGGCCGGTTCACCTGTGGGAAGGTTCCAGACGAGAGAATCGACTGGCCCTTGTGCGGCGGGGGCGACCGAGACGAGTTCGCGTTCGGAAGCCGACCCTTCGTCGGCGCGATCGGAATTGCCGGCTGCCGTGCAACCGGTCACGGTCAGAACGGCGCCCATTCCGATGAATGCTGCCACTCGGAGACGCCCTCGGCGTTCCAGTTGTCTGCGACTGCGGGACATAAGTACTCCTCGTTGAGTTCTGTCAGTGAGCGCTTGCTGTGTAACAAGCAATATATAGCACGGACTACATTCCGACAATATCCTGAACCTTGCGGATAATCTTCCACATGACAGACGTTATATAGTGTCTGCTATACGAACCGAAGAGGAGCACGTAATGACGATGACGTCCAACTTCACCAACCTCGACGCCCTGTTCGATGCGAAGAGCATTGCGGTGATCGGAGCGTCTGGGAAACGTGCCGATGCCACAGGAAACCAGGTGATCCGTCATCTGCGGGATACCGGGTACACGGGGACGATCCACGCAGTCAATCCCTCTGGCGCCCTCATAGAGGGGGTTCAAGCGGTGCGTTCCACCACCGACCTGCCAGACATCGACCTTGCTGTTGTGACGCTCCCGCCCGGCGCTATCGGCACCGTCCTCCTCGACCTCGAGAACGCGGGCTGCCCGGCTGCGGCCGTGTTGAGCGTCGAGTTGACCCAGGACGAGACCGACACCCTTGTCACGTGGAAGGAGACGAGGGGAATGGTTGTGCACGGCCCCAATTGCATGGGCGTCATCAACGTGCAAAGGAGCATGGCCGTCTGGGCAGACGAGGGTATCCTGACGGGCCTGCGACCCGGTGACGTCTCGATCGTGTCGCAATCGGGATCAGGCGCTATCTTCGTGACCCGATCCGCCCCCGGGATCGGCTTCGCGAAGATCATCTCCACCGGCAACGAATACGCCACTTCGTCAGCAGATTACATCTCCTGGTTGGCCGACGACCCTGACACTCGGGTGATCGGCTTGGTGCTGGAGTCCATATCCGATGCCGAAGCGTTTCAGGCCGCGGTCGCCAAGGCGCGTCGGGCCGGAAAACCGTTGGTCGCACTCAAAGTCGGTCGCACCGAAGCGGGTGGCCGGGCGACTGTCGCGCATACCGGCGCGATCCTCTCCAGCGATTCCGCGTATACCGCACTGTTCGAGAGACTTGATCTTCCCCTGGTCGCCGACTATGACGAGCTCGCCTCCTCGCTCGAAGCGCTGTCCGTTCTCCGTTCACGGACAGTGGCGGGCCCCAGAGTAGGTGTCATCACCATCTCGGGTGGGCAGGCCGCACTCACAGCAGACCTGGCAACCGCTCGCTCAATCACGCTTCCCCCGTTCAGCGATGCTACATCCCACGAACTTTCCGCACTGTTCTCGGGTGCAACCATCAACAACCCATTCGACGCCGGCGCAGGCGCCTCGTCCCACGAAAGCGCATTCGGCGACGCGCTTGGAGTCCTGTGCCGCGATCCCAGCCTCGACGCGGTCCTGGTCGTCGCGGATGCGCAATCGAGCCTCTCCGACAGAGAAATCGCCTACGAGGAACAAATGATCACCGATGTCACCGCGGCAGCGGCAGCGCATCCGGCCAAACCTGTCGTGATCGCTTCCAGTTCATCTCTCACGATTCATCCCAGCCGGGTGACCACTCCTGACTCTCTTGTTCCCGTTCTGCGCGGCATCGGGAACGCTCTGGTCGCACTCACGGCTGCGGCCGCCAATAAGTCGACGCTGCCACGTCCGATCGAGCGACCCGACGATCTGCCGTCGATGCCGACGGTCGAGCATCTCACACGTGCTCTCGACACACTGAGCGGCCCCGTGCCCCGTGATTTCCTCGCGCAGATCTTCACCGCGTACGGTATTCCGCTGGTCCCTTCGTCCACGGTCACAGAACTCTCCCAGGCAATCGCCTGGGCCCAGGCGCACCGCTTCCCTCTCGCCCTTAAAGTTGATTCACCCGACATCGCCCACCGGTCAGACATCGGCGCGGTGATCACGGATATCCGCAATGTGGATGACCTGAAGGAGGCGTGGGAGAAGATCCTGGCGAATGTGCAGATTCACAGACCCGACGCGGTCATCGCCGGGCTCGAGGTGCAGGAGCAGATCGTCGGGTGCATCGAGGCCTTCACCGGGTTCGTGACCGATGCCCGAATCGGGACGACGATCGGCCTGGGAATGGGTGGAACTCTTGTGGAACTGCTCGATGACACGGCGCGTGCGTTGGCTCCGATCAGTGCAGAAGATGCCACCTCGCTCCTGAAAACGACCCGCCTGCAGTCGCTTCTGGATGGCTACCGTAACCTGAATCCGATGACACCGGCGCACCACTTCACCGACGTGGTCAGCCGCCTCTCGTGGATGGCCGATGATCTGAGGACGAGTCTGCGTGAGGCCGATCTCAACCCCGTTCTCGTCGAACAGGAAACGGGCCGAGTGTTCGTCATCGACGCACTCCTGGTTGCGGGAGCGGACGAGCATTCGCAAGAGGCGCTCTCGCCCGCCGAGTGCGTTTAGGTCGTTACCGCATCGGACTGACGCACACCAAGCCCGCGAAGTGCGTTGTACAGCACAGACAGCTGCCTCTCCGAAGGCCAAAGCTGTGGATGCTCGACCGCCGACAAAACCAAGCCGTTGACCGTCGCCCTCAACACATCAACGGCAGCAGGCACCTCAGCCGCGGGCAACAACGGTTCAAGGTACACGCTCATGAGTTGACGGGTGCGCTTCTCCATGGCGACGTAGAAATGGTCGATGCTGGACTCCTCCCGCATCGAGTTCAAAGCAATCCTGGTCGCTTCACGCTCGAGCTCCTCTTCGTCCAACGGCAGCAACCACTTGAGAAGTGTCTCCAGCCGGGCATATTCGTCGGAACACTGTTCCAACTCGATCATCTCCGCGTCATAGCTCGCTATCAGATCATCGACGATGGCTTCGAATAAATCGCTGCGCTTGGCGAAAAAGTGCGTAACGAGGGTGATCGAGCCATTCAGTTCCTCAGCCAGGCTGCGCAGAGTCAGCGCTCCGAGCCCGCCCCTCGCAATGATACGCATTGCAGCACTTGTGACTTCGAGACGCCGCTCGAGTGGATCGACTTTTCGTGCCATCCTGCACCTCTCTCTGAGCCGACGTCGCCGCCTGGCTCACGTCTCGCAGATGTGAAACGTTCCGTAACGACATTCTATGTAATAGCTTATATATAGTACGTGATACACAAGGTTGTGTGCTGCGCCGTCTTGACGGCCGTACCTACAGGAGAGGAAGCTCCCTCATGTCCGTTCAACAGACAGAGACCCAAATCGCGGTCACAAACTGGGAAGACGCGCCGAAGCTCGCGGGCCAAGAGTTCTGCGGAAGCTGGTTCTCGGTGGAAGAAGACAAATTGGCACTGTTCGACGAGGCCATCTACGTCAAGAAGAATCCGAACGGTGTCAACATCGGGCTCTATCCCCCAGGCCTCATCGAGGGATTCCACTTGCTGGGCCTGCTGGACCATCTCGTCAACGAGGTCTGTTATATCGACGAGCCTCGGTGGTCCGGCTGGAACTACGGGTTCGACAGAGTGCGCTTCGTCAGCATGGTCACCCTCAGCGATCGCATCCGCGTGCGAGGCACAGTCCAATCGATCGAACAGCGTGGCGACAATCTCCTCGTCCTGTTTCACTGCACCCTTGAGGTCGAGGGTCGCGCGAAGCCGGGGATGATCGCCGAGTGGAGGGTCATGTGGACCTTGCTCGACGAGGAGACTGCATCATGAGCACGAACGAACTGACCTGGATGGGTGGCTATGAAATGGCCACGAAGATCCGTGCCCGTGATATCTCCCCGGTCGAGGCTGTGGACGCGGCGCTCGCCCAGTTGGAACGAACCGAGCCGCACCTGAACGCTTTCGTCACCGTCACCGCGGAGGCGGCGCGCGCCCAAGGCCGACAAGCAGAAGAACGACTTATGGCCAGCAATGGGAATGACCTGGGCGCCCTGTTCGGCGTACCGATCACCGTGAAGGATCTCTGTGACACCGCGGGAGTGCGAACCACCTATGGGTCGAAGGCGTTCGCCGATCATGTGCCGACTGAGGATTCCATTGCCTGGGCCCGGCTCAAGGCCGCCGGTGCGATCCTGATCGGCAAGACCACCACTCCCGAGTTCGGTGCACTCGGCGTCACCGACAGCGCTCTCACCGGAGTCACCAACAACCCCTGGCGCACCACCCATACCTCCGGCGGGTCCAGCGGAGGCGCAGCGGCCTCCGTGGCCGCGGGCGTCACCGCGTTCGCCTGGGGTTCCGATGGCGGCGGTTCCGTTCGAGTGCCGGCAGCCTGTTGCGGCGTCGTGGGGCACAAGGCCTCGCTGGGACGCATCCCCGGTGAGCAGGCATGGGAGTCCGCCGTCACCGACGGTCCGCTGACCCGTTCGGTCGTCGATTCCGCACTGCTCCTCGCCGTCACCGCCGGGCCGCACCCGAACGATCCGCTCTCCCTCCCGTGGACGGGCGACGATTTCGTGGCCGCGGTACTGAACGACCCGTCGCTCGCGGGCCTCCGGATCGCGTTCACCCCGGACTGCGGCAGCGCCAACGTCGACCACGAGGTAGCACGGATCGTGCAGCGTGCAGTGCAACGCATCGCGGACGACGGCGGCGCCCACGTGGAACAGATCGAGATGGCTCTCCCCGACCCGATCGAGTACTTCGAGCACTATTGGTCTCCCAGCTTCGCGGCCGGGGTGCGCGCAGCCGAAGCAACCCAGAACATGGGGCATCCGGCGATGACGCGCCTCGCCGAGATCGGAGAGCGTATGTCCGCTGTCGACTACCTGACCACGGCCACCCAGACCCGTGGCGAGATCTCGAGGGGGTTCAACAATGTACTGGCGAAGCACGACCTCGTTGTCATGCCGACGATGCCCGTCACGGCGTTCCCTCACCCCGGAGAGGCGGCAGGAAACACCCATGTCAACGGGGAACCAGTGCATGCACCTCACCTGGACTTCCATAGGCTGACGGAACCGCCCAGTCATGCCGGCCTCCCCGCGATCACGGTTCCCTGCGGGTTCTCAGAAGAGGGTCTCCCTGTGGGACTGCAGATCGTCGGCCCGCGCTTCGCCGATTCGGCCGTCCTTGCCGCCGCGGCCGCCTTCGAGGCCATCAGCCCCTGGAATACCGTTCGGCCCGCGCTCTGAATCAGCCGAGACGATCGAGACAATCGGCTCCTCGCCGTGCCGCCTACCGCTCTCACCGCGATAGCGATGCCAGCACCCGAACAACGGCAACGCCGCCGTCAAGGGCATCCGTACGTCGCAAAACATAGGGTCGGGGCGTAGTTGCGCCTGTCGTCCCGAAGGACATCGAAGCCAGACCAGTCGAGCTCTTCCCTAGAGCCTTGTGATCCTGGAAGAGTGAGTGTACAGTCACTCACATGTCACCGCGCACACTCTCGTCCGCGGAAGCCCGACGGCCTGTAATCATCGGCGCCGCTCTCGCCGCGTTCGCGCGGGGCGGATACCGCGGAACCACCATCACGGACGTCGCCCGTGAGGCGGGGATTTCGAGCGCGTATGTGCTCAAGCTCTTCGGCGACAAGGAGGCACTCTTCGTCGCCGCGCTCGATGCATGCTTCGAACGCGTCGAGCAGGCCCTGGCGGGCGCGCCCGCCGACGGATCCCCCACCGAGATCCTCGATTCAATGGGCGACGCATATGCCGACCTCATCACCGATCGAACGCTGCTCCTCATCCAGGTGCACGCGCAGTCGGTGGCAACGATCCCCGGAATCGGCGACGCCCTTCGAAGCGGCCTGGCGCGTATCACCCGGTTCGCGAAGCAACGATCCGGAGCCGCCGACCGTGACGTGCAACGATTCATCGCCTACGGCCAGCTCTGCCACCTCATCGTCACGTCGGGCATCGCCGATATCGATGACGACTGGTCGCGCATCCTGACCAATGGCGTGCGCCACCCCGAGATCTGAAGGAAAGAATATGACCACCACACCCGGCATCCTTATCGCCGGCGCTACCGGATCCACCGGCCGCGCGACCGCCGACGCCCTGACCGCACGCGGCGTCAGATTCCGCGCCATGTCACGCCGACCGTCGTCCGCGGAGTTCTCGGTACAGGCCGACCTCGACGACGCCGACAGCGTGCGCGCAGCGCTCCACGGCGTGCGCACGGTATATCTCGTATCGCCGTCGACGGAACGCGCTGAGTCGCAGCAGAAGCAATTCGTCGACCTGGCAGCCGATACGGGCGTTCGCCACCTCGTGTTGCTCTCCCAGCTGGGATCTGTGTGCGACTCCCCGGTTCGATTCTTGCGATACCACGCCGCCGTCGAGCAGCACGCGTTCGCGTCGGGTATCGGCGTCACCGCACTACGTCCGAACCTCTTTATGCAAGGCCTGTTCGCCGTCGCGAGCATCGTGCAGGCAACACGGACGCTGCCCGCGCCTATCGGCGATGCCCGCGTGAGCCTCATCGATGTGCGCGACATCGGCGACATCGCCTCCCACGCCCTCACGTCGCCCGAGCCGCTGGGCATCCAGACGCTCACGGGGCCAGAATCGCTCACCCACGCCGACCTCGCAGGGCAGCTCTCCGCTGCGACAGGCCACGAGATCCGGTTCGGAGACATCACCCCCGAGCACTTCAGCGAGCTGCTCACGGGCGTGCTTCCACCCTGGCAGGTCGGGGGCCTGCTCGAGGACTACGCGCACTACGCACGCGGCGAGGCCGCCGAGGTCTCGCCGGCCGTGCCCGATCTGCTGGGCCGTCCGGCCCGCAGCTTCGCGGCCTTCGCAGCCGAGCACGCGGCGGTCTTCCGAAGCGAGTGACTACCCCCGCGCCTCCTGCAGACGCTCGTGCAGCACGCGGGTGGGAACTAAGGTCGATGCGCCGGTTGGAGCGCACCCACACTCGCCTGAAGAAGCGCTGGCCGGGGGCTCGACTACATGACTTGCGCCGGATCTGCAGATTGCAGTCCCCACTCGACCGCGTGCCTGTTCTGAGATCAGCACACCGCCCACCCCCGCAATCACGATGTCTTCGTCACCGACGCTGAGCTTGCGACACCCCCACCCAACGTGTCCGACTATTCGATCGTCTACTCGCACGATGACGTGGAGATCATGCGGCGCATAGCCGTAAGGCTGGTCCGGATCCCATTCCCTGAAGTCGTCGCGGTACTCGTCATCGAACGGGCGACGAAGTCCGGCGAGATGGTCCGACGTGAGTTCATCGTGCGCGATGCTGTCGATCGTAAGACGGCTCATGGCTGGGCGCGCCACGGATCGAAGAGCTCAACGCCAGTATGCGCGAAGTCCTTGACGTTGCGCGTCGCGCAGGTTGCGCTGTGAGCCAGGCAGATCGCAGCAATCTGCGCATCGGCCGTACTGATCGGCGATCCGGCTGACTCGCGAGCGACGAGGACGTCGGCATAGCGGTCAGCGGCCCGGTCGTCGAAGGGCACCACCGAGCGGCTGCCTCGATACGGCTCAATCGCGGCGTCGATCCGGGACGCCAGATCCTCCCTGCGGCGGCCACTCGGCAGCCGCCGTACTCCGGCCAGCAGTTCCCCGAGCGTGACCGAGGTGATCGCGACGTCGCCTGTGAGCGACTCAAGCCAGTCAACGACGCGCTCGTCCGGCGCGGGCCGAAAGATCTCCGAGATGACGTTGGTGTCGAGGACGATCACTCGAAGTCCACCGCTCGCGCAACGTCCTCGCGCGCCGGGATTGGCAACTCATCGACACCGCCGACCCCCTGGGCGACGGACAGTAGAGCCATCCCGATGTGGGGCCGTCGCGCGGCTTTCGTGAGGATGTCGCGGACCTCGGCTTCCATCGAGCGTCCGTGCTTCTTGGCCCGCGCCGCCAGCTGCTGCTTCACTGAGTCATCGAGACCGCGAACGACGATAGATGACATGGATGACCACCTCCTCGACTGATATCAATCATGATAGCAGTCGAGCCAATCCAAGCGGCCCGTCGAACAACGAGAGATCGCTGGCCAGTGGCCTCTCGTCTGCTTCTGCAGGTCGAGACATGTCAAATCGGGCCCGTCAGAACATCGATGGTCGGCCGGGAGGCTCCTCCTTGTCGACGCACGGCGATAGCACACCATTCGAAACGAGGTCGACGATCGCGAACGAGGAGAACTCTCCCCGTCAGCAGCCTGGCTACACGTTGAACCGGAACTCCACCACGTGCCCACACGTAGGGCTATTACGAACTGCGCCGTGCCGGCGCGACCTTCCTCAGCGCTCGACGCCCTGCAGGCCCTCGAGGCGGTGCTCGGCGTACGCCAGCGCCAGGTCGGCGTCCCGCACGGCGTGCTCGCCCTCCTGGATGCGGTCCAGCAGGCGCTGCACGGGCACGGCGTCGGCCTCCTGGGCCACGAGCTCGCCGAGTTCGTCCCGCTCGGCGAGCGCGGCTTCCAGGTGCTCCTGGTGGTGCGCCGCGAGGATCCGCAGGCGCGCGACCCGGTCCTCGGCCCAGCGGAGCCGCGAGGCGCGGTCAAGCCCTGTCCTGCCCTGCGCCCACGCAGCCAGCTCGGGCTGGTCGACATCAGCGGGCACACCGGTCCCAAGGGGCTCCTCGGCAGGGCGGCCCGCGGGGACGTGCGAGAGCAGTACAGCGGGCGAGACGTCCAGGACGACGGAGACGGCGACGAGGTCGTCCGCCGTCACGATCGCGCCGCCCTGCTCGATCAGCCGCAGGTCGTCGACGTCGAGGTCGTGGCCCGCGGTGCTCAGGGCGTAGGAGAGCTCGTCTCGGGAGAGCCGGCGGATCTCGCGGTAGCGGGCGATGCCGTCGCCGACGGCGCGGGAGGAGGTGGAAGGACGCGGCATGGGATCGACACTACGCCGGGGCGAGGACACCGATCGGCTCGGAGATGAGGACCCGCGGAGAGCTCGAGCGGGAGCGGGAGCGAGCGTGAGGGAAGCAGGGGCGAACGGGGGCGGAGAGCAGGAGAGCAGACGGAGAGCAGGGATAACGGCTCTGCTCTCCGTGAGATTGCGCGCACCACCCGGGGCGACGCCGCTGCGGAGAGCAGGGAGAGCAGAATCGGGGACTCCCATGTGACGCGGTGTGTGCGCGTCACACCGCGCAAGTCACGCCGCGTGACGCACGCACGCACACGGAGTACCCGAGGCCGGTCGATCAGTGCTCTCCTGCTCTCCCTAGGCACATCTCCTTGCTACCACCAGGACTTACGCACGGAGAGCAGTGCGGAGAGCAGGGAGCTGCCGTGCTCTCCTGCTCTCCGATCAGCAGTGAGTGTCCATGCTCGACCTACACCCGACCGCCTGAGCTCCTCGTTGCGACCGTGCGATGACTGAGCACCGCGACCAGCGGCACGTCGAAGATCCCGGCCCCCTCGTCCAGACGCATTACTCAGTCCGGCCGAGATGCCTTGAGCTGTTCGATCTCCTCTTCGAGCTCGGATATGGCCCCCTGCGCCTCTTGGACGTCGAACCAGGCATCCTTCTCCTTCGCCCCTTGCACGACCAGCTCACGCTGTAGCTCCTCGAGCCTGGCCTCGACGGGATCCTGCTCGCTCAGGAGGGCGGAGAGCGGCACGCCCAGTGCGCCCGCAGCGGCGGCCGCCTCGTCGAGCTTGATGATCCGTCCCGAACTCGGGTTCTCGATGCGGGAGACAGCACTCGCGTCGATGCCCGTACCGAGGGCCTCGCTCATGCGCTGGGCGAGCTGTGCCTGACTCAGGCCGGCTCGCTGCCGCTCCTCGCGGAGCCGATGCGCGAAGACCTTGCTGTACGTCGCCATGCGGGACCTCCTCGTATACGAGCACTTCCGTGTTCCATTAGCATACATTGGCGCGGTGCTTGTCAGATGAGCAGAGATCGCTTAAGCTAGAGAGCAAGGCAGCACCCCACGGTGCGGTCCCCCGCGTGCGGGCATAGCTACGCGTCCCCCGAAGTCGAGAGGGCACGCCGCGCCGCACGAGAGTGCTCGGTCGTCGCGACCGTCACGGCTGAGGCAGGCGCGGACTCGGACGAGATGAAGGTTCTCTCCCGAGAGGCACCCCTCCATGAGCACAACGACCCTCCGTGAGGAGCTCACCGTCCCCGAGGTGGCGCGCCGCCTGCGACGCCATCCGGCGACCATCCGTGAGTACATCCATTCCGGCCGCCTGCCGGCCCATCGCCTGGGCGGCCGCGAGTTCCGCGTGTATGCGTCCGACCTCGAGCGTCTGACCGGCCCTGTCGAGGAGCACACGGCCGGAGACGCCCCCGCCGAGAGCCTCGAGGAGATCGCGGCGCGCCTCGTCCTGACGTGGCCTGAGCTCTCGCCCGAGCGGAAGCGCGAGCTCGGCCGCCTGCTCGCCGCCTGACCGGAGAAAGACTTCGGCCCCGCGGCAGCTGACGACTGCCCGGGGCCGTGAAGGAAGTTGAGGTTCCTCATGTCCATTGTAGACGACGACGCCGTCGATCGCACGGTCCCTGACGCGGGCACCGTCCTGTCCGACGACCACGTCGATGAGCTGACCCGGAGCGCGATCCCGCTCCAGGTCGCCCTCGACGCGGGGGTGTACTCCGCGCGCTGCCACGACGAGCTGCCGGCGTGGGCGCAGTGGATCGCTGCGCACGACGAGGACGTGTTCCCCGTGCTCGTGTACCCGATGGTGCAGCCGGACGGCTCGGAGACCGGCCAGGTCAAGCCCGCCTTGGGCACCGTGACCTTCGACGATGGCCGCGCCCCGAAGTACATCTCGCCGGGAAAGCACGGCAACCCGCCGCGGCTGCCCGTCCTGCGTGCGGTGAAGGACCCCGAGACCGTCCTCATCGTCGAGGGCGTCAAGCAGGCGCTGGCCGCGCTGGCGTGGGCACCCCCGGCGTGGTCGATCTACCGGATCACCGGGATCTGGTCCTGGATGGTCGCGAGCGGGGTCGAGGGCCAGCGCGGCACCCCGACCCCCCACCTCGCCGCCGTCCAGGGCCGCGACGTCGTGATCGTCCCCGACGCGGACGCCAGGACCAACCCGCATGTGTTCGACGGGGCGACCGCGCTCGGAGAGGCGTGCGAGGGGTACGGAGCGAACAGCGTCAGGTTCGCGCGGCTCCCCGGCGGCGGCAAGGACGGGCTCGACGATCTGCTCGCCCGCCTCGCCGACGACGATGCCCGCCGCTCCATGCTCCGGTCCTGGGTGGCGAACGCGAAGCAGAAGCCCGCGGACCTGGACAAGCGAGAGCTGTCCAAGCTGCGGTCCGAGGCCGCGGCGAAGGCCGCCGCGCGTGCTGCGGAGGTCGCCGTGGCCGACGCCGCCCGGGGACGCGTCGAGATCGACGTGAGCGGCGACATGCTCCAGGTCTCGCTCGACATGCTCGAAGCTCTGGTGGAGGCCAAGGGCGGGACGAGGGTCTTCCAGCGCGACGGCGCGATGGTCCGGGTCCGTCCCGACCACACCGGGCGGAATCAGGCCGGCCTCCTCACGAGGAGCGGGCTGCGCCGCGAGCTGCTCGAGGCCGTCTACCCCTGCACGATGACCGCGGACGGCCCCGCGCCCGCGGGCCTCAGCGACAACCTCGTCGACCTGGTGGCCGACCACTACGACCGGATGCCATGGCTGGCCGGGATCACCCGCTCGCCCCTCGTCGCTGCGGACGGCTCCGTCCGCACGGCCTCCGGATACGACCCGCAGACCGGGGTCCTCCTGGACCTCACCCCCGACGTGCAGGGCATCGAAGTGCCGGAGCACCCGACCGACGCCGACATCGAGGAGTCCGTCGAGCTCATCCGGGACGACCTCTTCGCCCGGGACGGGGCCGGCGGCCGGGACGGCTGGGTGTTCGCTTCCGAGGCCGACCAGACCCACGCGATCGCCGGCCTGATCACTCCCGTCGTCCGCGCGAACGTGCGCAAGGTGCCGATGCTCGTGTTCGACGGGCTTCATCGCGGCGTCGGCAAGGGCGGCTGCGTCGATGTGATCCACAGGGTCGCTTTCGGCATCCCCGCTCCGATGCAGCCCGCTCCCAAGTCGGATGAGGAGATGGACAAGCGCCTCATCGCGAAGCTGCGGGCGGGTGCGGACACCATCGTCCTCGACGAGGTGCAGGACAAGGACGGCACCTCGCGGCTGGACTCGCTCTCGCTCGGCGCGTTCCTCACCTCGGAGTCCTACGAAGGACGCAAGCTCGGCGTGTCCGAGATCCTGGACCTGCCGAACATGGCGACGACGTTCGGGCTCGGTAACAACGTCCAGATCCCGGGCGACATGATCCGCCGCGTCTACACCAGCCGCCTGTCCTCCGACCGCGACGACCTCGAGACCCGCGACGACTTCCGCCATGACATGGACACCTGGGTCCCGGAGCACCGCGCGGAGCTGCTCAGGGCCGTGCTCATCCTGGTCCGGGCCTGGTACGACCGCGGACAGCCCGAGGCCCCACGAGCCTTCGGGTTCAAGTCCTTCGGCGAGTGGCAGCGCGTCGTCGGCGGCATCCTCCATCTCGCCGGCATCAAGGGGTTCCTCTCCACCGTCCTCGAGGTCCGCGCCACCGCCGACAGCGAGGCCGTGGACAACGCCGAGTGCTGGGCCTGGATCTCGGACCTGTTCCCCGCCGGCGCACGCTTCGCTGCCGGCGACGTCCTCGCGCAGGCCAAGGCCGATCCGGACGCCCCGCCGCCCTACGGCAAGGGATGGGACGAGCTCGACGCCAAGTCGTTGTCGACGTACTTCGGCACTCATCCCCGCTGGTACGGCGGGCTCCGCGTGCGCCACGACGGGAAGATGCACGGCCGCGGCAAGGCGTACGTCGTCGAGCAGCTCCCCGCCGGCGTGACCCCCCTGCCCGTCCCGGACCCGACCACGTCCTCGTCGGCACCCGCCGGTCAGCGCCCTGCAGCCGGTGCCACGAAGGGCGAGGTCATCGAGATCACGGACCGTCACGGGTTCAAGAGCCAGGTGGCCCGTGCGATGCCGCCGATGAATGGGAAGACCATCGCTGAGATCGGGGGTGATGCATCGTGAGCATCCTCTACCTCGATCTCGAGACTGCTGACGCGGAGCGGCTCTGGGACTACGGCTCTGGGTTCGTCCGGCTCGCCGGCTACGCCCTCGGGTCCTCCGCCGTGGTGACGACGACCGACATCGCGGCCGTCGTCGAGATGGTCGAGCGGGCCGACCTCGTCGTCGGGCACAACGTGCTCGGCTTCGACCTGCCTGCCCTGGAGCGCTACCACGGCCTCGACCTGGGCCGGCTGGTGCGGGAGAACCGGGTCGTGGACACGCTGCTGGCCGCCCGTCAGAACGATCCGCCGCTGTCCGGGAAGGCCGATGCGCGCCGGTACAACCTCGACGCGGTGTGCCGCCGCGTGCTGGGCGACGGGAAGGTCTCCGGCGACGGCGGCTCCGTGCTGAAGGCCCTGGCCCGGGAGTTCGGCGGCTACGACCGGATCCCGGTCGACCACCCCGACTATGTGCGCTATCTCGTGCAGGACGTGGAGCTCGTCCGTGCGCTCTCCGAGCACCTCGTCGTCGACGACTACCTGTGGCGCGAGCACCGGGTCATGTGGCGGCTGAACCACATCACGGCGCACGGGTTCCGCGTCGACGTCGGCCTGGTCGATCGACTGATCGCTGAGCAGTCGGAGCGCGTCGACGCACAGAAGCAGCGCCTCCACGAGGTCTACGGCCTGCCTCTCGAAGGCAAGAAGCCCCACACCACTACCCCAGGGAAGACCGCCCTCGAGAAGGCGTTCGCCGACTGCGGCGTCGAGCCGCCGCGGACCAGCAAGGGGAACCTCGTCACCGGTAAGGAAGCGCTCAGGGCCCTGGCCGAGCGGCACGCTGAGAACGCGTCCCTCGTCGAGCTGTGCGGGGCGTTGCGGGCGTTCAACGGCGAGCGGTCGACCGCTCAGACGATCCGGGATCACACCGGATCCGACGAACGCGTGCACCCGGGGGTCGCCGCGATCCAGGCCACGGGACGGATCAGCATCACCGACCCCGGCCTGTCTGTCATGGGCAAGCGCGACCGCGCCAACGTCTGCGAGCGGGCGATGCTCCTCCCCGACGAGGGGCATGTGCTCATCAGCGCCGACCTGTCGCAGATCGACGCTCGGGCGATGGCGATGCACTGCCAGGACGATGCCTACGTCGCCGCTCTGGAGCCCGGGAAGGACCTCCACGACGAGATGGCCGCGGCAGTCTTCGGAGAGGTCGGCTGGGACCGCGCAGCGGGTCACCATCCCCGCCGCGGTGATGCCAAGGCGATCACGCACGCGACTTCGTACGGCATGGGCGCTGCGGCGCTGGCCGCCAACGCGGGAATCAGCCTCGCGGACGCCGAGCGGCAGCTGGCGGCGCTTGAGCTGAAATTCCCTGGCCTGGCCTCATTCAAGGCCTGGGTGCGCGAGGACGCCAGGCGTCAGGTCATCACGAACGCCTTCGGGCGTCGGATGCGCGTGCAGCCGGGCAAGGAGTACACCCAGGCCCCGGCCCACATCGGCCAGGGCACCGCCCGCGATCTGATGATGGAGGGGATCCTCCGACTGCCCGAGTGGCTCCTGCCCTGCCTGCGAGCCATCGTCCACGACGAGATCGTCCTGTCCGTGCCCGAGGACCGGGCCGACGAGGCCGAGGCCGCCGTGCTCGACGCCCTCCAGTTCGAGTACCGGATCGCGGCTGATGCGGTCGCGGTCCCTGTTCTCGCTGACAAGTCAGACCGCGGTCGCGACTGGGCTGACTGCTACCGGTCCGAGAAGAAGAGCTGGCCCGAAGTCTCCCGGGACCACCGGGACCTGCCCACGTGCCGTGACGGGGGCTGCACCTGGCACATCAAGAGTTCGACGAGCAATGCAGAAAGGGAGGCAGCATGACCGTCTACTTGATCCTCGACCCTGAGACCCGGTGCGGTGAAGGCGCTCTCAAGATCGGGTACACGAAAGGGAATGTGAACAGGCGGATGCACAGCATCCAGGTCAGCTGCGCGTCCGAGCTCGAGCTCGTCGCGGCCATCCCGAGCGCGCCCTACGAGCTCGAGCAGCACCTGCACGAGCAGTTCCACCGGTTCCGTCTTCGGCAGGGCGGCGAGTGGTTCGAGAATCGCGATGAGATCCGGGACGAAGTCCAGCTCTGGTCGAAGTACCTCTACTTGCTGCGATACAGCGGAGACGACGAGGCTCGCCGATGGATCCAGCCGGAGATCGAAGCACGAGCTGCTAGATGGCCCAACGCCCGATACCTCTTCATCGCGCGCCATCTCGCTCGCTCGCGGTACTGGCCCCGGACGTCCGGGCTCTCCGACGCAGAGGCACGCAGATCCCTGGCGATGCGGGTCCTCGCTCTCGCTGAAGCGAGCCCGCGCGCGACCTCCGAGGCGCTGCTGTCACAAGCTTACGAGGACCTCGACCGAGGTTCACCGCTTTGTTCTGACGCGGACCATGAGCGCGTCCGCGACCTCGTCGATCGCGGAATTCTGATGCCGAGGGCGCTCCAGCAGTCGAAGGCCGTGTGACGGCGCTGAAGAGCCAAGGAGCCACCCGATGAACATCACCCGACCGCCTGGCGACGACGAGGGAGGCGATGGCTGAGCGGGCCTCCCGACCCCCACGACCAGCCCGAGCGGGCTCGGGACGGGCCCGCGGACGACCGAGGACTTGACCGCCCGGAGGGCGCAGAGACGCCGAGACCCCCGGTCCCTGACCGGGGGTCTCATCATGCGTGGGGCGATCGTCAGCGCGTCATGCGCCACTCCTCGGCGGCGTCGCGGATGCCCTCCCGGTTGATCTCGTCGTGCTCGGCGCGGTCCCGTCGATCCAGCTCCGCCCGGAGCTCTTCGGTCGAGAAGATCGAGAGCATCTGCCGCACGACGGCGGCGCGGGCGGCGACAGCGGCCTGCGACTCCCTCTCGGACAGGGAGACGGGCTTCTCCACCGGGACCGGCGGGTCCGCCTCCTCCAGCAGCTGCGCGGCTCTGTCGCGCCCCAGCTCGCGCAGGGTGGCCGGCCCGATGCCGAGCAGGCCGGCGAGCCTGACCAGCGTCGCGTCCGGCGGCACCACGGGGATCGCCTCGCCGTCGCGGTACCTCACGCCGTCCAGAGCCACCTGCACCGACCCCCGGCTCATGCCGATGGCCGCGGCGAGCTCGGCCATGGAGTAGCCGCTGCGGCGATGGGCGGCCTTGAGGGCGGCGGACTCCGGCGGGACCGCGGTCTCGGGCATGGTGTCGGGCTCCCTCGGATACGAGTCGATAGGTAGTCATCCACAGACTACACACGACGGCACCCCGGCGCATGCTCCGCCGGGGTGCCGTTCATCGACAGGAGTCAGCCGTGTCCGCGTCGACGCCTATCGACGTCGACGGCGCGCTCCGTGCCGTGTTCGGTCAGGACGTACAGGTTCGGGTCGTGCGACGTCGCGGTCGTGGTCTCCCTGCCACCGGATCGGGACCGGAGCCAGCGAGCGGCGCGCCGCAGGTCAGCGGCCTCGCGCTCGATGTCGTTCGCCTGCTCCGTCAGGATCCCCACGCGCGTCCGATCCCGGTTCGTCACCGGCCGCGACGTGATGCCCTCGTTCCTGCGCGCGACCATCTCGTCGAGATGCCGTGCCGTGCCTTCGAGGCGCTTCGCGTGGAAGGCCCTCCAGTCCTCGCCGGTCATCGCTTCCCCCTCACATCCGCATGCCATGGGACTGGGACTGGCGGTCCTGAGCGCGCTGCCGGCTCCTCGAATTGCGGGCCTGCGAGGCGGCGAGCCGCTCGCGCGCCGAGGAGCGCTGCTCGTCGCTTCCCGAGCCGTCCGCGTCGCCGCCCTGCTCTTGAGCGTCCGCGGTCGACAACCGGGAACTGCTCTGCGACGAAGACGACTCATCGGAGCTCCGAACGGATCCCTGGGCCTGCGCAGGCGCGGCATGGCCGAGCTGCTGGTCCGCCTGCGCGGCGTCCTGCTGCTGCTCGACCTGGTTCTGCTGCGCCTCGTCCTCGATCCTGGCCTGCTCCTCGGCCTGCTCTCGGGCCTCCTGCTCCTGGTGCTCCTGCTCGATCCGCGCCTGCTCCGCGTCCGCCTGCTGCTGCTGTTCGGCGGACAGCCGCATCTCCTCGTCGTCGGCCATCGCCATCTCGAGGGAGCGCTTCTGCGCCTCGCGCCGGCGCTGCTCGCGCAGCTGGGCCTCCTGGAACTCCTCGGAGCCGGTCGCGCTCTCGCCGAACCGCCGGCGGAGCTCCTCCCGGCTGCTGCCCGAGCGCATCTCGGCCTGCATCTGGTCGACGCGGTGCTGGTCGAGCCGGCGCTGTGCGTCCGCGTCGCGACGCTGGTCGGTGGCCCGCTTGGGCTCCTCGTAAGTGTGCTGCCCGGTCCGGTCGTCGTCTGCCATGATCCTTCTTCCTTCCTCGTCGGCGGCGGTCGGTCGACCGTCGCTCACCTTCCGCCAAGGCCGAAGCCCTGGCCGTCGCTGTCCTTCGCCCTGCTGTGCTCCCGGGCGCTGCGGTTCCTGGCCTGGGCCGCGGCGAGCCGTCGGGCCTTCTCCGACTGCGGCCTGCTCTTCTCCTCAGGGGTCGTCTCGGCAGGGTGCGCAGCGTGCGCCGTCCCCGACCGGGCAGCCTCGACCGAGTCCCCGCGCGGACCCTGCTGGAGCTGCCGCGAGTACCCCGCAGCCGATTCCATCTCTCGGACGTCCTCGTCGAGCCGTCCGACGTACGCCAGCACGCGCAGCTCCTTCCGGACCTTCGCGTCGATCGCCTCCGATGAGGCACCGGGCGAGCGGAGCTGATTTCCCTCCTTGATGTTCTGGGTGATGACGGCCAGCTCGTTCGGGTGCTGCTCGCCGATGCGCTGCAGCTCGGCGTCGGCCTTCTCGAGCACGGCCTGAGGGCTGTCCTCGGTCTCCTCCTTCCTCCGCAGAGTCCCCGGCTCGTCCGGGTCCTCGATCCAGCCGTCGCCCGCGAGGCGCTCGTCCTCCGCAGCGCGCTCTGCGGCGATCCTCTGCGCGCTGTCCCTAGCCTCCTGGGCAGCCCGCTCTCCGAGCTCCGCGACGTGGGCCTCGATCCGCGCACGGCGCTCGGCCACGGTCTCGACCGGCACCGGGGCGACGGACGCCTGGGCAGCGGGCTCCGGCGCTGCAGCGCGCTTCCGAGCGGGCGTCGCAGAGGACTGCCTCCTCGCGGGCTCCCCCTGGCGCTTCGACGCGCTCCGGTACTGATCCAGCCACGACATGTCGATGTCCTGCAGGACGTCATCGAACCGGGACGACTGGGCGAGGCCGGCGACGTCGCGCTGCACCTGCTTCTTGGCCGCGTCCAGACCCTGGTCCGCGCCCTCGCGGTCGACAGCCGCGACGAACTGGTCACGGGCGTCGTCCATGTCCACCGCCACCGCGTGCAGCGTGTTGCTGTGGCGTCCGCGGGTGAGCGCCACGTACGCCGCAGCCGCGTCGGCCTGCTCGGAGAGCAGGAAGTCCGCGTGGTCGACGGTCATGCCCTGCGACCCATGCGTGGTCACCGCGTAGGCCAGCTGGAGGTGGTCCTGGACGTACCGGGGGCCGAGCGTGCTCCGGTGCCCGGTGCTCTCGTTCCTGACGACGACCCGGCCGTCCTCGTTGACCCGCTCCACCGTCCACGTCTGCCTGTTCGCGACCTTGAGGTCGCGGTCGTTCAGCCTCGTCGCCACGCGCGCACCGCGGGCGATCGGGTCCCCGTCGCGGCCCTTGACGACGCGGGAGGCGTCGATGACGTCGGCGGCGACCAGCCGGTCGTAGACCGCGAAGTTGATCTGCTGCGCCGTCGCGTTGGTGGACGCCACGGCGACCGAGGTCTCCTGGCGCACCGCGATCTCGAGGGCCATCGTCTCCGCGACCCGGCCGATCACCTCGTCCGAGGTGCCCGTGCGCACGGCTCCGCGCGAGGCGAGCAGTTCGAAGAACTCCTCGACCTCCTCGCGCTCGCGCAGCTTCAGGGACGCCGCAGCGTAGACCTTGTCGGTCTCGCCGGTGTCCTTGGTGCGAAAGCGCTGGACGTCCTGCAAGTCGTGGGTCTGCCGCGCGATCCCCGCGGCCTTGGCCAGGTAGCCGCCGCGTCCGACCGCGGAGAGCTGGCGCGTGTCCCCCATGAGCACGAGGCTTCCCACGCCCTGGTCGTCGACGTACCTGTGCAGCGCCGCCGCGGTCTCCTGGTCGAGCATGCCGCACTCGTCGACGACGACCACGGTGTCCTCGTCCATCGCGAACTCGCGCGGCTGCGGCTTCCACTGCGTCGGCAGCGTCCACCGCCCGGTCTCGTCGAACGATGCCCCGGCGCGGACCAGCATCGAGTGAACCGAGTTGCCCTTGCCCTTCACGGCCTGGGCCATCTCCTCAGCGCCGCGCTTCGTCGGGGACACCGAGACGAGCCGGCGGCCGTCGAGCTTCAGCTGCTCGTTCGCGGCCGCGAGCATGCTGGTCTTGCCGCTGCCGGCCGCTCCTTCGACTACGACCAGCGCGTGGTTGCCCGTGATTCCTCGCGCCGCCGCTGCCTGTCCCTCGGTCAGCGAGAATGCTCCGCGGTCCGCCTCGACCAGCCCGTCCTCTCCCGACCGCTCCGCACGCCTGGTGAGCGCGTCGGTCAGGTCGTTCTCGGTCTTCACGACGGCCTTGGCGGTCAGGTGCCTCACCCCCTCGATCTGAACACCGTCGTCCAGGAAGCTGACCGTCTCGCCCTGCGCCGCCTGCAGTGCCTGCTCGTGCAGCTCGTCGACGCCGTCGTCGCCGACCAGGTACGTCATGGCCAGGCGTCGATCGATCGCTGCGTGCAGGTCCGCCGGCGACCACGCCGAGCGGCGCTGCGCGAGGTCGACCAGCGCGCCCTCTGCGATCGCCCGAGGATCGATCTGGTCGACCGTCTGCGCCGCGACGACCCGTGCGACGTTCCGCGGTGCAACGGTGGGGATCCGCGCGGCGACCTCATCGCGCTCGATGAGCGCGACGTTCGTGGTCTGGCCCTGCGCGTCCTCGGCGAGCACGTCGCTCTTGCGCGACTTCTCTGGGCGGGTCTTCGCCCAACCGAGCTGGTCCCAGGACCTCTTCAGGCGCGGTCCGGGATCCTCGTCGGGGTGCTCGGTCCGCCACTGGGCCTCCAGCGACTCGCGCTCCTGATCGATGGCGGCGCGGCGCTGGGAGAAGTCGTCGACGAAGGGCTCGAACTCGAGGACGACTCCGCCTCCGTTCTCGCTGGGCGCCCACGTGTAGCCGGCGTCCGCGATCGCCTGGCGGAGCTCCTCGTCGCGCGCCATCGCGAGGTCGGCGGCGGCGTTCATGCGGTCGGACAGCCGGTAGAGCACGGTCCCGTGGAAGCTGCGCCACTTCCCCTCGGCGTATCCCTTGGGCAGGACCTGCATGTGGCGGTGGAAGTGCGGATCGCCCGATCGCGAGGTCTTGTGCTGGACGCTGGTGCACTCCACGCGGTCGAGACGCACCTGGTACTGCGCGTTCTGCGGCCCCATGCGCGTGACCGCGTGATGCTCCATCGCCTCGGCGGCCCTCACGACCGCGCGCGCCTGGGCGTTCTCGAGCGCCTCTGCGATCCTCGGGTCCGATGCGGCCGCGATACTGAGGGACTTACTCGCGGTGACGACCTTCTCGTGGTACAGCGGCGTGCTGCCGGTGACCTCCTCACCTTCACCGTTGACGTACTTGTGCGTCCGGAAGCCACCGCGCTTCTCGCCGGTGGCGGGGTCGGTGTGCTCGATCCAGGCGCGGAACTCGTCGCTCGAGAAGGTCGACTCGTCGACGCTGGCCTTGCCGCCGTCCTGGGACCGATGGAGGACGACATGCTGGATCGCCCGGTCCTCGCCTTCGGCGTAGTAGTCGTCCAGGCGAGCGGCGTCGCGCTCAAGGAGGTAGTCGGACGCCTTGCCCGAGGCCGCGCGCACGTCTCCGGCCTTCGGGCTCGCCGCCCTGAACGCCTTGAAGCCGCCGGCCATGACCATGCCCTCCGATGGAACGGAGAGCCGTGATCCTCAACCTCTACGGGCTCGGGCCGATGCGGGTCATGGTGCGAAGAGGCCCAGCGGACGATGGACGCCGCGTGGTGTCCACTGTACCAGACGGCTGACTACAGCGAAGCTGTAGTTTACGCGCTTCCCCTTCCTCTCTTCATCACAGTCCTCCCTCTCTCCAGGGCTAGGCAGGGTCCTCTCTCCCTCAGGTCCTCACCCTCTTCCTCTTCACACCCATCAGCCCTCACTCCTTCAGGGATGCTCACTTCCTCAGGTCTTCACCCTCTTCTTCCACTCCCACTCCCAGGCCTTCTGCATGCCCTCCTGGCTCTCACCTCCTGGCAGGCAGTCGACGATCTCCGCTGGTCTCCACAGCAGTCCCTGTCGCTCCAAGTCCGCCCGCCCTTCCGGTAACGCAGTCCCTCTCGAGGCCCGGACAGAGCGGGACCCCGGCCACGATGGTGACCGGGGTCCTGGTGGGGCGTGGGCGACTACGCGATCATGGCCTCGTACGGGGCACTGCTCCGCACGGCCTCGTCACTGCCCTCGGGCTCGTCGGGATCGTCCTCGGGCTCGTCAGCGTCGGCCTTCGTCGCACGGGCGGCCTCGCGCTCCCTGCGCCGCTCCTCGCGCCCCGCCGCGTCCTCGCGCCGGAGGCGCTCGATCAGCCCCTTGTCCGCGTGCTCGATGATCTCCTCCAGCATCGTGAGGACGCGAGCGGCGCGGATCCGCTCCTTGGGGTCGGTGGTCACCTCGATCTCGCCGCGCTCGTCGGTCGTGCGCTTGGTCGTGTGCTCCGGCTCGACGCCGAGCAGGTCATACAGCGGCAGGACGACCTCGGCGTAGGACTCGCCGGCGCGCTTGCCCGCGTCCCGGATCCTGCGCTGCTCCTCCCTCTCCTCCCGCTCGGCGGCCTTGAGCTGGGCAGCGAGCTCCTCCTGCTGCTTGCGGATCCTCTCGAGCGTGGGGCTGGGCTTCCTGTAGAGGGCCATCGTCATCTTCTCCTTCTCGGGTGCTGCGTGGTGGTCGGGGTCGGTCAGTCGAGCAGGCTGGTCTGCTCGAGGTCGGGGAGGCGGACGAGCACGCCCGGCGTGCCGTCTGTGACGAGGCGTGCCTGTCCGCGCCGCGGGGCCAGCAGGTCCGCGCCGGTGAAGCGGTCCGCCTTCTCGCTCGAACGCGAGGCGCGCCCGAGGGAGTCGGTGGAGGCGGCGGTCCGCTGGTCCTCTCCGGCGGTCCACGCCGCGGCCTCGAGGACCTCCTTCGAGCCCGCGGCGGAGGGGAACAGCAGAATGGACGGCCATGCGTCCTTGAGGATCTCGCCGGGCACCTCGCCCCAGAGCTTCAGCTGGGACAGCGACTGGACGAAGCCGATGATCCTGATGCCCGCGCCGCGTCCGAGGTTGACCACCTCGGAAAGCGTCGGCAGCCGCGCTCCGGTCGCCATCTCGTCGAGCACGAGCGTGAGCGTCCGGAGGCCCTTCTCCGGGTGGTCCATCCAATGGGTGATCGTCTGCTCGAGCACGGCGGCCGCCGCTCCCGGGCTGATGCCGCGCCCCGGCGTCACGAGGTACAGGGTCGTGCCCCGCTCCTCGAGCAGCTCCGGCGTGAACGGCGGCTCGGTGCCGTCGCCTGCCACCGTCGAGAGCTGGAACGGGAAGAGCGCGTTGCGCACGTTGATGGCGATCGAGTCCCGCTGCTCGGGGGCCATGGCCTGGACGGCCTGGAGCGCCTGCGCGAAGCGCGAGTCGGTGCACGTGTCGATCCGGTTGGCCGCGTTGTCCCAGCACGGCGCGTCCGCCTTCTCGGGGTCCTCGTCCTTCTCCCGCTCGAAGACGTCGAGCGCGGCGAGCACCCAGCGGATGCCGCCTCCCCACGTCCGCTCCCCGGTGTCGGGGTCGGTGAGCCACCCTCCCGCGCGGAGGAAGCCCGCCAGCGGCGGGGTCGCCAGCGCCGTCCACCGCGCGGAGTCGCCGCTGATCTCACCGGAGCCGCCGGCCCCGAGCGTGCCCATCTGGTGCAGCAGGCTCGAGACGAGCAGGGCCGAGTCGTCGTCGGAGACCAGGGCGCACGGATCGGAGACGACGCGCGTGACGTCGACGCCCTGCAGCTCGCTCTCGCGCACGCGGCCGGACAGGTCCATCAGGTACACGGGCCCCTGCTCGGCGCGCTTCTCGATCGTCAGCTCCGCGAGGTCGCCCTTGGCCGACATCGCGATGACGGGCCGCGCCCCGGCCAGGAGGATGTTCTGAGCGGCGACGGCGCGGGACTTGCCCGATCCAGTGCGAGCCACGCAGAGCGTGTGTGGCCCTCCGAGCGCCAGGTCCCCGGCGCGGCGGCCGGCGTTGATGTTGAGGCTGTCCGGCTCGTCCGGCTGGTCGTGCAGCAGCACGCCCACGTAGGGGCTGTCGCCGAGCTCGACCTGCCGCTCAGCCCTCGCCAGGCGTGGGAGCTCCCTCGGCCCCTCGTCGCCGGCCCCCATGAAGAAGGCCGCGACCGCGTCCATCCAGCTCATCGCGTCATCCCCTCCTGTAGCGCTCTCGCTCCGCCTCGACGCCCTCGGCCACGCGCTCGGCGAAGCCCGGGTCGGTCTCGAGCTCGTCCAGCGCCGCGTCGATGAGGACGCGGGCGAAGGCCCCGTGGCCGATGTCCTGGCCGACGGCGGTCGTCCGAAGGCGCTGCCGTCCCGCCGTGGTCATCGAGACCATCTGCCGTGCATCCAACTCCGTGCCGTTCATGCTCTCCACTCCTTCACTCTTGCTGGTTGTGTAGTAGTTGCGAGTTTACTAGACTACGTACCATCGAGAAAGAACCTGCGGCACCTTCGCGGGAGAGAGACAGGGGGCATCGACATGAAGCTCATCGCTGGACTGGTGGTCTTCGCCGTCATCTTCATCGCGGGCGTCGTCGTCGGCGGCTCCTGGTCGAACGAGATGGCCGAGGAGAAGCAGCTCGAGGCCGTCCGGGCGTGCATCGAGCACGCCGGCGGCTCCATCGACTCCGCGGGGCTCGACGCCTGCCTCGCCTCGATGGAGGGCTGAACCGTGACCTCGCACCACTGGGAGGACCGCCGCAGCGACTGGCTGTACGACCGATCCAAGGAGCACACCGGCCGGCGTCGCCGGGCGGAGCAGCTCGCCAAGCGGGCGGCGCGGGCCGGCCGGGCCTCGACCACCGGCAAGGCGGAGGGCGGCAAGCCCCACGACCCGACGCCGGGCTGGTGGTACCGGTCCTCGCACCCGAAGCACGGCGGCGACGGGTTCAAGGCGGAGATCGGCTGGACGGTCTGGACCGCGATCAAGGCGGGTGCCGTCGCCGTGACGGTCGGGCCGGCGATGGTCGTCGGCCTCGGGCTCTACGGGCTCTGGTGGTCCAGGACCGCGGCGTGGGGCCCGATCCGCTGGTGGCCGTACGCCGTCGCCGGAGCGGTTCTCGGGGTCCTCGGCTGGTTCGCCGTCGGGCCCGACCCGTCCGCGGCCCTCTCGGTCCAGGCGGGCCCGCACCTCGTCGTCGAGGTCGAGCAGCCGACGCGGTTCGTCCTGCAGACCGTGTGGGTCCAGGGCACCCTCGCGCTCCTCTTCGCGGCCTGGTGGTCCGTGGAGTGCGGGTGGCTCGCGGTGAAGGCCGACGCCGACCGGGTGCTCACCCCGCAGAAGGACAGGAAGACCGGCGAGTTCGCCAAGACCGCCGCCAAGGACAAGGTCCGGCTCACGCCGTACGCGGAGCCGGAGAAGGAGAAGGACTGATGAACGCGAACACGACCACGCCGCTGCGCGGACCGCTCGGGCTCCCCGAGCGGTGCCATCACCTGGACACGCCGTGGTGGGCTCCGCGGCGGAACCCGCTGGCGACCCATCGCGTGCGCCGGGTCTCCGGCTGCTGCGGACGGGTGAAGTACTACGACGCGCACTGCGACGCGCACCCGAACCGGACGTCGTCGCGGGGGCGCTGCATCTGCGGCGGGTATGACCACGACTTCTTCGTGCCGCGCGAGGTGCCGGCCGCCGAGGTGGCGGCGTGGATCGAGGAGCACCGCCATGACGACGACGAGCGCCTGGCAGAGGCCGACGCCTGGTACGGCGAGCTCGACGCCGACGTCCTCGACCACATCGCCCACCGCGAGTCGATGAGCGACTGGGCCCTCGCCCGCGGAGCCGTCCGGGAGGCGGCGGAGCGCATCAGGTACTCGCTCGCCGGATCCGTCGACCGCCTCCAGGGCCGCATCGCAGACGCCCTGGGCCCCGAGGAGAACAAGCACATCATCATCAAGGAGCGCAGCCATGACCACCGCTGAGAACGAGCAGGGCGTGGAGCGCCGACCGTCCGAGACGCACTTCCACACGAGCCGTGATCCGCAGCCCGAGGTCCACGTCCACAACTCCATCAAGCTCGACAGCAGCCGGGTGTGGAGCGTCCTCATCACCCTCATGGTGTCGCTGGCCATCGCCTGCTTCGGCTACCAGCTCTCGCTCGGCCCCCTCCGGGAGGTCGTGGCCACCGGTCTGTCGATGTTCCTGATGACGCTGGTCACGCTGGCGTTCAAGGCGGGCATCCTGCGACTCCCGGAGAAGCAGAACGACGATCTCGCGTTCACCAAGTCCACCATCCGGCGGATCTACGACGAGATCCAGGCCGCGATCGCAAACAGCTCCATGCCGAGGCTGCTGGTCTTCGCCGCCGGGCAGACCGCCGGCTTCCTGATCCTGCGCGCGGGCGTCGCCTTCGCATTCGGCCTCATGTCTTCCCTGTGGATGGCGGCGGGGTTCGGCCTGCTCTTCGGCGCGGCGGTCCTCGCGCAGGAGCAGATCTGGGCGTGGATCCGCACGCTGCACAACAGCAAGAGGGGGAAGTGATCGACATGTTCAAGGAGAAGCTCATGCCCGCCGCCACCGTGGTCGCCGCGGCGACGCTGGCGCTCACCGGATGCGTTTCGGTCCAGTGGGGCGAGGATGAGGGCGGCACTTCGCCTACCGTGACCACGGAGTCGACCCAGCCCTCCGAGCCGAGCGCCGAGGGCGAGGAGACCCAGCCCGAGGAGACCACCGAGCCGAAGCCGTCGGACGACGGGGAGAGCGAGGACGAGCGGGAGACCGTCGAGGTGGTGCTCGCCCCGGAGTCCGAGACTGCGGTGGTGTACATCCGCACCATCCAGGACTTCTCCCCGCTCCTGGAGGTATGGACCGTCGACGAGGCTGCGGGCACGCTCGAGTACCGCAGGTACACGTGCCTCGGCACCACCGACTCCGCGGGCGGCCTGCCCGGCGCGGGGGTCGGGTCGCTGACCCCGGGCGAGGACGAGGGCGAGTGGACGGTCACGTGGGAGGGCGAGTCGCCGATGCGGATGTCCCGCAGCGCGACGGAGTCGCTCGTGATCACCGAGCGCACCCTCGACAACAGCGGTGACATCGCCTCGACGCACCACGACATCGAGATCGATCGGTACGTCGGGGTGTGCGGCGACACGGGCGAAGCGATCCTGCGGTTCGTGATCTGACCGATGAACGACGAGCACGCCGTGCCGCGCCGCTGGCGAGCAGCAGGGACCGCCGCCGTGGTCGCCATGCTGGCAGCGCTGGTGCTCGGCGTCGCGGCGCTGATGGTCGGAGCGATCTGACTGTCCAGATGACGACCATCTCGCGGACCCCTCCGAGCAGAGCGCTCAGGAGGGGTCCTGCGTGTCCAGAAGTGGTGTCCAGAGAAGTTCTCAGTGGAGGTTGAAGATATGAGCACGAAGATCGGATACGCGCGGGTCAGCACCGACGAGCAGGACCTCGAGGCGCAGCGCGAGCAGCTCGCCCGCCTCGGCGTCGAGCCCGAGCACTTGTACTTCGACGAGGGTCTGTCCGGCAAGAACCGGAACCGGCCCGGGCTGGAGAGCGCGCTCAAGGCGCTCCGCCCCGGCGACGCGTTCGTGGTGACGAAGCTCGACCGTCTCGGCCGCTCGGCGCGCGACCTCGGGGACATCGCCAAGGACCTCGAGGCGCGGGGCATCACGCTCTCGCTGGGCGGCAAGCCCTACGACCCGACCGACCCCATGGACAAGCTCTTCTTCGGCATGCTGGGGCTGTTCGCCGAGTTCGAGCGCGATCTCATCTCCGCGCGGACCAAGGAGGCGCTGGCCGTGCCGGAGCGCCGAGCGAAGATGACCGGGCGCGCACCGAAGCTGTCGCCGGCGCAGAAGCGACAGGTGCTGCGACTCCACCAGGAGGGCGAGCATTCCCCGCGCGGGATCGGCGCGATGTTCGGCGTGAGCCGCCAGACGGTCTACCGCGTGGTCGCCGACGCGGAGAAGAGTGTGAGCTGATCGACCCCGACTGATGACGACGGCGCAGGCGAGGCATCTGGGTAGAGTCAATCCCGGCGACCTCGACGTCGGCCCGCGGTTCTTGATCGCAGGGGTGCGCTACACCAGTGCCGCCACCCGTTGCGCGGTCCTCCTGGCCGATCCCGGATTCTGGCCCGTGACGAGGTTCCCGTCGGTGACAGCGTAAGAAACGAAGGGGAGCTTCGCCTTCTCGTAGACCGCACCGCGCGCCTTCATCTCCTCCTCGGCGTTGTACGGGACGAGCTCGGCGACCCTGGCCAGGACTTCCTCCTGCCAGGCAAAGCCGGTGATGCGCTTGCCGGCGACGAGGAGGGAGCCGTCGGACAGCCGCGTGTTGAGCAGTCCGCAGTAGCCGTGGCATACCGAGGAGACAATGCTGCCCTGCTCCCAGATCTCGCGGGTGACGCGCTGCAGGCCCTCGGAATCGGGGAAGTCGTACATCACAGCATGGCCGCCGGTGAAGTAGATCGCGTCGTAGTCGGCCGCATCGACCTGGTCGGGGCTGAGCGTGGTCTCGAGCAGCGCCATCCGTCCCGGGTCGCGGTGCCAGGCCTTGGCGCTCTTGTCGAAGTTCGGGAACTTCAGCGAACGCGGTTCCAGCGGCGATCTCCCGCCCAGAGGGCTGACGATCATCTGCTCGAAGCCGTGATCAGCGAACACCTCCCAGGCGTGCGCGAGCTCGGAGAGCCACAACCCCGTGGGATGGGACTGGTCGTCGTAATGACCGACGTTGGTCACGACATGCAGGACGCGACGGATCATGGGCAGGAGCCTCGCTTCGGAATTGGCGGTGGACAGGTATCGGATATACGAAACGACTTGATTTCGTATCGTATAGACCGTAGCCTGGGCCCATGCCGACACGCAACCTCACGTCGCCGTCGCCCGTCGATTCTCGTGCGCCCGACGTCTCCGCCCTCGTCGCCCATGCCCGCAGCGTCTTCGAGTCCGGTGCCACCCGTTCCCGTGCAGCACGGCGGGAGCATCTCGACGCGCTGCGTCGCCTGATCGTCGAGAACCGTGCTCGGCTGGAGGGCGCGCTGCACGCAGACCTGCGCAAGAGCGCACGCGAGGCCGGGATCACCGAGATCGACACGGTCCTCGGCGAGATATCCCACGTCGCGCGGCACCTGTCGGCGTGGACGTCCCCGCGGCGCGCCTCGACACCGATCGTCCTGTGGCCCGCGTCGGCCCGCATGGTGCCCGAGCCGCTCGGGGTGGTGCTGATCATGTCCCCGTGGAACTACCCGCTCCAGCTCACCCTGGATCCGCTGGTGGGCGTGCTCGCAGCAGGCAACACGGCGGTGATCAAGCCCAGCCCGGAGTCCCCGCGCACGTCGGAGCTGCTGGCCGAGCTGGTGCCGGCGTACTTCCCCGGCGGTGCCGTGCAGGTGGTGCTGGGAGACGTCGAGGTCGCCGAGCGAGTCCTGGAGGAGCGCTTCGACCACATCATCTTCACCGGCTCGGGCCGCGTCGGGCGGATCGTGATGAGCGCAGCCGCCCGGCATCTCACCCCGGTCACGCTGGAACTGGGCGGCAAGTCCCCGGTGTGGTTCGACGACGAGGCGCACCTGGCGGACGCGGCACGCCGCCTGGCGTGGGCGAAGTTCACCAACGCCGGCCAGACGTGCGTCGCCCCGGACTACGTGATGACCACCCCGGACCGGGTCCCCGCCCTCGTGGAGGCGATGCGCGGCGCGATCGAGGAGCTCTGGGGCCGCGACCCCGCCGCGAGCGGCGACTACGGCCGCATCGTCAGCGAGCGGCACTTCGACCGGCTCGCCGGATATCTGGACGAAGGCACGATCGAGATCGGCGGGCAGCACGACCGCGAGGATCTGTACATCGCGCCCACCGTGATCACCTTCCCCTTCTCCACCCCGGCCGCCGTCGGTCCCGACGCGCCGCACGGGCTGCTGCGCGAGGAGGTCTTCGGCCCCATCCTCCCGATCATCGTCGTGGACTCTCCCCAGGAGGCGGTGCGGGTCATTAACGGCTGGGACAAGCCGCTCGCACTGTACGTGTTCAGCGACTGCGCGCAGACGCGCCGTCTGTTCGAACAGGAGACGTCCTCCGGCGCGGTGCTCAACCATGCCGCTCTGATCCACGTCGGGGCCGGGACGCTGCCGTTCGGCGGAGTCGGTGCCAGCGGCATGGGTGCCTACCACGGCTACGATTCCATCCGCACCTTCTCCCACTTCAAGCCAGTACTCACCAAGCCACGCGTGCCGGACACGCTTCGTCTGCTCAACCCCGGCACCCATGCCCGCATCAGCCGTCTGCTGGGGCGGCTGCAGCGGCGCGGCTGACGAAATCACTCACGGGAAGTAGCGAGACCACCCACCATGCCCGCCAATGCCGAACCCGCGCAGCAGGACCCTGCGACCCCGACCGGCTCCCGTGGCCGGCCCGCGGACCCGCATCTGCAGGCGCGATTCATCGACGCCGCCCTCGACCTGCTCACCACCCGCGGCTACCGTGCGCTGACGACGTCGGCCGTCGCCAAGCACGTCGGCGCTTCGACCGCCAGCCTGTACCGCCGCTGGCCAACCAAGCAGGCGCTCATCGCCGACCTCGCGCGCACCATCGCCCACGGCGCGCTCGACTCCCTCGACACCGGAACCCTCCGCGGCGACCTGCACGCGCTGATCACCCTCAAGCAGCACCTCTTCGCCCGCACGGGCACCGCCGTAATCGCCCTGCTCGCCGAGTCCGCCCACGACACCCAGCTGCGAGGCATCCTCCACACGGAGGTGCTCGAGGCCACCACCCAGAGGATGCGAGCCATCCTCGACCGCGCCGCTGACCGCGGAGAGATCGCTCCCCCGCAGGAGGACACGGCGGCGCTCCTGGGCCTCCTCATCGCCGGCGGAGGCCTGCTCCGACACGCCCTGGCCCCAATGCCGCCGCCCGCCTCGACCATCGACGCCGAGGTGGACATGATCTTGCAGGTGCTGATGGCTCTCCCCGCCCCGGGCTGAGCCGGGAGCCTGCCTGGGTGGCGTAAGGGCGCGGAGAGAGCCGGACTGCGTCATGGTGCCGGTACTTTGCTTCGCCATATGCAGGACTTCATGCTTCATGTGATTCGCAAGGCGGTGTAAACTCTACAAATGTAGGAGGGGTCGGCACTCCCGGTCCTCAGTTGTCGGAACGCACGCCTCCGTTCGCCCCTCGAAAGGAGCGGCATTCACATGGCATCCAGCACATCGTCGAATCCTGCCGATGAGAGCACCGAGGACGAGGTGCGACGGATCACTCGGCGCTGGGCGTGGTGGGCCTCCGGCATGGCGATCCTCATCGGTCTCGCCGGACTCGTCTTCCCTCAGTATCGAGAGAACGCCGTTTCGCTGATCATCGGCGTCTATTTCGTCTCCACCGGCATCGGTCGAGCTGCGACGGCGTTCGACGCAGCGAGCACCCGGGGCATGCGCGTCATCGTGGGTGCGCTCGGTATAGGAGTGGTCGCGATCGGCGTCCTGTGCCTGAACAATCCGTACCGCAGCTTCGCCATGATCGACAGCCTCGTGTCGATCGGCCTCATCGTCGATGCTGCTGCCTGCGCTGGGCTTGCGCGCCTCCTGGACAAGGGGCCCGAGCGGCGCACCGCGATCGTGACCGGGATCGTATCCGTGGCCGCAGCTGTCGTCGTCTTCGCTCTCCCGATCGAAACGTTCGGTCACCTGCTCACCGTCAGCGCGGCGTGCTTCATCACTGTCGGACTCATCACGATCATCCGGCTCGTGCTCACGCGCGATCAGCGAGAGCGCGCGTCCTGAGAACCTAGGATGCGGCCTTTACGAGGGAGCCGACACGTGACGGCTCGGACGGGCGTACGCGCCGATCGCCCGCACGAACATGGTCAGCCAACCGAACAGCAGCGCCGCCGCGACGAACTCGGTCCCCGTGAGGTTGTAGTAGCCGATCGGAACCCACAGCACGGCGGCGGTCACGATGCCGGCGATGACGAGCAGCGAGACGGCAGCCACCTCTCGTGGGAGGCCCGGCAGGCGCAGCAGGAGCGCCACGAAGACGATGAAGACGACCACCATCCCGGACGCGGCCCCGACATGGATGGGAACGCTGACGGCGTCGGGGACGAAGCCGGCCGTCGCCAGGCACACCCCCATGGCTGCGAACAGGCCGCTGAGAGCCTTCGTCAGCGCCGGCGACTCTCGACCTCGCGCGGTGAGCCCGAGGTCGATGTCGTGCCCGATGAAGCCGGCCAGCGCCGTCAGCACCGCACCCGTGACGATGAGCCCGAGATTGAAGCGGTACCCGGACAGCTCGGCGACGTTGCCGAGCTGCGAGAAGTGCAGCTGCCACCACGACTCGTCCGGGGTCGTCAGCATGCTGGCCATGGTCCCGGTGAGCAGCACGAGGGTCGCGAGCAGCGCCAGCCCTTCGCCGCTGACGCGGGCTCCGGCCAGAGCCGCGACGTAGGTGAGGGCCGCGGCCGCGGCGGCCACCAGGACGGCACCGCCCATCGCGTCGACGGTCAGACCGATGAACCCGAGCTGGAACACACGAGCCGCCGCCAGCACGGAGAAGTACGCCAGGGTCGCCATGCCGGCAGTGACGGCGACGATGTCGATGATCCGTCTGGGCACCGGGATCCTCCGTCGCCACGGGGCGTACCCATTCTTGGTCGCGTGCAGGAACGCTCCCGCGACCGCGACCGCCGCGAACACCGCACTGACCCACGAGGCCACCGCCCCGACGGATTCGTCGCCTGCCAGGGGACGCCTGTCGCCGCCGATCACCACCCCGGCGACGAGCAGTGCCGCGCCGAACGCGACCAGCGCTGCCCGTGTGGCGATGGATTCCACCCGTGCGACATAGTGGTGCGGCTCCTCGACTGTCGAAGAAACCTCCCCGGGAGGCCCGGGCACGGGTGCAATGCTCATGGCACCACGATAAGTGAGCGTGCGGACAGCATCGGTAGTGCTCTCCCTTCTTGAATCTCGTCCAGGCTCCATCTATGCGGCAGTGAAGTCGGAAGCCGATCTCCCCAGCAGTGCCGTCAGCTATTTCTCCACTCGCCCGCCGAGTCCAGTCAGATAGTGGGTCAGAACATTGCCTGGGTCGAGAGCACCGGGTCGTGTCACGCACAGCATGACCAGCGCTTCGCACAGGGCCAGCAGCTCCTCGGCGTGTTCGTCCGGATGGCTAACGCCGATGCTGCCCAGGATGGCGATTGCGCGTGGCCTGGTGGCCAGTGCAATCGGGGCAGTGTCGAAAAGGGGCTCCTGGAGTTCGGGCCACTCACGGAGCTCGGGAAGGATGCTCGCGCGAGCCCGAAGCACCGGCGCAGCTTCCGCGGTACGTTCGATCTCGCTGGTGATGTACGGCACCGCTTCTGCCACCGTCGACGGGCGCGGATACTCGTCCTCAACCAACGGCTCGAAGGCAGGCTCCTTCGAGATCCTCTCGACAGCGAGAGCGAGCAGGTCCTTGCGGGTGGGTGCGTAGTACGAGGTAGTTCCCGGCGGCAATCCTGCAGCGGCGTCCACGCGGCGATGCGTCAGCGCCCGCACGCCCTGGGAATCAATGATCTCGATTGCGGTATTGGCAATCAACTCTCTCCGGCCCGTCAACACGGATCGCCTGGTGGGTCAGCAACGGTCGACAAAGGCTGCAACGGTCGAGCTCGTCCGACTGAGATTTCCATGCGCCCATGGTACTGGGCGTGTTCGCGTCCATCGAGCTCCTGCCACGCGCCGAGGCCTCGCGGACGGGCCGACCGGCGTGCCCGCCTGAAACGCACGATCCGCTCGCCCGTGAATGCGAGGTGAATATTGCGGGACCACGGTGTCCGAGTGTGACAGAAGCCTTGTGCCTCGATGAAGAGCCCGCTACATTCGTAGAGTAACTGGTACATCTGTAGCAGGTGCCCGGGTGCTCCCCGGCGGCAGGAAGGAGTGCGGCTTCATGGCCGGTTCGTGGTTCTGGCGAAAGCACCGACGGCGCGTGTCCGCTGGCGGAGGCTCCCGAGCCCGCCATCTTCTCCTTCCTGCTGGGCCTCGTCGCGCGCCCACCAGGTCAGAGCATCGCTTTTCATGGTCGGTGATGCGACGCGAAAGATCCACCACTCACGGATAGGGAGGAAACACTCATGGTCGGGGATCTGTTCACGAGTTTCTGGGATTTCATCTCGTCGTTGTTCTGGATATTCGTCCTGGTCGCGTATCTGTTCACACTGTTCACGATCGTGTGGGACCTGGTCTCCGACCGCACGCTGAACGGCTGGGCCAAGGCGGCATGGATCGTTTTCCTGTTGTTCGTGCCGGTGCTGACGGCGCTGGTCTATCTCATCGCCCGTGGGCGCGGAATGGCTGAGCGACAGAACGAACGGGCGCAGGCGAACAAGCAGGTCGCAGACGACTACATCCGTTCCGTCGCCGGCCACGGTCCGGCCAGCGAGATCGCCCGGGCCAAAGATCTGCTGGACGCCGGCGCGATCTCGGAAGACGAGTTCTCGACGCTGAAGCGCAATGCGCTCGAGCACGTCCCTGCCCGCTCGGGCGGACAGCCGTCACTGGCACCTGGGAACTGAGGACGAGAGGGCGTCACTGTGATCACGTCGGAGTCCGACAGCGTCGATCAGCTGGTGTCGACGGGCCGCCTGCCCGGGTGGGAGGCGGTGGAGTCGTTGACGGCGGCGGCGTTCAAGCGATACCGAGAGCTCGATTCGGGCGACGTGGCCGATTACATCCCGGTGCTCGCCGACGTGGATCCTTCCTTGTTCGGTCTGTCGGTGAGCGAAGTCAATGGGGCGGTCCACGACGTGGGCGACAGCGGTTATGCGTTCTCGATCCAGTCGGTCTCGAAGGCCTTCGTCTACGCGCTGGTGTGCCAGGAGTACGGGCACGAGGTCGTCAAGGAGCGCGTCGGGGTCAACAACACGGGCCTGTCGTTCAACTCTGTGATGGCGCTCGAGCTCAACGACGGGCATCCGATGAATCCGATGGTCAATGCCGGAGCGATCGCCACGACCGCGCTGATGCCCGGGGCGACCCCGGCGGAGCAGTGGGAGTTGATCAGGACGGGCCTGTCCGCATTCGCGGGACGCCAGCTGACGATGGACGGTGTCGTGTACGCCTCCGAGATGGCGACGAACGCCAGGAACAAAGCCCTCGCGCGTCTTCTCGAGAGCTATGGCCGGCTCGATGCGGATCCGCTCGAGATGGTCGACATCTACACGAGGCAGTGCGCGATGCTCGTCACCTCGCATGACCTCGCCGTGATGGGCGCGACGCTTGCCGACGGGGGCGTGAATCCGGTCACCGGGGTGCAGGTGGTCTCGGCCGAGGTCTGCCGCGACACGCTGTCCATGCTCGCGGCCAGCGGCATGTACGAGCGATCCGGCGAGTGGCTGTTCGAGATCGGCATTCCCGCGAAGTCCGGAGTGGCCGGGGGCATCGTCGCGGTCGCGCCGGGCAAGGGTGCGATCGGTGCCTTCTCCCCACGCCTCAACTCGGCGGGCAACAGCGTCCGCGGCCAGCGGGCCATCGCCTATCTCTCCCGTGCCCTCGGGCTCAACCTCTTCGCATCCGACACGAACACCCAGACCGGAAAGGCATCGTCATGACCGCCACAGCAGAGACCATCGCACGCGCAGAGCGGCGTTCGTGGCTGCCGATGATCGGCCTGTTCCTGGCCCAGATCCTCATGTCGTTCAACGTCGCGGCCCTTCCGATCTCCATCGGCGGAATGGTCGCCGACTACGGCGTGCCACCCACCGTGGCGAGCACGACGATCGTGGTCTACGGCCTGGTCGTCGCGGCGCTGGTGATGACGGGCGCGAAGCTAGGGCAGCGCGTCGGCTGGGTGCTCATCTTCCGCTGCATGGTCGTGGTGTTCGCCTGCTCCTCCCTCATGATGATCTTCTCGCCGTCCGTGGGCTGGGCCATCGCCGGTCAGGCGCTGGCCGGGGCCGCGGCAGCGATCATCGTGCCGTCGCTGGTCGCGCTGATCGCGGAGAACTACTCCGGCGACCAGCAGGCGACTGCCATTGGCTCGCTCGGCTCCGCTCGGGCGCTGTCAGGCATCAGCGCGTTCCTCATCGGCGGCACGCTGGGAACCCTCGTGGGGTGGCGACCGGTGTTCATGGTCGTGCTCGCGATCGCGGTCGCCGTCTTCTTCTTCAGCTTCGCGCTGCGCTCGGACAAGGGTGACGCGGGCATCACGATCGACCTGGTCGCGTCCGTGCTGATCGGCCTGGCGATCATGTTGCTCACCCTGGGCTTCAACAACCTCAACGGGTGGGGCGCGTTCTTCGCCGGGCCCGGGGCACCGTTCGACATCCTGGGCGTCTCGCCCGCGCCGATGCTCATCATTCTCGGCATCGTGTTCGGCCAGGCGTTCTTCGCGTGGACCAGGCGACGCATGCGTGCGGGCAAGGTTCCGCTGGTCGATCTCTCCGTGCTCGGGTCCTCGCGCGAGCGTGCGGCGGTCTATGCGATGTTCATCGTCGTCGCGCTCGAGGCGGCGCTGAACTTCACGGTGCCGTTGTACATCCAGATCGTGCAGGGCCGCACCCCCTTCGAGACGTCGCTGGCGATGATGCCGTTCAACCTGACCGTGTTTGTCACGGCCACATTGGTCGTCCGCTTCTACAAGCGCTACAGCCCGCGAACGATCGGCGTCACCGCATTCATCCTGACAACCGGCGCGCTCGTGTGGCTCTCGTTCGTGGTGACGAACAACTGGGAGACGCTGCCCACGATCCTCGGTCTCTTCGTCTTCGGCGTCGGCCAGGGCGCACTGGTCACCCTCGTGTTCAACGTGCTCGTCACCGCAGCCCCGCCGGAGCTCGCCGGCGACGTCGGTTCGATCCGCGGCAGCACTCAGAACCTGGCCTCCGCGGTGGGCACCGCCATGGTGGGCGCGCTTCTGGTCGCGCTGCTGAGCGTCGGCGTCGGCCGCGCCGTCATGGAGCATCCCGAGCTTCCCGACGAGCTCGTCGCCCAAGTGGACCTCGACAGCGTGAACTTCGTCTCGAACGACGCGCTCGAAGAGGTGCTGTCGCAGACCGATGCGACACCGGCCCAGGTCGAGGAGGCAGTGCAGTTGAACGAGGAGCAGCGTCTGCGCGCACTCAAGCTCGGGCTGCTGATCCTCGCCGGCATCAGCGCCACCGCCATCATCCCCGCGTCCCGCCTCCCCCGCTATCGGCCGCACGAGATCGTCGCGCACGACCAGCCCAAGGCAGATCGTGCGTGACGTGGAGGGGCCCAGGTCGTCGAGCCGGCTCTCCAGCACCTGGGAAAGGGCCCGCCATCTCTGCTGACGGTTCGGGGCGCAGATCCCCGAGATCGAGGAAGACGATAGCGGGTGCTCAGGTGCAGGACGAGGCCCTTCGTGACCACGATGACGGCTCGCCTGGCGTGCGGCTGCCGATGCTGCGAGAGCTGGGCGCTGCGAGCTGGGCTGCGCTCGGCGTCATCGCTCTCGTCGTCGTCATGGCGAGCGCCGTGAGCGCTCTGAGCGGCATTCTCATCCCGCTGGTGATCGCAGTCATCCTCGGTGCGGTCCTCGAACCGGTCGTCCAGGGCCTGCGCCGTCTGCGCGTCCCCGCTGCGCTGGCTGCTGCCGGCGGACTGCTGCTGTCGATCTTCGTGACTGCGGGCATCGTCGCCGTGGTCGTCGCGGGGTTCATCCGTCAGCTGCCGGAGATCTCCGAACAGCTCGGCGAAGGCTGGCGCTCGCTGTACCAGTGGGCCCGCTCCCTCGATCTGGAGGCTTCATGGCTCGAGCAGATCCGCAAGACGATCGATGAGGCCGCGCCGCAGCTCGGGAGCGGCATCCTCGGAATCGTCACCAACACCGTCTACGGCGTGATCTCGCTCGGCATCGGCTGCTTCTTCGCCATGTTCTTCCTGTTCTTCGTGCTCCGTGACGGACATGCGCTCCCGTCGTGGCTCGCCCGCGTCACCGGGCAGGACGAGCAGTTCGTCGTCCAGATCGATTCGGCGGCGAGAGCCTCCCTCCGGGGGTACTTCCGCGGCACCGCGGTGACTGCCCTCATCACGGCCCCGATCTTCGTGATCCCCCTGCTGCTGCTGGGGGTGCCGCTGGTCATCCCCATCGTCATCCTGTACTTCTTCCTCTCGTTCGTCCCCTACGTCGGCGCGTGGATCACGGGAGCGTTCGCCGTGTTGATCGCCTTCGGATCAGGGGGCGCGACGGCGGCCATCATCGTCGCGCTCAGCCTGCTCGTCTCGAACGGAACGATCCAGAGCGTGGTCAGCTCCTGGGCCCTCGGCACGGCGCTGAAGATGCACCCCGTCGCGGTGATGCTGACGACGCTCGTCGGCGGCGTCGTCGCAGGGCTCCTCGGGATGATCCTGGGGCCCCCCCTGCTGTCGGCTGCGCAGAAGGCCATGGCGACCCTCGCAGAGCGGCGGACGGAGCAGCAGCCTTGATCGCCTCGGGTCGCACTGCATGCACGACTCCGGCCATCTCGCCGGATCGCGCGATCGCGCCGGTGCCGAGCTGCTGAGCCTGCCGCGCGTCGGCGAGCTCCGCGCAGCGGCGCGTTCGTTGCATCTGCTCCCCCTGGCCGTGAACGGGACTCGCTTCACCAGGGTTCGTGCCAGCTCATGATGACGAGGCTCGCAGCTGCTGGTCGAGCCAGGCACGGGCCTCCTCCATCAGCGCGCGGGCCGGGGCGGTGTTCTCGAACAGCTCGAACGCGTGGGGCGCGGCCGGGACGGTGCGCAGCTCGACGGTCGCGCCCGCCTCGCGAAGCAGACTGGCGTAGGCGAGAACCTCGTCGTGGAACAGTTCGATCTCAGTGGTGTAGATCCAGGTCGGGGGCAGACCCGTCAGATCGGTGCGGCGCGCGGCCACGGCATAGGCCGGCACCGTCTCGCCGCCGGGTGGCTGCTGCAGATAGGCCGTCCAGCCGAAGCGGTTGGCCCTGTTGTTCCACACGAAGTGATCGACTGCGTCGCGCCCGGCATCGGCTGCGGTCCGGTCGTCGAGCATCGGCGCGAACAGCCACTGGGCGATCGGTTGCACGCCGCCGGCGTCATGGATCCGCTGGACCAGGCAGGCGGCCAGTCCCCCGCCGGCGCTCTCCCCGCCGATCGCCAGTCGCCCCGTGTCGACGTCCAGCTGCTCCGCGTGGGCGAGCAGCCATTGCCAGCCCGCGAAGACGTCGTCGATCGCAGCGGGGCACGGGTCCTCTGGAGCCAGCCGGTAGTCCACGGACACGACCACCGCATCGAGCCGGGCCGCGGTCCGGGCGCACAGCCCGTCGTCCTGCCGCGCCGAGCCCACGACGAGTCCGCCGCCGTGGATCCACAGCAGTGCAGGCCGCGAACACCGACCCTCCGGCTCATAGACCCTCAGAGAGGCACTCCCGACGCGTGCGATGCCGACCCGGACACCGGGAACCCGCGGCGATGGCCAGGAGCGCAGCGCCGCCCGGGTCACGGCCCGTACGACTGGCTTGTCCACGTGCCGGATGCTCGACAGCAGCGCGGTGGCCCGCAGCCGCGGGTCGATGTCGCTGAGCTTCATAGGGTCCTTCTGCTAGGGATTGATGCGCCGAGAGCCATTCTTCCGCACGGATGGGGCCGAAGCTGACGCGCGATCAGCTCGACGAGACAGCTAGTTCTGTCGAGCGAACTCGGGCATGATCTGGTCCTAGAGATGTGGCCGAGGCCATCGCGTTCCTCATCTCGGAGCGATCCCGCCGCACGACGGGCGCGATGCTCGATGTGAGCGGCGGGAGCACGCTCGGGGCGCGTCCACCGAACGCACGGAAGGTGTCGCTGCGCGCAGAAGAAGCAGGTGCTGCGACTCCACCAGGAGGGCGAGCATTCTCCGAGCGAGATCGGCGCGATGTTCGGCGTGAGCAGGCAGACCGTTCGATGCGGAGCACTGATCAGTCCGCCGCGGCCTGGGAACGACCCGAAGAGGGTCACCGGAGGCCGGTTCTCGTACCGAACGACGTCAGGCCTGGAGTATTGCTCCCGCAGCGATGTTGGCGATCAGAAATCCTGCGATCACGGCGACGAGCGCGAACAGCGGCGTGAGCCAGGCCCACGTCCTCCGGCGGTTCATGGCCATGACGATGAATCCTGCTGCGACGACCACGACGCAGTAGCCGACGTAGAGGTACAGCGTCATCATGAGCGATGAGCCGCTGCACTCCGGCGAGCAGCCGGCGGTCTCCAGTCCGCGGAAGCCGAGTGCTCCGACCAGGATCACGGCGATGACGACGGCCAGTGCGGAGAAGAGCGCACCGAGCCAGAATTTGTATGAGGCCGATGATGAAGAACGGGACTCGAATACGTGTTCTGGCATGAATTCATCCTATTTTGAGGTGTTGCGCGAGTCCGGCTCCGTGATCATCGGGCTCGAGCCGCGGTCGAGCAGCACGCGCCGTCGGCGCGTGGCTCGCATCGTCAAGGCCTGAATCAGGTGATGATGCCGGCGCGGGCGAGGCGCTCCAGCGACTCGGAGGATGGCGTCTCGTCGCCCCTCCCCAGCCGCGCGACGTGAGCCTCATCCCAGCCGAGCCGCGCGGCCAGGGCGCTCTGCGTCAGGCCGTGCTCGGCGCGGTAGCGGACGAGGGCCGTGCTCACGGCGTCGGCCAGCGCCAGGCGGTCGGCCTCGGCCGCGTATGCAGGGGCCTGGGCGCGGCGCTCCTGGCGCACGTCGCCGTGCCGCCGCAGGTCCGACAGCCTCAGCCTGTCCATGGGCAGCAGTCTATGAGCGGCGTGTCGAGAGCCGAAGCTCCGATCAGCGCTCGCTCACGGTCGCCACATGGTCTGAGCAGCGCGTCCAGGCCGCGATCGCGCTCATGTGTCGCGCCTGGCGAAGCGCAGCGTCGCGGGGACGACGGCGGCCAGGGTCCAGGCGACGACGACGAGCCAGCACACGATCGCCGGGGGCGCGGTCTCGGGGACGGTGGCGTACCAGAGCGCGTAGGAGGCCATGTCCGGCAGGAAGTACCAGTTCTGCCCCTGGAGCAGCGGGCTCACGATCAGCAGGTAGACGAGCAGGATCGCCGCCGCCGGGACGGCCCTTCGGATGAGGAGCCCGAGGGCCGCGGAGAGGAGCGCCATACAGGTGAGGTAACCGGCCGCGCCGAAGACGATCCGCGCCACCAGTGCTCCATCGAGCTCGGTGATCGCGGTGCCGCTGGAGACGAGCACCGTGCCGATGCTGATCGCGATCGTCAGCAGCGCCATGGAGAAGACCGTGATGGCCAGGGCCGTGTTGGCTGCGAGGCGCTGGAGAACCCGATGGGGCACGGCGATGAGGGTGGTGCGGATCTGGCCGCCGATGTACTCGGAGGTGGCGGCGATGACGCCGAGGAGGAAGAAGCCGACCTGGGACCAGCCGAGGGCGACGACGCCGTAGTCGAGGACGTTCACCGCGTCGGCCGTCACGTCGGCACCGGTCGTGAACTCGGCATCCCGGATGAACAGGAGCGATAACAGGACGGTCAGGGCGAGCGTGCCCGCGAGCGTGAGCCAGATCGCCGGGAGCGACCGCAGCTTCGACAGCTCGGCGCGGGTGGCGGCGACATAGGCGCTGAGCGCGCCGCGCTGGACGGGTCCGGCATGGCCTCCGACCAGGGAGGCCGTGGTGCTGTCCATGTCAGGCATCCCGCCTCGAGAAGACGACGCCGGCGACCGCGAGCAGGACCGCGACCCAGGCCGTCATGACAAGGCCGCCGGTCAGGGGTGCGATGTGCACGCCGGTCTCGACGGTGGTGAACATCCGCATCCCGGCGAGGTCGGGCAGCCAGTTCGCGGCCGGGATGGACTGGGCGAGCAGGTAGGTGACGGTCACGGCCGAGGAGTTCGCGACGAGCACGGACATGGGAATGGTGCCGTTGCGCGTGAAGACGGTGAGGGCGAAGGCCAGCAGCGCCATGAGCACCCAGTACACGAGGGCCCCGCCCATCCGACCGAGCGCGTCGGCGTCGAGCGGCGGGGCGGCACCGTCCTCGACGAGCAGGCCGACCGTCGCGAAGACGGCGGCGATGGCGAGCACGGCCATCAGCGCCGTGGCGATCACGACGGCGACGATCTTGGCGATCAGGAGCCGGCTGCGCGACGTGGTCGCGGTCAGCGTGGTGGTGATCTGGCGTCCGCCTGCGGACTCCTCCCCCTCTGCGGTGTACTCGCTGCCGATCACGCTGACGCCCAGGACGATCGCGCCGACGACGCCGATGGCCAGTTCCGAGAACCCGGTGTTCTCCCCAGGCGTCGAGGTCAGGCTGGTGATCACGGCGATGCCGGTGGGGACGACGAGGCCGGCGGCGAAGGCGATCCAGGTCGACGGGAGGCTCGCGAGCTTGGACAGCTCCGCGCGCAGGGCCCTCATCGCGCGTCCCGGTCATCGGTGAGGGCGAAGAACGCCGACTCGAGGCTCGGGTGGTCGCCGGTGATCTCGTCCAGCGTCCCGTCCGCGACGATCCGGCCCTTGCGGATGACGACGACGTCGTCGACGGTCTCGGCGAGCTCCCCCATCAGGTGCGAGGACAGCAGCACGGTCCGGCCCTGCTCCGCCTGGTCGCGCAGGAACAGGCGGATCCAGCGGATGCCCTCGGGGTCGAGGCCGTTGACCGGCTCGTCGAGGACGAGCGCCTCGGGGTCGGCCAGCAGCGCGGCGGCAAGTCCCAGCCTGCGCCCCATGCCCAGGGAGTAGGTGCTCACGCGCTTGCCGGCGGCGTCCGCGATGCCCACGGTCTCCAGCAGCTCCTCGACGCGCGCGTCGCCGATCCCCGCGGCCCTCGCGACCCAGCGCAGATGGGCGCGCCCGGTGCGCGAGCGGTGCGCGCCGGAGCCGTCGAGCACCGCGCCCACCTTGCGCATCGGGTCGCGCAGGGTGCGGAAGTCCTGGCCGTCGACCAGGGCGGTGCCGGACGTCGCGCGGTCCAGGCCCAGGAGGATCCGCAGAGTGCTGGACTTGCCGGCTCCGTTGGGCCCGAGGAAGCCGGTGACCCGTCCCGGGCGGGCCTGGAAGGAGATGTCGGTGAGGATGTCTCGAGTGCCGCGGCGCTTCGAGAGTCGGTCGAATGTGAGCATGCCTCCATGCCAGCAGGCGGCGGAATGGGACGCATTGGCCCGGGGTGCAGTCCTGCTTCGGCGGTCCTAGACCACGGTCTAAGGACTTCCACACCACCGCTGCCTAGGCTGGAACGATGGAAGATGCGCAGCGGCCAAGCTGGACGTCGCGGGCATGGCCCGCGGCGCTCGGGCTGGTCGCGCTGCTGGTCGCCCTCCTGCTGCTCTTCCCGCCGAGCCCGGGCACGTCGTGGATCGTCGCCGCGTTCGGCGTTCTCGTGGTCCTCGTCACCGTCTGGGCCTGGTGGCGGACCAGACGGCAGCGCATCATCCACGAGAGCCGCCTCGAGGCGTGGGCGCGCGAGCGCGCCGCGATGGACGAGCGCCTGAAGATCGCCCGCGAGCTCCACGACCTCGCCTCGCACGGGCTCGGGGTGATGACCGTCCGGGCGTCGACGGCGAAGCTCGCCGACGACGAGGAGCGGCTGACCGCGCTCGACGACATCGAACGAGTCGGTCGGCGGGCGACCGATCAGCTGCGCAGCATGCTCACCGTCCTGCGGGCCTCCGACGCGGACGCGCCAATGCGCCCGCCCGAGACCGTCGCCGACCTCGCGGGCATCGTCGAGACGGCCCGCCAGGCGGGCGTCGACGTCGACGCGGCCATCGAGAGCGCGCAGCTCGGGGATCTCTCACCGGAGATGCAGGTGACGATCTGCGCCGTGGTGCGCGAGGCACTGTCGAACACGGCTCGACACGCCGGCCGCACGAGCGCCCGCGTGTCCGTCAGCGTGCAGGGCGACCTCGTCAGGGTCGACGTCGCCGACGACGGGCCCTCGCCGGGCTGGCGGCCCCACGCGGGCACAGGGCACGGCCTGGCCGGCCTGCGGGAACGGGTAGCTCTCCATGACGGCGTGCTGACGGCAGGTCCGGCCGGTGATGGGTTCCGGCTCGTCGCCGAGCTGCCGAGAGGACGGACGACGTGAGCGCGACGGAGGAGGAAGCCACGATCCGCGTCCTCCTCGTCGACGACGAGCCGCTGCTGCGGCGCAGCCTCGGCATCGCGATCGACCACGAACCGAGACTTCGCGTCGTCGGAGAGGCCGGCGACGGAGCAGAAGCCCTGGCGAGGACGCGCGAGCTGCGCCCGGACATCGTGCTCATGGACATCCGGATGCCCGAGCTCGACGGGATCGAAGCGACCAGGCGCATCACCGCCAGCCCTGAGCTGAGCAGCACCCGTGTGATCGTGCTGACCATGTTCGAGATGGACGAGTACGTCTACGGGGCGCTGTCCGCCGGTGCCAGCGCGTTCCTGCTCAAGGACGCCTTCCCGGGCCAGCTGACCGACGCGATCCGGCGCGTCCATGCCGGCGAGTCGCTCTTCGCCCCGCAGATCATGCGCCGCCTCGTCGATCACTATGTCGAGCGCCCCAGGACCACCGCCCCGCGCCGCCCCGCCGGGCTGACGGACCGAGAAGAAGAAGTGCTGGTTCTGATCGCCCGTGGGCTGTCGAACGCGGAGATCGCCAGCGAGCTGACCGTCACCATGCACACCGTCAAGGCCCACATCGGGGCCCTGCGGTCCAAGCTCCACGCCCGGGACCGGGCGCAGCTCGTCATCGCCGCGTACTCGCACGGGCTCGTCAGCGGGGATGCCTCCGCGGCTGAGCGCCGCTGACGTTGGGGCTTAGGCGAGCTCCGCGACGGGTCAGTAGGTGTCGACGTCCGTGTCGACGCCGCCGTCGCAGACATGGCTCGAGGCCAGCCCTTCGGACTCGCTCATCTGGGTCGCGGTCTGTCCTGCCATCGTGAGCACGCCGTCTGAGATGTGGATCGGAACGCTCATCTGCTCTCCGTCCACGGTGGCCGTCATCTCGGTGCGGTCCGCGTTGACCTCGCCCGTCGTGGTGGGCTCGGCAGGGATGGTCGGCACCGAGTCGGCGCACTCGAGCTCGTAGATCTCGAAGGTCGAGCCGTCGATGACGACCCGGGTGCTCTCGTCGCCCTGGTGGTTCCAGTACTCGCCGTCGACGCTCTGCGCGCCGCAGCCGGTGAGCGCCAGCATGACGCCGGCCAGGCCGACAACGGTCGCGGCGATCTTGTGCCGCGTCGCCGATGCGGTCCTGGTGCTGGTCATGTCCGTTGTGTCCTTCTCTCTCGTCTCAGCGGGCATCGGATCAGCTGCACACGTGGCTGGCGGCCAGCCCCTCGGCCTCGCTCATCTGCGTGTACACCTCGCCGCCGATGGTGAGGACGCCGTCTGAGATGCTGATCGCGACGGGCTCGTCCTCGTCCTGCAGAGTCAGCTCGGTGAAGTCGCCGTTGAGCTTCCCGGTCAGCGAGGGCTCGTCGGCCGCCGCGGGCTGGTCGTCGACGCAGTCGATCATGTAGAGCTCGATCGTCGAGCCGCTGATGACCGCCTGCGCGCTGTCGTTGTTGTGGTGGGTGAAGTAGGTGCCGTCGATGTCGGGGCTGCCGGAGCAGCCGGTGAGCGCGAGCACGACTCCTGCGAGTCCGAAGGCCGCCGTGAGGATCTTGCCGTGCTTGCTGAACGCGGTCTTGGTCGTCAATGCAGTCCCCCTGCGCGAGTTCTTCTCGTGTACGAGCAGAACCTATCAAGCAATAGGCGCGTTTACGCTACTGTGCACTGAACGCGCCTCCGCGAGCGTGGGAGGCATGCCTGCTCCCGTCCCCGACCTGCGCGCCCTCGGCGTCGAGATCGCGCGCCTGCGCCGCGAGAGGGGCATGTCGATCGACCGGCTCGCTGAGGCGGCCGACGTGCATCGGAAGTCGATCATTCAAATCGAGGCCGGCCGGGTCGCCGCGAAGATCAGCACCCTTCACGGCATCGCCCATGCCCTCGGCGTCCCGCTGCCGGAGCTCGTCGCGCCGGTGTGCGCCCGGCACCCGAAGGCCGTGGGCACGCCGACTCCGATCGTGTAGGCGGTCGTCAGCTCGCGCTGAACACGGTAGACACGAGGACTGCGTAACTGGCCGTGCCCCCGGCGATGCTCAGGAGCATGTTCGCCTTCCAGAGGTGCAGCGCCGCGGTCGCGAGCACTCCAATCGCTGCCGGGATGACGCTCGAGGCGTCCACGATCTCGACGTGCCGGAGCGTGTAGACGGTGAGGATCACCATCACGCCGACCGGGATGCGCTCCGCGAGGTACGGCAGGAGCTCGCTGTGGCGCAGCGGGGCGAGGATCGCGAACGGCAGGGCGCGCAGCCCCCAGGTCACCGCGGCTGCGACGAACGTGACGGTGAGAAGGTACTGGACGTCATCCACGGCAGACCCTCCAGCGCTTCCAGACGTAGGAGACCAGCAGTACCGCGACGAAGGCTCCCATCGCGGACAGGATCATGGAGTCGCCGGCGAACACGGCGAAGAACAGCGCGCAGGCGAGAGCGATCAGCGGGATCGGTACGGAGCGACGGGCGCGGTAGGCGTCGATGCCGAGGACGACGAAGAACGCGGTGATCGCGAAGTCCAGCCCGACGACGCTCGGCGGGATGAGGGAACCAGCGAGCACGCCGACGGTGGCGCTGACGACCCAGTTCACGTAGAACACCGATTGGATGCCGAGGATGCGTGCGCCGGTCCAAGTGCGGGCCTCGGGGTGCGCGGTCAGCGCCCATGCCTCGTCGCAGAGGATGTAGGTGCTCAGGACGCGGAGGCCACGGGAGCGGATCTGGTGCAGCGGGAAGGACAACGCGTAGAAGACGTGGCGGAAGTTCACCAGCAGCGCCGTCAGCGCCACCGAGGCAAGAGGAGAGGCCGCGACGACCATGCCGACCAGCAGGAACTCCAGAGACCCGGCGAAGATCACGCCCGTGAAGAGCGGAGCCGTCCACCACGGCAGGCCGGACTGCGAGATGAGCACACCCAGCGCCATGCCCAGGGGTGCCATCGCGACCCCGGCGGGCAACGCGATGCGGATGCCTGCGAGGGCCTCCTTGGGCACGCTCGGGCCTGTTCGCTCGCCAAGGCTGGCAACTGACTCTTCCATCCTGCAATGGTAGGGAAGATATCGCGAACTATGGTTGCCGAAGTGCGCGAGCCTGGGAGAGAATGCGCACTATGAAGGAACCTGATGCGCTCGACCACGCAATCCTTGAGCAGTTGGTAGCGGACGGCCGCATGAGCAACCTCGAGCTCGCCGAGAAGGTGGGCCTGACGCCTGCGCCGTGCCTGCGACGGGTGCGGCGGCTCGAGGCCGATGGCGTGATCACCGGCTACCGGGCGGTCATCGACCACGAGAAGCTGGGGCGTCGCCTGGAGGTCACCGCGGCGGTCGAGGTCAGGAGCACCGACACCCAGACGATCGCGGAGTTCGAGAGCGCGGTGTCGGCCTTCGACGAGGTGGTCGAGGCGAGGAAGGTCTTCGGCAACCCCGACTACTTCCTGCGGATCATGGTGCGCGACGTCGAAGAGTACGAGCAGTTCCAGATGCACAAGCTCACAGCGCTGCCGGCGGTCTTCCGCGTCGACTCGCACCAGACGATGAAGCTGCTCAAGGGCTAGTCGCCCCACCCGCGTAGAGCCGGGTCACCGCGTCGACGAGGTCGGCGAGCCCTGCCGGGCGGGAGTCGCGCCACCACGCCAGCCGCACCGGGATGCGGGGGCCGTCCTTGATGGGACGGTAGCTGACCCCGGTCCGCGAATGGTGATGCGCCGTCGCCTCGGACGTGGTGCCGACTCCGCGGCCAGCGGCGAGGGTGTCGAGCCAGCCGTCCACGTCGGTCGACTCGATGAACTGCGGCGGTCGTCCGGTGCCTCGCCAGAGCTCTTCGCTCGTCGCTCCGACGCGGGGGTCGATCACGACGGTGCGCTCTGCAATCTCGGCCATGCTCAGCTGTCGCCGTCGCGCCCACCGCGGATCGTCGGATGCGAAGGCCACGAGCCTCCGTTCGAGACCGACGACCACGGACTCGAACCGTCTCTCATCGACGGGACGACGAACGATCGCCACATCGCAGAGCCCCTCGACCAGGCCCGCGGTCGGCGAGTTGTGGCGCACCAGCTCCAGCTCGACCGCCTCGTGCTCCGCCGCCCATCGGCGCTGGAACGACGCCGTGTGGTGCCCGAGCGCGGCCCAGGCGTACCCGAGCCGGAGCCGCGCGTGCCGGGTCCTGAGGAACTGCTCGAACCGGTCCGCCTCGGCGAGCACGCGCCGGGCCTCCGGCAGCACCTGCCGTCCGGCGCTCGTCAACTCGCACCCTCGGGGCACTCGGCGCAGGAGCTGCGCGCCGACGCCGCGCTCCAGGGAGGCGATGGTGCGCGAGACCGCCGCCTGCGAGACGTGCAGCTCGGCTGCCGCGTCCGTGAACGAGCCCGTCTCCACCGCGGTGACGAGCACTCTGAGCTCCCGGATGGTCCAATCCATAACCCAAGCGTATGGCAGCGGCGAGACATGCACTAGGTGTTTGGCATCGCCTCGCCTAGCGTGGCCCGCATGGCCGAGACCACCAGAGCGCAGCGCAGTTCCGACAGCCGCGTTGCCGTTGCCCAGTCGATCGTCGTCGGGTCGTCCTTCGCGATGCTGCTCGCCGGATCCAACGCGGTGAATCCCCTGCTGCCGATCTATCGCGACCAGCTCGGCCTCGACCCGCTGGTGCTGTCGCTGACGTTCGTGCTCTACGTCGCAGTGCTGGTCTGCGCGCTGTTCTTCCTCGCCCGGCCCGGCCGTGCCCACCGCGCCGCGCCCTTCCTCCTCGCGAGCCTGGCCCTGCTCATCGCGTCCGACCTGCTGCTCGCGCACGCCCAGGAGTGGTCGATCCTCGCCGGCCGCGTCTGCGCCGGGCTCTCCGGCGGCCTGGGCACTGGTGCCGCGTCCGCGCTCGTCGTCGCCGCCATCGGCGCGAAGGGCCGGGCCGTCACGGCGACAGGGAACTTCGTCGGCGGAGTGCTCGGGGCCGGAGCGTCGCAGCTCGTGGTCTCGCTCGTGGGCGAGGCCGCCCCGCAGGCGGTGTTCCTGGGGCACGCCGCCATCGTCGCGGCGCTGCTCCTCGCCGCCATCGTGGTGCTGAGAGCGCGCCGCGACGCCAACCGCGCGGACCTTGCCGTGGTGCCGGGGACGCCGGCCCCCGCGCGCATCGGCCGGCGGGCCGTGCGCATGTTCGCCACCGGGACGATCGCCTGGGCGGCCACGAGCGTTGCCGTCGTGTTCGGCGCGACAGTGTTCGCAGACCTCGGGCAGCCCCTGGTGCAGGCGATCGGACCCACGCTGCTGCTCGGCACCAGCGCGGCCGCGCAGCTGGCCAGCCCTGCCATCGCCCGCATCGCGCCATGGGTCAGCGGTGCCGTGGCAATGGGAATGGGCATCGCGGGCATCCTCTCGGGCGCATGGCTGGCCCTCGACGCCCTCGCCATCGCGGGGTTCGCGGTCCTCGGGGCCGGCGTCGGCGTCTCCTTCCGGGCCGCACTCGTCGCCCTGACGCGCGGCGCGACACCATCACGCCAGGGCTCGCTCGCTTCGCTCTACGCCGCCGTCACCTACACAGTCTCCGCAGCGACGGTGCTGGCGGTCGGCTGGGCGGGGAACACCGCCGGCCTGGTCCCCGCCGTGCTCGCGGCGCTGGGCACCGTGGGCGTCCTCAGTACCGTCGCCGTGATCTGGGTACCCCGGCTGCGCGACACGTTCGAACCCGACCTCACGCCGATTGCCACCGAAGGGTGCGCTCGGAGGTGACCTAGAATCGAGGACATGACGGAGGACCTCGACTGGACGCGCGCGCTGTCGCCCGCCGACCAGGAGGCGTGCGCGCGGGACCTCGCGGAGGCGACGGGAACCGAGCGCCTGGACGCCGTGGCGAGGGCCTGGCGGGAGACGGCGACCGCCGTAGCCGAGGGGCTGGGTCGCGCCGAGCCGGAGTGGCTCGACGAGCCCGCCACCGTGGAGCGACCGTGAGCTTCGAGTACGAGAGCCTTGACGGGCCGGACGGGCTCGAGGTCCGGGTGCCGACAGATGATGCGTACCGGACCTGCTCGGTCTGCGGTGGGGACTGTGAGCCGGACCCGTCGCTCAGCGCGGACGGCACCGGCGTGAGCATCGCGTTCGTCTGCCCCGAGCACGGCGCTCAGAGCATCGTGGACCCGTTCTCCGACCTGCGCTGACGAGTTTCTGGAGTGCTCACCTGATTTGACCGCCCTCCGGGCGAGACTGGATGGATGACAGCACGACGAGGACGGGACGATCTGGAGGGGCACGCTTTCGAGGGCTGGGTGCTGGCGGAGGAGCTCTCCGACGAGGCCAGGGCGAAGGCCGGCCGCGCCCACGAGGGGCTAAGGGGTCTCACCGACCTGACGGTGAGACATGGGCTCGAGGAGATCCTTGCCGAGCTCGAAGGCGACCTGATCCCGACCTGCACGTGCGGATGGAGGGGCTACTCGGAGCCGTGGGCCGCTCCCTCGCTCAGAAGCAGACGCGGCGGCCAGCAATTTATCTCCCATGAGTTCACCGTGCGCTCGACCGCCGCGACCGAGCGCCTGGCCGCCGAGGTGGCCGCCGCAGCGCTGCGGCACGCCGTGGACGACTGGGACGGCGACGAGTCGGTGGCAGAGTGGCTCGAAGCCCGGGCCGAGCACATCGAGGCCGTGGGTCGCTACGACGCGGAGACGTGGCCGAGCACGGCAGGCTAGATCGCCCGAAACTCCGGGAGGTTCGCCTCCACAGGCTGAGCGCCGCGCTTCTTCGGCGCGCCGAGCGACTGGACCTTGCTCTCAGCAACGGCCAGGTACTCGCGCGCCGTGTCGGTGCCGATCCCTCGACGCCCCAGGGCGAGCGCCGCGACGACGGACGTCCCCGAGCCGACGAACGGGTCCAGCACGACGTCGCCCGGGTCCGTGGACAGGCCGATGCAGCGCGCCGGGAGTGCGAGAGGGAACTGCGCGCCGTGCCCGTCGCCGCCGCTCGACGTCGGGATCACCCACACGTCGGAGAGCTTCGCCGTCTCGAGCAGCTGGTTGCGGCCGCCCATGGCCGTGGACAGGCGCGAGTACGCGTCCTTGTCGAACTTCGGCGTGCGCTGCTTCGTGATGTGGATGACGTACTCGAGCTGCCGCGAGACGCGGGACTTCTGAGGCTCGGGCAGCGTCGCGGTCTTCGCCCAGGTGATGGTGCCCTTCACGAACAGGCCGAGGCGAGAGGCGCGCTGCGCGATCATCGCCGGGATGCCCACCTGTTCGCCGTCCTTCAGATAGGAGTGACCGGCGCTGTAGCGGCGGTACTCGTGCTCGCTCCACACCTTGTAGTGGTCGCCGCCCTGCATGGCGCGCAGTGCCTCGACGGCCGACCCGCGGATCTGAGTCCGCGTGTTGAAAGTGTCCATCACGTTCCACCAGATCGAGCCGTCCTGGGTCAGCACGCGCGACAGCGCATGCAGGATCTCGGTGGTGTGCCGCACGAAGCCCTCGGGCGTCTGCTCGTGCCCGTAGGGGGCGAGGTCGCCGTCGGCCCATGCGATCGTTCGGGACTCCTTGTAGACGCGCATGGCCCAGTACGGCGTCGACGTGACGATGCAGTTGACGGCCTCGTCCGGCACGCGGCGGACGAACGAGAGGCAATCCTCGTGCACGAGGTCATAGCGCTCGGGGCTCTCGTAGTCCTGCTCGACCGCGTCCTCGCGATCCCGCATCAGGTAGTCGAGGACCTTGGAGCGCGGGACGAAGGTCTCAGCGAAGGCGTCCTGGTCCAGGAGCAGGATGACGTCGGCCACCGAGAGCTCGCGGTCGTGGCCGACCACGCGCTTGATGAAGGTGGCCTGCATGCCGACGAGCGGAGCGACCTCCGCGATCGCGAAGGTCCGGTCGGAGTCGAGGTAGCGGGCGCGGTCGAGGGTGGACACCGGAGTGCGCGGCTGAATCGTTGTCGAGGGGGTCTCCGGCATGGATCCATCGTAAGGCGCTCCCGCCAGCCTCCCGGGCAGGCAGCGCCGTGGTAGGTACGGTTGTGTCGGTGACGCTCATCTCTGAGCATTCTCGACGCCCACGACAGGAGATGGGATGGCCCGCATCAGCGAAGCCGCCATGGAGGCGGCGCTGACGTACTTCCACGACAAGGATCAGTACCAGACCAAGGTCTCGTCCGCGTGGGAGGCGCTGCTCACAGGAATGGTCTTCGCCGCCCAGGGCATCGCGGACCCGGGCACCAAGGAGGCGAACGAGGTCGTCGACCAGCTCTTCACGCTCGACCCGCAGGACGAGGAAGGTCGACTGAAGCCGTTCCGCTACACCTGGTCCCAGGTGGACAGCTCGGGCCGCAAGACGGTCTGGAACCAGGCGTCGCGAGGCAAGAGCACGCTGGCGAGCTCGCTGTTCACCAACGGCGACATCCGTCAGGGCCTGCTCCCGAACGCTCGCAGCCTGCTGGTCGCGGCGTCGCCGGACAAGCCGTCGAAGGAGGCGCTGACGGCGCTCCTCGTCCGGAACGAGGACTTCCCCCAGGCCGCGACCTGGAGCGACGCGCACGCGAAGGCGCAGGAGATCCTGGGGCTCCAGTCCAGCGAGTACGACGAGATCACGGACAGCTCCGTGACCCTGGGCCAGTCCCTGATCGCAATGCCCGAGTGGTCCATGGCGGCGCTGCCCGAGTCCCTCAGGCCGGTCGCGACCACGACGATCCAGACGCCTCCGAAGGCATCGTCGACGCCCGGGCAGCAGGCCCCGACCACGATGGTGATCGAGAAGCGCACAGAGCGCATGATCCGCCGTGCGGTCGCCCGCTTCCCGTTCATCCTCCTCGTCGGCCCTCCGGGGACGGGCAAGGGCACGCTGGTCTCGTGGGTCACCGAGCAGGTCAGGTCGGACCCAGAGTCGTTCGGCTTCGAGCCGGGCTTCGACCCGGATCCGATCTGGCGCACGCCCGACGAGTCGTGGTCTGCGTTCGACCTCATCGGCGGGCTCGCCCCCGACGACTCGGGCACTCTCCGGTGGTCGCCGGGGACGCTCCCGAACGCGGTGGCCGAGGACCGCTGGCTCGTCCTGGACGAGACGAACCGCGCGGACATGGACAAGATCATGGGGCCGCTGCTCACGTGGCTGTCGCTGCAGAACGTCGAGATCGGGCGCGACGCTGCCCACGGCGGGAAGCCCGTGTCCCTGGACTGGACGGACGATCCGACGTCCTCCGTCGACGACGGCAAGTACAGCGCCGGCTCGTCCTGGAGGCTGTTCGGCACCTACAACCCGGCGGACGCGCAGCGTGTATTCCGCATGGGCCTTGCCCTGTCCAGGCGGTTCGTCGTGATCCCTGTGCCGGCGCTGGACACGGCGTCGTTCACCACGCTCCTGTCCAAGAAGTTCCCCGACCTCGACCAGGACCTCAGCGACGCCGTCTCGGGCCTCTACGCGGCCCACTACACCGACCCGCACACGCAGCTGGGGCCGGCGATCTTCCTGAGGATCGCCGAGTACGTCGTCGACGACGACCCTGCCGTCAACGACCCCGCGGAACTCATCGCCGAGGCCTACGTGATGAACCTGGGCAAGTACGTCGCCGCGTACGACGACGCGACCCTGGACGCGCTGGGCGCGCGACTGGTCGACGACGGCGCGATCTCGGAGGACGGATGGTCGTGGATCACGAGCCATCGGAACACGCTGGGCTGACAGCGCTCTCGGTCCCCATCGAGGGAGTCGCCTACGTCCTGTCGGGCTGGTCAGGCCAGGGCAGCCTGTTCCAGGCGCTCGGGGCCGTGGACGACCCGGACGGGATCGATCGCGACTGGGACGAGAAGTCGATCCGCAGCCGCGCGGGAAGGATCCTGCTCGAGCACGTGCGTGCCGACCTGCAGAGATGGCCGCAGTCCCTCGATGAATGGCTGCCGCACTTGCCCATCGCGTCGACCGCCCGGACGCTCGTGTCGCAGGTCCCGCACGGTCGGGTCGACTGGCGCGAGACCTCGCGGCGCTTCGGCTGGCCGGCCCACTCCTACGTGACCCGCCTGCGCGAGCGCGAGATCGCGGACGTCACCGTGAGCACGCTCTCCTGGACGGTCGCGGCGCTGGACCGCATCGTCGCCGCTGCGCGCAGCACCGGGGCCCTGGACGAGTCGGAGGAGGCGATCGACGTCCCGCTGGCCGCAGCGCGCGAGGCGCTGGCCCTCACCGACGTGCCGGAGGACCTCCCGCGGCCCGATCGGCACGACCTCGAGTCCCTCCGCACCTCGGGTCGGCCGTGGTCCGAGATCGAGCCCGTCACGGCGAAGATCGTGCGGTCGGAGACCGATCTGAACTGGTTCGCGCTGCAACTGCTGGCACCGGATCCGGACTTTCGGTGGCGGCTCTACCACCTCGCGGTCCTCGGCCATGCGCTCATGGCGCTCCGCGCGGAAGGGGCCTCGATCCGCTGGCGGGCCCCGATGGGCGCGGGGGCCTCCGGCCCCAACTTCGTCGCGGCGATGCCCGACGGGACGAAGGTCGACGTGTGGTTCGAGGCCGCGGGTGCCCGCGAGCACTACGGGTTCGGGCCGGCGGCCTACCGGCAGGTCGTCAGGCCGGTGCGCGGATCCGACTCGGCTATCGGCTCCGATGTCGCGCTGTACATCCCCGACCGCGGCCATGCGCTCCTCCTGGAGTGCAAGTTCTCCTGGTCCGGGTCGTACGTCGGGCGCAACGGGTACCACCAGGCGGCGGGCTACGCGATCAACGAGCAGGACGTCTGGATGCGGCTCTGGTCCTACGTGATCGGCCCCGAGGAGAAGGTCGCGGGGCAGTCGCGGGTCGAGATCCCCGGGCGCAGCAGCGCCATCCGCCTCGGCGTCACTGCGGTGCCGTGGATGTCGACGCTGATCTCGGAGTTCCTCGACGTCACTGCATAGCCCCTGCACTGCTACTGCTTCGGCAAGACCTGCACAGTCTCGGGGTCGAAAATCTTCCTTCCCTGAGGGTGCGGGTAGAGCCGGACGGTGCAGAAGAAGTCGATGACCCGGCGCTTTATCATCAGGTCGGCGTCTTCGAAGGCCTTCACCGGGTCCTTGGCGTCCAGCACTCCCCCGAGGTCGGTCGTGGCGGTCAGCAAGCGGCGCTCCGCCTCCAGCGCGGCGATGGCGGTGAGCTCGCGATCCTTGATGCGCTTGTAGTCGTAGCCCTCGATGATCTCCTCGTCGTAGTCGTGGGCGGCGCGCTTGATCTTGGCCTGCCTGGTGCCGATCTCGGCCTGCATGGCCTGCACGCGGGGCTCGTCGCCGGTCGGAATCACATCGTGGAGGTCGGGACTGGCGAGGCGGGCGCGGATGAGCTTGAGGACCCAGTCGTCGACGTGCTCGCGAGTGCGGTTGATGCCGCAGGCGGCGCACCGGTACCGAGCGGAGCCGGTCCTCACCGGCTTCTCGCAGAGGCCGCAGAGGTACAGTCCAGCGCCGAGGTGCTTGCGGGCCGTGGATCCCGAGCGGTTGGTGATCCGGGACGGCTCGTTCAGACGCTCCTGCACGCTCCACCACGTCATCTCGTCGACGATCGGCTCCCACTGGCCGCGGACGGGCTCGCCGTCCTCGTCCCGGACGATCTGCGCGTACCAGCTCTGGCGCTTGTTCTTGGTCCGGTCCATGCGGTCGGTGTAGACCGAGTAGCCGGCGTAGCGAGGGTTGCGGAGGATGCCGAGCACGGTCGAGCTGTGCCATGGCCCGTCGTCGGGCACGGGCTTCGGCGCGAGCCCTTCCGCGACTCGGCGCGCGTTCCGCTCGATCATGACTGTGCGGCTGTGGCGAGGCAGATGCGGGACGCTCTTGGGGACCTCGGGCCCATCACCGCCGGAGAGGGCCGCGGCCAGCGATGCGATCGTTGGTCCGTCCTTGATCGCGAAGAGCCTGTATACCTCGCGGACAGCGGCGGCCTCCTCCTCGACGACGTCGCCGTTCGTCAGGTAGCCGACGGGACGCTGCCCCTTCGGCGGCCTCCCTTGCCGAGCGCGCTGGAGCTGGGCGAGCGACTGGCGCTCGCCCTTGATCTCGATCTCGGCGCGAGCCTGCGACGACAGCCAGTTGGCCATCATGCGGCCGATGGCCGACGAGCAGTCGACATCCATGCCCTTGACGAAGGTCAGCAGGACGCCGTGCCGCTGCGCAGCCTCGATGACTCTGATGCGATCGATCGGGTTGCGCTCGAGGCGAGGCCACTCCTGCGCGACGATGACATCGATCAGGCCTCGCTCGACGTCGACGAGAAGCCGCTCGAAGCCCGGACGCGTCTTGCTGCCGGAGCCACTGGTGTCATTGTCCTCGTAGACGTCCACCAACGACCACTCGCGCTGCGAGATCCGCTCTTCGGCTGCCTTACGGTGCCGGTCGACACCAAGTCGGTTGTCCTCGCGATCCTGGCTGACGCGCAGGTATATCGCTGCGCGGAGCGGTGCGTCGGCCACGCATCCATTCTACTTCTCTGATAGCCCTCCGTGCCGGAACTCAGTCGTTACCGCTCGGCACTGTTCACGTAGAAGACGCGCAGCGAAGTTCGTCGAAGGCGTCCTCAGCGCCGAGGAGACCTGCGCTTCGACCGCTCCGCGACGCTCGCGTTGTAGGCGACGACTGCGGCGTCCACGTCCATGCCCTCGGCGATGGCCTTCTTCGCGCGTTCCAGCGCGATGTTCGTGAGCCCCTGGAACTGGACATGCCCGTTGCTCGTGAGCTTCTCGCGATAGCACTTGGGGTCGGATCGCAGATCCAGCGCGTGGATCACAGCGAGCCCCTGGTGCCTTGTCAGGCCGAGCTTCTCCCCGAACTTGCTGAGCTTGAGCGAGTACCGGTCGAACGTGTCGACCTCGCGGTACCCCAGGGCGTCCTCGCCGTCCTCCGCCAGGCGGACGGCGAGGTCCCCTCGCTTGGGGTCGATCTTCAGGCTGATCTCCTGCACCTGATCGGACGGGCGCGGCCCGCCGACGAGCTGCAGGCCGACGACCCCCGGGAACACGGACGCCCAGGGCTTCTGCGCCTTGAGATCACGAAGAGCCCGGTTGATCTCCGTCTCGCTCGGCGGCTCGGTCTCCCCGCGAGCCGCCCGGTCGAGCGCCATGAGCGGGAGCAGACGGGAGCGAGCGTCGGCGCTCTGGCGTCGACCGGGCCGAAGCAGCTCGGCGATCTGCTCGACCTCCTTGCCCACCACGAGGCCCACGTCCGTGGGCGGGCTCGCCGAGACCGGTAGCACGCGCCCCGGCATCACGTCCGTCAGGTCCTGCCCGGTCAGGTCGAAGAGCACCTTGCGGAAGATGGTCACCGCGGACCGCAGGTGCAGCCACAGGACGTCGTCGCTCATCGCGATGACGTCGTGGGTCGCGGCGTCCCGGTCCTCCTTCAGAGCCAGCAGCACGACCCGGTCGCCCGCGTCGATGATGCCCAGCGAGGTCTCCGCCACCGTCACGCACTTGCCGAGGTCGAACGACCTGTCGCTGCCTGAGAATCTGACCTTCTGGCGCTCCTCGTAGATCGCGCCCTTGAGCAGCATCTCGAAGGCGTGGGCCGCCATCATGACCGTGGCGTGCTCACGCCCGGTCGGGCTCGGCCGGTTGAACAGCTCGATCGCGAGCGTCAGGGAGTCAACCGCAGTGGCGACGTACTGCCTGGTCTTCCTGGCGGTCATGGGTCACGATCCGCGTCAGCAGGCGGCCGCAGACGGAGCGCTGAACATGCGGCTGCGGGCGATCACTTCTTGCCGCTCCCAGACTGCCCTCCGTGCCGGAACTCCACCACGTCACCGTCCTGCATGACATAGTCCTTGCCCTCGACACGCGCCTTGCCCTTCGCACGCGCCTCGGCGATCGAGCCGGTCTCGACCAGATCATCGAACGAGATGACCTCGGCCTTGATGAATCCGCGCTCGAAGTCGGTGTGGATGACCCCGGCCGCCTGGGGCGCCTTCGCCCCCTTCGGCACCGTCCACGCACGGGTCTCTTTCGGTCCGGCGGTGAGGTAGGTCTGCAGTCCGAGCGTGTCGAAGCCGATGCGCGCGAGCTGATTGAGGCCGGACTCGGTCTGCCCCGTCGACGCAAGCAGCTCGGCGGCATCCTCTGGATCGAGGTCGATCAGCTCAGACTCGATCTTCGCGTCGAGGAACACCGCCTGCGCCGGCGCGACGAGCGCCGCCAGCTCTGCACGCTTCGCGTCGTCTGTCAGCACCTCTTCATCGACGTTGAAGACATAGATGAACGGCTTCGCGGTCAAGAGCCCCAGGTCTTTGATGGGCTCGAGGTCGATGCTCGACGACGAGAGCGGTTTGCCGGTGTCGAGATACGCCCTCGCCGCTTTGGCGGTCTCGAGCACGATCGGATCGAGCTTCTTGCCGCGCACCTCTTTCTCGAAGCGCGCCTCTGCCTTCGTGAGGGTCTCGAGGTCGGCGAGGATCAGTTCGGTGTTGATCGTCTCCATGTCGCTCGCGGGGTTGATCTCGCCGTCGACGTGCACAACGTCTGCGTCGCTGAATCCGCGCACGACCTGGGCGATGGCATCCGCCTCACGTATGTTCGCCAGAAACTTGTTGCCGAGCCCCTCGCCCTCACTCGCACCGCGCACGATGCCCGCGATGTCGACGAACGACACGGTGGCGGGCAGGATGCGTTCGCTTGCGAAGATGCGAGCGAGAACGTCGAGCCTGGGGTCTGGCAGGTTCACCACACCGACGTTCGGCTCGATCGTCGCGAACGGGTAGTTCGCCGCGAGAACCTGGTTTTTGGTCAGTGCGTTGAAGAGGGTCGACTTGCCGACATTGGGCAGGCCGACGATTCCGATTGTAAGAGCCACGAGGCTCCATCGTACCGGCCCGCCACCGAACAGCCGTCAGCGCGGCTCGCCACGCGGGCAACGGGCAATGTCAGAGGTCACTGCGACACTTGATGCATGGACCTGATACTCGCACTCGTCATCGGCCTTCTCGCCGGTATCGCCATCGGTGCACTCGTGGGATGGCTGCTCGCTGCGCGCAGGCTCAACCGGTCGGGGGGCCCGACCGCAGACGATCTCGCGCTCATCGAGATACGCCATGCGGGCGAGCTTCAGGCCGTGCGCGCCGAAGAGGCGCAGGCACGAGCCGCCCTGCTCTCAGACGAGGCCCAGAGCCGGTCGGTGCTGCAGTCCCGGCTGGCGGCGGCGGATGCCACGGCGAGCCAGCTGCGGGAACAGATCGACGCACAGAAGGCCCAGTACCGTGAGCTCGTGGAGCGCCACCGAGCCGAGCAGGCAGAACGCGAAGCCAGGGAGCAGGCCGAGAGCAAGGTGCTGCAGGCGCTCGCTCCCGTTCGCGAAAGCCTGCACGAGATGCAGAAGAAGGTCACGGATCTCGAGACGCAGCGTGTGCAGCAGCACGGAGAGCTCTCACAGCAGCTGAAGTCTGCGACGGAGTCAGAGGAACGGCTGCGCTCAACGGCCGAGTCACTCGCGGCCGCGCTCAAGAACAACAGCACCCGCGGCGTCTGGGGCGAAACCCAGCTGCGCAGCGTGGTCGAAGCCGCCGGGCTGCTGCAGCGCGTGAACTTCGACGTGCAGTCGAGCATCACCTCTGACAGCGGCGCGGGCCGCCCAGACATGGTCGTGCACCTGCCGGGCGGCAAGAGCATAGCCGTCGATGCGAAGGCGCCGTTCAACTCTTTTCTCGAGGCGAGCGCGATTCCGTCCACGGCCTCAGAGGCGGAGCTTGCGAGACGCGATCAGCTGATGAAGGCGCACGTCAAGGCCGTGCGAGACCACATCACCGCACTCGGCAGCAAGTCCTATTGGGACGGCCTCGACGCCAGCCCCGAGATGGTGATCGCGTTCATCCCGAGCGAATCTCTGGTGTCATCCGCGCTCGAGGCCGACCCGACGATCATGGAGTTCGCCTTCAGCAAGCGGGTGGCGCTCTCATCGCCGGTCACCCTCTGGTCCGTGCTGAAGACTGTGGCCTTCAGCTGGCAGCAAGACGTGGTGACACAAGAGGCGAAGCAGCTGTTCGACCTCAGCCGCGAGCTGTACGGCCGCCTGACGACGATGGCCGGTCACATCGACAAGCTCGGCCGGTCGGTGACGGCGACAGTGAACAACTACAACAAGTTCGTCGGCTCGCTCGAACGCCAGGTGCTCCCCTCGGCGCGCAAGCTCAACATGCTCGACGAGTCGAAGGTGCTGCCCACCCTCTCTCCCGCCGAAGAGACTGCGCGCGAGGCCACGGCATACGAACTCGTCGCCGAACTGGCCGTCGACGGTTCAGATTCAGACGCCCGCACGACTCACCCCGAGCTCGACCTGCAACAAGACGAGCTGACGGCAGACGACCCTCTGATCGACTTCGAGGACTCGATAGCGAAACGCCTCGAGTGACGACGCTCCATCCGCCGAGCGGTTCGCCGCGAGCGGTTCGCCGCGACCGGGTCGTTACGAGCTGGGTGAGTCGCTGTCGAGCCACTTGGCTGCGAGGTGGTCTGCGACGATGCGCCGGATAGTTCCGGACTTCGACCTCAGCACAACACTCTCGGTGCGAATGATGGGACCCTTGCGTCGCACACCCTGCACAAGACCACCATCGGTGACACCCGTCGCCACGAAGAACGTGTTGTCGCTCGCGACGAGCTCATCTGCCTCATAGACGTAATCCATCTTGAGGCCCGAATCGATGCCCTTCTGGCGTTCCTCGTCGTTCTGCGGCCACATCTGGCCTTGAAACTGGCCGCCGAGCGCCTTGATCGCGCACGCTGTCACGATTCCCTCAGGGCTGCCACCGATGCCGACGCACATGTCGATGCGCGACTCATACCTCGCGGCATTGATGCCTCCGGCCACATCCCCGTCACTCATCATCCGCGTGCCGGCGCCGGCCGCGCGGATGTCTTCGATCAGCTGGGCGTGCCGGGGGCGGTCGAGCACGGCTACCCTCACCTCGCCGACGTCCTTGCCCGTCGCCTTCGCATATGCCCGGATGTTCTCGCCGATCGGCCTGCGGATGTCGACGACGCCGACCCCCTCCGGACCGACGGCGAGTTTGTCCATGTAGAACACGCTCGAGGCATCGAGCATTGTTCCCCGATCGGACACGGCGATCACCGAGAGGGCGTTCTGCCGGCCGGCAGCGGTCAGGCTCGTGCCGTCGATCGGGTCGACAGCGATGTCGCAGGCCGGGCCGCGTCCGTTGCCGACGCGCTCCCCGTTGAAGAGCATCGGCGCCTCATCTTTTTCACCCTCGCCGATCACCACCACACCGTCGAAGTTGACCGTGCCGAGAAATTTGCGCATGGCGTCGACGGCCGCTCCGTCCGCACCGAGTTTGTCTCCGCGCCCGATCCACGGCACCGCCCTGATCGCGGCGGCCTCTGTGGCTCTCACGAGCTCAAGCGCCAGGTTGCGGTCCGGGTGCAGAAAAAGCGATTCTGTCTCAGGGCTGTTCACGGTGTCCTCACAGTGTCGAAAATGGCGTCGTCAGACGATTCACGGCGTGCTGGGGGCGCCACCACCAGCCTAACGTCTGCGGGCATCGGACCGCCGTCTTCACTAAACTAACGAGCACACCCCTACGAACGTTTTCAAAGGAGCAGCCATGCCCGTCGCAACCCCAGAGCAGTACGCAGAAATGCTCGACACCGCCAAGGCACAGGGATTCGCCTACCCGGCATTCAATGTGTCGAGCTCGCAAACCGTCAACGCCGTGCTCCAGGGGCTCACCGAGGCGGGCTCGGACGGCATCATCCAGGTGTCGACGGGTGGCGCCGACTACTTCGCCGGCCAGACCGTCAAGAACCGCGCGGCCGGCGCCATCGCGTTCGCGAAGTTCGCGACAGAGGTTGCGAAGAACTACCCTGTCACCGTCGCGCTCCACACCGACCACTGCCCGAAGAACGCCCTCGACGGATTCGTCTACCCGCTCATCGAGGCATCGGAAGAAGAGGTGAAAGCGGGCCGCAACCCGCTGTTCCAGTCGCACATGTGGGACGGCTCCGCGGTTCCCCTCGATGAGAACGTCGAGATCGCGAAGAGCATCCTGCCCCGCATGAAGGGAATCGGTTCGATCCTCGAGGTCGAGATCGGTGTCGTCGGCGGCGAAGAAGACGGCGTGAGCCACGACATCAACGAGCACCTCTACACCACCCTCGACGACGCGATAGCGATGGTCGACGCGCTCGGTCTCGGCGAGAACGGCCGGTACATGGCCGCGCTCACCTTCGGCAACGTGCACGGGGTCTACAAGCCGGGCAACGTCAAGCTGCGCCCCGAGCTGCTGAAAGAGATCCAAGACGGCCTCGCGGCCAAGTACGGCACAGACCCGTTGCCCCTCGACCTCGTCTTCCACGGCGGCTCCGGCTCGAGCGACGCCGAGATCGCCGAAGCCGTCAGGAACGGCGTGGTGAAGATGAACATCGACACAGACACCCAGTACGCCTTCACACGCTCGATCGCCGGTTACATGCTGTCGAACTACGACAGCGTGCTGAAGATCGACGGTGAGGTCGGCAACAAGAAGCTCTACGACCCCCGCGCCTGGGGCAAGGTCGCCGAGTCCGCGATGGCCGAACGCGTCGTCGAAGCGACGAGGCAGCTCGGTTCGGCCGGCCACTCCAAGAGCTGACAGACAAGAACGGCGGATGCCCCGGATACAGAACCCGGGGCATCCGCCGTTTTGCGCCTGTACGGGAGCGACCAGACCGCGAGAGCAGTTCAGCTCAGCAGAACAGAACAGAACAGAACAGAACGTTTCAGGCGTCGGTCGACACCTTCGACGGCCGCCCGCGTTTTTTCACCTCGGTGCTCACCGGGAGCACGGTCGACGACGGCGCGCGTTCAGCGAGCCGCTGCTCCACGCGGTCGAGCCAGCGGAGTTGTGCATCGGCGCTGCAGATCATCGAGTCAACGAGAACCTGCCACGCGAGCTCCTCTGCACCACCCGGGTCTCCGTGTGTATAGACGGCAGCGTTCAGTCGGTCACGCACCTCACGCGACGACTCGCGCTGAGCCTCGATCAGAGTGGATACGTTCGCACCCGGGAGCGTTGCAGCGATCGCGAGTTTGATCGCGAGCTCGTCCCTGGTGCCGGCTGCCTGTGCGGCCGGCGCGGCAAGCCACTCCCTGACCTGCGCACTGCCCTCGACTGTGGTGCTGAAATAGACGTGGCCCTGTTCGTCGCTCTCACGCTTCTCGACGAGGCCGTCGCGCACGAGCCGATCGAGAGTTGTGTAGATCTGACCGACGTTCAGCGGCCAGAGGGACCCTGTGCGCCTGTCGAACTCGGCGCGCAGCTGGTACCCGTAGCACGGGCTCTGATCGAGAATGGCCAGCAGGCTCATTCGCACCGTCATCAACGACTCCGTCCTCGCAGACCCGTTACGCGGGCTATGAATATCGAGTATATAGATACGCGATATTCAGATCAGGACAACGTGACACAACGTGTTCCCCGCCGGCCGCGAACGACGCAGCTGTCTAGGTGTATCGAGCCGCTCTTCGATGCGGGATGAAGATCGAGATGAAGAGACACAGTACCGCTGGCGCGTAATAGCCGCCGATGCTCCACATTCCGGCAACGCCCCATATCGCGAGAAGCACTGTGGCAACGATCGTCACCGCCTGCCACGCACGGGGCGGGACGACAAGGGGTGACACGGCGATTGCGAGGGGGATCGCTGCCAGGACGATAGCCCAGATGCCGGCGTTCTCAAGGATCGTTGTGGTTCCTGAGTACACGTCGCCCGCCGAATCAGACATCTCGGTTCGGTAGGACGGGGCGAAGAGCAGATAGAGCCCAGCCCCGACGGCCAACACGAGCGCGATGATCTGAACGATCTTCTTCACCACGCCTTGTCGGGGTGGCGTGGTTCCGATCCTGTTGTCAGGCGCTGAAGTCATGTGAGGGATCATCCAGAGGCGTCATGATAATTCGACAGCTACTCCCGCTCTCCCCTGTTTTGTCCATAACGACACTCTTACGGCTGCACCTGGTTGAGGTACTCGGTGAAGGCGGGATCTGCGGACATCGCCACGAACAGGCAGACCATAAAGACCACGTTCGCGATCACACCGGCCACGAGCGGAATCCACCAGGCGAGCTTTCGCGCGGCCAGGAACCGGCGAGCGAGCACAAAGGCACCCACCAGGCACACCACGTGCACAACGAGCGCCGTCCAGCCCATCGCCGTCGCGATCCCGTCTGATGTGTAGCCTCCCATGCCGAACTGGCGGAAGGCGAGATCCAACGCGGTGGGCATCTGAACCATCGACGGCAGCGACAGCAGCAGAACGGCCAGGCCGACGCCGAGCAGAACGTACGTGGCCATCCGGTCACCGTTGCGCGCTGCGGACTGCGACTGGTCAGCTGCGCCAGAAGGCGCCTGCGCCGGAACCTGTGCAGCGGGTGTCTCCCGTGCACCAGGGGCAACCGCCGGCACACCCTCATCGTGATCGACGGGCATCCGAATCCTGGCCTGCTGCTCTTCGGGGCTCGCGTACTCCCCATACTGTGGCCGCTGGCGGGCGTCGCTCATCGGGTCCTCCCTCCGAGCGCGCGAGAATCACGCGTTCCGTTGATGTCTTTGCGCAGCTCTTTCGGCAGTGAGAACATCAGGTCTTCCTCTGCCGTCTTCACCTCGTGCACGTCGGCGTATCCCGCACCGGCCAGGTCCTCGAGAACCTCGCGAACGAGGACCTCTGGCACCGATGCGCCGCTCGTGACTCCGACGGTTGTCACACCGTCGAGCCATTCCTGCCTGATCTCGGTCGAGTAGTCAACGCGGTAGGCGGCCTTAGCCCCGTATTCCAGCGCCACTTCGACGAGACGCACCGAGTTCGATGAGTTGGCCGATCCGACGACGATCACGAGGTCGGCTCCCTCGGCCACCTTCTTGATGGCGACCTGCCGGTTCTGCGTCGCATAGCAGATGTCGTCACTCGGCGGGTCCTGCAGGTTCGGAAAACGCTCACGCAGGCGCCTGACCGTCTCCATCGTCTCGTCGACGCTCAGCGTGGTCTGTGAGAGCCAGACCACCTTGTCCGGATCCTTCACCTCGATGAAGGGAACGTCGTCCGGACTGTTGACGAGCGTCACATGATCGGGCGCCTCGCCCGCCGTGCCCTCGACCTCTTCGTGCCCTTCGTGGCCGATCAGCAGAATCTCGAAGTCGTCGCGCGCGAACCGCACGGCCTCGCGGTGCACCTTCGTCACGAGCGGGCAGGTCGCGTCGATCGCGTGCAGTCCGCGATCCGAGGCGGCGTTGACAACCGCCGGCGAGACGCCGTGGGCGCTGAAGACGATGTGGGCGCCGGGCGGCACTTCGTCGACTTCTTCGACGAAGATCGCTCCCTGCTGTTCGAGTTCGGCGACGACGTGGACGTTGTGCACGATCTGCTTGCGCACATAGACGGGTGCACCGTAGTGCTCGAGGGCTTTCTCAACGGCGATCACGGCCCGGTCGACACCGGCGCAGTATCCGCGCGGTGCGGCAAGAAGAACCTTCTTGTGTCCGACCACCGGGGTATTCTTGAGCCTGTTCTTCGCCCCGGGAACCCTGGGCATGGGAAGGCTGATCGTCACGTCACTCACGTGGTCCAGTCTAGGTGCGGGCGCTGAGCGACAGGTGGGAGAGAGAATCGATGCCAGACGGCGCTGCGACAGCCGACAATCCGTGGCCGATCGCGCTGCTCGGAACCAAGGTCAGGGACTACATCGACCGGCTCGGCTCGGTCTGGGTCGAGGGCGAGATCACCCAGTGGGGCGTCTCGGGCGGCAACGTCTACGGCAAGCTTCGCGATCTGGAACAAGACGCGACGGTGAGCTTCACGATCTGGTCGTCTGTGCGGGTTCGGCTTCCGGATGATCTGAAACAGGGCGACAGGGTCGTCGCACTGGTCAAGCCGAACTACTGGCTCAAGGGCGGAACCCTCACGATGCAGGTGTTCCAGATGAAGCATGTCGGGCTGGGAGACCTGCTCGAGCGCCTCGAGCGGTTGCGTTCGTCGCTCGCCGCCGAGGGGTTGTTCGATCCGGCGCGCAAAAAGCGGCTGCCGTTCCTGCCGCACTGCATAGGCCTGATCACCGGCAAGGACTCAGACGCAGAGAAAGACGTGCTGCGCAATGCTCAGTTGCGCTGGCCCGCGGTTGAGTTCACGGTCGTCCACGCGGCCGTGCAGGGAGACCGGACCGCCCCTGAGGTCGTTCAGGCGATCGAGACGCTCGACCGCGACCCTCGGGTCGACGTCATCGTCGTCGCCAGGGGCGGTGGCGACTTTCAGAACCTGCTCGGCTTCAGCGACGAACGCGTCGTTCGAGCGGCGGCCGCGTGCGCCACGCCGCTCGTGAGCGCCATCGGCCACGAAGCCGACCGGCCGTTGCTCGATGACGTGGCCGACCTGCGGGCGTCGACGCCGACGGATGCCGCGAAGCGGATCGTCCCAGACGTCGCCGAAGAGCTGGCGGGGGTCAGGCAGGCTCGCGGACGCCTCACCACGCGGCTGAGCGAGTATCTGTCGAATGAGGCGCACCGCATCGAGCAGATCAGGTCACGACCGGCACTCAGCACCGCCGACTGGATCATCGACAGCCGAGCGCAGGATCTCACGCGTTTCGTCGCGCGGGGCAGCGAACTCATCGAACGCCACCTGGAGCGCGCTTCGACGACCGTGGCAGAGCTTCGTTCCCATCTGCGCGCGCTGTCGCCCCAGCGCACACTCGACCGCGGATACACCATCGCTCAGGTCGACGGCGGCCGGGTGCTGAGATCAGCCGAAGACGCCCCCGCGGGCACAACGATCACACTGATGCTCGCAGACGGAACCGTGTCAGCAGAGTCTCGAGGGAGGATCCCGGAAGACACCATACGAGTGTCATCACCCGGCGATAGGATTAAGCAATGACCCAGCCCGCAGACGTCGAGTCGCTCAGCTACGAAGAGGCACGAGACGAACTGGTTCGCGTCGTGGCTGAACTCGAGCAGGGCGCGCCGACTCTTGAGCAGTCCCTCACACTCTGGGAACGGGGCGAATCGCTTGCACGCCGTTGCGAAGACTGGCTGATCGGCGCGAAGGCACGACTCGATGCCGCACGGGCGGCGCAGTCGCCCGGATCCGCCGACGCGGCGCCGGCAGACCATACGCCGCCGGCCCGATGAGCAGACGCGAGAAGACCGGTCGCGTGGTCGCCGAGCTCGGGCGCCCAGAGACAGCAGAAGAGACCGCCGCCCGCAAGGCTGAGAACTCGCGTCATCACCGTATGCGCCAGACGGTGAACAACCTGGTTTTCTCGCTCATGGTGACGGTGGGCCTCGTTGTTGTCATCGTCTTGGCGGTTCCGCGCGGCGATGTGTCTTCTGGGCCGGAGATCACCTGGTCCGAGGTCGCCCAGAACGCACAGCCGGCGTATGACGAGACACTCGCCGACCCGGTGCTTCCAGACGGATACAGCGCCAACTATGCCGAAGTCCGGCCGGCGGCCGGCGGCGGCGAGACCTGGAACATCGGGCTCATCACACCGAGCGACGAGTTCATCGGGATCACGCAGGGTTTCTCTGCCGACGAAGCCTGGGTGGCAGGCGAGCTGGCCAACACCCCGGCGTCGACCACCACGGTGATCGACGGAGTGACGTGGACGGTGTACGACAACCGCGACTCCCGCGCAGACGTCGGCAATGCGCGATATGCGCTCGTCACCGAGGCGGGCACCAGCACGTTCATCGTGTTCGGCACCGCCGACGACGCCGAGTTCATCGACGTCGCAGAAGCCATCACCCCGCAGATCACAGCGAACGAACAGACCAGGCACAACACGAATTCGGAGGACTGATGCCCCAGAAACGACCGGGCAAGGCGTGGCAGGAGATGATGCGCGGAAATGCGCGATTCGTGGCCGGCACGCCACGGCATCCGCGTCAGGACGTCGAGGATCGCACACGACTGGCCGAGGCGCAGACCCCGGACGTTGTGCTCTTCGGATGCTCCGATTCACGCCTGGCCGCCGAGATCATCTTCGACAAGGGACTCGGCGACCTCTTCGTCGTGCGCAATGCGGGACAGGTGATCTCGGACTCCGTGGTCGGGTCTATCGAGTATGCGGTTGAAATCCTGCACGCGCCGTTGATCGTCGTGCTCGGACACGACCGGTGCGGCGCGGTCAGGGCGGCCATCGATTCACTCGCCCCGGACGCCCCAGAGCTGCCACCGCACATCGACCGGCTGATCAGCCAGATCGTGCCAGCAGCTAAACGGGTCGCGCGCAGCTCAGGGCTGAGCGAGTTCACACGCGGAAGCGTCGCAGAGATCGACTCGACGCTCGTCGGCCGAGAACACCTGCGAGACACGGTCACCGAGCTCCTTCAGCGCTCTGAGATGATTGCAGAGGCTGTTGCACACGGAGTCCTCGGGATCGTCGGCGCCAACTACAGACTCGTCGAGGGGACCGCGGTGCCCGACGTCATCCTCGGGATCCACGACGAACAGCCGGGCTGAGCCCGCTGGAGCGAGCCTTGACAACCGGCGGCCGCACCGCCTGCCGGGCATAGATCAGCAACCAGACAATTCGACAGCATACGTGATGCGCCGCAGGGTCGCACCGCATCGAGAGTTAAGGAGAGCACACGTGTCAGACACGGACGCACAGTACCGAATCGAGCACGACACCATGGGCGAGGTCCGCGTGCCGGCCGCTGCCCTGTATGGGGCGCAGACGCAGCGGGCTGTCGAGAACTTTCCGATCTCGGGCGCCGGGCTCGAGTCGGCGCAGATCTCTGCGCTCGCCCGCATCAAGAAGTCCGCGGCCATCGCCAATGCGCAACTCGGTGTTCTCGACAGCGCTATCGCAGACGCTATCGCCGGCGCCGCAGACGAGGTGATCGCGGGTGGCCACGACGACCAGTTCCCGATCGACGTCTACCAGACCGGTTCGGGCACATCGTCGAACATGAACATGAATGAGGTGCTCGCCTCCCTGGCCTCCGCCCGCCTCGGCAGCGCTGTGCACCCGAACGACCATGTGAACTGCTCCCAATCGTCGAACGACGTGTTCCCGACATCCGTGCACATCGCTGTGACCGGTGCTCTCATCGACGAGCTGATTCCCGCGCTCGATCACCTCGCCGTCGCCCTCGAAGAGAAGGCCGAGGCGTGGAAGGATGCGGTGAAGCCCGGCAGGACGCACCTCATGGACGCCACTCCTGTCACGCTCGGGCAGGAGTTCGGCGGCTACGCCAGGCAGGTCAGGCTCGGCATCGAACGGGTGCGTACGGCGCTCCCCCGCGTCGCCGAGGTTCCGCTCGGGGGCACGGCGGTCGGCACAGGCATCAACACCCCTCTCGGCTTTCCGCAACTGGTCATCGAGATTCTCACCGCCGAGACGGAACTGCCCATCACAGAGGCCGCAGACCACTTCGAGGCCCAGGCGAACCGCGACGGCCTCGTCGACGCATCCGGCGCACTCCGCACGATAGCCGTCAGCCTCACGAAGATCTGCAACGACCTGCGCTGGATGGGGTCGGGGCCGAACACCGGCCTCGGTGAGATCCAGATCCCGGACCTGCAGCCCGGCTCGTCGATCATGCCGGGCAAGGTGAACCCGGTCATCCCCGAGGCGGTGCTCATGGTCTGCTCGCGCGTGATCGGCAACGATGCGGCCGTCGCCTGGGGCGGTGCATCGGGGTCGTTCGAGCTCAACGTGCAGATCCCCCTGATGGGAACAGCGCTGCTCGAATCGATCCGCCTGCTGTCGAACGCGACACGTGTGCTCGCAGACAAGACCGTGAGCGGCTTGGTCGCCAACGTCGATCACGCAGCGGCCCAGGCCGGCAAGTCGCCGTCGATCGTCACGCCCTTGAACAAGCTGATCGGCTATGAGAAAGCGGCGAAGATCGCCAAGCACTCGGTCGCGAACGGCATCACGGTTCGCGAAGCCGTTGTCGACCTCGGCTTTGTGCAGAACGGTGAGGTCACAGAGGAACAACTCGACAGCGCGCTCGACCTGCTGTCGATGACCCACCCGAACTGACGGCTGTCGTGAACGGGTGAATCGTTCGGCGGTCTCGTAGGATGCCGCGCAAAGAGACGTCGGGAAATCGGTGCCGTGCGGCAGGGACGCCGGAGAAGGAGACACAGTGTTCTGGTGGGCCGTCGGCGTCGTCGGGGTTCTGGTCGGCGGGGTCGTCGTCGCGTTCATCGTGAGTCCTGTGCCGGGCGCGTTCATCATCAGGAGAGTCTTCACCAGGAACGGATCCAAGGTGCTCAGGGCGATGCAGCCCCACTCCCCCGCAGGGGTCACCACCCTGCTCAATGAGGTGTACCGCCCACATGATGCGCGCGCCGAATTGGATGTGTATTACCCCGACGACACTCGTGGGAGCCTGCCGACGATCGTCTGGGCTCACGGCGGCGCCTGGATCTCCGGCGGCAAAGCGGACGACGTGCCCTACTTCAAGCTCATCGCTGCTGCCGGGTACACGGTGGTGGGCGTGGACTATTCGGTCGGCCCCGAGCACAGGTATCCGACAGCCGTCCACCAGCTGAACGATGCCCTCCGCTACATCACCGACAACGCCGCGCGGCTCCACGTCGATCCGCACAACATCATCGTGGCGGGCGATTCGGCCGGAGCACAGCTCACCAGCCAGATCGCGCTCATCGTCACCGACCCTCCCTACGCCGAACGCGTTGGGATAAAGCCGTCACTCACCCCGGGCCAGCTCAAGGGCGTCATCCTGAACTGCGGCATCTACGACGTCCTGCCGCTCGTGCGCGCCGACGGCTTGTTCGGCTGGGGCGACAGAGAGACCCTCTGGGCATACACCGGCGCCCGCGATTTCGAGAGGTCAGAAGCCATCGCGCAGATGTCGACGCTCGACTCTGTGACGAAGGCGTTTCCGCCGACGTACATCAGCGGTGGCAACGCAGATCCGCTCACGCGGGGGCAGTCCAAACCGCTGGCTCAGAAGCTCATCTCGCTCGGCGTGCAGGTGACCACGCTGTTCTGGCCCGACGACTATGCTCCAGCGCTTGGTCACGAGTACCAGTTCGACCTCGACACCGAGGCCGCTCAGACAGCCCTGGCACGGACCCTCTCGTTCATCAGAACGGCGGTCGGCGAACCGTCCGCTCGTCATACTGACACCGCGTGAACCGCGCGGAGCGCGGTCGCCCTTCAGAGCGCTCCCGTGGCAACGAGCACAGTCGTGGTCCAGAACCCGACGAGCATAAACGGCCCGAACGGTATTCTCGTGCGGCGGCTGCCTGAGCGACGAAGCATCACAACAACCCCGGCGGCTCCGCCGATCAGAAACATCGCGAGCACCCCGATCAACGCGGGGGTGCCGCCGAGTCCCGGCGGTGACACCCGCCCAGAGATGTCACCGACGAGACCGAGGGCGAAGCCCAGCAGGACGACCAGCTTCACGTCGCCCATCCCCAGCCCTCCGAGAAGGTGCATCATCAGAAAGAACAGCCCGCAGAGCGCACCCGCGCACACGGCGACCATCGGGAACACACCGCTCTGCAGCCAGAACCAGGCTGTCGAGATGCACAGCACAACGTAGCCGGGCAGAACGAGGGGGTTCGGCAGGCGGTGCTCCGAGACGTCGATGCGAACCAGATCGGGCGTCACGCACGCCAGATGACCGGTGCACGCCAGGAACGGCAGTCCATACGCTCCGCCCGCCGTCTGAGCTGCGACCACGGCGATGATGAGAAGGCCAGCCGTGATCCCGAGCCGCCACCCGCCACCGACAACAACGTGACGGATGCGTTCGGCGCGTTCGCTGGCGGTCATGTGCAGACACGATAGCGAGTGCGCGCCGACGCCCGTGCCCGTTATCCACAGCAGTGACGTCCCGACCTCTGTGCGGTGGTCGAGACGTCACTGCCGAGTGGCTCAGGTCACCCGCACCGAGCCGATCGATCAGCCCAGTTCATTGCCCTCGAGGAGTTCGGTGACGAGCGCAGCGATCGAGCTCCGTTCCGAGCGCGTGAGCGTCACATGCCCGAAGAGGGAGTGACCTTTGAGCGCTTCGATCACGGATGCGACACCGTCGTGCCGGCCGACTCGCAGGTTGTCTCGCTGCGCGACGTCGTGGGTGAGCACAACCCGGGAGTTCTGACCGATGCGGCTCAACACCGTCAGCAGCACATTTCGCTCGAGTGACTGTGCCTCATCCACGATGACGAACGCATCGTGCAGCGAACGTCCGCGGATGTGCGTCAACGGCAGGACCTCGATCAGCCCGCGCTCGATCACCTCGTCGAGCACATTCTGCGAGATGACCGACCCGAGCGTGTCATAGACCGCCTGACCCCAGGGGTTCATCTTCTCGCCCTGGTCCCCGGGAAGATAACCGAGCTCCTGCCCGCCCACCGCGTAGAGCGGCCGGAACACCATGATGCGTCTGTGCTGTTGTCTCTCGAGCACGGCTTCCAACCCGGCGCAGAGGGCGAGCGCAGACTTCCCCGTTCCTGCTCGGCCCCCCAGCGAGACGATCCCGACCTCCGGGTCGAGAAGCAGATCGATGGCGAGTCTCTGCTCTGCGCTGCGTCCGTGCAGGCCGAAGACCTCCCTGTCGCCCCTGACGAGCTTGAACTCGCGCCTGCCGGTCACGCGGCCGAGCGCGGATCCGCGCTCAGAGGTGACGACGAGCCCGGTGTTCACGGGGAGGTTCTCGACGGTCTTCGAGACACCGACTTCGCTCTCATAGAGATCGCTCATCTCATTGGCTGAGAGCGTGATGTCCGCCATCCCCGTCCACCCGGAGTCGATGGCCTGTTCCGCAAGATACTCCTCCGCGGGCAAGCCGATGGACGCCGCCTTGACACGCAGCGGAAGATCCTTGGAGACGACTGTCACGTCGAGGCCTTCGTGCGCGAGATTCTGCGCGACGGCGAGAATACGAGAGTCGTTGTCTCCGAGTTGCAACCCGCTTGGAAGTGCCGCCATGCTCGAGTGATTCAGCTCAACACGCAGCGTGCCGCCGTCACCGACCTCGACCGGAAAGTCCAGCCGTTCGTGTTCGACGCGCAACTCATCGAGAAACCGAAGAGCCTGACGGGCGAAGTACCCGATCTCGGGGTCGTGACGTTTTCCTTCGAGCTCTGAGATCACCACAACGGGAATGACCACAGAGTGCTCGGCGAATCTGAAGAACGCCTTGGGGTCAGACAACAAAACCGAGGTATCCAATACATAGGTACGCTCGGTCTGCTTCCGCGTGCTCGGTTCTGATTCCGGTGTGTGCAACTGCCTTTCGTTCTCGATGGCTGATATCTGGGTTTCTCTCGCGGCCACAACCACTCCCACCCCGAGCCTTCGGCCCGGCTTATCAGCGAGATCAGCCACCAAGCGGTTACGAGTCGAACATATGTGGCCGTCTCGATCAGGCGCCATACCTGATGAGTGAGACGTTACGCCGTGTAAACGCAAATCACGGAGGACACGCCAGAACAGAACGTTGCCTGCAGATGAACGATGTGCGGACACCCGTGGAACGCGGTGTTGTCACCCGCCGAAACGACGGTGCCGACGGGAATAGTCACGCAGGGCTCGCAAAAAATCGACCTCTCGCAGGTCGGGGCCGAGGGCTTCGACGAAATAGAACTCGCTGTGCGCGCTCTGCCACAGCATAAAGTCGCTGAGCCGCTGTTCGCCGGAGGTTCGGATGACCAGATCGGGGTCGGGCTGACCGCCCGTATAGAGATGCTCACCGATGAGATCCGGTGTGAGCAGGCCGGCAAGCTCGGTGAGGTCTCGGCCCTCGAGGTGATGTTTCTCGACGATGCTTCGCATGGCGTCGACGATCTCGGTACGCCCACCGTAGCCGACGGCGAGGTTGATGTGGAGCCCGTTCTTGCCGACGGTCCTGGCCTCGGCCGCGGCGAGCGCGTCGACGAGGGGTTGGGGCAGCCCCGTGGACGAACCGACATGCTTCACCCGCCAATCGCGGTAATGCGACAGCTCTTCGGCGAGGTCGGCGATGATCTCGACGAGGTCTCCGAGCTCGTCAGACGACCGCGAACTGAGATTGTCGCTCGAGAGCAGGTAGAGCGTGACGACCTCGATGCCGAGGTCATCGCACCACTCGAGGAACTCTCGCATCTTCGCGGCCCCTGCACGGTGCCCGTGGGCTGCCGTTGTGTATCCGAGCTGCTTCGCCCAGCGCCGGTTGCCGTCGATGATCATCGCGATATGCCCGGGAAGCGGGCCGGAGCCCAACCCCCTGCGCAGTCGTTTCTGATACAGGTTGTAAAGAACTCCGGGGCCGGACCTGTTCTGACTCCTGCTCACACAGTTACGTTAGTCCAATTCGTCTGGGACTCTCGGAGGAGCTCACGTATTCTGGCGGTATGGCAGACAAGCGCAGCGGAGGCCATGGTCACCGACGCGGCACCGCTGAAAGCGAGCGGGTGGACGACGACCGCCGCAACGATATGGAGGCGGCTGCGGCCGTCGCGGCAGACGACGCGGCCGGGCCGCACCTGCCGGACATCCCGATGGTCGATGCGGCGACTCCAGACCCCGCAACGCTGAAACCGCGCTGGCGAGGATGGATCCACGCCGTCACCTTCCCGATCGCTATCGTCCTGGGCGCACTGCTCGTCTCCGTTGCCCAGGGCGCACCGGCGAAGTGGAGCTCGACGGTCTTCGCGGCGACCTCACTCCTTCTGTTCGGCGTCTCGGGGCTCTACCACCGATTCCACTGGAGACCGGGCACGGCCGTGCTGTTGAAACGCCTTGATCACTCCAACATCTTTCTGCTCATCGCCGGCACCTACACTCCGATGTCGGTCCTCGCCCTTCCGCAGCACAAAGCCATTGTGCTGCTGAGCATCGTCTGGAGCGGCGCCCTTCTCGGCATCGGCTTCCGCGTGTTCTGGATCAACGCGCCGCGCTGGCTCTATGTGCCGCTCTACGTCGCACTCGGCTGGGCTGCCGTGATGTATCTCGGCGATATCGCCGCCGCGAACGTCATCACCCTGCTGCTCATCATCGTCGGCGGGCTTCTCTACACGGGCGGGGCCATCGTCTACGCGCTCAAGCGGCCGAACCCCTGGCCGGGAAACTTCGGCTTCCATGAGATCTTCCACGCCTGCACGGTCCTGGCGTTCCTGTGCCACTGGACGGGCATCCTGCTCCTCGCGATCGATCCGGTCTACACGGCCTGACCAGAAGCAGGACTACGGCGAATCGTTTCGCCGGGTGTCCGGCCGGTCGTCCCGCTCTTCGGATGCCTCCAGCGCGGCATCCTGCTCCCGTTTCTCGGTCTGCAGGCGCTCCTGGATCTCTGCACGATAGTTCACTCTGCGCACCCTCCGCACCATATCGATGACCAGCAGCACCACAACGAGCCCGATCAGAAAGATCGCGATGAAGCCGGCAGGTCCAGGCGTCACCGAGTTCGGATCGATCTGGAGCGACGGCGTCGGCTCCGGTGCCAGGCGGAGCAGTGCATCCTCCGTCGCCGAAGCAGCTCGTTGGATCATTCCGTGTCCTCGATTCCCGCGAACAGGTCGCTTTCGTTCTCTGGTGTGGGCACAAGACTCCGCACACGTTCGAAGTCCTCATATGGCCACGCAGATCTCTGCAGGTCATTCGGCCAGAAGAAGAAACGTGAATCCGGGGCGACCTGACTGGCATGGGCGAGCAGCGAGGCGTCTCTGGTCTCGAAGAAATCACCGACGGGCACATGGGTCGTCGCTCTCGCCGGACGGTCTCTCATCCAGGTCAGCATCTCGGCCAGCTCCTCGGCCAGCGGCGAGTCGGGCTCCCGGCGCGCGAGGGCATCCGCGTTCGCCTTCAGCCGCTCATAGTTGAAGACGCAGTCGTAATACACCTTCAACACCTGCCATGGTGCTCCCGCCTCTGGGTAGGCTGTTCCGTCTGCGGCGGCGTGAAACGCCGCCATCGACACCTCGTGGCAACGGATGTGATCCGGATGGGGGTAGCCGCCCCCTTCGTCATAGGTGACGAGCACGTGCGGACGGAACTCGCGAATCACACGCACAAGAGGAGCCGCAGAGATCTCGAGCGGAATCGATGCGAACGAGCCCGGTGGCACCGTGCCGTCGTCGTTGGCCATGCCTGAGTCCTGATAGCCGAGCCATCTGTGGGCGATCCCCTGCACACGCGCCGCCTCTGCCATTTCGATGCGGCGCAGACCGGGCAGGTCGCGCTCGGCCATCGGCAGGCCGTCGAGCGCCGGGTTCAGCACATCTCCGCGCTCGCCGCCGGTGCACGACACCACCATCACGTCAACCCCGCGCGACCGGTAGTACGCGTTCGTGGCCGCGCCCTTGCTCGATTCGTCATCGGGGTGCGCATGCACGGAAAGCAGTCTGAGCGTCACGGGGGCTCCTGATAGCGGGTGCGGAAACGGGCGGCCAAAAGCGATTAGCCTGAGATAAGACTAGACGTTCCCCCGAAGAGGTTTGATGGCCCACAACAACACACGCGTCCTGGCGACAGGTCTCCCGTCTGCTGACGACGAGGCGTTGGAGGCACGATACGGGCATAAGCGCGCACGCCGCATGGATCGATGGCTTCTCGGCGGCCTCGCGGGTCTCGTTGCGCTCGTGCTCGTCGGCTGGGTGATCTGGGCGACGTTCAGCGGCTCGGGGACGACGCTCGATGTGCAAGACACCGCCCACAACGTTGTCGACGACCACACGGTGACCGTCACCTTCGAAGTGTCGGTCCAAGCCGGAACCGGGGTGATCTGCGCCGTCCAGGCCCTCAACGAACAGTTCGCCGTCGTCGGCTGGAAGATCGTCGACATTCCCCCGGCAGACACGTTCACCCGCTCGATCACCGAGACCGTTCGCACGAGCGCGCCCGCGAACACAGGTTTGATTAACCACTGTTGGCTGGCCTAAGATCTTCTGATACCCACGCACGGGTCGACACGCCCTGACACTTCGTCAGGGCGTGAGTTTCTGTAAGGAGTTCACCATGGTTGACGCTACGAACGTTAGCTTCCTCACCCAGGAGGCCTACGACCGGCTGGCTGCAGAACTCGAACACCTGTCGACGGTCGGCCGAGAAGAGATCGCCAAGCGGATCGAAGCCGCTCGCGAAGAAGGCGACCTCAAAGAGAACGGCGGGTACCACGCCGCGAAAGACGAACAGGGAAAACAAGAGGCGCGCATCCGGACGCTCACCCATATGCTTCGCAATGCAACAGTGGGTGCGGTGCCCGAGAGCACGGGTGTGGTCGAGTCCGGAACGGTCATCACCGCGACGGTGGCAGGCAGTGAAGAGGTCTTCCTGCTCGGAAACCGAGAGATCGCGGGTGACTCCGACCTCGATGTCTACAGCGAGATGAGCCCGCTCGGAGAAGCGATCATCGGGCTGAAGACCGGCGAGAGCACCACGTACACCGCCCCGAACGGCAAAGAGATCTCCGTCACCATCACAAACGTCGAGACCTATACCGGTCAGTGACCAGGTGGTCAGTGACCGGGTGTACGGGTCGGTGACCGTGCGCTCCTGACCCCCGTCAGTCCTCGACGATCTGCGGGGCGTATCCCGCGTTCTGAAGTGTGCTGATCACCAGGTTCCGGTGGTCCTCTCCTCGGGTCTCCACGCTGAGCTCGAGTTCGACCTCGCCGATCTTGAGCCCGTGACGGTGCCTCGTGTGGTGCACCTCGAGAACATTCGCGTTCGCCTGCGCCACGAGTTCACTGGTCTTGGCCAGTTGTCCTGGGCGGTCGGGCAGCGGGATTCTGAGGGTCAGGTACCGACCCGATGCCGCCAGGCCGTGACTGATCACGTTCTGCATGAGCAGCGGGTCGATATTGCCGCCCGAGAGGATGACGGCCGTGGGTCCGGATGCGTTCACCAGGCCGGCCAGGATCGCTGCGACCCCGGCGGAGCCGGCCGGTTCAACGACGAGCTTCGCCCGCTCGAGCAGCACAACGAGGGCCTTCGCGATATCATCCTCCGTCACCGTGATGACCTCGTCGACGAGTTCCCTCACAAGCTCGAAGGTGATGAGACCCGGTTTGGCGACAGCTATGCCGTCTGCGATGGTGGGCTGAACGGCGACCTCGGTCGCCACCCCCTTCGCGAGCGATGTGGGGAAGGCGGCGGCGTTTGCGGCCTGGACCCCGATCACCCTCACCGTGCGTCCGTCCAGAGCTGCACGTTGCTTGATGGCCGCGGCCACTCCTGAGATCAGGCCGCCCCCGCCGATGGGGACGATCACTGTCTCGACCTCTGGCACCTCGTCATAGATCTCGAGGCCGAGCGTGCCCTGCCCGGTGATGATGTCGAGGTGGTCGAACGGAGGGATGAAAACCGCCCCGGTCTCTTCTGCATACCGAGCCGCCGCGAGCAGAGGCTCAGCGACCGAATGGCCGCGCAGCACGACCTGCGCACCGTAGTGCCTCGTGGCCTGCAACTTCGGCAGCGGAACACCGACGGGCATAAAGATGGTGGCGGCGATGCCCAGTTCCCTGGCGGCGAATGCGACGCCCTGCGCGTGGTTGCCAGCCGAGGCGGCGACGACACCGCGCGCCCGTTCCTCCGGGGTCAGCTTCGCCATGCGGTTGTACGCGCCCCTGATCTTGTATGAACCGGTGCGCTGCAGGTTCTCGCACTTCATAAGCACGGGCACGCCGAGCAGCTCCGCCAGGTAACGCGAGCTTTCGACAGGGGTCGGATCCGCCACCTTCGAGACGAGCTCTCGTGCCGCTTCGAACTGCTCGAGAGTCGGGCTGCCGGTGAGGGTTTCAGTCATCTGTGTTCACCTTGTTGTCGTTCACCTTGTTGGCCGGAGATGGCGTGTTTCGGCGGGTCCGCTGTGTCGGCACCGTCTGCCAGAGCACGTTCGTCATCATCACAGGGGCTCCGGGGGGCGCCGTTCGCCAGACCCCCGAGACCATGTACCTGATCATGACGTTGAGCACAGCGGCGATCGGAACAGCGAACAGCGCTCCGGGAATGCCGGCCAGCATCGTGCCGGCGGCGACGACGAGAACGATGGCGAGCGGGTGCACCTTCACGGCGGTTCCCATCAGAAGCGGCTGAAGCACGTGGCCTTCTATCTGCTGAACGAGCAGCACAACCCCGAGCATCAGCAGCGCGACGACCCATCCGTTGTAGACGAGAGCGACGAAGACGGCAACGGCGCCCGTGACGACGGCGCCGACGATGGGCACGAATGCGCCGAGGAACACGAGAACCGCGATGGGGAGTGCGAGGGGAACCCCCAAGAGCAGGGCACCCGCACCGATGCCGATCGCGTCGATCGTGGCGACGAGGATCTGGGTCCTCGCATAGTTCGCGAGAGTCGACCAGCCGGCCTGCCCCGCGCCGTCGACGGCGAGCCGAGCGCGCCGCGGGAACAACCTGACGATCCATCTCCAGATCCCGCGTCCGTCGATCAGAATGAACAACAACGAGAAGAGGGCGAGGAACAGGCCGGCGACGACGTGTCCGACGGTGGATCCGACCGAGAGGGCGCCGGAGACCAGGGCTCCGCTGTCCTGCTGCACCGCGTTCATCACATTGCCGAAGAACGCGTTCAGCTCGGCCTCGGTCACCTCGAGCGGTGAGACGAGCAGCCAGTCTTTAAAGGAATCGAACGACACGATCGTGCGGTCGCGCACCTCGGCGAAGTCAGCGGTGATCTGTCGGATGGCCACCCAGAGCAATCCCGTGACGATCGCCAGGGTGCCGACCATCGCCAGCGCGACGGCGAGGCCGCGCGGCCAGCGATGCCGCACGAGAAACGTCACGAGCGGCACCAGAAGCGACGAGACCAGAACGGCGATGAGCAGCGGAATCACGATGTAGCGCAGCTGGATGACGATGAACACGAGCACGGAGAGCATCCCCGCGATCAGCAGCAGGCGCCACGACCATGCGGCAGCCACGCGAACGCTGCGCGGAACCGTGTTCACGATCTCGTCTTCGGTGACCGGTCGTTCCTGCTCTGGCGGTCGTGTGTGCGCGGCGCCCTCGGGCGCGAACAATCGCTTCCACCAGCTCTGCTTCTCGCTCGAACGCGCCACCGGATCAGTCTAAGACGTGCTGTCGCCCATGCCCGCATCCGGCCCGCCAGGCACGGGCCACCGCGAGCATCGCCGATCCTCCGCGTCAGGTGTTTTCCTCGTGCGACGACGTTCCTCGATAACACCAGTTGCTCCAGCACACAGCGGGTTGTGGCCGCATTCAACTACCAGGCGATTGAGGGCGGCAGCATTATTTCGGTCTCAATCGGTTGGGGTTCTTGAGATCGGTATCGGCGCAGGCGCTTTGAGTCTGAAGAAGAGTACCAATCTATTTACGTCAGTATGTAGCGCTAGTTCTTGAAACCGAGGCGTGCTTCCGGCAGGAATCACACCTCGGTTTCTTTCTTGATTGCTTTCTCCGCATCGCGGATGCCGTCTGAAACGGCCCGCCGGATGACCCCATACAGGGCGTAGAAGAAAATACCTGCTGCAACAACAAGGAGCGCGAGCCCTGAAAGCGGATCCATCACCACAGAGTATCTAACGACGTCCCTCAAATCTGCCCTCCTCTGCCGAACTCGTCACATACGCCGCCATCGCGCATGGCGTGGCGTCTGGCCGATTATTACCTCTTACCGCCTGCGCAGTGACGACACGCGCAGAGCGGTCGACCAGGGACCACGACCGGGGATGTCTGGGGCCGGCGCTAACGTGTGGTGAATGACGGATCGGATATCGCTCGCGCTCGCACGCAGGATCGCCCTCGCCGCGCAAGGGTTCGGCTCTCTGACGACACGCACGCCGTCTCCCATGGGCGTCAGGCAGCTCAACAGCCTCGTCGAACGCCTGGGCGTTCTGCAGATCGACTCCGTCAACGTCTTCGAGCGCAGCCACTATCTGCCCGTCTTCGCCCGTCTCGGGGAGTATGACAAGGCGCTTCTCGACCGCGTGACCATGCGCCCCCGCGCCCGGCATCTCGAGTACTGGGCACACGAGGCCGCGTTCCTGCCGCGCGCACGCTGGCCGCTGTTCCGCTGGCGTATGAACGAGTACCGTGACCGGAGTCTCGCCGCAGAAGACGGTTGGGCCGCCCAGCACCGCGCTTTCCTTCAGTGGCTGCGCGATGAGCTGCGAGACAGAGGTCCGATGGCGGCGAGCGAGGTCGAGCACGACTCCCAGGGCAGGACCGGTCCGTGGTGGGGCTGGTCGGACGTGAAGATCGGTCTCGAGACACTCTTCCGCTGGGGCGAGGTGGTGTCGGCGGGGCGGTCGGGATTCGAGAGGCGTTACGGCCTTGCCGAGCACCTTCTGACCGCTGACGAGCTGAATCACGAGATCGGCCGAGACGATGCGATCAGAGAACTCGTCAGACACGCCGCCATCGCGCATGGCGTGGCCACTCTGGATGATCTGGCCGATTACTACCGCCTGCGCAGTGACGACACGCGCAGAGCGGTCGCCGAGCTGACGGATGCCGGCGAGCTCATCCCCGTGTCCGTCGACGGCTGGGAGCAGTCGGGCAGGTCAAAGCCGGCCTGGCTGCACGCACAGGCGAGAAGGCCGAGATCGATGGACGTCGATGCGCTCCTCTCGCCCTTCGATCCCGTGGTCTGGGCGCGCCCGCGCGCCCTTCGGCTGTTCGACCTGCACTACCGGATCGAGATCTACACACCCAAGCACAAGCGTGTGCACGGCTACTATGTGCTGCCGGTTCTCATCGGCGGGCGAATAGCGGCTCGCGTCGACCTCAAGAACGACAGGCAGGCCGATGTGCTGCGGGTGCAGTCCGCCTGGGCGGAGCCGGGAGCACCGGACGACACGGCCGATCGCCTCGCCGGACTTTTGCGTCGCACCGCACGGTGGCAGCAGCGGTCGGATATCCAGCTGATGGGGCCGGGCAACCTCTCATCGCGACTGGCCGCGGCGTTGAACCACTGACCCGATGGGCAGCAGTCCCCATGTAACCCCCGTGTTTCTGCGCCTCGTGGCCCCACATCGGGGGCTGCAAGCTGATACCTTTGCTCTCATCCCGATAATGAAGGAGTGATTCACGATGGTCACGGATGACAAGACACCAGACGCCGACGGGGGTAGTGGCGAGGTGCCTCAGGGGGCTCCGGGCACAACGCCCTTCGCGCAGGACGCTCAGCACCCGCAGGCGACGCCGCCCTCAACGGGCGACCCGGCCCAGCAGGCATACACACAGGGGCAGACCTATGCCCAATCCGCCTACACACAGGGCGACCAGGCTCAGGCGGGTGATCCACGGTCCTCGTACTCCCCGCAGCAGCCCCCGGCATACGAGCAACACTCTCCCCAAGCGCAGCAGCCCCCGGCCCAGCAGGCCCAAGCCCAGGGCTCGTACACCCAGGGCGCCTACACCCAGGGGGCATACACCCAGGGCGCGTACACCCAGGGCACACAGGGGTCGAACCCGGGGCAGGGCCAGCAGCCGGGTCAGGCATCCGGCTACTCGCAAGGCGTGTACGGTCAGCCGACACCGGCAGGCTACCCGCAGAGCGGCGGCTACGGGGGCGGACAGGTCCCCCCTGGCGGCGCCTCCCCGAGTGACCCCCGCAAGAAGAAGAGGATCATCCTCATCAGCTCGCTCGCGGGTGCTCTTGTGCTGCTGCTCATCATCGGCGCCGTTGTCATCAACGTCATCAACACGAGCTCATACGGGCCGCAGGCGAGTGTGCAGAACTACCTGCAGGCGCTCTCTCAGGGCAAGGCCTCAGAGGCGAACAAGATGGCGAGTCCCGGAGACAACGAGGCGGCGACGGCGTTGCTGAGCGATGAGATTCTCGGCGAGTCTCCGGAGCTCATCAAGAACCCCAAGGTGACAGACGTGACCACCACCGGTGACTCCGCATATGCGCAGTTCACCTACAGCCTCGACGGCATCACCTACGACGGGCAGCTCAGCCTGAGCAACACCGGCAAGCAGGGGCTGTTCTTCGACACCTGGACGATTGACGAGCCGCTCGTCTCACCGCTGTACGTCTATCTCAATCAGGGCACCGAAGCCTCGGTGAACGGCGTGAATGTGGACTTCGGCGAGGAGTACTCGCTCGACGCCTACCCGGCTGTCTACGAGGTCGCTGCCCCAGACAACACGTTCTTCGAGGCAGAGGCACAGACCGTCGCCGTCGGCACGGGCTCCAAGGCCAGCTACGAGGGACTCGAGATCACTCTCACGCCGACAGAGGCGCTGACCGAAGAGGCGCAGAAACAGGTCAATGCGCACCTCGACGACTGCGCGGCGATGACCGAGATCGACCCGGAGGGCTGCAACCTCGACATCAGTTGGTACCTCGACTTCCTCGACGTGTCGTCGGCTAAGTACACGGTTGTGGAATACCCGACAGTCGTCGTCGATGAGAGCGGCAGGTACTTCGAGACCGAGGGCGGCGAGGTTGAAGCCGTTGTCTCAGGAACGCCGTACAGCGAGGGCGACCCGACGGAGGTGTCGTACGTGACGAACGACGACTGGTCGGGTTACTCGGGAGACGTCCTCATCGAGGGTGACGAAGTGACTCTCGAGTTCTATTGATCCTCGTGATCCAGCGGCGTCGCTGAGCCGGCAGGCACCGGGCGACGACACACGAAGAGGGGCGGACCAGTTCATTCAGATCCGCCCCTCTTCGTGTGTGACGCCGTTTGTGTGACGTTCGCCGGTCACACCCGGCGCCGGTCCCCATCCGGCACCGGTCACAGAACAGGCGCCGGTCTCGATCAGAGGCCCTGCCGGCTCAGAACCCTCCGCCGATGCGACGCAGGCGTTCCACACGTTCCGCGATCGGCGGGTGTGTGGCGAACAGACGCGCGATGGCACCGGGTTTCAGCGGGTCGGCGATCCACAGGTGTGCCATAGAGGAGTTCTGCCGTCTCAGAGGACGACCGTACGCCTGCAATTTCTCGAGAGCGCTCGCCAGCGCATCCGGGTGCCTCGTCGTCAACGCTCCGGTCGCGTCGGCCAGGTACTCTCGCTGGCGCGAGACAGCCAACTGCACCATGCTCGCGAGAAGAGGCGCCACGATCATCGCGACGAGTCCGATGATCAGGACCACGGGGTTTCCGTTGTTGTTCCTGTTGCCGCCGCCGAACCAGGCGAACCGCAGGAACATGTCCGCCAGGAATCCCACGGCGACGACGAGGCCGAAGACGATCATCGACACCCGAATGTCGTAGTTGCGAACGTGACCCATCTCGTGGGCCATCACGCCTTCGAGCTCCGAGTCGGTCATGATGTCGAGCAGACCTGTCGTCGCGGCGACGGAGGCGTGCTCCGGGTCTCGTCCGGTGGCGAATGCGTTCGGGGCCGGGTCGTCGATGAGATAGACCTTCGGCATGGGCATGCCCGTGGTGATCGCGAGGTTCTCGACGACGCGATAGAGCCGGGGGTTGTCGGCCTTCTGGATCTCACGGGCGCCGCTGACGGCGAGCGTCTGAGAGGATGCCGCGAAGTACTGGATCAGCGCGTACGCGGTCGCCACAACGATCGTGATGATCACGATCGTTGTGTTCTGGTAGATATACCCGGCCAGCGCGCCGAGTCCCCCGATGATCCCCAGGAAGAGCACGATGATCAACACGGTGTTCACCTTGTTCTTGCGGATCGCTCTATACATCGATAGTCCTTTCGTGCAGACGCCGATGGCTCGGGCGCACGCTGTGTGCGCGCACCCGAGCCATCGGCACAGTCAGTGAGTGCTTAGAACTGCACTCGTGGCGGCTCGGCGATCGCCGCGTTGTCTGTGACCTCGAAGAACTCGCGCTCATGAAAACCGAGGTTCTTGGCAAACATGTTGTTCGGGAACACCTTGATCTTGGTGTTGAGCTCACGAACGCCGCCGTTGTAGAAACGGCGCGATGCCTGGATCTTGTCTTCGGTGTCGACCAGCTCCCCCTGCAGCTGCAAGTAGTTCTGGCTCGCCTGAAGCTGCGGGTAGGCTTCTGCGACCGCGAAGATCGACTTCAGCGCCTGTTGCATGTGGTTCTCTGCCGCGGAGGCCTCAGCCGGGCCGGATGCCTGCAACGTCTCTGCACGTGCCCTGGTGACGTTCTCGAAGACCGCTTTTTCGTGTGCTGCGTACCCCTTGACCGATTCGATGAGGTTCGGGATCAAGTCGGCGCGTCGCTTCAGCTGCACGGTGATGTCGCTCCACGCCTCGTCAACGCGGACGTTGAGGGACACCAGCGAGTTGTACGTGACCCAGAAGTAGATGCCGATGACGACGGCCAGGCCGACGACGATGAGAAGCGGGATGAGCCATTCCATTGCGAGTGCTCCTTGGGATGCAGCGGATGTGCGGGTCCGTCCAGTCTACTGCGGCCTCTTCTTGCCGTTCGGGCGAACCGGGGGGACTCCGAGCAAACGCACGGGCAGCCCGTTGAGGTCATTCGCCGAGCACACGGGAAAGATACGGGTTCGCGAACATCCTTCCCGGGTCGAGCTCGTTTCGCAGTCGGATGAACTCGTTGAATCGCGGATACAGCCCCGCCAGCTCCGTGGCATCGAGTCCATGCAGCTTTCCCCAGTGCGGACGAGCACCATACCCGCGCATCACCGCCTCGACAGCTGCGAAATAGGCGCTCTCGTCTTCGCGATGGTAACGATGAACGGCGATGTAGGCGGTCTCGCGGCCCGTTGCCGTCGACAGCCACAGATCGTCGCCCCGTGCGAACCGCACCTCGATAGGAAAACTGATCCGCCATCTGTGAGCAGAGATCGTCCGCCGGATCTCTCTGACCGCATCGGCCACCAGGTCGGCCGGCAGCGCGTATTCCATCTCGCGAAAACGAACGGTACGACGAGAGGTGAGAACCCGATGTGACCAGTCGCTGTACTCGCCATTGGCCATAAGCCGGGCCGCCACGCTGTTCACGGGCGGCACAAGAGCGGGCACAACGCTCCCCAGTGCGCAGGCGGCCAGAAAGAGTCCGCCTTGAAGAACGTTCTCGTCGAACATCTTCGCCGCGCGCGCCCGCTGCTTCAGCGCCGGCCCTGCCTGCAGCCGGGTGTTCGTTTTGGTCACGGCCACAGACGTGTGCGGAAACCAAAAGAACTCGAAGTGATGGCTGCCGGTCGCACGCTCTCGCGCAGAGTCCAGCACGTGCTCGACGGGCTCAGCGCGTTCCACGGCCTGCAGGGCGAAACGGGGCACACACTCGAGTGTGACGTCGGTGATGACGCCGAGCGCGCCTAGAGAGAGCGCCAGGGCCGGAAGCAGCTCGGCATGGTGACTCGCGTCGATCCGCATCGTCTCGCCCGACGCGGTCACGATGGTCACCCCCCTGACCTGGGTGGACAGACCACCGAAACTCAAACCGGTCCCGTGCGTTCCCGTCGCGAGGGCGCCCGCGAGACTCTGCCTGTCGACGTCTCCGAGATTCTCCATGGCCAGGCCGTGCCGTGCGAGCATACGCGGTATCCGGTGCATACGGGTTCCCGCGCCGAACGTCACGTACCCGCGCTGCGGATCGACGTCCACGATGCCGCTGAGGTCGTCGAGATCGAGCATCACGCCGGGAGCGACGGCGATGCCGCTGAACGAGTGCCCCGCTCCCACCGCCTTGATGGGTACTCCGGCACCCGCAGCGGCTTTCACCGCCCGCTGGACCGCAGCTGTCGATGCCGGCCTCTCGACCCGCAACGGCCGAATCTGCTCGGTGCGGGCCCAGTTGCGCCAGACGTCACCGGTGGCGGTCATAGAAAGGCCAGCCCTTCGCCACGATACGTCCTGACAGCCGCGGCGACGCGGCCCCTGTCGACCACGGTGAGCTCGTCCACGTGCTCGCTCAGCGCGAATGGAGCGTCGAGGCCGCGGGCGGCTGTGTCGAGTTCCTGCCCGATGCCGCCGGCGGAGAACATCGGGGCGGGATCGGCAACCCCGTTTGCTGTCAGCGAGAGCGACATACGCGTCCTTCCCCTCGTGACCACGATAGCGGGCCGCATCGCACGCAGCCGGACGGGGAATGACCCCGGAACGCGGGACTGGGAATGACCCCGGAACGGCTGTGTGGAATTGACTCCGCGCCGGTTTTCACCGGTAATGGAAGAGGTGGGGGTCTTCGGTGCGAACAGTGAGAATGACTCGCCGGCGCTGCCGGCGCGGTCCGGATCGCCGATCCCGGCCGGCCAGATGACCCGGCCACGGGGTGTGTCTCTTCTGTTCCGCGCAGTCATCGTCGCCGTTTTTTCATTGATGCTCGTTGCGGGCGTGAGCGGCGCCTCGTTCGCCGCGCCCGACACACCTGACGCGACACCCGAGACGACTCCCGACGGGAGCGCACCTCCCACTCCGTCAGAGCCTCCGGCCTCGTCGCGGCCACCTGCGCCTGCGCCTGTCACCATCACCTCACCGACAGCCGGCGCCTTCTTCGGCACGGGCGACGTCACGGTGTCCGGCACCAAAGCCCCGGGCACGTCGGTGCAGATTCTCGCGGGTGCACCACGTGAAAACGTCTGCACCGTCGAAGCAGACCAGGCCGGCACCTTCACCTGCACCGCAACGGTGCCGAGCGCCGAGACGCTCTCGCTGACCGCCGTCGAGATCGACGGCGCGAGCGGCGCCAGGCGCGAGTCCTCGCCGGTCACCATCAGCGTGCTCGCTCCCCCGACGATCGACGGCGTCAGCCCGCAGTTGAGCTCGGGCTTCGTGTCCGGCACCGGATACCCCGGCGCAACACTCAGGCTGTCGACGGAGTCCGGCGAGAGCTGGGACGTCACCGTGCCGGCGTCCGGGCAATGGAGCCACGGTGGTCCTCGTGAGCTCGTGAGCGGTCGATACACACTCACAGCCGTCCAATCCACTGCCTTCTCCGCCCCTGAAACCTCACAGCGGAGCACGCCGGTGACGATAGACCTCGACAAGGACGCTCCTGCGCCGCCAAGGATCACCGCGCCGAGCCAGGGTCAGAGCTTCTCGGAGCGCGAGTTCCGCATCAGCGGAAACGGCGAGAGCGGGGCATCCCTCATCGTGTATGCGATGGCGGACGGGGCCGGCAGCCGCGTTGCGTGCGAGACGCGGGTGCAGGCCGGGCGCTGGCAGTGCACGGGCGCTGTGCCCTCAGACGGAACGTTCTCGATCTCTGCGTTCCAGCAGGATGCAGCCGGAAACCCGAGTGCGACGAGCAACACCGTCACCGTCACCGTCGGCGACGCGAGCCCGGCCCCTTCCCCCGCTCCCACCCCGGGCGACCGGCCGTCGACATCGCCAGAGAACCAGAGTGAGTCGAATCCGACCCCGGGCCCGTCAGAGCCGGCGCCGGGCCCCTCGCCGAGCGAATCGCCAGAGGCGGGTCCGGGCACGCCCGCGCAACCGCCCTCTGCTGAGCCGTGGGCGGCCCGCACCCCATTCACGACGTCGGTTCCCTCTGCGCTCGCCACGGGCGACGCGCTCTGGCTGCGATCAGTCCTTCTCGCTCTGGCCGCCGTCGCCCTGCTGCTGGTTCCCGCGCGGATGCTTGCGACAACCGTGTCGGGAGCGATCAGTCATCGGCGGCCTCGGCTTCGTGTGCAGCTCACCGGGCGCAATCGTCGGGTTCCCCCTCCCGATCCCGCGGCCGGTGAATCCGCGGTGCGCGCCTATGGCGCCGGGATGGCAGCGGCCGGCGTCGGCGCGCTGCTGGTCATGTTCGCCCATCCGATCCACGGCGAGCTCGCATACCTTCGGCTCTACCTGGCATCGCTCATCGCTGTGACCCTGGTCAATGGGGCGGCGCTGCTGCCCGTGTTACTGGCCAGACGCTCGCCACACACACCACCGGTCGTGCGGGTCGCACCGCGCTACCTGGTCGCCATCATCGGCACCGCTGTGCTCTCGCGGGTCGTCGGGTTGGAGCCCGCGCTGATCTTCGGGCTGGTCTTCAGCGTCGGTTTCGGCTCTGACGTCGCCGACGACGCTCGCGCGCCCCGCGCCAGGCTGGCGCTCACGCGCATCGCTGCCCTGCTCGCCGTCGGTGTCTCAGGCTGGCTCGTCTCGACGGCTGTCGGTGCGCCCACAGGCGTGTGGCTCACCCTTCTCGCCGAAACGGCCAATATCACCGCATTAACGGCGATCACGTCGGCGGCATTGCTCCTGATCCCCCTCGGCCAGCTCAGCGGCCGGATGATTCTCGGCTGGTCGAAGCCTGTGTGGTTCGCCGCCGCCCTCGTTGTGTTCACGCTCCTGTTCGGCCTCTTCTCGCCCGCGATCGACAGTCTGCAGGCTCGCCCGTCTGCGCTCGGGGTTGCCGTGATGGCCCTGGTCTTCGCCGCCGTTGGCGCCTCCACCTGGGTGTGGCGTCGTCTTGTGCAATCGGAGTTCAGCGGCTCCTGACGCCCGACGCGACCCGGCGGCATCCTGCTGTCTGCGGCAGGGGCGAGAATGGGTGCATGTACATCGTGCTCGACGGAACACCGCTGGGCACGAGCACACTCACGCGAGTCGCCGCGAACGGCACTGTCGAGTCCGCGAAGCACTGCGCTCCCGCAGACCTGGCCGAAGAAGTACGACAACGTCAGTCCACCGGCGATGTGCGATGGGTCTGGGGCGATACACGCGTGTGGTACCCGGTTCTGCTCGCCGCCGGGGTCACTGTCGAACGCTGCACCGACCTGCGGCTGTGCCACCGCATTCTCGCCCAGGCCCTCGTCACCGCGGACTCGGCCCTGGCACGGATGGCAGAGACGCCGTGGCCCGGCGAGGCGCCGCCGGCACCCGGTGCTGCTCACCACACCACGCTCTTCGACGACGTCGAGCCACACGTCGCAGGCCCGGATGCCGTCGCGCAGTTCGCCATGCAGCGAGCGGCACTCGACGACCTGGCACGGCGAGACGAACCGGCCGCCGCACGTCTGCAGTTGCTGCTGGCGGCCGAGTCCACGGGGGCGCTCATCGCCGAAGAGATGCGGCACACGGGTCTTCCCTGGCGAGTGGACGTGCACAGGGCCGTGCTCGAAGACGTGCTCGGCCCCCGACCGGTGTTCGGCGGCAGACCGGTCAAACTCGAGGCGCTCGCCGACGAGATCCGCATGGCACTCGATGCGCCGACCCTGAACCCCGATTCACAGCAGGATGTTCTGAGGGCGCTCGGCCGCGCCGGTCTGGCCGTTTCGAGCACAAGCAAATGGGAGCTGCAGACCAAAAGACATCCGGTCATCGCCCCGCTGCTGGAATACAAGAAGCGTGCCAGGCTGCTCTCGGCCAACGGGTGGGCGTGGATGGACGAATGGATCCGCGACGGCAGGTTCCACCCGGAGTATGTCGTCGGAGGTGTGGTCACGGGCAGATGGGCGACCAGGGGCGGAGGAGCGCTCCAGCTGCCCGCACGGATCCGCGGGGCCGTACGCGCAGATGACGGATGGGTTCTCGTCGTGGCAGACGCTGCGCAGCTCGAGCCGCGCATTATCGCCGCGATGTCGCACGACGAGCGGATGGCGGAGGCCGGCCGCTCTGGCGATCTCTATCAGGCGTTCGTCGACGCCGGGATCGTCGACACCAGAGACCACGCGAAGGTGGCGATGCTCGGCGCGCTGTACGGCGCGACGACCGGCGAGAGCGGCGCTCTGATGCCCCGGCTTGCGCGTGCCTTTCCTCGTGCCATCGCTCTGGTCGAGAATGCGGCGCGCGCCGGGGAACGAGGTGAGCAGGTGAGCACCTGGCTCGGGCGGAGCTCGCCCCTGCCCGGCAAGGACTGGTCCGACGTGCGCAGTGAGGCCGCACAGCCTGCAGCGGGTGAGGCCGAGGAACGGCTCTCGAGCAGACTGTCACGGGACTGGGGCCGCTTCACCCGCAACTTCGTGGCGCAGGGCACCGCCGCTGAGTGGGCGTTGTGCTGGATGGCGGGCCTGCGGCAGCGTCTGCGCTCCCTCGACGACTCGGCAGGACGCCCGCACCTGGCGTACTTCTTGCACGACGAGGTGATCGTTCACACGCCTGCACCCCTCGCCGACGACGTCTCCGACGCCATTCGCACATCCGCTGCGGCGGCCGGCCGGCTGATGTTCGGTGACTTCCCGGTGGACTTCGCCCTCAGCGTGAGCACTGTCGAGAGCTACGCCGACGCCACATGAGCACGTCGATCGCCCGTGAACCCGCCGTGGCGCGTGTCGCGCCGCCCCTATCGGCTCGGGCGCGTCGGCAGGTGCCGATGTGCCGGGTCGGTTCGGGTACCCCCGGTCGGACTCGAACCGACACTGGAGCGATTTTAAGTCGCCTGTCTCTGCCATTGGACTACGGGGGCTCGCCAACAGCTTACTGACGCAGAACGCCCGGTCGATGACCGGGCGTTCTGCATCAGCACACTCTCGACAACAACGCTACCCGGCGTTGGTTGCCGCCTTCGAGCCTGTCTTCTCGGCGGCGGGCTTCTCGACGGCGGGCTTGGCCTCTGCGGGTTCGCTCGCCGACTCCGTCGTCGTTCTGGCCTGCGCCGATCTCTGCGGTGCGGTCTTCTTGACAGGCGCCTTCTTCGAAGGAGCATCAGACGACTGCGCAGGCTCTGGCGCCGGCTGTGCGGTCGGCTTCGGACGCGAGGCGAATTCTTCGAACGCACTGCGAGGGTGCTGGACGGCCTGCAGGTTCACGATGTCGCGGCCGAGCCAGAAGTTGTTCCACCAACCCCAGAGCACACGCCACTTGCGCTCCCATGTCGGCATCGCGAGACCGTGGTAACCACGGTGCGCGAACCAGGCGAGAACGCCCTTGATCGCGATCTTGCCCGACTGGAACACACCGACCCCGATGCCGAGACCGGCGACGGCGCCCATGTTCTTGTGAACGTACTGCTTGGGCTCTTCGCCGCGCAGAACGGCGACGACGTTCTTCGCCATGAGCTTGCCCTGACGCACGGCGTGCTGTGCGTTCGGAACACAGAAGCCTCCGACACCGCCACCGGTGAGGTCTGGCACCGCGGACACATCGCCGGCGGCCCAGGCATCCTCGACGATCTCGTCATCGGTGCCGACACGAAGATCGGCGCGTGTCTTCACCCGACCGCGTTCCTCGATGGGAAGGTCTGTGTGGCGGACGATCTGAGGATTCGCCATCACCCCCGCCGTCCAGACGATGAGGTCCGACTCGAAGGACTCACCCGTCGAGAGCTCGATCTTTCCGTCGACAGCCGAGCTCAGCTGGGTGTCGAGGTGCACGAGCGCGCCTCGCTCCGCCAGGTTCTTGAGCACCCAGTGACTGGTCTTGAGGCTGACCTCCGGCATGATCCGGCTCATCGCCTCGATGAGGTGGAAGTTGATGTCTGCGAACTCGAGCTGCGGATAGAACTTGAGCAACGCGCTCGCGAACGACCGAAGCTCTGCGAAGATCTCGATGCCGGCGAACCCTCCGCCGACGACGACGAAGGTAAGCAGGCGGTCGCGCTCAGGACCCGCCGGAAGGTTCGATGCGCGGTCGAAGTTGGTGAGAACACGGTCGCGGATGGCAACCGCCTCTTCGATCGTCTTCAGCCCGATGGCGTTGTCGGCAACACCGGGAATCGGGAAGGTGCGCGACACCGCACCGGCCGTCACCACAACGACGTCGTACTCGAATTCCCACGGCTCACCGTCTGCCGGCTCGATCGTCGCGGTCTTCGACGCGTGGTCGACATTCGTGACCTTTGCCGTGATGACGTTCGTCTTCTTGAGGTGCCGGCGCTGCGCAACAACAGCGTGACGTGGCTCGATCGAACCTGCAGCGACCTCGGGAAGGAACGGCTGGTACGTCATGTACGGCAGAGGATCGACGATAGTCACGTCGGCTTCGCCTGCGCGAAGCCATTTCTCGAGCTTCCATGCGGTATAGAAGCCAGCGTAGCCTCCGCCGACGATGAGGATTTTGGGCACGGTGAAGATTCTCCAATAGAGGTCGCAAGGTACTCAGACAGGGTACTACTTGCGAGCCGCCCGTCTGAACTGCCGGGTGGCGCCGATGGCACCGAGCACTGCAAGGCTAGCAGTTCCGAGAAACACGGCGAGCGGAAGACTGACGTAGAGCAGGGAGTCCCGCGTGGGCAGGAACGGGTTGTGGGCGGCTGCGGAGTCGCTCACGGGAGGCACAGGCGGCACCTCTCCGTAATCGACGGGAATCGGCGTCGACGTCGATTCCTGACGCCGGTTGAGTGTGACCCAGTCCTCGAGGCTGCCCATCGGATTCTCATCGACGTGCGGAACGTCAGCGGTCACAGCCGCGGCCGCGTCGACGTAACCGTTGCCATAGAGCAGGGCGTTGCCGTCCGGAGCCGGCCGCGCGGTCGAAACGATGCGGTTGATGACGTTCGCGGTGTCGAGATCGGGATGGGCCGCGATCACCAGGGCCGCGATGCCGGCGACGATCGGTGACGCACCGCTTGTGCCTGCCCACTGCACATAGCTCCCGTCCGGTGACGCGCCGACCAGTTCTTCGCTCGGGGCGGCGACACCGAGAGTGATGCCCTGCGTCGACGCGCCCTCGCTTGCGGCGCCGTCCTTGTTCACCCCGGCGACCGTGAGAACGCCGGGGATGGTGGCGGGAGCGCCGACGACATCCGTGCCGCTCCCCCGGTTGCCGGCCGCGGCAACGATGACGACGTTGTTCTCATAGGCGTAGAGGAACGCGTCGTCCCAGCTCTCCGGCCAGTCCTTGGTGTTGGTCGTGAGCGACATGTTGATCACGTCTGCGCCGTTGTCGACTGCCCAGCGAACACCCTCGGCGACCTGCTCGTCAAACGGCACAGTGGATCCGCTCGAGCCGAACCCCACCGAGATCGACAGCAGGTTGGCGGCCGGCGCCGTTCCGATCACCCCGTTGCTCTCACCGTTGCCGCGCCCGGCGGCGAGGGATGCGACCCAGCTGCCGTGCGGGTTCTCGCTTGCGCTGCCGACAGGGGTCCGGCCGTCTGGGCTGCCGACGCCTGACGCGTCGAACCCGCCGACGACGGCACCGTTGAACTCAGCAGGCCCCGCAGCGATCCCGGTGTCGATGACCGCGATAGTCGTGCCCTCGCCGCGAGTCGTGTTCCACGCGGCAGACACGCCGTAGGACTCCAGCCAATACTCGGCGTCTCGCACCGCGTCCGCGTGTGCGGGCATCGCTCCCACCATCAGAGAGCCGACCACCGTCACCGCCGCTATCGCAACGCCGAATGTTCTGCCCCGCCGCGTCGGCTGGCGTGTCATGTGCCCCTCCATCATTGTCCTCCGACCTGGTGAGTCGCGCTGTCCCCGTCGATCCCGTAGTCGACGCATCGGCAGAGAGCCGGGCTCCAGTCTGCCTCACTCAGCGCGAGATCACCTATCGGGTTGATTCCGGGTCCCGCGGCCAGCGCATGACCGGCGAGCGCGTGAAGGCATTTGACCCGCACCGGCATCCCCCCAGCCGAGATTCCCGCGATCTCCTCAACCTCGGCGATGCTTTCGCGGTCGCTGAGGTAACTCCTATGCGCCGCGAGGTATTCGTCTCGCAGCAATTCGTCATCGGCGAGCATCTCGTTGTACCTGTTCATCGCATGCTCGGCTTCAAGCGACGACATGGCGATGGTCGCGGCGGGCAATGTCAGGTAGTAGAAGGTCGGGAACGGGGTTCCGTCTGCAAGCCTCGGGGCCGTCGCCACAACGCTCGGAGCACCGCAAGCGCATCGGGCGGCGATGCCGACGACGTCGCGTGCCGGGCGTCCGAGCTGTGCGGAGACCGTTCGAATGTCGTCCTTCGACACGGGCTCGAAAGGCGGAGTCGTCATGCGCCCATTATCCCCCGACTGCCCTGAGAGGCGAATCTGGTGCCGCCTACTCCGACGAGCCGGAAGAACCGGCGGGCACCGTCTCGGCCAGCCCGGCGCTCATGATCGAGGCGAGCATGGTCTCGCCCCAGCTCACCGTCGTTGTGGTGAGCTCATCGCTCACCGGTTCTCGATAGTCGCCGAGCAGTGCCGGATCGATGTCATTGATCACGATGAAGCTGATCTCGCCCGGGTTCACGTAGTACAGCCGATCGCGTGCCTGCGTCATCACGAACGTGCTGTCGTTCCAGCGTTCCCGTTCGTCCTCGAGATTCTCGATCTCGGAGGCATCGGCGTCGACGGCGGCCTGAAGCGATGCGATCTGCTGGCGCTGTTCGACGAAGGTCTTGAGTGTGGGGGCGATCACGATGACTCCGATCACCATGATCGCCATCATCAGCGCTGAGAACCCCGAGAATCGAATGCTCTTCAGCCAGTTGCCGTGCTCGCCGCTCGACGACGCGCGCGAGGTGAGAGGCGAACGGGCGGATGCCGCACGGGCGTCGGCCGCCCGGCTCCGCTGAGGGCGGGTGCCTGCCCCGTCCGGTCTCTTCGCTGGAGTCACGTTGTCTTCCTCACGGGTCAACGACGGATCCCCGGCGACGCGTGGGCGCAGCCGGGGATCCGTCGGAAGCTGCTCTACGCGGTGAACCGTGGGAACGCACTGCGGCCCGCATATTCAGCGGACTCGCCGAGCTGTTCCTCGATCCTCAGCAACTGATTGTATTTCGCCACTCGCTCTGAACGCGCAGGCGCACCGGTCTTGATCTGGCCGGCGTTCGTCGCGACCGCCAGATCTGCGATGGTGGTGTCTTCGGTCTCTCCCGAACGGTGAGAGAGGATGGCCGTGTAGCCTGCGCGCTGAGCCATCGACACCGCGTCGAGGGTCTCGGTGAGCGTGCCGATCTGGTTGACCTTCACGAGCAGCGAGTTCGCCGCGCCCCGTGCGATGCCGTCCGCAAGACGTGTCGGGTTCGTGACGAACAGGTCGTCTCCCACGATCTGCACACGAGAGCCGAGCTCAGGGGTGAGGTGTGCGTATCCGGCCCAGTCGTCTTCTGCCAGCGGGTCTTCGATCGTGACGAGCGGGTAGTCCGCGACGAGCGAGCCGAAATATGCCGTCAGCTCTTCGCTCGAGAGCTGCTTGCCCTCGAAGGTGTACTTCCCGTTCTCGAAGAACTCCGTCGACGCGACGTCGAGCCCGAGCGCGATCTGCGACCCGGCAGTGAATCCCGCCTTGCCGATGGCTTCGACGATCAGGTCGAGCGCTGCGCGGTTGTTCGGCAGGTCGGGAGCGAATCCGCCCTCGTCGCCGAGACCGGTCGACAGGCCCTTCGACTTCAGAAGGCTCTTGAGCGCGTGGTAGGTCTCCGCCCCCCACCGGAGCGCCTCTGAGAAGCTCTCAGCGCCGATCGGCAGGATCATGAACTCCTGGATGTCGACGCCGGTGTCTGCATGGGCGCCGCCGTTGATGATGTTCATCAGCGGAACGGGCAGCACGTGAGCGTTCGGTCCCCCGACGTAGCGGTACAGGGGAAGGTCGGCGCTGAGTGCTGCGGCCTTCGCCACGGCGAGGCTCACCCCGAGGATGGCGTTGGCGCCGACCCTCTGCTTGTTCGGTGTGCCGTCGATGGTGCGCAGCGTCGAGTCGACGAGGCGCTGGTCATCCGCCTCGAGACCTTCGATGGCCGGGCCGAGCTCGTCGAAGACGGCGTCTACGGCCTTCTCGACACCCTTGCCCAGGTAGCGGGCGGAATCGCCGTCTCTCAACTCGAATGCCTCGAACGCGCCGGTCGATGCTCCCGACGGAACGGCCGCACGACTGATCGTGCCGTCCTCGAGCAGGATCTCGACCTCAACGGTCGGGTTGCCGCGCGAGTCGAGAATCTCGCGAGCGCCTACAGCCTCAATGAGTGCCACTGTGTTATCTCCTCTGGATGCTGGGTGGATTGCTGTCAGTCTAGCGATGCCGTCACGCGCCGCCAGGAGGGGTGACCGGTCATCCGAGCGCCTTGACGTCCAGGTCGTCAACGGTCTCGGTGCCTTGTCCGACAAAGGCGAACGAGGTGAATCCGGCGGACGTGACGCGCTCGAGAAGGGATTTTATGTTCTTCGTCCTCGGCTCGAGGCGCACACGCGCCCCGCCCGAGACGAGTGCCGCCTTCAGCGAGATCAGTCGCTCGACGGGTGTGTCACGGTCATAGACCAGCACGAGCGCTGCACCCGCGGCATCCGCTGGGATGTCGATCAGGTCGACGATGCGCTCGAAGCCGATCGAGAACCCCGTCGCGGGAACGTCCTGCCCGAGGAATCGACCGATCATGCCGTCGTAGCGCCCGCCGCCGCCCAGGGAATAGCCGAGATCCGGGTGCTCGATTTCGAAGATCGGCCCCGTGTAGTAACCCATTCCGCGCACGAGAAAAGGGTCGAAGACAACGAAGGGCGGTGATCCCTCGTCCCGACCGCTCGCCGTGGCGTCCGCCGCATCCGCTGCCCGCGCGATCGAGTCCAGCTCGGCGATCACCAGCGGGTCCGCTCCCGGCGGCAGACGTGCGGCGATGGTCTCTGCGCTGATCCGAGGGTCGGCCTGCATAACGTCACCCGCCGTTCCGCTCGCGAGATAGGTGTCGAGGGCGTCAACGGCGCTCGCCGCCGCGCCGCGCTCGCGCAGTTCGGTGACGACACCCCTCGGTCCGATCTTGTCGAGTTTGTCGATGGTGATGAGAACTGCCGCGTGCTCCTCAGCCGCAAAACCGAGCGCCTCGAGCATCCCGATGAGCAGACGCCGGTCATTGATGCGCACACGGGTTCCGTCGAGCCCGAGCTCTCGAAGCACAGCCGCAGTCGCGGTGATGAGCTCGATCTCGGCGAGAGGGCCTGCCTCGCCGATGATGTCGATGTCGCACTGGATGAACTGGCGGTACCTGCCCTTCTGCGGGCGCTCCGCCCGCCAGACCGGTGCGACCTGGATCGAACGGAAGACGGGAGGAAGCTCCGCGCGGTGAGTGGCGTAGAACCGCGCGAGCGGCACAGTGAGGTCATATCGGAGTCCGAGATCGGTGAGGCCGGCGAGGTCGTTCGCGTCTGCCGCCGCCCTCAGCTCATCAGGTCCGAGCCCCCGCTTCATCACGTTGAACGCGAGTTTCTCGTTGTCCCCGCCGATGCCTGCGTGCAAGCGGTCGTAGTCCTCGACGACAGGCGTTTCGATCTCATCGAAACCATATGACGTGTACACCCGCCTGATGATGCCGAGGGCATGTTCCCTTCTGGCCTTGGCTGCCGGAAGAAAATCACGCATTCCACGGGGCGGGGTCACTGAGGCCATACCCCAATTCTGGCACGCGCGTTCAGGCCGCTGAGTTCACTCCGCGGCGCGGACGTCGTCTTGAACCGCTCTCAGGTGAGCACGAAGCGCGCGCTCCGGATCGAGCCCGCGTCGCCTCGCTGCCGCGACGAGATCAAAGAGGTGCCGTCCGAGCTCGGCCTCGTCTGTGACATCCGCGAGACCGGCCACGTGGGGATCTGGCCGGAGGTCGATGCCCGCGCGCCCCGCACGGCCGATGATCTTGTCTGCGAGCACAAGCGCGGGCAGTCCCTGTGGCACGCCGTCGAGCACACTGCGCCGTTCCGATTTCTCCGAGGCCTTCGCCGCGCTCCAGAGCCTCAGCACGTCTTCGACCGTCGGTGCGTCTTCTCCATCGAAGACGTGCGGATGCCTGCGCACCAGCTTCTCGTTCGTCGCACGTGCCACGTCGTCGAGGTCGAAGTCCTCACCCGCGGTGCGTCGCGCTATCTCAGCGTGGAACACCACCTGGAGCAGCACGTCGCCGAGCTCCTCGAGCATAACCGCGATGTCACCGGTCTCGATCGCGTCGACCAGTTCGTAGCACTCTTCGACGAGATAGGTCACGAGGGACCGGTGGCTCATCGTCTGACTCCAGACGCACCTGTCGAGCACGGCGCTCATCGACGACGCCAGCACCCGCATCTGTGTGAGTGCCGGGAGTGCATCGTCACCGTCTGGAACGGGCCGCACAGGTCCGCCGACGCTCATCGTGATCCTCTCATCGATGCCGCCGATCGGAACGGACTGTTCGACCTGCTTGTCGTTCATCGGCCAACCCCCTCTGAGCGTACGACCACACTAGGCGATGACGAACGGCAGAACACGAAGACCATAGACTGGAACACGGTGAGCCGGGAAGTCTGGTCGGCATTCGTTGTTCTCTGCCCTATTCCGAGGAGGCCGCATGGCCGAACACGCACGCCCGCCCGCCGAGACGACCGAGGTGTTCAGCCGGGGAAGCTACCGCGAAACGGTGCGCATCGGCGCGATCCTGCGCAAAGAGACCGTCGGGGGCGCGCTCCTCGTCGGTGCGGCCGTCATCGCGATTCTCTGGGCGAACTCACCCTGGGCGGACGGTTATTTCGCGCTGCGCGACTTCGAGATCGGTTATGAGCCGTGGCATCTCAGGCTGAGCCTCGGGCAGTGGGCGTCTGACGGTCTTCTCGCGATCTTCTTCTTTCTCGTCGGACTCGAGCTCAAACGCGAGTTCGTGGCCGGCGATCTGCGACAGCCCGGCAAGGCGATAGTCCCCGTCGCCGCGGCGTTCGGCGGTGTGCTGGTCCCCGCTCTCATCTATGTCGCGATCAACCTGGCATCGCCGGAATCCCTGCACGGGTGGGCGATCCCCACAGCTACAGATATCGCATTCGCGGTTGCCGTTCTCGCGATCATCGGATCGCATCTCCCGAGCGCGTTGCGGATCTTCCTGCTGACGCTCGCTGTTGTGGACGATCTGATTGCGATCGTGATCATCGCCGTCTTCTACGCGAGCGGTGTCGAGATCGTGCCGCTTCTTCTCACGCTCATCCCGATTCTGATCTACGCGGTGCTCGCGCAGAGGTTCCGTCGGTTCTTCGGAAAACACCCCGCCGCCGCCTGGCTCGTCCTGCTACCCCTCGGGCTGCTCGCCTGGGGTCTGCTCCACGCTTCCGGGATCCACGCCACGATCGCCGGAGTGGTGCTCGGATTCTGCATCCCTGTCGTCCGCAGCCAGGCATCAGGAGGTCCCGACGCCGGGCCTGGTCTCGCCGAGATCTTCGAGCACCGGTTCCGCCCTCTGTCGACGGGGTTCGCAGTGCCGGTCTTCGCGTTCTTCGCGGCAGGGGTCGCGATCGGCGGCGTCGACGGCTTTATGTCCGCGATCGCAGACCCCGTGATGATCGGCATCCTTGCCGGCCTGGTTGCCGGAAAACCCCTCGGCATCCTGCTGGCCACGTGGCTCATCACCCGTTTCAGGCATGCCCACCTCGATTCGTCGTTCGGATGGATCGATGTCCTGGGCGTCGGCATCCTGGCCGGAATCGGGTTCACCGTCTCTCTGCTGGTCGCCGAGCTCAGTTTCGAGCACGGCAGCACACATGCGGACCATGCGAAGGTGGCGATCTTCACCGCGTCAGTGATCGCGGCGCTGCTCGCCGCGATCATCCTGCGGGTGCGGAATCGGCATTACCGCCGCATCGAGCAAGAAGAACACGTCGATCGCGATGCAGACGGCGTTCCAGACGTCTATGAGGACCGAACCGCCGAGTAGCTCCGTGATCCGGGGTCGATCGAGAGCGGTCAGCGGCCTACTCTGAAAAAATGGAGGCTACGGAATCGCAGTCGGCAGCACGCACAGGGGTTCACCGTTGGGTCTTCTGGCCGGCAGCCGTCGTCATCGTCGTGTTCGTGGCGTACGCCATGCTGATGCCAGACGTCGCCAAAGAGATGTTCCAAGAGATTCAGAACGGAATCGTCGGCGCGTTCAACTGGTATTACGTGCTCATCGCCGCGTTCTTCGTGGTGTTCTCGCTCTGGCTCGGGTTCAGCCGCTACGGCAACATCAAACTCGGCAAAGACGACGATGAGCCCGACTTCTCCGTTGGATCCTGGTTCGCACTGCTCTTCGCAGCGGGTATGGGAATCGGGCTCGTCTTCTATGGCGTCAGCGAGCCGCTCAGTCACTTCGCCAACCCGCGCCCCGGTGTGACCGGCACTGAGAACGAACTCGCGCAGCGGGCGCTCTCGCAGACGTTCCTGCACTGGGGGGTGCACGCCTGGTCGATCTATGTGGTCATCGGACTGGCCCTCGCCTATGCCATCCACCGGCGCAAGCGCCCGATCTCGATCCGCTGGACGCTCGAGCCGCTGCTCGGCCGTCGCGTCATCGGCGGATGGGGCAACGTCATCGACGTCGTCGCCCTCGTCGGCACCGTGTTCGGCGTTGCGACCAGCCTCGGGCTCGGTGTGCTGCAGATCAGCTCAGGACTCGAAAGCGCGGGCATCATCGAGGCGACACAGGTCGGCGAGATCATCATCATCGCCGTGATCACGGTTGCCGTGCTGGCGTCGGTGCTCTCCGGTCTGGAGCGTGGCATCAAGTGGCTGTCGAACATCAACCTGACACTGGCCGGCGCAATCGTGCTGTTCATCCTGATCGTCGGCCCGACGCAGTTCCTGCTTCGCGATTTCGTGCAGGCGATCGGCAACTATCTGCAGGACTTCATCGGTCTCTCATTCACCGTCGGCGCCTACACGGGTGCCGCCGGCGAGGCCTGGCAGGCCGACTGGACGACGTTCTATTGGGGCTGGTGGATCTCGTGGGCGCCCTTCGTCGGCATCTTCATCGCGAGGATCTCGAAGGGCCGAACGGTCAGGCAGTTCGTCGCCGGCGTCATCCTCGTTCCCACCATGATGACGTTCCTCTGGTTCTCGGTGCTCGGCGGAACAGCTCTCTACTCTGAGCTCGCCGGGCCAGGGGGGCTTGTCGCCCAAGACGGCAGTGTCGATGTCACCGGAGCGCTGTTCCAGATGCTCGCTCAGCTTCCCGCCGGCGCCGTGCTCACCGTCGGGGCGATCATCCTGATCGCCCTCTTCTTCGTGACCTCGGCGGACTCCGGTTCACTCGTGATGAGCATGATCGCCACGGGCGGCGACGTGGAACCGCGCAGGTGGATCCGTGTCTTCTTCGTCGCCGTGACCGCGCTGCTCGCGACGTCGCTCCTGCTGGCAGGCGGGCTCGAGGCGCTCCAGACAGCCGCCATCATCATCGCCCTTCCGTTCAGCGTGGTGATGCTGATGATCTGCTGGTCGACGGTTCGCGCATTCGGCAGGGAGCACCGTGCATACGAGCGCGCTCGGCGAGCGCAGTTCGTGGACCGCATCGGTGAGCACTACGGACTCGAGACCGACGACATCCCCGTTCGCCAGACGGTGAAGAACCCCCTGAGCGCCGCTCTCGGCCTTGTGCGCAGGCCCCGCTCCCGCGCAGGACCGGCGGATGGAACATCCGCAGGAACGGTCGAGGCGCCAGAGACCTCTGAAGCGCCGGACCCCTGAAGCGCCGGGGAGCTCAGCGGATGCATCAGAAGAGCCGAATCGCTGACCGGGCAGGGCACTGCTGTCGCCTGCACACCCGCCATGCGATCAGCCCGCCGTCGCCGTCGCTTGTTCCTGTTTCACCGGAAAGAGCGCATCGAGCAACTGACCCACCCAGGCGATCAGATCGGCATCCGACGGTGTCTCTCCGTCGGCCCTCGGCAGGGGGATGACGATGGCGTTCGCCTGCGCAAGGTATCTGCCGTTCGGGTACATCCGTCGCAGCCGTGCCTGCAGGGAGTCAGGCAGGTTCGCGGGAGCCACTCGAAGGTTGCTCCCCATGGCGACGACCTCGGCAAGGCCGGCTCGCTGGGCTCGCTGGCGGAGGCGTGACACCGCCACGAGGTTCTTCACGCGCTCGGGCAGCTCACCGTAGCGATCTGTCAGCTCATCGATGACCAGGTCGACCTGATCGTCTGAGGCAGACGGCGCCGCTGCGGCGGAGAGCTTCTGATATGCCTCGAGACGCAGCCTCTCACTGTCCACATAGTCGTCTGGGATGTGGGCGTCGACGGGGAGCTCGAGCCGAAGCTCGGTCTGCCCCTCTGCCACGTCTCCCTTGAAGGTCGAGACCGCTTCGCCGATCATCCGCAGGTACAGGTCGAAGCCGACTCCCGCGATGTGCCCAGCCTGTTCACCGCCGAGCAGGTTTCCCGCGCCACGGATCTCGAGGTCTTTCAGCGCGACCTGCATACCGCTGCCGAGTTCGTTGTTCGCGGCGATCGTCTCAAGCCGGTCGTGTGCCGTCTCTGAAAGCGGCTTGTTGCCGTCGTACAGAAAATAGGCATACGCGCGCTCGCGGCCTCGACCGACGCGCCCGCGCAGCTGATGCAGCTGGCTGAGACCGTACTTGTCTGCGCGGTCGATGATGATGGTGTTCGCGTTCTGGATGTCGAGACCGGTCTCGATGATCGTTGTGCAGACGAGAACATCGAATCTGCGTTCCCAGAAATCGACGACGACCTGCTCGAGCGCGGCCTCTGACAGCTGCCCGTGTGCGATCGCCACACGAGCCTCCGGCACGAGTTCGGCGAGTTGCGACGCTATGCGGTTGATGCTCGACACACGATTGTGCACAAAGAAGATCTGGCCCTCGCGCAGAAGCTCGCGCCGGATGGCCGCGGCCACCTGCTTGTCGTTGTACGGCCCGACGAAGCTGAGGATCGGATGCCGTTCCTCGGGAGGTGTGGCGAGCGTCGACATCTCCCTGATGCCCGTCACGGCCATCTCGAGCGTCCGAGGGATCGGGGTCGCGCTCATGGCGAGCACGTCGACGTTCGTCTTCAGCTTTTTGAGGGCGTCCTTGTGCTCGACGCCGAAACGCTGTTCCTCATCGACGATCACGAGGCCGAGATCTTTGAAGCGCACTCCCCCGGTCAGCAGCCGGTGTGTTCCGATGACAACGTCCACCGTGCCTCGTTCGAGGCCGTCGAGGGTTTCGCGCGCTTCTTTGTCTGACTGGAACCGGCTGAGGGCGCGCAGGTGCACGGGGAACCCCGCGAACCGTTCCTGGAACGTCTCGAAGTGCTGTTTGACCAGAAGCGTGGTCGGCACGAGCATCACCACCTGCTTGCCGTCCTGCACGGCCTTGAACGCCGCCCTGATCGCGACCTCGGTCTTTCCGAAGCCGACATCTCCAGACAGCAGGCGGTCCATCGGGATCGGCCGCTCCATGTCGGCTTTGACCTCGTCGATCGTCGTCAGCTGGTCGGGAGTCTCCGCGAAGGGGAAGGCGTCTTCGAGCTCACGCTGCCAGGGGGTGTCCGGGCCGAATGCGTGTCCCTTCGAGGCCATGCGCGCGGAATACAGCTTCACCAGTTCGACGGCGATGTCGCGCACGGCCTTGCGAGCCCTGCCCTTCGCCTGGGACCAGTCGCTCCCGCCCATCTTGGAGAGCTGAGGGGATTCGCCGCCGACGTACCTGCTCAGCAGGTCGAGCTGATCGGTCGGCACAAGAAGCTTGTCTCCCGGGTATCCCCTCTTCGACGGAGCGTATTCGAGCACAAGGTATTCGCGTTTCGTTTTGACGGCATTGCGCCCCCCGCTCGACACCTCGCGCTGAGTCAGCTCGATGAACCTGCCGATCCCGTGGGTCTGGTGCACCACGTAGTCGCCTGCCTTGAGCTGCAGCGGATCGACGACGTTCTTGCGTCGCGACGCGAGCTTCTTCACCAGGCGGGAGTCGTAACCGACCGTGCGACCGTAGAACTCGCTCTCGCTGACGAGGGCGAGCTTCGCCTCCGGCAGCTCGAACCCCTGCTCGACCGCCGCCTGCATCAGGTACGCCATGGCCGGCTCCGGATGCTCCGGAAACTCGTCGACGACCCTCGCGGGCACCTCGTGCTCGGCGAGCACGTCGTGAGCGCGCTCCACAAGACCCGAGCCGCGCGCCACGATGGCGACGCTCCACCCCTCTTTCAGCCGCGAGGCGACGTGATCGATCGCGCCTTCGGTGTTGCCCTGGAAGCTCGGCACCGGCTCTGCGTCTATTCTCACGGTCACGAGGTCGTCGAGTTCGAGGTCCTCCGGCAGGATGTCCTCCGGCGCCTGCTGAAAGGTGCTCAGAGTCCACCACGGGTGGGCAGAGGCCTTCTCGCCCGGTGCCGTGAGTCGTGTGGCGTCACGCAGCTTCTGCAGGGTGACGAACTCGCCGCTCTCGAGGTCGATGGGCGCTTGCGCACCTGCCGTCGCCGCACTCCAGGCCGCCTGCAGAAACTCGCGGTTCGTCTCGGCGAGGCTCACGGCGCGTGTGGCGACGCGCTCTGGAGACATCACCGCGACGGCGGCGCCCTCTGGAAAGTAGTGGCTCACGGGCACAAGTCGTTCGAGCAGGGCCGGCGCGAGCGACTCCATCCCCTCGACGGAGATCCCGTTCGAGATCTTCTCGAGCATGCCGCTGAGACTCGGGAACTCGTGCACCATCTCGGCCGCCCGCTGACGCACGGAATCGCTCAGGAGCAGTTCGCGGCTCGGCGGCAGGGTGACGGATGCCTGCGGTTCGGGAAGCGAACGCTGGTCGGCCACCGAGAACACACGGATCTGCTCGACCTCGTCGCCGAAGAACTCGATGCGCAACGGATGCTCTGCCACAGGGGGGAACACATCGAGGATGCCGCCCCGCACAGCGAACTCGCCGCGCCGCGACACCATGTCGACGCGTGTGTACGCCAGCTGGACCAGCTCGTCCGCGATCCTGGAGAGGTCGTGCCCCCTGGCGCCAGCGATGAGTTCGATGGGCTCGATATCGGTCAGGTTGTCTGCGACCGGTTGAAGAGCGGCCCTCACAGAGGCGACGACGACGAGCGGACGCTCCCCGTTCCAGAGTTTCATGGCACGGAGGGCGGCGAGCCGCTTTCCGACGATCTCGGCGCTGGGGCTCAATCGCTCGTGGGGAAGGGTCTCCCAGGCCGGGAACTCGACGATCTCGGCATCGGGCAGAAAACCGGCGAGGCTCGACAGCACGCTTTCGGAATCGCGGCCGGTCGGGGTGACGATCACGGCTGCGGCCGGAAGGCCTGCGGCCTGCCTGGCGCCGATGAGCCCGGCGACCAGGGGAACCCGGAGGCCGTCTGTCACGGAGAAATCCGCATCGCGATCGGCGAATGCAAGGGCCCTATCGAATGTGGAGGCGCGCGAAAGCGCGGCGATGAAGCCCTGAAGTATCACCGGACAAGTCTACGCAACGCCGCTGACGCTCTGCCCAGATGGCGGCCGGGACGACTCAGCTGGGCGAGTGGTACTTCTGCTGCGCCGAGCCGAGCCCTTCGGTGGCGACGAGCTCGACGGCCTCAGCGGCGTCGGCGATGAGAACCGGAAGGTTCTCGCGCTCGCCCGTGGCGAAGTCATGGAGCACGTAGTCCGCCGGGTCCTGCCTGCCCGGCGGCCGGCCGATGCCGACACGTACCCTCGTGAAGTCCGGTGTGTCGATCGCCTTGGCGATGTCTCGCAGACCGTTGTGACCGCCGTGCCCGCCTCCCTGCTTCAGCCTGATGGTGTCGAAGGGGATGTCGAGTTCGTCATGCACGACGATGAGGCGCGACGGCTCGGCGGAGTAGAACGACAGCAGCGCCGCGACCGGTCCCCCCGAGACGTTCATATAGCTGTTCGGCTTCGCGAGCACAAGCTTCGGGCCGCCGGGCCTCAGGAATCCTTCGGCAACCTGCGCCTGTGCCCGGTGGCTCTTGAACGAGGCGCCGAGCCGGCGTGCGAGGTCTGAGACCACCATCTGGCCCACGTTGTGCCGGTTGCCTGCGTATCGGGATCCCGGGTTGCCGAGCCCGACCACGACCCAGGTGTCCACGGCCATCCGGGGCTCCTCTCTGCGGCCGAAGAGCCGCCTGAACGCATTGAAGCCTGCCGAACTCGCCATCCCCTCAGGGTAATGCGAGCTCGACAGGCTTGCGATGAATCGGTGTTACCCGGCGGATTCTTCTTCTGTTGACTCCTCGCCCGCGGCCTCGTCGCCCTCAGCGCGGCCAGACGGAACGACGACGTGCACGATCAGCAGGTCTTCCTCGCTGATGAGCGATGCGCCGGCCGGAAGCGCGACGTCCTTGGCGAGCACCTGGGCACCCTCTTCTGCACCCTCGATGTTGACGACCACGTTCTCGGGGATGTGAGTCGCCTCGACCTCGAGAAGCAGTGAGTTCGTCTCGAGCATCGCGATGGTGCCGCTGAACGATTCGCCCTCGAGGTGAACGGGCACCTCGACCTGGACCTTCTCGCCTTTGGTCACGACGATCAGGTCGATGTGCTCGATGATCTGGCGCACGGGGTCACGCTGCACGTCTTTCACAAGAGCGAGCTCGCGGCGACCCTCGATGTCGAGCTCGAGCACGGCGTTCGCCTTGCGGATGATGAGCATGGTCTGGTGGCCGGGAAGCGACACATGCACCGGATCGGTGCCGTGACCATAGATCACGGCGGGGATGAGTCCCTTGGCGCGGAGCTTGCGCGCCGCGCCCTTGCCGAAGCTTTCTCGCAGTGACACTGCAAGTTTGTTGTCGTCTGCCATGATGTCTCCTCTGCGGGCGCAGGCCCGATGATTGGTCTCGGTTGCCCATTGGCAAGCCGAACGATCTGTTATTCAACTCGAACGCATGTCAGCGTGAGGAAAAGCCTGTGCTCGCCCACCGCGTCGATCACGGATGCAACGGTTGCCCGGTCATCCCTCGCCGAAGTTCAACGACAGAGTCTACCCCACGTGCGCCCTGCTCGGCTCACGGCCGTGATCACGCGGGCTTGGTCGCCTTCCCGTCGAGCCAGAGTGTGTCTGACTCGTCACGATGCGTCCCCGTCGTCCCGACGAACGTCGCGTCGATCTCCGGGCCTTTTCTGATCACGTGCACAAGCGCCATTCCATGGCCGCGCCCGAGTTCGTAATCCGACCTGAGCCACTCGAGAATGACGCCGGCCTTCACAGACGGGTCGTCGTACCCCTTGCTTTTCGCGATGTCGACGAGCTGACGTGGCGTGAGCCCCGTTTTGTCTTCGATGGTGTCGAGATAGGCCTGAAATGACATGTTCTTCCTTTCGTCGTCAGAGGACACCCGCCCGCACGGCCTCGACGGCCCGCCTCACGATCTCTCTGATCGGTCGGCCGATGTCGACGACGACGCCGGGCTCGTCCGGCTCGAGCCCTTCGAGTGTGTCGAGCTGCGATGCGAGCAGGCTCTCGGGCATAAAATGCCCGCTTCGTCCCTCGAGGCGCGCAGAGAGCACCGCGGCGTCGCCGGAGAGGTGAATGAAGACGCACGTCGGGTCGTTCTCTCGGATGATGTCCCGATAGGCACGCCGGAGTGCGGAGCACGCGACAACAAGGCCGTGCTCCCCTGCGCCGGCCATCGTCCGTCCGACGGCAGCAAGCCAGGGCGCACGGTCTTCGTCGTCGAGAGCCTCGCCCGCGGCCATCTTCTCGATATTGACGAGAGGATGAAGCGAATCGCCATCGATGAACGGAACGTCGAGCTCGGCCGCGATCAGGGCGCCGATCGTGCTCTTTCCCGACCCCGAAACGCCCATCACAACAAGGTGTGGTGAACGCGCATCGTCTGCTGTGGCGGGCATACAACGAATCTAGCGGAGTGTGCTCGCCCGGGACACCGGCATCCGTGTGCTTCCGGAGCAGCGCTGGAACCTGTTCGATCCGTCGGTCATCCGCTGGCGGCTCGCGTCGCCGGCGAGGGGAACGGAGCACGTGTGTGCGAACGCTACGCTTGAGAACATTCCCTGACAACCGATGCGCCGCCGTGCGGAAGTGGCGCGACTAGGAGGAGAAGTGGCGCAGCAAGCCCAAGCGAACATCGGCGTCGTCGGTATGGCGGTGATGGGCTCGAACCTCGCGAGAAACCTGGCGAGCAGAGAGGGAAACACGGTTGCGATCTACAATCGCTCCCCCGAACGCACCCGAGGTGTCGTCGACGCTCATCCCGAAGCGGGTTTCGTGGCGTCGGAGGCCATCGAGGACTTCGTCGCCTCGCTCACCACCCCGCGTACCGCGATCATCATGGTTCAGGCCGGAGCGGGAACAGACGCCGTCATCACCCAGCTGAGCGAGCTGTTCGAACCCGGGGACATCATCGTCGACGGCGGGAACGCGCTCTTCACAGACACCATCCGCCGCGAGAAGGCCGTGCGCGAGAAGGGCATCCACTTCGTCGGCGCCGGCATCTCGGGCGGCGAAGAGGGTGCTCTCAAGGGACCGAGCATCATGCCGGGCGGATCAGCGGAGTCCTACGAGACTCTGGGTCCGATTCTGGAGTCCATCGCCGCCGTCGCCGAGGGAGAACCCTGCGTCACGCACGTGGGGACGGACGGCGCGGGGCACTTCGTCAAGATGATCCACAACGGCATCGAGTATGCCGACATGCAGCTCATCGCCGAGGCTTATGATCTGCTTCGCCAGGCCACGGGCATGAGCCCGGCAGAGATCGCAGACGTCTTCACCGAGTGGAACAAGGGAGAACTCGAGTCGTACCTCATCGAGATCACGGCCGAGGTGCTCAGGCAGGTCGATGCGAAGACGGGCAAGCCCTTCGTCGACATCGTTCTCGATCAGGCGGGCTCGAAGGGCACCGGCGTCTGGACCGTGCAGAACGCGCTCGACCTCGGTGTTCCGGTGTCCGGTATCGCCGAAGCCGTCTTCGCCCGCAGCCTGTCGTCGAAGCCGGCGCAGCGCGCAGCCGCGACGAACCTTCCCGGACCCGATTCCCCGTGGAGCGTCTCTGACAAGGCAGCCTTCGTCGAAGACGTCAGGCGCGCCCTGTACGCGTCGAAGATCATCGCCTATTCGCAGGGCTTCGACGCGATCGTCGCCGGTGCGGAACAGTTCGGCTGGGATATCGAGAAGGGCGATATCGCGAAGATCTGGCGTGGCGGCTGCATCATTCGCGCGCAGTTCCTCAACCGCATCACTGAAGCGTATGCAGAAGACCCCGGTCTTGTCGCCCTCGTGACGGCGCCGTACTTTCGCAGTGCGGTTGCCGGCGCACAGGACTCCTGGCGCCGAGTCGTCGCGGGTGCTGCCCAGTCCGGCATCCCCACTCCTGCGTTCTCGTCGTCGCTTGCCTACTACGACGGGCTGCGCGCCGAACGGCTCCCGGCAGCGCTCGTGCAGGGTCAGCGCGACTTCTTCGGGGCGCACACCTACAAGCGCGTTGATGCGGAAGGCACCTTCCACACGCTCTGGTCGGGTGACCGCACCGAGATCGAGTCAGCAGGTTCAAGCCACTGAGCCTTCACATGGCTGAGCCTCCACATGGCTGAGCCTTCACACCGCTGAGCCTTCGCCGTGTGGGGGTTTCCGTCTGGCGTGGGAGTTGCGCCCGCCGCGCCCGACGGGAAACCCCGCACACCTCAAAGCTCACGACGACGACCCGGCGGCTGGCGCGTGGGCGCCGACGAGTGGATGCCGGCGGTTAAGCTGATCCTGTGAGAGGTTCGACGACGATGGCGGCACCGGCTGTGAGACCCACCGCGCTGAGCTGGAATCTGCTGCCGGCGATCCTGCTCGCGGCGTCGGCCGTCGCTCTCTTCGGACTGCACTGGCGCCCTGGCGGATACCTGGTGCTCGCCGCCGCACTCGTTGCGGCTCTCATCGTCGACAGGCGATTCGCACGTGATCTCGCGCTGATCGCATTCGGCCTCGTGACCATCAGCCTGGTGCCCGTCAACACCGATATCTCGTGGGACCACATGCTCGTGATGGGGGCCGCCCTCACCGTGGCCGTTGTGGTGCCCTACCTGGTTTCGCGATTCGGCTATCGTGATCACACCGTGCGCTTTCCCATCCTCGCCGGTCACAGATGGACGCGGCTCGAGAAGGGTTATCTGGTCGCTGTCGTGGTGCTCGGCTGGGTGATCCTGCCGGTGTACATGATCGGATCCGGTGTGTATGCGAACTGGCCGGCGGCATCCGATCTCAACACGCTCACACGGCTGTTCATCGGCACGAATGCGCTGGGAATCTGGGACGAGCTGTTCTTCATCTGCACCTGCTTCGCCCTGCTCAGACGGCACCTCGCCGATTGGCAGGCGAACATCGTCCAGGCTGTCCTGTTCACGAGCTTTCTCTGGGAGCTGGGCTTTCACGCGTGGGGTCCGCTGCTGATCTATCCGTTCGCGCTGGTGCAGGGCTGGATCTTCAAGCAGACGCGATCACTCACCTATGTCGTCTGTGTGCACCTGCTGTTCGATTTCGTTTTGTTCCTGGTGCTCGTCCATGCTCACAATCCCGCCTGGCTGCCCATCTTCGTGTACTGACCTTCCATGCGGTGACACACGGGTCCGGTCGACGGGGTCGAGACGATAACCCCACACCACTTGCCGTTTCGTCTCGGAACGGCACACTGGACGTATCGTCACGAACCAGCGTCGGGAGTTCCCATGCCAGAAGAAACATCACACGACCGCCAGTCCCAGACGGGACCGGTCCAAGACCAGCATTCTCAGCCCGATGACGAGAAGGTGCGCGGAATCCTGCAGCAGGAAGAGGCAGACCTCGCCGGTCACGACGAGAGTGAAGTCCTGTCTGCCCTTCGCCAGCGTTTCAACGACGCCGGAATCGCGATCTCAGAGGACGACCTGCTCGAGCACGCCCATCGCATCGCCCAGGCGGACCCGGGCACGTTCGCCGAGAAAAGCGGCTGAAGACCTGAGCCGCCTGTCGCACCGATCCTCAGGCAGCGCCGTCGAACATCGACGTGACAGACCCGTCGTCGAAGACCTCGTGGATCGCGCGCGCGATGAGCGGGGCGATGGGCAGCACCGTCAGCCGGTCCCATCTCTTCGACTCCGCGAGCGGGAGCGTGTCCGTGACGACGACCTCATCGATGAAATCGCTCTGCAGGAGCTCGGTTGCCGGGTCGCTGAAGACAGCGTGTGTGGCCGCGACGACGACGCCGATCGCGCCGGCGGCCTTGAGAGCCTCTGCCGCGCGGACGATCGTGCGCCCGGTGTCGATGAGGTCATCGACGAGAAGGCACACCCTGCCCTCGACCTCTCCGACGATCTCATGCACACTGACCTGGTTCGGAACAAGCGGGTCACGACGCTTGTGGATGATCGCGAGCGGTGCTCCGAGCTTGTCGCTCCAGATGTCGGCGACGCGCACCCGGCCCATGTCCGGTGACACAACGGTGAGCGATGTCGGGTCCAGCTTCTCTGTGAAGTGCTTGAGCAGAACCGGCATCGCGAACAGATGATCGACCGGGCCGTCGAAGAAACCCTGGATCTGGGCCGCATGCAGGTCGACAGACATGATCCGGTCGGCGCCCGCCGCCTTGAACAGATCTGCGACGAGGCGCGCAGAGATCGGCTCGCGCCCGCGGCCCTTCTTGTCTTGCCGGGCGTAGGGATAGAACGGCGCGACCACGGTGATCCGTTTCGCCGAGGCGCGCTTGAGCGCGTCGACCATGATCAGCTGTTCCATCAGCCACTCGTTGATCGGCGAGCAGTGGGACTGAATGACGAACGCGTCGCATCCGCGGACGCTCTCGTCGTATCGAGCGTAGATCTCGCCATTGGCGAACGTCCTGGCATCCGTCGGCACAAGCTCCGAACCGAGGTCCTCGGCGATGTCCTCGGCCAGTTTGGGGTGCGCACGCCCCGAAACCAGAACCAATCGTTTCTGACCCGTGATTTTAATGCCGGACACGTGCCCTGCTTTCTGCCGTCGCCGGCTCTACACTCATTGCTGTTCGTCGTTCGCCGAAGCGGCTGCGGCAGCCCCTGCCGCTGCGGTTCCCGGCCGATGTTCTTCGACCCATCCCGCCATATTGCGCTGGGGAGCTACAGTGATCGCCAACGCCCCGGCTGGGACATCCTTGCGAACAACGGTGCCCGCACCGGTATACGCGCCATCACCGATCCTAATCGGCGCGACGAAGACCCCGTGCGACCCGGTGCGCACGTGCGAACCGATGGTCGAACCGTGCTTCTTGACCCCGTCGTAGTTCGCGAAGATGCTTCCCGCCCCGATGTTCGAGCCCTCGCCGATCTCGGCGTCGCCCACATACGAGAGGTGCGGAACCTTGCTGCCCGCGCCGATGCGCGCGTTCTTCGTCTCGACGAAGGTGCCGATCTTGCCGTCCTCAGACAGGTGGGTTCCCGGTCTCAGGTACGAGAACGGGCCGACGGATGCCCGCGGGCCGATCACCGCAAGCGTCGCGTCGGTGCGCTTCACCTCGGCGTCCTCGCCGATCTCGCAGTCCACGAGCGTTGTGTCGGGGCCGACGACCGCCCCTTCCGCGATCACCGTCGCACCGAGAATCTGTGTGCCGGGCTTGATCGTCACGTCTCTGGCGATGCTGACGGTCGCGTCGATCCAGGTCGTGGCCGGGTCCTGAACGGTCACCCCCTCGAGCTGCCATCCCCTGATGATCATCGCGTTGAGCCGTGCCGCCTGGGCGCTCAGCTGTGCCCGGTCGTTGACGCCCTCGACGATCCACGGCCGGTCGACGGGGATCGCCGCGACGCTGTCGCCTGCCCGCCGGAGCAGGCCGATCACATCCGTCACGTACTTCTCGCCTTGGGCGTTGGCCGTCGTCAGCCCGGAAAGCTGTGCTCTGAGCGCAGCCGCCCCGAAGAGGTAGACACCCGCATTGACCTCGGTGACGGCCCGTTCGTCGTCTGACGAGTCCTTGTGCTCCACGATGTAGTCGAGATCGCCTGACTCACGGCGAATGACCCGGCCGTATCCGGTGGGGTCGTCGAGGACGGCGGAGAGGATCGTCGCTGAGACGCCTCCGGATCGGTGACGCTCTATGAGGCTCAGTAGCGTCTGCGCGTCGAGCAACGGGACGTCGCCGTTGATCACGAGCACGTCCCCCGTGAAGCCCGCGGGCAGGGCGTCCACAGCCTGCTCGACGGCGCGCCCGGTGCCAGGAACGTCGTCCTGATCGACGATGATGCTCCGCGGCAGTTCGCGCCTGATGACATCGACGAGCAGGTCTCGCTCGTGACGGACGACAGCGATCACGTGCTCGGCGTCGAGGGCCCGCGCGGTCGCGAGCACATGGCCGACGATCGGCACTCCGGCGATCGGGTGAAGCAGTTTCGGGGTCTTCGACTTCATGCGAGTGCCCTGCCCAGCGGCGAGGATCACGATCGCGAGGTGTGTATCGGTCACGGAACGCCCTTCGGTGATTCCGCAGCGATCCGCTGCGTGGTGGCCGCTCCGCCCCCAGGATTCGAACCTGGACCTCACAGCTCCAAAGGCTGCCGTGCTGCCGTTACACCAAGGCGGATCACGTGTTTGACGACGCGCAAGAGTTAAGTTTGCCAGATGCACGGGCCGGTTCGGTGCGAGAACGCCCGATGCGCGGCCGAACGACCCGCATCGCGCGATAATAAACGGATGCCGGAGAACAATGACGAGGTCGACCGCATCGTCGACGCGTGGGAGCGCGAGCGACCCGATCTCGTCTTCGCGCCTCTGCAGGTGCTGTCGCGAGTGGGTCGGCTCACCCGCCATCTCGAGAGGGCCAGGCGCACGGCTTTCACACGATCCCAGCTCGAGTCCTGGGAGTTCGACGTGCTCTCGGCGCTCAGGCGAGCGGGGAGCCCATACACGCTGAGCCCCAAGCAGTTGCTGCAGCAAACTCTGGTGTCGAGCGGCACCATGACGAATCGGATCGACAGACTCGTGTCGCGGGGGTTGGTTGAGCGGCGAACGGATCCGAACGACGGACGCGGCATTCTGGTGACGATGACGTCGAGCGGCTTGACCAGGGTCGATGCCGCGATCACCCGGCTGGTCGATGCCGAAGCGGAGCTGCTCGCGAGCCTGTCTTCGAGCGAACAAGAGCGCCTGGCCGGTCTGCTGCGCAAACTCAGCATCAGTTTCGACGACGAAACAGCCCCGTGAGACGTCGGTTTCGACAACGAAACAGCCCGGGAGATCGATGAGACAACACTGCAAGAAACGAGTTGTTACACAATGTTCACCTGACACTGAGATAAACGCGCTAAGCTGCACATGCAGTAGTTGTGTTACGCAGTGATATTTGACGCGCTGGTTCCACCCGGAGCCGGTGTATTTCCAAAGGGAGCGAACACCGCCTCGCGTGATTCCGACAGTCGGAATCACACATAACACTCCCCGGAGGAGAACACCATGGCAACAGGAACCGTCAAGTGGTTTAACGCAGAAAAAGGCTTCGGCTTCATCACCCCCGATGACGGAAGCGCCGATGTCTTCGCGCACTTCTCGGCTATCGCTTCGAGCGGATACCGTTCGCTCGACGAGAACCAGAAGGTCGAATTCGAGACCACTCAGGGCCCCAAGGGCCTGCAGGCTGAGAACATCCGCCCCCTCTGAATCTGACTCGTCAGATCTGAGTGCGCAGCTGTAGGACAGCACGCAACAACCTCCGCGATCCCCGCACCTGAACGGTGCGGGGATCGCGTTTTTCACAACAGCGACCGTCTGAGCGGCGGCGACGCCGAGACGGCATCCTCTGGCACGAGTCGCGGGTGTGCCAGAGGGGGCTGCGCACGCGCACAGAGTGTTGGCCAGCACGCGTGCTCGTCGAAGTCAGCACCCCTGCTCGTCGCTTGCCAGCACCCCTGCTCGTCGCTTGCCAGCACGCGTGCTCGGTGGTCAGCAGGCCAGAGGGGGTGTTCGGCGAGACGCGTTCAGCCTTCGAGGCTCTCCGAGAGCTCGAGCCATCTCGTTTCGAGTTCGGCGACCTCGTCCTGCAGGCGGCGCAGGTCGTCGTTCAGCTCGCCGATGCCGACGTAGTCGCTCTGGTCGTGCGTCGCGAGCTTCTCGTGCACGTCGACGATCTGCCCCTGGACCTTGGTGATACGCCGATCGACCGAGGCCAGGTCTTTCTGCGCAGAGCGCAGCGCAGCGCCGGACAGACTCCGTGCACCGGGCGCCTTGACCTGTCCTGTCTGAGGACTCGGGTTGGAATCGCTCTGTTGAGCACGTCTCAGGGCGAGGTATTCGTCAACTCCCCCCGGCAGATGACGCAGGTGCGCGTCGAGAACCGCGTATTGCTGGTCGGTGATGCGTTCGAGCAGATACCTGTCGTGGCTCACCACAAGAAGGGTTCCCGCGAACGAATCGAGAAGGTCTTCCATGGCCGCGAGCATGTCGGTGTCGAGATCGTTCGTCGGCTCGTCGAGGATCAGCACGTTCGGTTCGTCGAGCAGGATCAGCAGCAGCTGCAGTCGCCTCTTCTGCCCACCGCTCAGGTCCTTCACCCGCGTCGACAGCTGGGCGCTCGAGAACCCGAGTCTCTCGAGCAGCTGCCCGGGCGTGACCTCTTTGCCGCCGGCGACGTACGTCGTCTTCACGCGGCCGATGACCGTTCGCACGGGGTCGCTCCCGATCTCGTGCAGTTCGCGAAGCTGCTGGTCGAGGATGGCGATCTTCACGGTCTTTCCTCGCTTGACCCTGCCCTCGGTCGGCTCCACCGTTCCCGCGACGAGGCCGAGAAGGGTGGATTTTCCCGCACCGTTGACACCGAGAACACCCGTCCGCTCCCCCGGTGCGATTCTCCATTCGATGTCTCGGAGCACGGTGTGCTCACCACGCTCGCCGTCCTCCCGTGCCGGGTAGGTCACCGAGACGTCCAGCAGGTCGACGACGTCTTTGCCGAGGCGCTGCATGGCCATCGACGTCAGTGACACCGTGTCGCGGGGCGGCGGCTCGTTCTCGATCAGCTCGAAGGCCGCGTCCATCCTGAACTTCGGCTTGGACGTGCGAGCCGGGGCGCCGCGGCGCAGCCAGGCGAGCTCTTTGCGCATGAGGTTCTGACGCTTCGTCTCGCTCGCCGCCGCCATCCGGTCGCGCTCCACCCGTTGCAGGATGTATGCGGCGTATCCGCCCTCGAACGGTTCGATGATGCGGTCGTGCACCTCCCACGTCGCCGTGCACACCTCGTCGAGGAACCACCTGTCGTGTGTGACCACCATCAGCCCACCCGAAGACGCCGGCCACCTGGTTCTCAGATGACCGGCGAGCCAGGCGATCCCCTCCACATCGAGGTGGTTCGTCGGCTCGTCGAGAAAGAGCACGTCCCAGTCCCCGGCGAGCAGAGCGGCGAGCGCGACGCGGCGGCGTTGACCTCCCGAAAGCGAGCCGAGCCGCGCGTGCCAGTCGATGTCGGCGACGAGCCCGGCGAGAACGTCGCGCACACGAGCATCGCCTGCCCATTCGTGTTCATCGATGTCGCCCACGATGGTCTCGCCGACCCGTGCGTCGTCGTCGAGCTCGTCTCTCTGGTCGAGAACACCGATCGTCACGCCGCGGCGTCTCGTCACGCGCCCGTCGTCCGGCTCGAGCCGCCCGGCCAGCAATGAGAGCAGAGTCGATTTGCCGTCGCCGTTGCGTCCGACGACGCCGATGCGATCGCCCTCGTTGATGCCGATGGTGACCGAGTCGAAGACGACCCTGGTCGGGTATTCGAGGTGCAGCGCTTCAGCGCCGAGGAGATGTGCCACGTGTACCGAGGGTAGTCGAGCCAGACCGTTGTGCGAACCAGCCGGTTCGCACAACGGCGTCAGAAGGCCCGCCAGCTCCACTGCCCCGCGACGAGGGTTCCTGCAACCGGCATCGTTCGCAGCTCTGTCGCGGTCGACGGATCGGCGTCGAGCACGATGAGATCGGCACGGTCGCCCTCACGCAGCGAGGTTCGGCCCCTCGCAGACGCGGCGAGCGCGGTCTCGAGCCCGATCGATTGCTCGGGGTGCCACGCCTCGCGCCCGTCTCTCGCTCGCCCCACAGCTGCGTCGATCGCGATCCACGGGTCGAGAGGAGCAACAGGCGCATCGGATCCAAGCCGGATGGCTGCGCCGGATTCGACGAGTGAGCGATAGGCGAAAGCGCGGTCGGTGCGTCCCGCCCAATAGCGATCGGCGACATCCCTGTCGTCCATCGCGTGCTCCGGCTGAATGCTCGCCGTGACGCCCAGCTGCGCGAAACGCGGGATGTCTTCGGCCGTCACGAGCTGCGCATGCTCGATCGTTCCGGTTATGCCGAGATCGGCATAGGCGTCGAGCACAAGCGAATTGGCGCGGTCGCCGATCGCGTGCACAGCGAGTCCGAGCCCGGCATCGTCTGCCGCGCGCATCAACCCGCGCAGTTCGTCAGCAGGCACGCTCAGCACACCACACGCATCCGCACGGCCCTCGAGGCCAGGGTACGGGTCGACGCAGAATGCGGTGCGTGTGTTGAGCGAGCCGTCGACGACGATCTTCAGGGGCCCGACCGTGACGAGTCCGTCTGTGCCCTGCACAGCATCACCCGTTCGGCGCCCTGCCGCGACCGCCTGCTCGAGGTGCCACGGCCAGATAGCCGCCTCCACACGCAGAGGGGGAAATCCGGGCTCGAGCCGCGCCGGCCATTCTGCCAGGTTGTCGTCGGTCTCGAAATCGACGATGCCGACCACACCACGAGACGCAGCCGCCTGTGCCGCCTCGCGCAGAGCGGTGTCGCCGGGGTCTGGATGCAGCGCGTCGAGCCGGTTCAGCACGGGGATCCAGTCCCCCTCGCGCACGAGTCCGGTTGTGTCACGCGGAAGGCCGAACTGCGCGAGAGCTGCGCTGTTCAACCAGCCGCAGTGCAGGTCTCCGCTCACGAGCACAACCGCGACATCGGGCGCTATCGCGTCGAGCATCGCCGTCGAGGGTTCGTCCGGCCAGAGGCCGTCTCTGAACCCGTAGCCGAGAATCGCGCGACGCGACGCGCGCAGCAGGGCTGAGACGGTGTCGACCGCCTCTCGAGCCGACAGTGCCCACGTCAGATCGAGCCGGCGCCGCACGCCCGCATACTGGCGAAAATGCACGTGCGAATCCCAGAGGCCAGGGCGCAGGAATCGCCCGTCGAGCGCGACCTCGTGCCCCTCTGTCGCCGGCCCGGCCGCAGGCCCGATGCCGATGATGCGTCCGTCACGCACAGAGACGTCAACGGGATCGGAAGCGGATGTGAGCCTGGCGCCTGTGATCAGCATGGGCTCGTCCCGGGTGCTCACGACCGTCAGTCGCTCAGCAGCCTGGCACCGTGCACAGGACCGGTGACGCGCACAGCCCTGATGCCAGAGGCGTTGAGCGAGATCTGCAGGTCGAGAGCACTGTCGACGTCGGCGGCGAGAAGCGCCACGGTCGGGCCGGAACCAGAGACGATTCCCGCGAGTGCGCCGTTGGTCTCGCCGAGTTCGATGATCTTCGTGAGCTTCGGATGCATCTGCAACGCGGGTGCCTGAAGGTCGTTGTAGAGGCATTCGGCGAGCATCGCCGCGTCTCCGGCTCGCAGTGCCTGCAGCACATTGGCGTCGACCTGCGGTGCCGTTGTGGCCGGCGAGATGTCGAGCACGTGGCGTGCGCGGTGCTCATCGAGGCGTCGATAGACCGCGGGTGTCGGCATCCCGAACTCGGCGAGCGCGAGCACCCAATGGAACGTGCCCTTCGCGAGGGCAGGGCTCAGTTCGTCTCCCCTGCCCATTCCGATGGCCGTGCCTCCGACCAGCGCGAACGGCACATCGGCCCCGAGGCTCGCGGCGAGGCGCACGAGGTCGTCACGGCTGAGATTCGTGCCCCAGAGGGCGTCGCACGCGATGAGCGTTGCGGCAGCGTCAGCCGATCCACCGCCCATCCCCCCCGCGATCGGCACGTTCTTCTCGATCGAGAGATGCACACCGCCCTTGTATCCGGTCTTGCGCGCCAGGAGCTTCGCCGCTTTGATCGCGAGGTTCGACGAGTCCGTCTTGAGGTCTGCAGCATCGATCGGCCCGGTGAAACGAACGGTGAAGTCATCGGCGAGACGCGCTCGAACGTCTTCATAGAGCGACACCGCCTGGTATGCCGTCGCCACATCGTGATAACCGTCGTCTCCGACACTGCCGACGGCGAGAAAGACGTTGATCTTGCCCGGCGCCCTGGCATGAGCGACCTGGGCAGACGGAGAGAGCGACATACCTCTAAACCTAATGCAGGCCAGGCATCAGCCACATGACGCCGAGAACTCCTTCAGCATGGCCTTCGCATCGGCGAGCGTCGACTCGTCTGTGATCTTCGACAGCGTCAACGACACAGCGGACCTGCCGTTCTTGCTCGGTTGCACGGCGGCGAGCAATGCTCGGCCGTCGTCGAGGTTCCACCGGGCGTTGATGTGCTTTCCGCCGGTGTTCACGGCCACGGGATCAGAGCCGACCCCACTCGTCACCGACGCGATGGCGGCATCCAGCGCCGGTCTCTGCTCGAGTGGAACGGTGCGACTCACACTGACCTCGAAGGTGCCGTCTGCGCGCTGCCCGGGCTTGCGGCGCCCGATGTGCTGCTCGAAGTCGACGGTGATGCTCTGCGCCCACCAGCCGTCAACCCCGTGTTCGTCGACGAGCCATGACGCGGTCGCCGTATGCGACCAGGTCGCGGCTCCGCTGCTGCCCAGAAGCGAGCGCCACTGATCGCGGCTTCTGCCCGTGGCTTTCTCGACGGAGTCGTCACCGGCCTGCCTGTCACTCGCTGATACGGCCATGACCTCAGTCTGGCGCGCTCTGCCTCGCTATGGCAAGAAAGTCCGGCATCATCAGTGACTCGCCCCGTGCCGTCGGCGGAACACCCGCGCGTTCCATGGCCGCTGTCGCCGCCTCTGTGCCGTCGAGAACCTGGCCGAGCGATTGGCGCATCATCTTGCGCCTCTGCCCGAATGCCGCATCGACGAGGGCGAAGGTGCGCTTGCGCTCGGCCTCTGTCCCCGGCGCGACCTCGGAACGCTCGAAGCGGACGAGCACGGAATCGACGTTCGGCACGGGCCAGAAGACCTGACGGCTGACGTTGCCCGCGAGGTTCCAGTGGCCGTACCAGGCAGCCTTGACGCTCGGCCCGCCGTAGACCTTCGAGCCGGGCGAGGCCGCGAGCCGGTGACCCACCTCGGCCTGCACCATCACAACGCCCGACCTGATCGTCTCGAAGTGCTCGAGCAGGTGCAGCAGAACGGGAACAGAGATGTTGTAGGGCAGATTCGCGACAAGCTTCGTCGGGTCGCCGGGCAGGTCCGCGATTCGAAGCGCATCTTCGGCCCTCACCGTCAGCTGCGCACCCGGCTGCATGAGCTCGACGGTCTTCGGCAGCTGTGCGGCGAGGCGTCCGTCGATCTCGACGGCCGTGACGCGCGCTCCCACCTCGAGCAGCCCGAGTGTCAGCGAGCCCAGTCCGGGGCCGACCTCGACAACGTGCTCGCCCTCGGCGACGCGGGCCACACGCACGATCCTGCGCACGGTGTTCGCGTCGACGACGAAGTTCTGGCCCAGTTTCTTGGTGGGCTGCACACCGAGCAGGTCTGCGAGGTCACGGACCTCTGCCGGGCCGAGAAGGCTCACTCGGCGCCGTCTTCGAACGGATCGCGCTGCGAGGCGACGGGCTCGTCGTCCCAGCGCCCGTAGACATACTCGGTGTTCGACGTGATCTGGGCGGCGAGCATGGTGACATCCGTTTCAAGATACGCGGCGATGCCTCGCACCGTGTGCGGCAGCAGGTAGGGGGCGTTGGGGCGCCCGCGGTAGGGAACAGGGGCGAGGAACGGTGCATCGGTCTCGACGAGCAGCAGCGATCGAGGTGCCACCTCGAGGGCGTCTCGCAGGTTCTGCGCATTCTTGAACGTCGCGGTGCCGGCGAACGACATGTACCAGCCATTGCGCGCGCACGTGCGAGCGATCTCCATATCGCCAGAGAAGCAGTGGAACACCGTGCGCTCCGGCGCACCCACCCTGAGGAGCGTCTCGATCACCTCTGCATGGGCGTCGCGATCGTGGATCTGCAACGCGAGGCCATTCTGCTTCGCGATCTCGATGTGCGCCTCAAAGGATCTCTGCTGAGCCCCGCGCCCGTCTTCGCCGGTGCGATAGAAGTCCAGACCCGTTTCGCCCACCGCACGCACACGCGGTCTGGTGGCGAGCTCCGCGATCGCCGCCAGTGCGTCGTCGAGTTCTCCGCGTTCCTCGAGATCAGGCGTTTCGTTCGGGTGGATCGCCACCGCCGCGAGCATACGCGGTTCGACGGCTGCCGTCTCGGCACTCCACGTCGACGATTCGACATCGGTCCCCACCTGCACAACACCGTGCACGCCGACACTCGACGCTCGGTCGAGGTGCTCGCGGTAGTCCAGTTCGTCTTCGCCGGCATGCGGCCCGGTCGACCCGACAGTGGGGTCGAGGTGGGTGTGGTTGTCATACACCGGCACGAGCAGGGACTCGGGGAGCGGCGGATAACCCTGGCCACCGGTCCTGCGCTTGCCGAGAGGAGCGGAGTCGGTCATACCCTCGACGGTACCCCACTCGCCGGGGAACACGACGGAGCACCCTGCTGCGGCGTTACGCGGCGGGCTGCTCGATGCGCGGGAACAGCGCGTCGAGCTGGCCGACGACGGCCCCGGCGGGCAGCTGGCCCCAGATGCCCGCGTCTCGGAGAGGGCGCTCGACCAGCGCGCCGAGTTCCGGTTCGGCACCGAGGGCCACCCACAGTTTCTGCGTCGCCTGCGGGATGACGGGCGACAGCAGAACGGCCAGTGCCCGCAAGCCCTCGGCCGCCGTGTACAGAACCGTCGAGAGGCGATCCTTCTGCGCGGCATCCTTCGCCAGAGCCCACGGCTCCTGCTCGGTGATGTAACCGTTCAGCGCATCGACGATGGCCCAGATCTCGTGGATCGCATCGTGGATCGCAAGCTTCTCGATCGCCGCGTCCGCGGCGACGGATGCCTCCGCCACAAGACGCTGGATCTCTCGCTCTGCGTCGGTCTCGGTAGCTGCCTGCGACACAACGCCGTCGTCGTAGCGGTTGATCATCGCGATGACCCTCGACGCCAGGTTGCCGAACCCGTTGGCGAGTTCGGACTGGTATCGGGCAGAGAGGTCTTCCCAGCTGAACGAGCCGTCCTGCCCGAACGCGATCGCTCTCATGAAGTAATAGCGGAATGCGTCAGACCCGAACGTGTCGGTGATCTCGGTCGGAGCGATGCCGGTGAGCTTGGACTTCGACATCTTCTCGCCGCCGACGAGAAGCCATCCGTGGCCGAACACCTGCTTCGGTACCTCGAGCCCTGCAGCCATCAGCATGGCCGGCCAGATGACCGCGTGAAAACGCAGGATGTCCTTGCCGACGATGTGCGTCGCCGGCCAGTGTCTGGCGAATGTCTTGTCGTCGTTGCCATAGCCGATCGCCGTGATGTAGTTGAGCAGCGCGTCGAACCAGACATAGACGACATGGCTGTCGTCCCACGGCACCTTGACGCCCCAGTCGAACGTTGTGCGCGAGATCGACAGATCGCTCAGCCCCTGGCGCACGAACTGCGTCACCTCGTTGCGCGCAGACTCCGGCTGCACGAAGTCCGGGCGTTCCTCATAGAGCGCGAGCAGGCGCTCCGCGAAATCGCTCATACGAAAGAAGTAGTTCTTCTCCTGCAGCAGTTCGAGCGGTTTCGAGTGAATCGCACAGACCTTCAGGCCCTCGAACGGGCCGGTGCCGTCGAGGATCTCCGACTGTGGTTTGAACTCCTCGCAGCCCACGCAGTACAGCGCCTCGTATTCACCCGAATAGATGTAGCCGTCGTCATACAGCTTCTGCAGAAACGTCTGCACAGCGCTCTCGTGGCGGGCGTCCGTGGTGCGGATGAAGTCGTCATTCGCGATGTCGATGGTCTCGAGCAGCGGCTTCCACGACTCCGAGACGAGTTTGTCCGCCCACTCCTGGGGGGTGGCGCCGTTGGCCGTGGCGGTGCGGAGGATCTTCTCACCGTGCTCATCCGTTCCGGTCAGCGACCAGGTGTCGTCACCGGCCTGACGGTGCCAGCGCGCGAGCATGTCGACGGCCACCTCGGTGTATGCGTGGCCGATGTGGGGTGCATCGTTCACATAGAAGATGGGCGTGGTGATATAGAAGGAGTTGCCGGTCGACATGGTGTCAATCCTAGGACGTGCCGGCCCGGCTCCCGGCGTGCGTTACATCCCCCGCGAATCGAAGCAAGAGGGGGCAGGCAGCGACACGCTAGGGTCAACGTATGCCACCGACCGACGCTCCGTGGGCGGGCATCCTCGAAGACGCCCGGCGCTACCCGAGCCCGCACAACTCGCAGCCGATCAAGGTCAGGGTCGATGGCGACGACGAGGCGACCGTGTTCTACGATCTCGACCTCGGCCTGCCGGCCGAGTCCTTCGGCATCCCCTTCGCGCACGTCTGCGCAGGCGTCTTCCTCGAATCGCTCCGGGTGGTCGCCGCCGCGCGTGGCTTCCGCACCGTGGAGGACCTCGACCATGCCGAGATGGATTTCGCCTCGACCACACGGCTGCACCGCCTGGCCGTCGTGCGCCTCTCGCCACACGAGGCGGACGACACCGACCGTGAGGCGCATACGGCGTTCATCCGCCGCCGCACGTCACGACGCCCGTACAACGCCCGCCCGGTTCCCGTCGAGGTGCTCCGGCAGGCAGAGTCGATCTGCGCGTCTGCCGGCTATCGTTTCCGGAGCACCGACGACCCGGCGCTGGTCAGGCGCATCGTGCGGGTGAACCAGGCCACACTGTTCGACGACCTGCGCAACGACGCCGTCTATGCGGAGATCATGGCCTGGCTGCGTTTCAGCAAGGAGGAGGCCGCCCTCCGAGCAGACGGCCTGAGCGCCGAGACGATGCTCATGCCCGGGCGCATCCTCCGCTTCGCGCTCGGCCATCGCCGCCTCTGGGATGCACCGGTTCTCGGCGCGATCCTCCGCGCGGTCTACCTTCGCACCATGCGAGGGGTCCATCAGCTCGGCTGGATCGAGGGCCCCTTCGACGGGCCGGCGGACTACGTCGAGGCGGGGCGCACCTTCATGCGACTCTGGCTCGGGCTCACCCGGCTGGGAGTCGTCCTGCATCCGTTCGGCACGGTGATCACGAACCCGCGATCGCACGCCGTGTTCGCCGAGGCCGTCGGCGCAGACGAGCGCGACGGCGAGATGGCCTGGATGCTGTTCCGCTTCGGATACTCCGCACGCCCTCCCCTCGCGCACCGGCGCCGGCTCCCGGCCATGCTCGTCGGAGAGACCTCATGAAGCGGATGCTCGTCTTCACCTTCGTCTTTCTGCAGGACAAGTTCGTGCAGCTGTTCACCCCGCGCGTCTCCACCCATCGCGTACTGCTGATGCCGGGGATCGAGCCGCTTCGCTGGACGCTCGGACGGTGGAGAACCTGGCGCACCTTCGAACGCGCGGCCAAGCGCGTTCCCGCGTATCGCGCGTTCCTCCGCGAGAACGGGTTCTCGGGCCGTCTGTCCACCCGCGGCGGCATCACCCAGGCGCTGCAGACCATTCCCGAGATGGACAAGGACCGGTACATCAAGCGCTGGCCGATCCCAGAGCGCAGCGTCGGCGGGCGGCTGCCGCGTCGTGGGGTTGTCGTCGACGAGTCCTCTGGCAGCTCGGGATCACCCACGAGCTGGGTGCGCGGACGACCGGAACGGCTCGCTACCCGGCAGCTTCTTCAAGTGGGCTTCTCCCGCACGGCCGAGACGCTGACGAAGCAGCCGTTTGTGCTCAACGCCTTCTCCCTCGGTGCCTGGGCGACCGGCATGAACGTGACCACAGCCCTCACCGACGTCACGATGATCAAGTCCATCGGCCCGGACAAGCGCAAGATCATCGAGACGATGCGGGAGTTCGGCACCGGCTACACCTACATCATCCTGAGCTACCCGCCCTTCCTCAAAGCACTCTTCGACGACGACAGCCTGCCGTGGGCGGACTACGACATCGTCGCCGCGTTCGGCGGCGAGGGCATCAGCGAGAGCATGCGCTCCCACATCCTGCGGTTCGCGCATTCCGCCTACGGCTCGTACGGCGCCTCCGACCTCGAGATCAACCTCGCGATCGAGACCGACTACACGGTCGAGCTGCGACGGGCGCTCATCGCACATCCCGAGTTCGCGAGGCGGGTGTCACGGCAGCACGAGTACGGCGTGCTCCCGATGATCTTCCAGTTCAACCCATACGACTACCTCATCGAGACGAACGACGGCGGCGAGCTCGTGGTCTCGATCGCGCGCAAAGAGAACGTCAATCCTCGCATCCGCTACAACATCCACGATCGCGGCCATGTGATGCGGATACGGGAACTCGACCCGATCCTCGACGAGTTCGGGCTGACGGCGGTGCGCGAGCAGCAGTTCCTCGATCTTCCCCTGCTCTTCCATTACGGCAGAAGCGACCTGTCGGTCGACTTCAACGGCGCCGTCGTCGGCCCCGACTCCGTGCGAGACGTCGTGAACGCGCATCCCGAGCTCATGGCGATCGTCGAGAACCATCGCCTGATCAGCTTCGAGGACGAACACGGAGATCGCCAGCTGCACATCGCCATCCAGCTCGGAGCGAGGGCGGCCGCCCCCTCCGACGAGGCGGTGCTGCGCGCTCACATAGCGGCCGACCTGCGACGGGTCAACGGCGACTTCCACAACGCCGTGCTCACGTCGGCGGAGCGGATGCTCCCGACGATCGCGTTCTACCGGTTCCGCAGCGGCCCGTTCTCAGGGGACGGGGCGAAGCTCAAGAACGAGTATGTCGCCCATCTCGACGCCGCCTCGGCGGCCGCGGCGAGCCTCGACCTCGGGAACGTCGTCGAGAGGTAGACCCGGGGTCACCGCGCGGCGAGAGCTGCCTCGTAGAGGTCTCGTCTGCCCAGGCCCGTCTCGGATGCGACAAACGCCGCGGCGTCCTTCAGTCGTTCGCCCCGGCCGACGAGATCGAGCACCCGGGCGACGCCGGCGGCGAGATCGAGCTGAACGGGCTCCGCGCCCGCGACGACCAGGCAGATCTCGCCACGCACTCCCTCTGCGGCCCAGGCCACGAGCTCGTCCAGGGTGCCGCGCCTGACCTCTTCGAAGAACTTGGTGAGCTCCCGGCAGACAGCTGCGCGTCGGGCGCCGCCGAAGACCTCGGCCGCGTCGACGAGCGATGCCCCCAGACGATTCGGCGACTCGAAGAACACCATCGTGCGTCGCTCGCGCTCGAGCCCCCTGAGCACCTGCAGGCGGTCTCCGCGTTTGCGCGGCAGGAACCCCTCGAAGCTGAACCTGTCCGTCGGCAGACCAGACACGGCGAGCGCCGTGATGACGGCGCTCGGGCCGGGGATGGCGGTGACGCGGATGCCGGCGGCGACCGCCCGCTCGACCAGGTGGTACCCCGGGTCTGAGACCGTGGGCATCCCGGCGTCGCTCAGCACCAGAAGGTCTTCGTCCCTGGCGAGCTCGATCAGTTCGGCCGACCTCTCGCGCTCGTTGTGCTCGTGCAGGCTCACGAGGCGCGGGCGATTGGCGATCTTCAGCCCCTGCAGCAGGCGCACGGTCGTGCGTGTGTCTTCGGCCGCGACGACACGGGCGCTCTCGAGCGCTTCGACCAGCCGGGCAGAGGCATCACCGAGATTGCCGATGGGTGTTGCCGCGAGGGTGATCATGGTCCCAGTCTGCCAGGCGGCACGGTGCAGGCGGCACGGTGCAGGTGTCGCTCGACGGGCCCAGTCGATGGCCCGATCGACTGGGCCCAGTCGACGGCCGGGTGCACGGCATAGCATTGCTACGTGTCAGACGAGAGCCGAGCGCCGTTCGCCGAGGTGTTGGCGACACCGGACGGGAGTGCGTTCAAGACCGGTGATGTGACGGCCGGATCGCCGACCGCCGTCGAACGCGGGTCGCGTCTGGACGTGTGGTTCTCGCGTGTGATGTCGCACGGCGTGCGTCTGTGGCTCTGGAGGTGGGGCGCACCGCTCGCCGTTGTTCTTCTCGCCGGATGCCTGCGGTTCTGGAATCTCGGTCATCCGCACGCTCTTGTGTTCGACGAGACGTTCTATGTGAAAGATGCATACACACTCCTGAACAACGGTTACGAGTCCGGCTGGCCCGCAGACCCCGACGACGATTTCAATGCCGGACGCACCGACGGTTTCACCGACGACCCGGCCTATGTCGTCCATCCGCCCCTGGGCAAGTGGCTCATCGCCGTCGGCCTCGCCATCTTCGGCGCCGGCGACAGCTTCGGCTGGCGTGTGGTGACGGCAGCTCTCGGCACGCTTGCCGTTGCGGTGATCATGGTGGTCGCCCATCGTCTCTTCGCATCGCGTGCTCTGGTGATCACGGCCGGCCTGCTCTTCGCGATCGATGGCCATGCGATAGTGATGTCGCGCGTCGCGCTGCTCGACGGCATCCTGATGTTCTTCACACTCGTCGGCTTTCTCTGCGTGCTGCTCGATCGGCTCTGGCACGAGCAGCGGTTGAGCTCTGCGGTCTCTGCCGCGCGTGCAACCGGCTCTGACCAGGCATGGGGCCCTGCGCTGTGGTGGCGACCGTGGCTCGTCGCCGCAGGTCTGGCGTTCGGGGCCGCCACCGCGGTGAAGTGGTCCGGGCTCTATTTTCTGGCGGCGTTCGGTCTGTATGTGGTTCTGTCTGACGCCCTGCTCCGACGCAGGCTCGGGCTGCCGTTCTGGATCAGCGCGGCCATTCTGAAACAGGGGCCGATATCGTTCATCCTGCTGGTGCCGGTCGCTCTCGCCGCCTATCTGGCCAGCTGGACCGGCTGGTTCGTCACCGACGGCGGATACAACAGGCACTGGGCAGAGCAGCCGGAGAACGCGCTCTCAGGCGTTCTCTCGGTGCTGCCGACCACCCTGCAGAGTTTTGTGCACTATCACCAGTCGATCTACGGTTTTCATGTCGGCCTCTCGCAGTCGCACCCGTATTCGGCCAACCCGTTGAGCTGGCTGCTGATGGCCAGGCCCACGAGCATGTGGTACCGGCAGACGGGAGCGGGCGACGACGGATGCTTCGCCGAATCCTGTTCGTCTGCCATCACGTCGGTGGCGAACCCGCTGATCTGGTGGGCGGGTGCCGTTGCCCTCTTCTATCTGGCCTACCGCCTCGTGCGCTATCGCGAATGGCGCCCCGGCCTCGTCCTCATGGGGATCGTCGCCGGGTACCTGCCGTGGCTGATGTACACGGGCCGCACGGTGTACCAGTTCTACACGATCGCGTTCGAGCCGTACCTGATCCTCGCTCTCGTCCTCACGCTCGGCGTCATCCTCGGTCGTCGCGACGATGAGCGATACCGGCGCACAAGCGGAATCGCGCTCACCGTCGTTTTTGTGACGTCCGCCGTGTTGCTCAGCGCCTTCTGGTATCCGCTCTGGACGGCCACCACGGTGCCCCACTGGTTCTGGATGCTGCACAACTGGCTGCCCGGCTGGATCTGACGACGCGCGACGACACTGCGTGTGACGACGCTGCGTGGAACGACGACACACCCGCTGATCGGTAGGGTGGAAGGCTATGACCCTTCGCATCGGCATCCTGGGCGCGGCAGACATCGCCCCTCGTGCGCTCATCGCTCCGGCCGCCGGCGTCGACGATGTCGAGATCGCCGCTGTCGCTGCACGTGGCATCGGTCGGGCGCGGGCCTTCGCCGCCGAACACGGCATTCCCGCTGCACACGGGTCATATGAAGAACTGCTGACCGACCCCGACATCGAGGCCGTTTATGTGCCGTCTCCGAACGGACTGCACGGGGTGTGGACGACAGCGGCGCTGAGGGCGGGAAAACATGTGCTCTGCGAGAAGCCGTTCGCGGCGAACGCCGCAGAAGCCGAAGAGGTCGCCGCCGTCGCCCAATCGACTGGGCTGGTGGTGATGGAGGCGTTCCACAACCTCTATCACCCCATCACCGCGCGCATGATCGAGATCGTGGACTCGGGCGAACTCGGAACGATCGGATCGATCGAGTCGCTCTTCGGTTTCTCGATCGAAGCCGACGAGGCGAATGTGCGCTGGCAGCGTGAACTGGCCGGTGGGTCGCTGATGGACGTCGGGTGTTACCCGATCCGTCTGCTTCGGGCGCTTGTGCGCGAGGAACCTGTCGTCACGGGTGCTGCGGCGCACACCTTCACACCTGATGTCGACGGCGACATGACCGTCGACCTCGAGTTCCCGAGCGGGGTCACGGGGCAGGCGACCGGCTCGATGTGGATGGATCCGCCTGCGTCGACACAGCATGTGACGATCGTCGGAGACCGGGGAACGCTGACGGTCACCAACCCCTTCCTCCCTCAGCTCGGCAATGAACTCACCATCCGGACAGCGGACGGAACACGAACAGAGAATGCGACCACGCTGTCGACGTATCGCTTTCAGCTCGAGGCGTTCAGGGATGCAGTTGTGCTCGGATCGCCGGTGCTCACCGACCCGGCAGATTCGATCGCGACGATGCGCGTGATCGATGCCGCCTATAAACGGTCGGGGCTCGGTGTGAGGCAGCCGACGCGCATCGACTGAGACCCCACGGTGGTCGAGCCTGTCGAGACCCCACGGTGGTCGAGCCTGTCGAGACCCCACGGTGGTCGAGCCTGTCGAGACCCCGAGCCCGTCGAAACCCCACGGTGGTCGAGCTTGTCGAGACCCCGAGCCCGTCGAGACCCCGAGCCCGTCGAGACCCCACGGTGGTCGAGCTTGTCGAGACCCCGCGGTGTCCGGGCCCTCACCGGTGGTCGAGCCCGTCGAGACCAAACCCGTGGAGACTCCACAGGAGCGGCGATTTGCTCGGCGTCGGTATCGGGACACGGTCAGGGTCGATGCTCGCAGGCGGTATCAGAAAGTAGTCGGAGTCATCCCTGACGATTTTCCAGCCGTTGTTGTGGAGCAGCATGTGGTGATATCGGCATAACAGCACCCCGTCCGCGATGTCCGTGTTCCCGTGGTCCGCCATCCATCCGTTGATGTGATGCGCCTCGGTATACGACGCAGACCGGTCGCAATCCGGATGTCGGCATCCACCGTCCCTGATTGCTAACGCGATGCGTTGTCTTGTTGTGAACAGCCGTTGATCCCGGCCCACGTCCAGCGGGTTCCCGTGACTGTCCACGGTGACAGGCACGGTTCCGCTGTTGCAGATCATCCGCTCCACCACAGCCACGGGAACACGGTCACCGCCGTCTTCGAGAAATCCGTTCCCGATGACATTCCCTTCTTCGGTGCGGGTGTTGAGGTTCTTCTCGGTGATCACCACACGCACACCGACCTGACGGGTTCCGAAGGGGGCGATCGGGTCCGCGTTCACGCCGGCGCGGAGCGTGTCGATCATCAGGTCGAACACCAGCTGATCGTTCGACCTGGTGTCCTCTGCCAGGTTCTTCGCGCGTTCCGCTTCGGCTGTGTCCACAAATCTCGGTCCGCCGCGTCGTGGTCTCATCGCGGCGCCGACGAGAGTATCGATCCAGGCCGCGGAGTCGTCGTCGAACTCCACAAACGCCGTCCGCGCCCCCGCCGCGTTCCGGCCGAACCGCCACGACCTGCCCTGGTAGCGTTCCTCCGCCCGCACCCCGACGCCAACCGGATCCAGCAGATCCCGCAGCAATCGAGCACGTCGACCGAGCTCATCGACATGAGCATCGCCCGCGTCGCGCACCAGCTGCTCGGCCGCACCCCGCAGCGTTTCGACATCACATCGGTCATCGGGCTCACCGAGCCCCCGCATGATCACCGCCGCCGCCTCCGGCCGCAACACACGCTCGCGCACCGCACGCGTCAAGGGCTCATGCCACGGCAACACCCGCACCGGCTCCGCAGCCTCCACTCCGTCGTCAGCAGGCGTGGTCTCGTTTGGTCCGCTCTCGTCCGCGCCCGCCTCACTCGGTCCCGTCACGCCGAGAAGCGAGCCGTTGTCGCCCGCACGGGCCGCGTCATCCGTCTCGGTCATCGCCTCCCCCAGACGCACCTGCCTGGCTGCTTCAGCCCGTGTCGACCCTGTGATCGACTGCACCATGGCAACGGGGTTCCGATGCCCCTTGCTCTGCGCCAATCCGGCGTACCCCAGCGCACGGTCGGACCGACGGGCGACCACCCCCGCACCCGCCGCGATCACCGCATCGACTTCGGATCGCACTGCCGCCGCCTCACGCAGCAACACCTCAAGCTCGGCATCATCAGCTCGGCCGAGCAACACCGAAGCCGACGACGGATCACCCCGTCCCGCGTCTTCCACAGCGGCGAGCCTGTCGCACACGGAAAGTGCGAGTTCTCGAAGCTGTTCAGAAATCCGGGCCATGCTTGATTCTAGCAAAAATCACCCGACATTCGAAGGTATGTTCGACACGTTTTCTTGAAGAATCTCGCGAACTGTGTCACCGCGAACCGCGAGCTGTCTCGGTCGCAGACCCGGCCCAGAACGGGACTCGTCCCCCAATGAGAACAACAACGAGATCAGCGGGATGCTCTCGTCCTGGCGAGCATCGCCTGCCACGTGAGTCTTTGTGTGACGCTCCGCGCACACACGAGCCCTCCGAGTCGATTAGCGTTGTCCTATGGCAGATCGCGAATACGGCTTTCGCACGCGGGCAATCCACGCGGGCAACATTCCAGACGACGTCACAGGTGCACGGGCATTGCCCATCTACCAGACAACCGCCTTCGTCTTCGACGACACAGAGGATGCCGCTGCGCGCTTCGCCCTGCAGAAGTACGGCAACATCTATTCCCGGCTCTCGAACCCCACGGTGGCCAGCTTCGAGGAACGGGTCGCCAGCCTCGAGGGCGGCCTCGGTGCCGTCGCGACGGCCAGCGGTCTCGCCGCGCAGTACATCACCTTCGCCAGCCTTGTCGGCCAGGGCGACCACATCGTCGCATCGGCCAGCCTCTACGGCGGCTCCATCACGCAGCTCGACGTGACGCTGCGCCGCTTCGGAGTCGAGACGACATTCGTCCAGTCGGCAGACGCCGAAGACTACGCGGCCGCGATCACCCCGTCGACGAAGCTGATCTTCGCCGAGACGATCGCGAACCCGTCCGGCGAGATCGCTGACATCGAGGCGCTCGCCGATGTGGCACACGCGCACGGCATCCCGCTGATCATCGACTCCACCATCCCGACCCCCTATCTCAACCGCCCGATCGAGTGGGGCGCAGACGTCGTGACGCACTCCGCCACGAAGTTCCTCGGCGGGCACGGAACCACAATGGGCGGTGTTGTCGTCGAATCGGGACGCTTCGACTGGAACACCGACACCTTCCCCCTGTTCGGCGAGCCGGTTCCGAGCTACGGCGGCCTGCAGTGGTCCGGCAACTTCGGGGAGTATGCCTTTCTCACCCGGCTCAGGGCGGAGCAGCTGCGAGACATCGGGCCTGCACTGTCGGCCCAGTCGGCGTTCCAGCTCGCCCAGGGCGTCGAGACGCTTCCCTTCCGTATGCAGGCACACGTCGACAACACCAGGATCGTCGCGAAGTGGCTGGCAGAGGACCCGCGTGTCGAGAGTGTGTTCTGGGCCGGACTGCCAGACCACCCGCACCACGGTCGTGCCGAGAAGTACCTTCCGAAGGGCGCCGGATCGGTGTTCAGCTTCGTTGTGAAGGGTGGCAGGGCCGTCGGGCAGAAGCTCATCGAATCAGTGAACCTCGCCAGCCACCTCGCCAACATCGGTGACGCGAAGACGCTCATCATCCACCCGGCGTCGACGACGCACGCCCAGCTCACCGAGCAGCAGCTCGTCGATGCGGGCGTTCTTCCCGGTGTGCTGCGACTCTCGGTGGGAATAGAAGACCCGGACGACATCGTTTACGACCTTGACCAGGCGCTCACCCTGGCAGTGAAGGAACAGTCATGACCACGATCGAGAAGACCGACGACGTCATCACAGCGCAGCTGCAGAACGGGCTCACCTGCTCGATCCCCGCGGACTCACCGCTCGCCCGGCTGCTCAAATCCCAGCGCACCTGGGTGGGACCGGACGCGAAAGAGCGTCTCGGCATCCTGCGCGCCGCTCAATCGGTGGCCATCGTCGGCGCATCGCCCAATCCCGCACGATCGAGTTACTTCGTCGGCACCTACCTGCAGCAGTCGAGTGACTACCGGGTCTACTTCGTCAACCCCAACGCCGACGAGATCCTCGGCCAGAGGGCATACCCGGACCTGGCCTCGCTGCCCGAGGTGCCGGACATCGTCGATGTCTTCCGAAAGGCGAGCGACATCCCCTCTGTCGTCGACGACGTGGTCGCCGTCGGCGCGAAGACCATGTGGGTGCAGCTCGGCATCTGGAACGAAGAGGCCGCATACGACGCAGAGGCCAAGGGCCTCACGATCGTTATGGATCGCTGCATCAAGGTGGAGCACGCTCGTTTTCACGGTGGGCTGCACCTGCTCGGCTTCGACACGGGGGTCATCACCTCACGCAAGGGTGTTCGCTAGCGCGCGAGCGCATTCTCCAAGCCGTCTGCGTCGGTGACCGGGAGCGAGCACACAAAAGCGGTGCAGGCGTATGCCGTCGCCTGCCCGTCCACCGGCTCACGCGCCTCGAAGAGGCCGAAGCCTCCCGCGGCGAACCGCTGTGCCTCGGACTGCGTGACCACCGCCGTCACGTCTTGCTGAGCCCGTCTCACGACGTCGGCGAGTTCCCCGGCGCCCGCCGCATCATCGGGAGTGACCACCACGAGTTGGCGCGGCTCTCGCGCGAGTGACGCGGCGAGCGCGAGGGCTGACCCGAACGAGACGGGATTCGCGAGCGCGAGCTCTGCGATCGAGCCGACGACCGCGGCGGCGGCCGCGAGGTACCGCCGTTCGCCGATCAGCAGATAGAGACGCCACGCCGCACTGGCGGTTGCGGCCTGCCCAGAGGGATACGCCCCCTCTGACGGGTCGCCCTCGAGCAGAAGACGGTGCGAGACGAGCACGGGGTCTCCCCCGCCCGGAGCGACGAAGACATCGGCGAGAGGTTCCGGTTGTTCGGCACCGCTCTGCTCGGAACCACCGCGCGCGGCGCCGCCACCAGAGCGGACGGTGCGCTGGGCCTCTCCGGCGACAAGTGTCGCATCGATGAAGCGTCGCGCCTCGAGCGCGTACCGGCTCTCTCCCGTTGCGAGCGCCAGTTCGATGAGCGCTCCCGCGAGCATTCCATAGTCTTCGAGGGTCGCAACGGCCTCGGAGCGACGCGCCGTCTCACCGCTCTCGCCTGGTGCCGCGATCGACGCACGGGTGAGCATCCGCTCGTCGTCGACATGAACCTCGAGCAGATAGTCGGCAGCGCGCCTGGCTGAGTCGATCCACCCCGGCTGGGCGAAGACTCGTCCGGCCCTCGCCATCGCCTCGACCGCCATGCCGTTCCAGCCGGTCAGGATCTTCTCGTCGAGCGCCGGCGGCTGGAGCGTGCTTCGCCCGAGCGCATCTCGTGCGTAATAACCGCCCTCCGACCTTCGGCCGTCGATGATGCTCTCCGAGTCCTGCGCGCTCGCATAACCGCCAGAGGGTCGCTGCATCACCTCGATCAGGAACGACGCGATGCCGGCGGCGGTTCGAGCCGCCCAGTGGCGGGAGTCGTCGGCGGTCCACGCCGCCGTGTAGGCGCCGAGCAGCAGTGCGTTGTCATAGAGCATGCGCTCGTAGTGCGGATCTGACCAGTCTCGCTTCGTCGCATAGCGAAAGAACCCGCCCTCGACCGGATCACGCAGCGGAGAATCCGCCATCCGTTCCAGTGTGCGTGCCGCGAGCACCTCTGCGTCTCCGCCCATGGCCTGCAGGAACATCAGCGTGGGCGCGACGGGGAACTTCGGGCTGCCCCCGAACCCGCCGAAGACCGGGTCCTCGTGCGACGCCAGAGCCGTGGCGGCTTCATCGAGCGCATCGCGAGAGGGCAGCTCGGCCTCGCCACGTGGCGCTGAGCTCGCCAGCACGGCCTCTGCGATCGCCTCGCCGTTGTGCATGGCCTCGTCCCGCCGGTTCTGCCAGGCATCCGTCACCGCTTCGAGCACCTGCGAGAACGACGGATGCCCCTGCGCGGCCACCGGCGGAAAGTACGTTCCCGCATAGAACGCGCGCCCCTGCGGTGTGGTGAAGACGCTCAGCGGCCAGCCCAGCTGCCTGGTGAACGCGCTGGCCTGCGCCAGATAGGTGGCGTCGACGTCGGGATGCTCTTCGCGATCGACCTTGATGCTCACGAAGTGCTCAGCGAGGTATGCCGCGACACGCTCGTCGCTGAACGACTCACGCGCCATGACATGGCACCAGTGGCAGGTCGCGTAACCGATCGAGATGAACACGGGAACGTCGAGGCGTGCCGCTTCGGCGAAGGCCTCTGGCCCCCAGGGCCACCAGTCGACCGGGTTTGAGGCGTGAGCTCTCAGGTAAGGACTGATCGCGTTCTCCAAGCGGTGGGCCATGCCTCAACCCTAGGAGGGTCGATCGGCGATCACGAGGGGAGGATCACACGACCCGCCATACCTTTTGTGACGCGCCGGCCTCTGTCGGAGGGCGCGTCACGAGCCGCCGGCGGCGCAGCGGACCCTGCTCGTGCTACCAGGCCCCCACGTAGCTCGACACCTCGACGTCGCGTCTCGCACGCCCGGAAAGAGCGATCGGGAGCCCGCGCTGAACGGCCAGGTCGATGCGCCGCGCGAGCGTCTCTGATCCGATCGTGTAGCCGTTGAAATCCGACGCAGACGCATAGACACCGAGCGGAAGCGTCAGCGCCTGAAAGAAGCCGAAGAGCGGCCGGAACTGATGCTCGAGGATCAGGGCGTGCCGCTCCCCTCCGCCGGTTGCCGCGAGCAGCACCGGCTTGTCGACGAGCTCGTACTGTCCGACGAAGTCGAACAGGTGTTTGAACAGCCCGGTGAACGACGCGCGGTACACGGGTGTGCCCACAACGAGCAGGTCGGCCTGTTCGATCTGCCGAAGCTCGTGCTCAACGGAATCAGGCAGCTGGTCCCGTCTGAGGGCACCCGCGAACGCGGGGCCGATCTCGCTCACGTCGATACGGTGCGCATCGATCGGGTGGGCTCGTTCCAGCTGATCGAGGATTCCCTCGAGCAGTGCGCCTGTCTTCGAGGGCGCGTGAAGGCTCCCGTTGACAGACACGATGCGCAACGGGGTTCGGTTCTCGGATTCGGACATGGCTCGACGCTACGCCTGGCACGGCGTCAATGCTCATCCGATGAAATACGGCGTAACGCCCGCACGATGAGACGCCTGCACGCAGCCTCTCCCCGGCGTCTACTCACTGACGTCGTTATCCGCTCATGTCGTTAGTCGCTGACGTCGTTACTCGTTGACGTCGTTCGGGTGAGCCCCGACGCGCCCCGCACGCTCGAGGGCCGAGATGCGCGACACCTCACTCTTCGACAGCTCGAAGTCGAAGACGTCGATGTTCTCGGCCATCCGCTCGCGCCTGTTCGACTTGGGGAACACGATGTTGCCGGTCTGCAGGTGCCAGCGGATGACCACCTGAGCCGGCGTCTTGCCGTGCAGCCGAGCCGACTCTGCGACCGCGGGCTGACCGAAGAGGTCGTACTTGCCCTGGCCGAGTGGCCCCCATGCCTCGGTGAGAATTCCCTGCTCACGCCCGAACGCCGTGACCTCGGGCTGCTGATGGGCGGGGTGGAGTTCGATCTGGTTGACGGCGGGCACGACATCGGCCCCGGACAACAGCTTCTTCAGGTGGGGAACGAGAAAGTTCGAGACGCCGATCGCCTTCGCGCGCCCTGACGCGGCGATCTCCTGCATCACGTCCCATGTCTCGACGAACAGGTCCTTCTTCGGGCACGGCCAGTGGATCAGATAGAGGTCGACATAGTCGAGCCCCAGCCGCTCGAGGCTGGCATCGAAGGCGGCCTGGGTGGTCGATCGGCCCTGGTCTGAATTCCAGAGCTTGGTTGTGACGAAGAGATCTTCCCTGCGCACTCCCGAGGTGCGCAGTGCGTTGCCGACGCCTGTCTCGTTTCCATAGATCCGAGCGGTGTCGATGTGACGATACCCGACCTCGAGTGCATCGGTGACGATCCGCGTGGTCTCATCGGGATCGACCCGGAACACACCGAATCCGAGCTGGGGGATCGTTGTTCCGTTGTTGAGGGTGAGTGCGGGAATCGTCATCCCTTCAGCCTAGAAGATCCCCGGGCACCACGAGCTCAGCGGTAGCGGCGGCCCTCGTCACGACGGAACAGGACCAGCGCGAGCGCGAGCATCACGACGATCCAGACGATGATTCCGATCCACGCCCACGGAGCGAGGTCGCCGCCCTGCACCGCCCAGATCACGAGCTCACGCGCCTGCCGAGACGGAAAGAACATCGACAGCGCGTCGAGCCAGGGGGCGAACATCATCGGCGGCAGGAACAGCCCTCCGGCGAACGCGAATCCGAACATGACCACCTGCACAACGGCGATGGCCGCCTTCGACGGCATCGAATAGCCGACGCAGACCCCGATGAGCATAAACGGAAGGGCCGAGACCGCGAGCACAACGAACCCGAACAGCACACGCACCGGCGACGCCTCCGCCGCCGTGAAGATCGCCCCGATGGCGATCACGGGGATGATGGCGACGAGCCCCATCAGCCCGATCGAGAAGACATAGCTGAGCACCCGTGCGATCCCGGGCACGGGAAGGGTGCGCAGGTAGGGATCCCACGGCTTCTCGCGGTCCTCAGAGATCGAGAGCCCGAAGCTGAAGAGCGAGTTCGACATGATCGCGAACACCGAGAGCGAGATCACTGCTTGCGTCGCGAACAGCGCGTTGCCCGCGACAGCGGGCTGCGGCACCACGAAGAACAGAAGCGCGAGAGCGGGAAAGACGAGTGAGCCGATGACGGCGATCGGAATGCGCATCGTCTCGATGAGCGAGTATTTGGTGTGCACGAGGGCGAGAGACATCGTCGACATGATCACTCCTGTTCGGCCGGGGTGGGTGTGGCGGCATCGCCGGTGAGTGTGAGGAACGCTTCTTCGAGGGTCGCTCCCCTGACGGTCAGGTTGGTGAAGGGGATGCCGTTCGTCACGAGCTCCGAGACCACCCGGTCTGAGTCCCTGGCGTAGTACGTGCGCGTGCCGTCCTTCTCCGGCCGTGACGCGACGACACCGGTGAGCGCGGTCACGGCGTCCGGCTGGGGAGTGTTGAGCCTGATCGTGCGCAGCCCGACCCGGTCGAGCACCGTGCCGAGCTCGTCGTCCGCGAGCACCCGGCCGCTGCCGACGACCACAACCCGCTCGGCGAGAGCCTCGATCTCTTCGAGGTAGTGGCTGGTGAGCACCACCGTGGCGCCCGCCTCGTGCTGCCGCCTCACGGCATCCCACAGCGTTCGCCTGGCATCGACGTCGAGCCCCGTCGTGGGCTCGTCGAGCAGCACCAGTCGCGGTCGTCCGACGAACGCGAGCGCAACGCTGAGGCGCCGTTTCTGTCCGCCCGAGAGCGAGCCGGTCTGACGGTTCAGCAGGTCGGTGAGCCCGAACTCCTCTGCCGCCTCTGCCCGCGGAACGGCGTTCTCGTAGTGCCGTGAGACGAAGTCGATGACTTCGCCGACCTTGAGGCTCTGCGGAAGCGCCGTCTCTTGCGGTGTGCTTCCCAGACGCTGACGATTGCGGTAGTCGCTCGGGCTCGAGCCGAAGAGCTCGACGGTTCCGCTCGTCGGGCGGCGCAGCCCCTGCAGGAGCGAGAGCATTGTGGTCTTGCCCGCTCCGTTCGGCCCGAGCAGGCCGACGATGCGCCCTGAGCCGATCTCGAGTGAGACGTCGTCGAGGGCGATGATGTCACCGAAGCGACGGGTGACACGGTCGAATCGCGCAAGTGTTGTCATGAGGTTTCTCCCAGGAGTGCGCGCAGCGAGTCCATGTAGTCCTCGAATGCGCGGCGGCCTTTCTTCGAGAGCTGCAGGTAGGTGACGGGGGTTCTTCCCTGATGGGTCTTCGTGACCGTGACGTACTCGGCGTCTTCGAGTTTGCGCAGGTGGGTCGACAGGTTTCCTGCCGTCATGTCGAGAAGCTCCTGCAGCCGGGGGAACGAGATGCTCTCACCCTTCGGGTCGAGCGTCGCGAGAGCCGCCGTGATGCGCAGCCGGGCCTGGGCGTGGATGACCGGATCGAGGTCATCCATCGTGCTGCCCCGCCATACGGTTCTTCAGCCTGCGGAAGTGGGCGATCGACGCGAGCCCGAGCGCGAGAAACCCGAGCCCCCCGGCGATCGCGAGAAACAGATAGTGGTTGGGATAGCCGAAGAAGGGCGCGACCCCGCCGATGAGAAGTGTCCACCCCCCGAGCACAACCGACGGGACGGCATGCCAGATCGCCCCGGCCAGCAGATACATCACACCGGCGAAGATCACGAACGCGGAGGGGAAGAAGAAGCTCATCAGCTCCGAGGGCATCCCGTTCACGCTGAGCCCCACGCCGAAGACGTAGATCGCGAGGCTTCCCGCTGACCACGTGACTCCGTACACCGTTCCGGTGAACGCCGCGGCCGGGGTGGAGCGAATACCACGGCTGCTCCTGATACCGAGCCAGGCCGAGAGGAACGAGGCCCCGCCGATCAGCACACCGAACGTCCAGGCGGCGACGGGCAGAGGAAGCCCGAAGGCATCCCCCAGCCCATCGATGAGCCAGAGCGCCCCGAAACCGACGAGCCAGGCAATGCCCCACGCCGTGATGATCAGAGGCACGAAGCCCGCGATCTGGCCTTCGACGCTGCGTTGCTGCTGGGTGAGGAGGGCGAGCATCTCCTCCGGGTCGAGCGCCCTGTCGTCGCCCTCGTTGTGTGAGTGATCTGTCATGTTTCCGCTCTCGTTGTGTCGGATGCTCTGGAATGATGTTCGGGGTCAGACACTGACGAACGGCAGCATGAGTGCCCGGCCTGACCGCGTTCGGCGGTCATCCTCGTCATCCCTCGCGACGTCATAGATACTTTGTAGCACAAAGTAGTTTTCAAACGCAATGACTCTGCGCTTGATTTCGACGTTCACGTCCGCCTCGTGCCCGGTTCGTCTTCTCTGGCCCAGTCACACAGAACCGTCTGTCAGCCGTACGATAGAGGGCTATGTCTGTGCAGATCACCTTCCCGCCTGAGCTGCCCGTCAGCCAGAAACGGGATGACATCGCGCGTGCCATCCGCGATCACCAGGTGGTCATCGTCGCAGGAGCAACGGGTTCGGGAAAAACCACTCAGCTCCCCAAGATCTGCCTCGAGCTCGGGCGCACGTCGATCGGGCACACACAGCCCCGCCGCCTCGCCGCGCGGACCATCGCCGAGCGCATCTCAGACGAGCTCGGCGAAGAACTGGGCGGCCTCGTCGGATACCAGGTGCGATTCACGGACCAGGCGTCGAAGGCGACGAAGATCAAGCTGATGACCGACGGCATCCTGCTCAACGAGATCCACCGCGACAGGATGCTCGCCAAATACGACACGATCATCATCGACGAGGCACACGAGCGCAGCCTGAACATCGACTTTCTGCTCGGCTACCTCAAGCAGCTTCTGCCCAAGAGACCCGATCTGCGGGTGATCATCACCTCGGCGACGATCGACCCGCAGAGCTTCTCGCGCCATTTCGACGATGCGCCGATCGTCGAGGTGTCCGGACGCACCTATCCCGTCGAGATTCGGTACCGGCCACTCGTCGCAGAGAGCACCGACGACGAGGACGACGACGAGGGCGAGTCCACCCACGCCGACGACCGCAATTACATCGACGGCATCACAGACGCACTCGATGAACTGGCACGGGAATCGCTCGGCGACGTTCTGGTCTTTCTGAGCGGGGAGGCGGAGATCAGGGATGCCGCAGACGCCCTGCGCGCGCGATACGGCTCCGAGACCGGCGTGACCGAGATCCTCCCCCTCTTCGGACGGCTGAGCTCGGCCGAGCAGCACCGGGTCTTCAGCCCGTCGACGGTTCCGGGCGTGCGGCGGCGTGTCATCCTCGCGACGAACGTGGCCGAGACCAGCCTCACGGTGCCGGGCATCCGCTACGTGATCGACGCCGGCACCGCCCGCATCTCCCGATACAGCGTCAGGTCGAAGGTTCAGCGGCTGCCGATCGAAGCGATCTCGCAGGCTTCGGCGAACCAGCGCTCGGGGCGCTCGGGGCGAACGAGCGACGGCATAGCGATCAGGCTCTATTCAGAAGAGGATTTCACCAGGCGACCGGAGTTCACGGAACCTGAGATTCTGCGCACCAACCTCGCTGCGGTGATCCTGCAGATGGTGTCGCTCGGGCTCGGTGACATCCAGGCCTTCCCGTTCCTGCAACCGCCGGATTCCCGCGGCATCAAAGACGGCGTCGACCTGCTCAGGGAGCTCGGAGCGATAGAGGCCGGCCGCGCCGGAGACGGTGAGAAGACGACGCCGCGCCTGACCAGGGTCGGGCGCGACCTGGCCCGCCTGCCGATCGATCCGCGGTTCGGTCGTATGGTCATCGAATCGAAGCGTCACGGCGTCTCGCGCGAGGTGCTCGCCATCGTCGCGGCCCTGACCATCCAGGACCCACGTGAGCGACCCCTCGAACGCCGCCAGGCCGCAGATGAGAAGCACTCTCGTTTCACCGACCAGACGAGCGACTTTCTCACGCTGCTCAATCTGTGGAACTACCTCGAGGGCAAGCAGAGAGAACTCTCGTCGAGCGCGTTCAGGCGCATGTGCAAGGCGGAGTTCCTGAACTACCTGCGCGTTCGCGAATGGCACGATGTCTATCGTCAGCTGCGCCAGCTCGCCAAGCCGCTCGGCCTGACCATCGCAGAGCCGACGGGCGAGTCGTCTGCAGAGTCCGGTCGGCACGGGGATGCCGTGCACCGCTCGCTGCTCGCGGGCCTGCTCTCGCACATCGGGCTCAAGGATGCCTCTGCGGCGGCGGCGAGCCAGGCCAGGGGCACGCAGACCGGCAGGCAGGGTCCACCCAAGAAGGGTGACTACATCGGCGCTCGCGGCACCCGGTTCGTGATCTTTCCAGGTTCAGCGCTCGCGAAGAAGCAGCCGAACGCGCTGATGAGCGCGGAACTCGTTGAGACCAGCAGGCTCTTCGCACGCACGAACGCGGTGATCGATCCGGCGTGGGCAGAGCCGATCGCCGGTGACCTGGCGAAGCGCACCTACTCCGAACCTCACTGGGAGAAGAAACAGGGCGCCGTGGTCGCCTGGGAGAAGGTCACGCTCTTCGGCGTTCCCATCATTCCACGCCGGCGTGTGCAGTACGCCAGGATCGACCCAGAGATCTCGCGCGAGCTGTTCATCCGCCACGCGCTGGTCGAGGGCGAGTGGGAGTCCCCGCAGGCGTTCGACCGTGCAAACAAAAAGCTGAGACGCGAGCTCGCCGAGCTCGAGGAGCGAACCAGGCGCCGCGACATCCTCTTCGACGACGAAGCGGTGTTCGAGTTCTATGACGCGAGGATTCCGGCCGACGTGTTCTCGACGCGCACGTTCGAGGGATGGTGGCGCGCGCAGAAGCACGAGACCCCTGACCTGCTCACGATGACACACAAGGACCTGCTTCCCGACGACGTGCCAGACGTCGATGAGGCCGAGTTCCCGCCGTTCTGGCGGCAGGGCGACCAGAAGCTCTCGCTCGGTTACCGGTTCGAGCCCGGCACCGAAGACGACGGCGTCACGGTCACCATCCCGCTCGCGCTGCTGCCTCGTGTCTCGCCGGCCGGATTCGACTGGCAGGTTCCCGGATTCCGGCACGAGCTGGTGACGGCGATGATCAAGTCGCTGCCGAAGGCGATCAGGCGCAACGTCGTTCCCGCCGCCGACTGGGCGACCAGGCTGATGGCAGAGCTTCCGCCCGATCCTCCCGTCGACCCGGTTGCGACGAACAGCGATTCGCTGGCATCTCACCTGGCGACGGCGATCAAGCGCCTGTCATATATGCCGATCGAGGCATCCGACTTCGACCTGGAGCGGGTTCCCGCCCATCTGCGGGTCACGTTCCGCGCTGTCGACGAGCGCGGCCGGCACGTGGACAGCGACAAGAACCTGCACGCCCTGCAGCAGCGGCTGAGATCACGCACACGGGACAGCGTGGCGCGTGTCGCCGAATCGACGCCGAACGCGCTCGAGCGATCGGGCATCACCCGCTGGGATGTGGATGAACTCCCCCGCTACATCGACACGCGGCAGGCGGGAAACATCATCAGGGGATATCCGGCGTTCGTCGACGACGGCGACAGTGTCTCGATCAGGATCATGGCCACCGAGTCCGACCAGGCGCACGAGATGCCCGCCGGTGTGCGCCGACTGCTTCTGCTCTCGGTCGCCTCGCCGGTCACATACGTTCAGCAGCATCTGACGGGCCCCGAGAAGCTCACCCTCGCCACCAGCCCCTACCAGACCACGCAGGCCCTCTTCGACGACTGTCTGGTCGCGTGTGTGAACGACGTGCTCTACCGTGTGAAGCCAGACGGGATGCTCTTTATGCGCGCAGAGTTCGAGGCGGCACGGGATCGGGTCTCGGCGGCAGTGATGAACACCATGTTCGACACCGTTTCGCTCGTCGCCCGCATTCTCGGTGAGCACCGCGCCGTCGAGAAGGCGCTGAAGAACGCGACGAGCATGTCGCTTCTTCCCGCTTTGACCGACGCGAGGGCACAGCTCGACGGCCTGGTCTTCGCGGGCTTCGTCTCGTCGACGGGTCTGACCCGGCTGCGTGATCTGCCGAGGTACCTCGCGGGCATCCGTCACCGTGCCGAACGGCTGCCAGACAACCCCAGCCGCGATCGCGTCTGGATGACCGAGGCACAGACGGCCACCGAACGATACGTCGCCGCGGGAGGCAGCATCCCTCTCGCTCCGCACAGCCCGTCACACCTCGTCAAGGCCAGGTGGATGCTCGAAGAGCTGCGGATCAGCCTGTTCGCCCAGCATCTGGGAACAACGGAATCAGTGTCGCTCCAGCGCATCACGAAGGTGCTCGCGGCATAGGCTCGCGCGCCGAGCAGTGCGAAAACGGGCTCGGAACAGCGAACCCGAACCCGGACGGGTGGCGACACGGCAGCCCGGGATCGGGATCAGCGGTGCCGCCCCGACCGCACCGCGCGGGCGCGTTCTAGACTGCAGCTGTGGCCAACACACAGACACCTGACGAGTGGAGCAGTGAGCTCACCAGACGCGTGGTCGCTCCCAACCCGGGGCCGATGACCCTCGACGGAACCAACAGCTATGTCATCGGCGGACCCGCGAGCGACGGTGTGGTCATCGTCGACCCTGGGCCGCTCGACGACGAGCACCTCGAGACGCTCGCGGCGGCCGGTCGGGTGGACATCGTGCTCATCACCCATCACCACGTCGATCACACGGATGCCAGCGAACGGTTCGCCGAGATGACGGGAGCTCCCGTCCGGGCGATCGACCCGGCGTTCTGCGTCGGTGGAGACCGCCTCGTCAACGGCGAGCTGATCGAAGCGGCAGGCACACGCATCCAGGTGCTCGCAACGCCGGGGCACACGGCAGACTCGGCGTGCTTTCTGCTGCCGGCTGATGGACGGAACGGATCGGTTCTGACGGGCGACACCATCCTGGGCCGCGGAACGACGATCATCGCCCAGCCCGACGGCAGCCTCGCCGAGTACCTGCACTCGCTCCACATGCTCCGCGACCTCGGGCCGGCGACGGTGCTGCCCGCGCACGGCCCGGTGCTTCCCGACCTCGTCACAGCATGCGACGGATACATCACCCATCGCGAGCGGCGGCTCGGCGAGGTGCGCCGGGCTCTCGAGCAGCTCGGGCCGAACGCCGGCGTCGAAGAGATCACAGATGTCATCTATGCACACACGGATGCCGCCGTGCGGTTCGCAGCAGAGGCATCCGTTCGTGCTCAGCTCGACTATCTTCGCGACACACCCTGAGCACGGGAGCTCCTGTACATTTCGGTTCCGGCGAGGAATTACGAGGGCCGTGGCGGCACGGAGAATCGACAGGGCGGGCAGCGCCCACCTGTTTCGCTGTGCTGAGTCGCGGCTCAGGAACGTCTGGGCCTAGTGCCCGGCTCCCAGAGTGCCGGCGAGGCGAAGGTGGATCTCGCTGCTCGCCTCGTTGAGCCCCGTGATCACAACCCGTTTGCCGTGACGCTCGTACTTGTTGACGATGGCGTCGAGCGCTGCCACCGTTGAGGCGTCCCAGATGTGAGAACCCGACATGTCGATGACGACTCGGTCGGGATCATCTGCGTATTCGAACTGGGTGGTGAGATCGTTGCTCGACGCGAAGAACAGCTCGCCGTCGACCGTGTAGTACGCCGTCGGAACGACCTCGTCTTCTGGCAGGGTGCGGGTCACCGTCGCGAAGTGGGCGACGCGACGCGCGAAGAGCACCATCGCGACGATCACGCCGACGATGACGCCGATGGCGAGGTTGTGGGTGATGACGACCACAACGACCGTCGCGACCATCACGATGGTCTCGCTCTTCGGCATCCGCTTCAGCGTCGCGGGCCGGATGCTGTGCCAGTCGAATGTGCCGACAGACACCATGATCATCACGGCGACGAGCGCAGCCATCGGAATCAGGGCGACGATGTCGCCGAGGACGACGACAAGGATGATCAGGAACACGCCGGCCAGAAATGTCGAGATGCGGGTGCGCGCCCCAGACACTTTCACGTTGATCATCGTCTGGCCGATCATGGCGCAGCCGCCCATGCCGCCGAAGAGACCCGAAAGCACGTTCGCGACTCCCTGGCCCCAGGCCTCGCGGCTCTTCTGGGAGTGGGTGTCGGTGATGTCATCAACGAGCTTCGCCGTCATCAGTGATTCCATCAACCCGACCAGGGCCATCGCAAGGGCGTAGGGGGCGATGATCGTGAACGTCTCCCACGTGAGCGGCACGTGGGGAATAAAGAGTTCGGGCAGGCTCTCGGGCAGCTCGCCCTCGCCTCCCACGTTCGGCACGTTGATCCCCAGTGTCAGCACAGCGACGGTGATGAGCACTATCGCAACCAGGGGTGCGGGGATCATCCTGGTGATCCTGGGCATGAACACCATGATCGCTATGCCGATGACGACAAGCGGATACACCATCCACGGCACACCGATCAGATGGGGGATCTGCGCTGTGAAGATCAGGATCGCGAGGGCGTTCACGAAGCCCACCATGACGCTGCGCGGGATGAACCGCATGAGCTTGGCAACACCGAGCACTCCGAGAACGACTTGAAAGACGCCGGCGAGGATCACCGTGGCGATGAAGTAGTCCATCCCGTACTCTTTCGCCACGGGCGCGATCACGAGAGCGACGGCACCGGTCGCGGCAGTGATCATCGCGGGGCGGCCGCCGAGGAACGCAATCGAGACCGCCATCACAAAGGATGAGAACAGGCCGACGCGGGGGTCGACACCCGCGAGGAGTGAGAACGAGATCGCTTCGGGAATGAGCGCCAGCGCGACCACGAGTCCGGCAAGGACCTCTTTGGTGAGGATCCGCGGTGTGCGGAGTGCCGTCACTACCGACGGTTCGGCTCTATAACGGCCGTTCTTGCCAGACTTCTGGGCGATGGCCATGGATGTCTCCAATGCGACGTGGGCTCTCGGTGCGCAACCGATATCGAAAGTGGGGGGGCGCCTCGTTGCGCGGGTGTCGCCGAGTTTCATACGAGAATGGGGGCGGCACTCACACGACTATGTCAGCGAACGGTGAAACACTACCCTCACGTGAGGGTAAAGTGCGAATTGAGGAGGCGATGATGGCGGCAACCACTGTGGCGCCCACTATGCATATCGGCGAACTCGCCGAGAAGACCGGGCTGTCTCTTCGCACGATTCGCCACTACGACGAGGTCGGGATCCTCAAGGCCTCGGGGCGCACAGATGGCGGGTTCCGGCTCTATACGGCAGACGACCTGTCGCGGCTGCTGCTGATCCGTCGTATGAAGCCCCTGGGCTTCACCCTCGAAGAGATGACAGAGCTGCTCGCCATCATCGATGCCCTCCAGAGCGGGGAACAGGGCTCTGACACACCCGAGACCAGGCAGCAGCTCGATCGTTTCATCGCCGACGCCGCCGAACGCCGCGAGAAATTGCGCACGCAACTTGATATGGCCGATGAATTCCTCGGCCTTCTCCGCGCGCAATAGTTTGCGCTGCTCAACGCGGGAGCATCCGCCCGTGCTTGCTCCCTTCCCCGCCGGAAGAGACGGTGTTCGTCCCTATGCGTTCAACTGTAGAGGCGCAACGGCAACAACCACCCTCGGACGCCGAGACAACTGTGGCCCGCTTGTTGCCGGTCCAGCGGCAGCATCGGTGTATATGCAACCTGGACCATCTTGCGAATGAGCAAACTTCACCGGCAGATCAGCACCATAGGTACGTGACTCAAGGCCGCCCAAAACCATGAGACCGGTGACAAAGCGTCTCACCTCAGCTCGATGTCTACTGTTCTCGGCGTCAATGCTATTCGCTCCCTGAGGTATGGCCTGGGCACATTCGGGTTTGGGCCATCGATCTCTCGGCCTAGGCGCTGTCCATCGAAAATTGAATCTGCGGCAAGCCGTGGCGCCACTGCGTCGCCAATCCGATATACCGCAGATATCTCTGCTTCGGCCCATTCAGCTCGGCGTTCTTGCAACTCGAGATACAGCTGGTCGTTGGAAATGCGTCTCGTGACAAGAACGACGGCGTCTGCTTCATACGAACTCTCCTCACCGAACTCATTCGCCACAACGACCTCGTGATCGGTAATGGCGGTCAGCACATTGTTGCTCACCATCTCCACGCCCAGGTTGTGGAGATTTCGTCGCACAAGAGGACCTTCGACCGTTTGATCACTCACGACCGCAACCTGAGGGAAGGGAGTAATGATGCGCACTTCATGGCCTTGCCTAACCAATCGTTCAGCGATCCCTGAGGCAACAACGTATCCCTCGACATCGAAAACGGTCACCCGCCTCCCCGCTGGATTCTTCCCATCGACCATGATGTCCTCCGGAGTAAGCACGTGCGCTAAGGAACTACCAGGAATCGGAGTGTGGTTGAACCCGGTCACACCGTCGTGAGCCCACGACGAACCAGTCGCGAGCACAACGATCTCCGCACCGTAACCGAGGATTTCGTCTGCTGTGATCGGCCGGTTGAGGAGAACTTCGACGTTATCTTCCTTCTCCAGTTGAGTTTGACGCCACTCGATCAAGCGCCCCCACTCGGCCAAGCCGGGAAGTGCTGATACCCACCGGACATGGCCGCCAAGCTCCTCATCGGCATCGAGAAGATGCACGAAGTAGCCGCGCTTCGCCAGCGTCAAGGCGCACTCCATACCTGCGGGTCCGGCGCCCACAACCAATGCCGCCGTTCCGTTTCGGATCGAGAGTTCGATCTTCTCCGGATGCCAGCCGCGCCGATACTCCTCCCCGGCCGTCGCATTTTGTGTGCAACCCAGGTGGCGGCCAGTTTCCGATTTCAAGACACACACGTTACAGCCGATGCACTCTCGAACGTCCCCATACCTGCCGGCCTTGATCTTCGCTGGAAGAAAGGGATCAGCGATGGACGGACGTGCCCCGCCAATGAAGTCAAGACGGCCAGCCGAGACGAGTGACGCCATCCGATCAGCGCTCGTGTATCGCCCTACGCCTACGACTGGCTTATCTGTCGTTTGACGTATCAGCTCCGTTGGCTCGAGTTGATACCCTTCTTTGAAGAACCTTGACGTGCCAGAGTCCTTCGATCCATCTTCGGTCGACTCCAGGTTCACGTCCCAGACATCTACCAGTGGATCCGCTAGTTCGACGAACTCCTGGATCTCGTCGTCGTCAAGACCGCGTCCTCGCAATGCCTCCATGCTCAGCCGAATCGCAATGGCGCAATCCGTTCCGACTGCGGTGTTCACCCGTTCGAGCGTTTCCAGCCAGAATCGAGCGCGATTGGTGAAGGTCCCACCGTACCGATCAGTGCGCCGGTTGTAGAACGGCGAAAGAAACTGGAGGGTCAGGTCGGAACCGCCATACACGTACACGATGTCAAAACCGGCGTCCCGTGCGTGTAGCGCGGATGAGACCCAATCATCTTGCACACGCTGAATGTCGGACAGCTCCATCGCTTTCGCCGTCGCCAAAATGTCAAAGTCACTTGGGTACTGCGACGGGGCGATAGCAGGCCACCTCGACTCGTGCCGCCAAGCGTAGCCACCCAGATGGGTGAGCTCGATTCCTGCGAGTGAGCCGTGTTGATGCACAGAATCGACCATAAGCGACAGCGCTTTACCGTCTTCGGCGTCCCAGAGTCGCGCGGACGCGGAGGGCGATTCGTCAGAATCGGGGCTTACCGGTGCGTATTCGGTGCAGACCACGCCCCAGCCGCCTTCCGCTTTCATTCCGCGAAAGGCAGCCTGAGAGAGAGGTTTGTCTGATCCCATACCAGCACTGTGCGGGACGGCGTAGAACCTGTTGGGAGCCACTTTCGGTCCGATTTTGATGGGCTCAAAGAGGACATCGTGACGAGGGTCGCGTTGCATCTGTCTGTCTTTCTGTTATTGGCACTCGGTTGGAAAGCCGTCGCCGGAGAATCGCAACTTGCGCTTACTTCTGTTCAGCGCGGACCAAGAATGTGAGCCTGGACGGATGGTCTACGGATGTGGCAATGCTCTGGCGGCTGAGAGCGCTTACCTTCGTAAGCCACCTATTCCCCTCGGATCCAGGATCATGAATGTACGTAGGGCTTTCGCTGCTCGCCACTTGCAGTCGAAGCTGGTGGCCCTGTTTGAGCCGATACGCCAAATGACCAAGCTCGACAGTCGCTCGCACTCTGCCTTCGGCCTCGCAATAGATTGTGACTTGATCGCCCAATAGCCGTCGTACGCGTCCACCGGGCGTGATATCAAAGAGTTTCACGAACAGGTCAATCGAGGGACGAGAAGATCCGACAGTGACGTCAAGCCGAACTGGCCCGACAATGTCCATGTGTTGTCGCATGCTCGGGCTATCGAAGGTCAAAACATCTGTTCTCAGCCCAACCGCGGCTTCGTCAGGCCACGTCTCAAGAATTGCGAGAGGATCTCCGAGGTCAGGCACAGGATTGGCCGGATCATGGTCCCACCCGGCGACGGAATCCGTAGAAGGGGGCGATACCGCCAAACCTCCACCGAGCTCTTGTGCTTGTTCGAGGTCGCGAAGAAAGAACTGGAATCTCTCCACGTCGCGCGGAGGCCACTGATCAGATACGAACGTTCCCACATGTCCCAGGTTCCATCGCACTCGCGGAACACTCTCCGCAGACGCTTTACCGCTCAGGAAAACATCAAAAAAATCAAGGGCGGGGCCCAGGTAGCGAGGAAGAAGACGTTTCAGCGCTGCGTCATCTGAACCATGCTCACTCCCCTCCCGGGCAGGAGCGTCCGTCACATGGTAGTTCTCATGGTCTGTAGCGTCGGCGTTCAAGTACTGGAAAGGCGCCCAGATCGGATCCTTAGTCAGCTGGAGATACGTCTCCATACCTGCTTTTGCCACCGGGTCGAACCATCCCAGCTCGTGCAGCGTCGGGATGGGACGACGACGGACGGGATGACCGTTCGGAAAAGGAATTCTCGGGGACGATCGAGGAAAGACCGCATCAAACGCGGAGGACCTCTTGCCCATTTCCGAGAAGAACTCCTCAAACGCCGCCATAGGCGGGTCTGACAAGCTGCCGGGGGGCTCATGCTCCCCGTTGTCTAGCCAATATCCGGCCAAGTACCGAGCCCATGCAGCAGACGGCGGCCTCCCGGTCCCGTCACCTCGGTCCGCATTCGGTCCGCTGGCCCCGGTTCCCGTTTCTTGTGAATGGGCGCGGTCATCTCGAGCCGGCACCCCAAGCGACGACATACGCGGGACTATCGCGCGAAGTGCGTCATGCCCGCTGGAAAGAGCCGCCCACTGCGTATATGCGTAGTAAGAGTCACCGAACATGCCGACGACGCCGTTTGACCATCCAGCTCGGACAATCCATTCGAGGGTGTCGTAGCCGTCGGGCACTTCATGAATCACATGATCAGTCGATCCTTCAGAATCTCCCTTACCTCGAACATCCTGAACGACGAAGGCATAACCTCGGTCATTAAAGAAAGGAGCGCATTGAGGCATGAACGTGTACCGATCGCGTCTTCCGTACGGCAGCCGCACCAGCACCGTGGGCCCGCAATCCCAGTCGTCTGGAAGGTAAAGGTCGGCAGCCAGTCGCACACCGTCCCTCATCCGGACCTTATGCTCGATCGGAATACCACTTCCAGTTGTCATCGCTGAATCCCTGGTAGATCCGGGTCACGCGGCGTGAACCTTCCTAGCCGCTGCTCCACAGCTGACGCCGCTGCCAAAGCACGACGCTCCTGGAATCGCCAACCGGTCAGCTGGACAGCTTGGGGCATTCCACTTGAGCCAATGCCCACCGGGAGAACAACAGTTGCCAGTCCGAGAAAGCTTCCAGCCAGGTTCAACCTATATCGGTCTCGGAGAGCGATGACCGCGGTGTCCACATCGCCGGTGCGATCATATGCAGAATCCCACGCAATACCGGTGTCCACGGGTCCAAGAATCAGTGGAGTTGAAGCCATCTGCTGCGACCATTCAGCAGCTATCCAAGAGCGTTCAGCAGTCGCCTGCAAATATGCGGCGGGACTGAGTACGTTGCTAGTCCTGTTACTTGCTTCAACCCAGCGCTGTGCGTCTTGGCCGAACAACGAGAGAAAGTCACTGGATAGAAGTGAGCTCAATTCGGTTGCAATGAGATCTCGCCAAAGCTCCGCGGCCCGGCGAAGGTAGGGAAACTCACCCTCCCGAACGGTATATCCTGCGTCAGTCAGCGCATCGGCAGCCAGTTGGAGACCTCTCTCCACTTCCGGATCGATTGCGACGCCCAAGCTGTCCCGCAGCAACACCACATCGCATGGTTCCGCTGGACCCGAAGGAACGTCCTGCCAGAACGGATCACGAACGTCACCCTGTCGCAGCACATCGAATACAAGTTCGGCGTCCCGAACCGACCTTGCGAGCGGACCATCGGTGTAGAAGAACATGACCCCGATGCCGCGGTCTTCTTTGGACTCAGGGACATAAGGTATTCGACCTGGCGTCGGGCGCAGACCGATAACGCCGTTGTACGCCGCAGGCACCCTAATGGAGCCACCGAAGTCGTTCCCGAGCCCAAGAGGAGTCATGCCCGTTGCTACAGCGGCGCCATCACCCCCGCTCGAACCCCCGGGTGTCTTCGTCGCGTCCCAAGGATTTCTCGTGGGCCCATAGAGCGGATTGTCCGTGTTCCAGCGCATTCCGAGGTCGGGCATGTTCGTGCGCCCGTGGAAGATCGCTCCTGCTTTGCGAAGATTGGCGACTGGAGGCGCATCCTCAGCCGAGACGTTATCTAAGAACGCAGCGCTACTCTCGTCAGCAACTTGGCCTTTGACTCCGAGGTTTGTTTTAACTGTCACCGGCACACCATGCAGCGGCCCGAGCTTTTCGCCCGCGGACACCGCTCTATCTGCACGCGCCGCTGCCTCGAGTGCTTCCTCTTCAAGATCACGCACGACGGCGTTTGTGACGGGGTTTACCTGTTTGATGCGCCGGAGGTGTGATTCCACCAATTCACGCGCAGTTACCTGCTTCTCGCGCACAGCAGTGGCTTGGTCAGTCGCGTCGAGACGCCAGAGCTCATCGGTACTCATAGCAGTTCCATTCCGAAGTCGAAGTTTATTTTGCTGGCGGTCTTGGTCGTGTGTCACACAGCACCAAGCAGTGCCGCCCACGGATAGCTGACATACGCCTGAGATGCGGGAATCCCGCTAAGCCCGTCACCGAGATAGAGCCGCTCATACTGGGTCGCGACGGGGATGGTCAGAAAGTCCTCTGCCCAAAGTGTCTGCGCATCGACATAGTCTCGAGCGGACAAGGCAGGATCGGGCTGTGAAATCGCGTCGCGGAGCTTCGCTGCGGCAGCCGGGTTGTCATACCCCAGAAAATTCACCAACCCATCCGGATTTACAAATGTTCCTGCGTAGCTGCGAAAGATCGGAGTTTCGTAATAGCCGGAGGTCGCGAGGAGATCCACGTCACTCCTTGATTCAGGGTTGAAGAAAAGATCAAAGATCTGGGTATCCTGCAGTTGCTTGATCTCCATATCGAGCCCGATGCTCGTGCCTGCGGATTGCATCAAGGTGGCTGCTGCGAGAGACGTTTGATCGCCCGCTGTGATAGCAATCGTCATGGATGTGTCTGAGAGATTCGATTCATCTATGAGTTTTCTTGCGGCCTCGAGATCGGGGGAACTTTTTACCCGGAGGTTCTCGTAAGCAGTGGTGAGTATGTCTCCTGCTGGGTCACCCGAGAATGCGAAGGGCGGGACGAACGTTTTGAGAGGTGCTCCATGGCCCCCGAGGACGCTTCGGACAAAACTCTCGCGGTCGAATGCCAAGTTCAGGGCCTCTCGCACCCGTTCATCATGGGCAGGACCCGAGCGGTCGACGGGACCGAAGAGGAAATACTCTGTGCTATCGCCAAAGTACAAGGTCCCCTCTCCATTCGAAAGAGCATTAACGGCAGAGGTAGGCACCGAATATGCACCGTCGAGATCGCCACTCAGCAGAGCATTGGTAAGAGTGTTGTTGTTGACTATCGCGTCGAAATGTATCTTCTCTGTGAGGGGAGTCAAGTCCTCGTTCCAGTAGTTCTTATTCGCAACGATCTCAATACCTTGACCAGCCGCCCACTCACCTAAGGAGTATGGCCCGGTGCATTCCAACCCTCCCGGGGGAGTTCCGTAATCTGCCCCCGCAGATTCAATAGCGCTCCGCTGGCCAATGGCCCCGCTCATTCCAGCGAGAGTCGCGAGGAAGTCCACGTTGGGTTCATTCAATGTAATTGTCACCTCAAGCGGGCCCGAGGCCTCGATCGATGCAACTGACGCGTACTGGTACCCGTTCACGGCGCCGATCGAGGGATCAATGTTCCGGTTCAGGCTGTAAACGACATCTTCAGCGGTCAGCGATCCGCCATTCCAGAACTGCACATTCGGACGAATCTGGAACACGTACGTTGTCGGAGACGGTTGCTCATACGATGCGGCCAGACCCAGATCCACTGAGAAGTCCGGCTGAACCTGCATGAGGCTCTCGCACAGATTGCTCACCACGGTGTTTTGAGGAACAGTTCCTACGAAGATTGGGTCGAGCGTAGTGGGTTCATTTCCAGAAAGTCCCCATTTCACGGTGGGCACGCTTCCCGTGGCACGCGGCGTCATAAGGGTCAACCCTGCGGACACATCTGGTTGAGCAGTCCGAGGTGGTGATGTGCAAGCTGTGAGCGCAATCGCGAGAAGTGAGATCAGAACCGCGACTTTGAGGTTCTTGCGAACGTTCATTAGTTCTCCTAATTGAGGTGATCTTTCCAGGGAGGGTGAGGACTGCTATTCATAACGGTTCGGGAATCGCGCTCAGTCGAACGGGTGCCCCTGATTCGTCTCCGACGTTGCTGACTCGCACCGCGCGTGCACCAACCCGGGCACGTGGGACGGAATCAATGAGGTTGCCTTGCGTAACAACCCCTCTGAAAAAGATGCGCACCTGTTTCATCGGCATGAGCCAAACCTGATGTAGAAGAAACAAGCACGCTTCGAAGCCGCATAGCTCTCGCCACAGCTTGATGATTCGTTTCCGCATGGCCATGCAAGGTTCATGATCGGAAACCGATCTCGTCGGGCGCAGCAACGGGAAGATTGAGAAAGCTCTTATAGGTACCGCCGGAGTAGATTGTCCATTCGCCCTCGTTTCGCAGGGATTCGTGGAGTATCTGCAAAGAAGGTACTCCTGTCTCCGTCACCCGTTTCTGGAAGTCCCTGCCCTGGATAGTCACCCTGAGGGTCTCTCCCGGATGGAACACCGTGCCCGCCGGCCAGATCTCAATCTCGAGCTTCTCCGGCTTCCCGGGCTCCAAAGGCTCTTCGTTCATGTGGGGATGGTGTGGCACCAGAGGAGTGGAAAGGGAAATATCCTTCTCCCGATGACTCGCACGCAGCCACCCGAGGGCCACCGGCCCGTCATCGAAGATTGAGCCTGTTGCAAACTTCACCTCCACGCCCTCCGCGTCAAACTTCTGAAGTACAACAAAGACATCTGCGTCTGTCGCGCGTTCAGCAGCTAGCCAGAGAGTCAGAGATGCTGGACCCACAAGCTCTGCGAGAGAGTCGAAGATGTAGTCCAGTTCACAGGAATCGCCGACCGGATCAAACGTGTGACAAGTGATCGCTTCAGTTGGATCTACATTCAGCTCGTTCGTCGACACGTCCACGTAGAGTGGCAGGACTCCGCGCACGAAACTCGCGTCTTCGAACTGCTTCCACACGGAGTCCGAACGTCGTCCGGTATCCCTGATCTCAGCGTGGACTCGAGGCGAACTGTGGAATCCGACGTCTTCGCCCTTGAGGAAAGTGTCGAAAAACCGTCTCTGCCGCTCCACGTTTTCCGGGCGATAGAAGTACTCCCATTTCTTTTGGCCGTGAACCTCCAGCCACTTATCGGTGGAGGAGATCTGATCAAACGCCCTCAGCGTTCCCCGGGTGTGCAACCCGTGATCACCCCAGGAAGCAACCATGTACGTCGGAATGGTGATATTGGCGAGCTCACCGTATTTTTCCGCGTAGTACCAGTCATCGAAAGGATGAGCCCACATGTTCGCCGCCGGATCTTCTGTCCCCCCGAACCCATAGGACACGTTCGTCGACACGCGTGGTCGAAACCCGGTCTCCGGAATACCTCCGTGAGTGGCAAATTCACGGTACCAATCCGAGAAGCACTCCCACGGACTGATCGCCTTAAGAGACGGTGGGTTGACAGAAGCCGCTTGATACTGGCTTCCAGCCAAGTAAGACACACCCAGCATTCCGATCTTGCCGTTGGACCACGGTTGAGCTGCAAGCCACTCAATCGCGTCGTACAAGTCGTCGCGCTCCTGCGGCCCGTTGTGCGAGAAGTCGCCCTCGGAGTTCCATAGTCCACGTGGGTCCGCGACCGCGACGGCATAGCCATGTGCAGTCCAATAGACCGGATCTGGGGCTTCAAACGCTGTGAGATCAGAGATCCACAGGGGATCAACACCAGAGCCCGGATACATATGGTTCGTTACCCAGTGCTTTCCGTAGGGCCCCCATGCAAGAAGAAGAGGAGCGCCATTTCCGGATTCGCGGGGCCGATAGATATCAGCGTAGATTGTGATTCCATCACGCATCGGCACTGCCATATCTCTATCGACAATCATGCCTCGCAGTTCCTCAGACTGCGTCGTGACCGGTCCAGGCTTTGGTTTTCCCACAACCATGGCCGGGTCAACACCTAACCGGGTCACCTTGTACTTCAACTGATTTCCGCTCGTATTCCGCATGGATTTCCGAAAGCTCAGAAATTGACATCTGGCCTGGGGATTCCGAGATGATCACGAAGTGTGCTTCCTTCGTACTCATGTCGGAACAAGCCACGGTTCTGCAGCTCGGGAACAAGGTCCGAGCAAATTCGCTCAAACCCTTCCAGGTTGTATGGCGAATTCAGGTTGAAGCCGTCACATGCCCGTGATTCAAACCACTCCTGCATCACGTCCGCGATGAAAGAAGCCGTACCTGAAATCCACTGATGGCCGGTCGAACGTGCTCTTTCAACAATGAGTTCACGCAAAGGTAAGCGGTGTTGGAGCGACATCGTCTGATAGATCTTCTGACGGCTGGTCATACGCTCAACCTGCTCGAATTTCTCCGCCGGGATGACATCGTCAAGATCAACATCCGAAAGGTCAACACCCAGGTCCCCGCCCAGCTGAGCCCGCCCCTCATCGATGTCGAGCAGTGCGGCGAGCTCCTGCGCGATCTCATCCGCTTCTTCCTTCGAATCTGCCACCACAGGCACAATCCCTGGAATAACGAGAGGGGCAGAAGCACACTTCCGAAGGCCCTTCGTGTGGGATTCGAGCGCTTTCGCTTCCGCGTTCATATAAAACTCGATCGCTCGGCCGAGCTCAGGCTGCGCTGTATAGATTGCGTCTGCGACACGGGTTCCCAGCTCCAGTCCCGGGCCCGACGAGCCTGCTTGCACTAAGACCGGACGCCCTTGCGGGATACGAGGGATGTTAAGAGGTCCTTCAACGGAAAAGAACTCACCAACATGGTCGATCTTGCGCAACTTGGACGTGTCTAGCCAGTAACCAGCAGCGCGGTCCACGATAACCGCATCATCCGACCAGCTGTCCCAGAGCGCCTCCACCACACTCACAAATTCCGTAGCTCGACGATAGCGCTCTACAGGGCCGGGGGCTTCTCCGATGCCGAAGTTTCGGAAGCCATCAGAAGACGTGACGATGTTCCACCCGGCGCGTCCTCCTGACAGATGGTCCAAAGACGCAAGTTGCCGGGCAACGTTATACGGCTCCGACAATGATGTTGAAAGAGTCCCGATAAGCCCGATCTTGCTTGTCGACGCAGCGAGCGCAGCCAGAGTGGTCATCGGCTCGAAAAACCCATTCATCATTGTGTCCCCCCTCAGCGTGGGGTTCGCATGAACGATATCGCCGAAGAAAAGCGCGTCGAGTTTGGCTTTCTCTGCCATGCTCGCAATTTTCTTGACCAAAGAGAGACTCGGGACGTCTTCCGCGAAGCTTCCTTCGCGGCGCCAGCTGTTCCGGTGATAACCCAACGGCATCACAAAGGCGGTGAGAACCATCTTTCGCATTAGGAACTCCAGCCCTGTGAGACCCGAAGACGGTTCCACTTATCCGCGTCGTGAATCATTACTTTGCGCCTCCCAAGACGCGTCCTTCGCGTCCCGCAGCGACGAATTCTCCATCGTCATCAGGAGCATGCACACGGAACCACAGCTTGGAGATCTTCCACTCCCCGCCGACCCGGCGATACTGCGTCACGTATTTACCTTCGGACCACGGTCCCCAAACGCGCATGAGTCCCCATGACGTGCGGAAGTCGGCTTGAAGCCGATGCCACGTCCAGACGCCTTCAGCTGTCTCGCCATCTTCAGAAACCGTGATGTCGGGAGAGGAAAGAATGTATCCATCTTTTGCCAAGACCACGTTCTCTAGCTCTGCAGCGAACATTGCGCGGACGGCCTCGCGCCCGACGTGCACACCATGATGTCGTATGTCGCAAATAGCGTCATCCGTGTACGCAGAAGCGACCGCATCCCAATCCCTTGCGGCGAGATTTCGGATGTACTCCTGCTGCAGCCGAGCAATCTCTGTCGCTGACTCAAGTCGTTCAATCCGCTTCGTGAGTTCCGCGACAGCTTGGTTCGTGTCTAAAGCGGGCATTTCTTCCCTTCGGCCTGGCGTCGTAAACGTCGTGCATCGGTGAACGGTTTCGTCTCGATGGGCAGCTTCTGTACGGTCGCTGGAATGGTGTAATCACCTTAGATCAACTTCGACGATTCGTCTAGTTCTGAACTACTATTGGTGCTACTTCCTTAGTTAAAAGAAGGATAACTTCGAAAATGCTGCACTAGTGAACTAGATTCACTCCACCTGGCAGAGACGAAAAGAACTATTTACTGAAGTTGAAAGAAGTTCAGGAGCAAAAGTGAATTGCAGCCCAATTTCGGGAGACGAGGTGAAACCCATTCCTCGGGATGAATTTCGACACGTTGTCGGACACTTCGCATCCGGCGTAACGGTCATTACGACCGAAGTCGAGGGCCAACTTTTCGGGACGACGGCTTCCGCGGTCAGCTCGTTATCTCTGGACCCACCCATGATGCTCGTGTGCCTCAATCGCTCTAGCAGAACTCACGATGCGCTGGTGAAGGCGAAGCGATACGCGATCAATATCCTCACTGTGGAGCAAGCTTCTCTCGCATCGCACTTCGGAAGAAAGGGCGGTGACAAGTTCGCCACGACTCCCTACAGCTTCAGCACGCACAGATTGCCCCTTTTGAAGGGGGCGTTGGCAACAATCGAATGCGAGATCGCAGACACCGCAGTGGGTGGGTCCCATACGATTTTCATTGGAAGGGTCGTGCACGCGTCGGCAGGAAACGGCGATCCTCTGGCGTACTACCGCGGACGCATGGACGGCTTAGCACGAACACTCGAGAGCGAAACCGAGGTCGATGAGTAGCTCGCTTCACCTCGAACGTTGCGCGAGGACGAATACGGCACGTATCTCGTTCTCGCGGAAGCCCATGCTCGGCTAGGGTACGAACCGGTCAGTTTACAATATGGTCACGTTCGCAAAGCTCCGTTTGTTTATCAAAGAGAAGGTTCCTCTTGAATTATTCGCCGCACTCGCCTCTTGCTACCGGTGGCTTTCTCGAATTCGTGGGAATGGCATCGATTCGCTCACAGACGGAGCTCGGCGCAGACGGAGCTGGACTGGCCACGTCAATCAGCCTCTTGATCCGAAGGGCTAACCGCCGCTTGGCGGCGGACACCGAGAAGTTTCTGCCTGAAGGCCTCAGCATGGCCAATTTTCGTGTCTGCTTCACCCTGTGGGCAGTTGGACCGCTGGAACCGCATCGTATTGCGGAGGCTTCCTTGATGAGCCGAGCCGCCGTCTCCGCCGCACGCAAGATGCTGGAGTCACAGGGCCTGGTAAAAGCTCAAAACTCTGCATCGGATCAAAGATCCATTGTGCTCTCCCTGACGGAGCGAGGGAGAGCACTCACTGAAAACGTTCACAGGCAAAACGTGGTCAATACAGAGGGCAAACTGTCGGTGCTCTCGGTCCATGAGCAACATCTGCTGATGGGTCTACTCGGAAAGATCGCAGATGGGCACTCTCAGCAACAGCTCGATGGCAAGGCGCCGTAAGCAACCTCTCGTTCACCGCTCGCAGACGACGCGACCGAACGCGAGCCTTCCACGAGGTGACAGTCTCAGGTGTGAGGTCTCGGCCTCCCTCAGCCCTTACGGACTCCGGTCTAAGTCAGTGATCTAGAAGTCCCAGTCCTCGTCTTCGGTGTTCACGGCCTTGCCGATGACGTACGACGAACCCGATCCAGAGAAGAAGTCGTGGTTCTCGTCTGCGTTCGGTGACAGCGACGCGAGGATCGCCGGGTTCACATCGGTGACGCTCTTCGGGAACATCGGCTCATAACCCAGGTTCATCAGCGCCTTGTTGGCGTTGTAGTGCAAGAACTTCTTGACGTCTTCGGTCAGCCCGACCTCGTCATAGAGGTCCTGGGTGTACTGCACCTCATTGTCATAGAGCTCGTACAGCAGGCTGAAGGTGTAGTCCTTGATGTCTTGACGCTTCGCCTCATCGAGCCTCTCGAGCCCCTTCTGGAACTTGTACCCGATGTAATATCCGTGCACCGCCTCGTCACGAATGATCAGGCGGATGAGGTCGGCGGTGTTGGTGAGCTTGGCACGGCTCGACCAGTACATCGGCAGGTAGAAACCCGAATAGAACAGGAACGACTCGAGCAGCGTCGATGCGACCTTGCGCTTGAGCGGCTCATCGCCCTGGTAGTACTCCATGATGATCGAGGCCTTCTTCTGAAGGTTCTCGTTCTCAACGGACCAGCGGAACGCCTCGTCGATCTCTTTCGTCGAGCACAGCGTCGAGAAGATCGACGAATAGCTCTTGGCGTGCACAGACTCCATAAACGCGATGTTCGTGTACACCGCTTCTTCATGCGGGGTGATCGCATCGGGAATCAGCGACACGGCTCCGACAGTGCCCTGGATGGTGTCGAGCAGTGTGAGCCCCGTGAACACACGCATGGTGAGCTGCTGCTCAGCCGGTGTGAGCGTGTTCCACGACTGCACGTCGTTCGACAGCGGCACCTTCTCTGGCAACCAGAAGTTGTTGACGAGGCGGTTCCACACCTCGACGTCTTTGTCGTCTTCGATGCGGTTCCAGTTGATCGCCTGCACCTGGTCGACCAGCTTGAGCTTGTCAATCATTCTGTTGTTCCTTCGTTGATCGAGCCTGTCGAGATCTCATGATCGAGCCTGTCGAGATCCATGGATCACAGCATGCAGCTGACGCAGCCATCCACCTCAGTGCCCTCGAGGGCGAGCTGACGCAGACGGATGTAGTAGATCGTCTTGATTCCCTTGCGCCAGGCATAGATCTGAGCGCGGTTGATGTCGCGCGTCGTCGCCGTGTCTTTGAAGAACAGCGTCAGCGACAGCCCCTGGTCAACATGCTGCGTCGCCGCGGCGTAGGTGTCGATGATCTTCTCGTAGCCGATCTCATAGGCATCCTGGTAGTAGTCCAGGTTGTCGTTCGTGAGGAACGGCGCCGGGTAATAGACGCGGCCGAGCTTGCCCTCTTTGCGAATCTCGATCTTCGACGCGACGGGGTGAATCGACGACGTCGAGTTGTTGATGTACGAGATCGAACCGGTCGGCGGAACAGCCTGCAGGTTCTGGTTGTAGATGCCGTGCTCTTGAACGGATGCCTTGAGCGCCTTCCAGTCCTCTTGCGTCGGAATCGTCACACCCGAGGTCGAGAAAAGCTCTGCGACCCTGGCGGTCGCTGGCTCCCAGACCTGGTCGGTGTACTTGTCGAAGAATTCACCGGATGCATACGTGGAGTCCTTGAAGCCGTCGAACGTCTCGCCGCGCTCGATCGCGATGGCGTTCGAGGCACGCAGCGCGTGGAACAGCACCGTGTAGAAGTACATGTTCGTGAAGTCGATGCCTTCTTCACTGCCGTAGTGCACCCGTTCACGAGCGAGGTAACCGTGCAGGTTCATCTGCCCGAGGCCGATGGCGTGCGATTTGTCGTTTCCGTCTTCGATGGAACGCACCGAGTTGATGTGGCTCTGGTCAGACACCGATGTGAGTCCGCGGATCGCCGTCTCGACAGTGCGGCCGAAGTCCGGCGAATCCATCGTGAGTGCGATGTTGAGAGATCCCAGGTTGCACGAGATGTCTTTGCCGATCTGGTCGTACGACAGGTCGGCGTTGTAGGTTGTCGGCGTGTTGACCTGAAGAATCTCTGAGCAGAGGTTCGACATGTTGATGCGCCCCTTGATCGGGTTCGCCCTGTTCACGGTGTCTTCGTACATGATGTACGGGTAGCCGGATTCGAACTGGATCTCGGCGAGGGTCTGGAAGAACTCGCGCGCCTTGATCTTCGTCTTCTTGATGCGCGAGTCGTCAACCATCTCATGGTATTTCTCGGTGACAGAGATGTCGCCGAACGGCACACCGTAGACACGCTCGACGTCGTAGGGCGAGAACAGATACATGTCCTCATCTCTCTTGGCCAGCTCGAACGTGATGTCTGGGATCACCACACCGAGCGACAGCGTCTTGATGCGGATCTTCTCGTCGGCGTTCTCACGCTTGGTGTCGAGGAACCGGAAGATGTCGGGGTGGTGCGCTGAAAGGTACACAGCACCGGCGCCCTGGCGTGCTCCGAGCTGGTTGGCGTAGCTGAAGGAGTCTTCGAGCAGCTTCATCACGGGGATGATGCCGGAGGACTGGTTCTCTATCTGCTTGATCGGCGCACCGGCTTCACGGATGTTCGAGAGCAGCAGGGCGACACCGCCACCACGCTTCGAGAGCTGCAGCGACGAGTTGATGCCACGCGAGATCGACTCCATGTTGTCTTCGATCCGCAGCAGGAAGCACGAGACAAGCTCGCCCCGCTGAGCCTTGCCCGTGTTGAGGAACGTGGGTGTTGCCGGTTGGAACCGGCCGCCGATGATCTCTTCAACGAGGTTCGTGGCAAGCTGTTCGTCACCCTCGGCGAGCCCGAGCGCCGTCATCACAACACGGTCTTCGAACCGCTCGAGGTAACGCTTTCCATCGAAGGTCCTCAGCGTGTATGACGTGTAGTACTTGAACGCCCCGAGAAAGGTCTGGAACCGGAACTTCTTGGAGTACGCCAGGTCATTGAGCTTCTGGATGAACTCGAAGGAGTACTTGTCGAGCACAGCCTTCTCGTAGTACTCCTTCTCGACGAGATAGTCGAGCCGCTCTTTGAGCGAGTGGAAGAAGACGGTGTTCTGGTTGACGTGCTGCAGGAAGTATTCCCGTGCCGCTTCGCGATCCTTGTCGAACTGGATCTTGCCGTTGTCGTCATAGAGGTTGAGCATCGCGTTCAGCGAGTGGTAGTCGAGCGCCGGAGCCACGGGCACCTCTGTCACGGTCGTTGCCAAAATGATTCCAATCCTTCGTGGACGCGATCAACGTCGTCCGGGGTACCAAATACTTCGAATCGGTAGAGCGTCGGCACCTGGCACTTGGCAGAGATGATGTCTGCTGCCAGCCCGTAGGCGTTGCCGAAGTTGGTGTTACCCGCGGCGATCACGCCGCGGAGCAAATCTCGGTTGTACTCGTCATTGAGAAACCGGATGACCTGCTTGGGGACTGCCCCCTTGCCGTCTCCCCCGCCATAGGTCGGCGTGATGAGAACGTAGGGTTCGTCTGCCTTGGGAATGTCGTCCCTGGCATAGAGCGGAATCTGCTTGGCCGGCAGGCCGAGCTTCTCAACGAAACGACGTGTGTTCCCCGAGACACTTGAGAAATAGACGAGTTTCGTCACCTGATTCCTTCCCCCTTCGGTGGTCGAGCTTGTCGAGACCCTTCGGTGGTCGAGCACAGCCCACCCCTTCGGTGGTCGAGCCTGTCGAGACCCGAGCCTGTCGAGACCCTTACGGTGGTCGAGCCTGTCGAGACCCGAGCCTGTCGAGACCTAAAGCCGCGAGGCGAGCTCGTCGATCTTGTCTGGACGGAAGCCGGACCAGTGGTCTTCGTCTGTGATGACGACGGGGGCCTGGAGGTACCCGAGCGCCTTCACATCTTCGAGCGCCTTCTCGTCAGCAGAAAGGTCGAGGATGTTGTATTCGATGCCCTTGTTGTCGAGGGCCCGATAGGTAGCCGTGCACTGCACACATGACGGCTTGGTGTAAACGGTGATCGTCATCTTCTGACCCCTTTTCTGTGTACCTTCTCGGTACAACATCTGTGACTTCTCTGGCATTCCCCCTGCCAGGGTTTCAATACTACATATAGTTGGTCGCTTTGGGTGGAACCCCCACAGCTAGTAGTTACATACGTGTAGTTATCCACCGCTCTCTCCACCGATTCGGAGCGTTATCCACTCGTTCTCCACTGTTCTCTCCACACGCCGCCGAGAGTCGGATTACCCGGTTTACCGCACCTTTCGCGCACGACGTGAGCGCGTCATCCACAGGCACAACATTACGGTCGGCCACCGACATCGAAATCTGCACGCTCCTGGGCCTTCGGCGTGTCGCAGCATCCGATGGCCGGGCCCCCTCGTGAGAGTCGGCGGCGTACCTAGACTGGATCGCGTGAGCGCGTATTCGAGGATTCTCTCGACCCCGGGGGTCGCGCGGCTCATCTCGGCCCAGCTGCTCGCCCGTTTTCCGAACGGCATGCTCTCGCTCGCGTTCCTGCTCCACGTCGAGCGGGCGACCGGCTCCTATGGAGCCGCCGGGCTCGTGCTCGCGGCGACGAGCATCGGACAAGCCGTCGCCGGCCCCCTGACGAGCCGCTGGATGGGCGTGTGGGGCATCCGAAGGGTCATCACGCTCACGCTGCTCGTCTGCGTGAGCGTCATCACCACGATCGCGACGATCGACCTCACCGGCTTCGAGCTGCAGTTCAGCATTCTCGTCTATATGTCTCTCGCCCTGGTCGCCGGCCTGTCGACCCCGCCCGTCCAGCCCGCCGTGCGCACGATCTACCCGAAGCTGGTCAACTCCACCCAGCTCACACCGTTGTTCTCGCTCGACGCCTCCGCACAAGAGATCATCTGGGTGCTCGGCCCCGTGATCACGACGTTCGTGTCGACACAGCTCGGCACGGTCTGGGGAATCCTGCTCGCCGTCTTCTTTCTGATCGCAGGGGGCATCTGGTTCCTGCTCTCGCCAGAGGTCGGCCAGGTGCGCATTCCGCGCAGCAGGCGCAAGCTCGGCGTTGTGCTGAAGAAGCCGCCGGTGCTGCTCGCCACTGTCGTCGGATTTCTTCTCGTCGGCGCCTGCGCGGCGATCGAGGCCGGGGTCGTCGCCACGTTCGGTCATGAGGGGCTCGAAGCCGGAATCGTGCTCGCGATCTTCTCTGTGGGCAGCCTCGCCGGCGGGCTCACCTTCGGACATCTGCCGATCGGCCCGTGGGCGCTCGCCCGGCGGATGCTGATCGTGATGGTCGGCATGTCGCTCGCCATGCTCGTTCTCAACGTCTGGTGGCTGTCGGCCCTGCTCTTCGTCGCCGGCGTCGGGATCGCCCCCGCCCTCGCCGTCATCTTCGCCATGGTCTCGTCGAGCGTCAAGTTCAGCGACACGGCCGAGGCCTACGGATGGGTAGGCACCGGGCAGCTCATCGGAGCAGCCATCGGTTCGGCCGTCGCCGGGTTCCTCATCGACGGCAGCGGCCCGATCGGCGCGTTCTGGGCCGCAACGGGCTTCGCCGTTCTGGGCTTCGTCGTTCCGGCGCTCGGCAAACGATGGCATCCCGACCTTCGCGGGCGTGACGCGAGCCCGATACCAGACACAGAGCCGGTCGCCGTGCAAACCCCACGGCCTGACGAGACACGATCGTGATCAAGCTGTGAGCACACGGTCAGCCTCTCGCTCGAACGGCGCTTCTAGAGTGTTCCTATGAAGCGATCAGCCCGCGGAGCGGCCAGGAATGCGGCCGTCGGCATCACCCTCGCACTCACCGCCCTCTTGTTCGCCGGGTGCTCACTTGCCCCCTCTGCGAACGAACGATCCGGTGGTGAGGCAGACAGCGGAATGGCCGCTCCTGAACCTGGTGTGCAGACGGACGAGGCGATCGGCGTGGAGCGCGAGATCGTCTCGACCGGCACGCTCTCGCTCTCGGACCCCGATCCGATAGCCGTCGCCGATGAGGCGGTCGATATCGTGTCTGAGGCGGGTGGGCACATCGACAGTCGCACGGACTCCCCCGAGTCGGCGGGCGACTCGGCGTCTGCGTCTCTGCTCGCCAGGATTCCGGCAGACGAGCTCGACACGGTGATCGAGGAGCTGAAGGAGCTCGCGGCCGTCGAGGGATCGAGCATAAGTCAGCAGGATGTCACGGGCGAGGTCGCAGACCTCGATGCGCGTGTCACAGCCCTCGAGACCTCGATCACCCGCCTGCTGTCGCTGATGGAGCAGGCGACGACAACAGCCGACCTGATCGAGATCGAGTCTGCCCTGTCGACGCGTCAGGCGGAACTCGACAGCCTCACCGCCCAGCGCGATGTGCTCGCGGACCAGGTCGAGTTCGCCACACTCGATGTTCAGATCTGGAGCCCGGGCGAGGTCGCCGGAGCCGCTCCGGGAGATTTCTGGGGCGGTGTCGTTGTCGGGTTCACCGCTCTCGGGACCTTCTTCAGCGGGTTGCTCGTTGTGCTCGGTGTTCTGCTTCCCTGGCTGATCGTCATCGCCATCGTCACCGCTGTTGTGTGGTTGATCGTGCGCCGCCGTGCCGGCCGTGCTCGCACCGGCCGTGGCGGCCCCGGTGCCCAGACGGGGTCGTTGCCCCCACGCCCTCCTCTCCCCTATCGTCCACCCGTGGCGCACCGAGAACCAGCGAGCGCGCAGCCGGATGCCGGGCGCGGCTCTCAGGGACCGCAGGCATGACGGCAGAGACGCACCCTCTGTCAGAGGAGCTGCTCGAACGCATCCGCTCTCGCGCCGCGGACTACGACAGGCGGAACGCCTTCTTCGACGATGACCTCGAGGAGGTGAGCGCCGCCGGTTACCTGCGCGCGTTCGTTCCCGCCGACCGCGGCGGGCTCGGAATGTCGCTTCGCGATGTGGCGAACCAGCAGCAGAGACTCGCCGGCGCGGCACCGGCCACCGCCCTCGCGGTGAACATGCACCTCGTGTGGACGGGTGTGGCCAAGGTGCTGCTCGACCGGGGTGACACCTCCCTCCACTTCGTGCTCGACGGAGCGGCCGCCGGGCAGCTCTATGCCTTCGGCATCAGCGAGGCCGGCAACGATCTTGTGCTCTTCGGGTCCGACACCGCGGCTGTGCCTGACGAGCACGGCGGTTACCGGTTCTTCGGCACAAAGATCTTCACCTCGCTGTCGCCGGCCTGGACCTCACTCGGGACGATGGGACTCGACACCACGTCCGCAGACGCTCCGAAAGTGGTCTACGGCTTTGTCGGCCGCGATGAGCACACCACATCGAAAGACGACTGGGACGCCGTCGGCATGCGGGCGAGCCAGAGCCGGTCGACGGTGCTCGACGGCTCGTATGCCCCCGCCGATCGCGTCGTGCGGCGACTTGCGCCTGGACCGAACCCCGACCCGTTCATCTTCGGCATCTTCGCGTGCTTCGAGATCCTTCTGGCGAGCGTCTACACCGGCATCGGCGCCCGTGCCGTCGACCTCGCCGTCGAGTCTGCCCGTTCACGCACGTCGAAGCGAACAGGGCAGACGCTCGCGAACGATCCGGACATCCGTTGGCGAGTCGCCGACGCTGTGATCGCCCACGAGGCGATCGGGCCGCAGATCGACACTCTCGCAAACGATGTCGACAACCTCGTTGACCACGGGTCGCTGTGGTTCCCTCGTCTGTCGAGCCTCAAGCACCGCGCCACCGAGACCGCGCGTATCGTTGTGGACCAGGCGATCAGGGTGTCTGGCGGCTCGAGCTACTTCTCGTCGAGCGAGCTCGGCCGGCTGTACCGCGATGTGCTCGCCGGCATCTTTCACCCCTCAGACGCCGAGTCCGTTCATTCGGCGGTCGCCCGTGCGTGGCTCGGACCCGTGCAGGAGTGACGTCAGAACAGCACTGACGACAGAACAGGGGTGAGGGCAGCGCGGGCGATCAGCCCCTGTTGTTGCTGAGCTCGAACACCTTGAGCAGTTCGGTGACGGCGGCCTCTTTCTCGTCGCCGCCGCGCTCGAACATGTCGCCGACGTGGGTGCGCAGGTGGTTCTCGACGAGGAGCTTGTTGAGCGAGCCGAGCGACTTCTGGATCGCGAGCGACTGCGTGATGATGTCGATGCAGTAATCCTCGTTGTCGATCATCTTCTCGAGTCCCCTCATCTGGCCCTCGAGAATCTTGACCCGGTGCATTGCGCGTTTCTTGATGTCTGCGATCACCTCATCAGGATACTCCGGTGGGGTATCTCTCGGAACATTCACCGACCGTTCATCAGGCCTTTGCCGGAATAGCGCAGAGTCGGCAGGGATACGGTCCACGGTAGAAGCATGAAGGTCGCGCTCGTAGCCGAATCTTTTCTGCCGCACATGAACGGAGTGACACACTCCCTGCTGCGGGTGATCGACCACCTCGCCGAACGGGGCGACCAGGTGACGGTGTTCGCGCCGAGGAGTTCGTCCATGCCGACACAGGTCTCCGGGTTCCCGGTTCACCCGCTCGCCTCTGTCGCCCTCCCCTCGTACGCGAACGTGCGCGTGGTCACAACGACGACGACCCGCATCGTGCAGCTGTTGCGCAGGTTTGCTCCGGATGTTGTGCACCTGGCCTCGCCGTTCGTGCTGGGCTGGCGCGCCATGCTGGCCGCCGAGCACCTGGACATCCCGACTGTTGCGATCTATCAGACCGATGTGCCCGCCTACGCTTCGCGCTACGGGTTCCCCGCCGTCGAGTCTCTCCTCTGGCAGCACGTGCAACGCATACACCAGCGCGCGACGCTCAACCTCGCCCCCTCGAGCTACGCACTCGCCCAGCTGCGTGACCACGACATCGATCGTCTGCGGCTGTGGGTGAGAGGTGTGGACGCCGAACGCTTCTCGCCGGAGCGCTCAGACGCGGCGTGGAAGGCGAGGCTCGCCCCGCACGGCGAACGCGTTGTGGGGTATGTGGGGCGCCTGGCCGCCGAGAAACAGGTGGAAGACCTTCGGGTGCTCTGCACGGTGCCGGGTGTCAAGCTCGTCATCGTCGGCGACGGACCACAGCGGGCACGACTCGAACAGCTGATGCCGTCTGCGGTGTTCACCGGGTTCCTCGACGGCGCCGACCTCGCACGCACCGTCGCCTCGTTCGACGTGTTCGTGCACCCCGGTGAGCTCGAGACCTTCTGCCAGACGATCCAGGAGGCGCTGGCGAGCGGTGTGCCCGTCGTCGCCACCGGGAGGGGCGGTCCCCTCGACCTCGTCGAGTCGAGCCGCACAGGGTGGCTCTACGCGCCCGGGAATCTGCTCGAACTGCGTGGGCGCGTCGAAGATCTCGTCGGTGACGACGCCAAGCGGGCGGCGTTCGCGACCGCCGCACGGGCATCCGTCGCCGACCGCAGCTGGAAGAGCGTCTGCAGTGCACTCGTCGGCCACTACAGCGCTGCCGTCGAGCTTCAGGCACAGAGACCGCACACCGGATGGCCGCTCACCGGCCGCCGGTGGGCCGGAGCGGGTGCCGCCGTCCACCGCGCACAGACGTCCAACGACGAATGACCAGGAACGAATGAACGGAATCCGCGGTTCGACGCTGTTCGACGACATCACGTCGTCCCTGATCACGGCGAGTGGTGAATCATGGATGCTCGGAGCCCTGTTCCTGCTGATCATCGCCGATGCGTTCGTTCCGCTCGTGCCGAGCGAGACAGCCGTCGTCGCTCTCGGCTCCCTCGCGGCGACAGCGGGCGTCGGGGGGCCGAACCTCTGGCTGATCGTTCCGGTTGCAGCGGTGGCGGCCCTGGCCGGTGACCTGCTTCTGTTTGCGGTCGGCCGCAGCATCCGTCTCGATCGCTTTGCCCTGTTTCGCAAAGCGAGGGTCGTGCGCGCGCTCGAGTGGGCGAGACGCGGCCTCGACAGACGTGCGGCGGCGCTCATCATGACAGCACGCTACGTGCCGTTCGGGCGCATAGCGGTCGCCGTGACGGCGGGAACAACGCGCTTTCCATTTCGTCGTTACGGGCAGATCAGCGTGATCGCATGCTGTTCCTGGGCGATCTACAACGTCGCCGTCGGCGCGTTCTTCGGCGCCTGGCTGCGCGACAACCCACTCGTCGCCGTTGTGGTTTCGGTGGCCGTCGCCGTCAGCCTCGGCATTGTGATCGATGCCATCACCCGCCGGCTCACCGGTCTCGGAGAAACACCGGGATCAGGGGCGCCAGAGTGACAACAGAGTGATCTGTGCTCGGCGGCGCCACGACCTCGTGCGAGGCTCACACCGCCGGAGCGTGCGCCAGGCGCGCGAGCACGGCCATGCCATATGACTCGGAGGCGTCGTCGCTGGCGAAGCTCAGCCGCTCCCCCTCCAACTCGACTGTCACGACGTATTCGGTCACATCCCGCCGGTCAACTCGTTCGAGCGAGCGGAAATCGCCGCCGAGCAGATCGCGCAGCTGATCTTCGCGCGGCAGCCACAGGGCATTGTCGAGCGACACCGAATCGAGCGCCCACTCGGTTGTTCCGTTGAACCCGAGCACGGTGCCGGTCGCGTGGTGGTGTGCCTCGATGGTCATGTCGCTCACGGTGAAGACGTCTCCCTCGAACTCGTCTTGGGCGACTTGGAATGCGTCGCCTGAGACGGGCGCCCAGCTGAGGCCCGCCGACTTGAGCCGCCGGGCGAGTGGTGTGGAGATCATCGTTCCAGTATCTCCTCTTCGCCCGGTGCCGCCGCTCTCCACAACGAGTCAGGGGTTCCACAGCACGACCGGCCGCCGTACCGTGGCAGCATGACGAACGATCGGATCGGCAAAGACGACGCGGCTCTGGGCACGGATGACACATCGCTCGACGACAGCGAACAGGTGCGCAAAGACACCAGCTACTCGCCGTCGAGCGACGCTGAGACGGCGGCCAGGCAATCCGGTGCCCCCGGTGGGGCCATCGCAGACGACATCGACGAGAGTGATGTCACGCTCGCTCCCGGCACCGGTGGTCCCGATGACACGGGCGACGTCGATGTCGACGACAACGAGATCCATCTGCCGAGAGACCCGAACGGCACGCACTGACGCCACACCCTGACGCCACGCGCCGACGCCCGACTGTGTCGGCCGGCCGTGTCTCAGCCCTCCGCTCAGCCCCCGCCCTCTGCCTGCGACGGTTTGTCGCTGGCCGGATCGACGGGAGACTCCCGTTCCTCTTCGTCGGGGTCGCCCTCTGCCTGCGACGGTTTGTCGCTGGCCGGATCGACGGGAGACTCCCGTTCCTCTTCGTCGGGGTCGCCCTCTGCCTGCGACGGTTTGTTCTGCGCCGGGTCCGGTTGTGCCCGGTCTGTCTCTGCCATGTCGGCTCCTCTCTGGTCGCGCGCGGCGGCCCTGTTGTTCCTGCATAACGCCGGCGTGCCGCCGGCGACAAGCGCTCAGACCGTTCGCCACTCGTTGCTCGTGATGTGTGAACCGCCCTGCGGCCCCATCTGCAGCATTCCGCCGTCGACCGACCATGACGCCCCGGTCACGTAGCTCGACGCCGGCGACGCCAGAAAAGCGATGACGGCGGCAACCTCACGGGCGTCACCGGGCCGCCCGAGAGGAATACCCGGCCGGTCTTCGGTGTGCGGGTCGACATCGGTCTGGCCGGTCATCGGTGTCGCGATCTCTCCAGGGGCGACGGCGTTGACGGTGATGCCGCGATCCCCGAGCTCGAGGGCGAGCGTCTTCAGCAGCCCGCCAAGACCGTGCTTCGCCGCGTCATATGCGCCTGAGCCGATGCGCGGCTGATGCTCGTGAACGCTCGTCACACCGATGATGCGCCCGCCCTCGCCTTTCTCAGACAGGTATCGCGCCGCGCGCTGAATGCACACGAATGCGCCGTCGAGATCAGCGGCGATGATGTGTCTCCACTCCATCAGGTGCATGTCGACGATGGGTGTGCTCGCCCCTGTGCCCGCATTGTTCACGAACACATGCAGGCCGCCGAGACTCGCGATCAGCCCGTCGACGACTTCACCACTGCCGCCGAGGTCGGTGGCGTCAAGCTGTGCGACGACTGCCTTCCGGCCGACTCCGCGAACCTCGTCCGCGGTTTCCTCTGCCCCGCTCCCATCGGTGTGCCAGGTGATGCCGACATCCATACCCGCCTCGGCCAGAGCCACTGCCGTCGCCCTCCCGATGCCGGAATCCGCACCGGTGACGATGGCATATCGCGGGTTGAAGCTCTCGCTCGGTGTCATCGGATGTATCCTCTCGTCGTTCGATACCACCCACTCAAGCGCGGGAGAGAGGATGCCCCAACCCCGTGCACACGCGGAGCGATGCGTGTGCACACCCCGCTCAGTCCCCGAGGACACCTTCCCGAACTGGGGGTGCCCTCTCTGCACACATCGAGTCGCGCAACTGCGAGCATGGGAGTGGGCTTCCCGGGGCGGCTCGATCGGCAGCAGTTTCAGCTCCGCTGACCGCTGAGGACCACCGATGATCGCACACAGCGTTAGCACGCTCGCCCACAGATTTCTCGCACTCGTGGCAGGGGCAGCTCTCCTCGCCGCGCTGGCCGGCTGTTCCGCCGCCTCGCCCGCCGTCACGAGCGCACCGACCGGAACCGCGGCATCCGACGAACCCGTCGTCGTCGAAGAGCTGGGCAGCGGGCAGCAGGATGCCTCGCTCGAGGTCGCTGTCGAGGGACCGGTTGACGTCGCCTTTCGCTCGATCACGCTCAAACCCGGAGCCGGCACGGGAAAGCACTGTCATGAGGGGCAGCTGATCGCCGTGGTCGCCGAGGGGGTGTTCACGCACTATGCGCCCGTCTATCCGAGTGGGGCTCACGTCTATTCGGCCGGCGACTCCCTCGTCGAAGGAGCCGGGTACGTGCACGAGGGCAAGAACGAGGGCACGGAGAACGTCGTGCTGCTCGTGACGTATGTGATCGAAAAGGGCGAGCCGCTCGCAGACACCGACCTGGCGCACTACGACGGCTGATCTACTGCGACTCGGAAGCCCGCGACCCGAATGTGCCGGCCGTCACGACGCTGAACGAATCGGCGACGATCGCCTCGAGGATCGTTATGTCGACGGCGTCGAGATCCTTGATGTACAGGCATCCGACGCCGGTCGTGTGCGCCCCGAGCGTCGTCAACTCGCTTGTGTATGCGGCCGTGCCGTTCGGCAGGTAGATCGTTGTGGCCGCCTTGCGCGCCGAGAAGCCGGCGGCCGGCGCGTCACCCTCTCGCCCCGTGGCATACGCGTAGTGATAGCTGCCGAACGCCACGATCGTCCCCCACATCCGCGGGGAGAGGCCAGTGACACGCGACATGAGGTCGACGAGCCTGCGTGCATCCCGCTGCCGGATGGGGTGCGCAATACCCGCCAGGTAGCTCTCGACCTCTGCTGTGCCCGTCACCCCCTCAGCCTAGCTTCACGGTTGACACGGTTGTTCTCGAAATCGGTGCCGGGCGGGAGTCGAGACAGTCCGGTCAGAACCAGGCTCAGGCGCTTCGACGCGTCTCCGTGCCCCGGCGCCGATCAGTGGCGGCCGGCGACGAGATCGGCGAGGCGAGCGGCGAGGGCGGTGGAGGAGGAGCGGGAAGAGGTGGTTTCCGCCCGGTCGGCAGCACGGTAGAGAGCGTAGATGCCCTGCACCGCCAGCCAACGCAGTGGTTCGCGCTCCCATTGTTTCGCGCGATGTCCTACCCACGGCAGCCTGGTCAGCTCCGTGTCACGTTCGAGGATGAGGTCGGCCAGAGTGCGACCGGCGAGGTTGGTCGCGGTCACCCCCGTGCCCACATACCCGCCGGCCCAGCCCAGGCCGCTGGCCCGGTCCAGCCCGACGGTCGCCGCCCAATCCCTGGGCACCCCGAGAACCCCCGACCAGGCGTGCGCGATCGGCACCCCGGCCACGGCCGGGAAGAAACGGCGCAGCAACGCCGAGAGGCCCTCGATGGTCGACGCCTCTGTCGCCCCGTCGCTGTCCACCCGCGACCCGTACCGGTACGGCGATCCCCGACCGCCGAACGCGATCCGGTCATCCGCGGTGCGCTGCGCGTACATGTACACGTGTGCGAAGTCACTGAGCGCGTCCCGACCCGACCAGCCGATCGTGTCCCACACCGGTGCCGGGAGCGGGTCGGTCACGATCATCGAGGAGTTCATGGGCAGCCACCGCCGATGCTCACCGGCGAGATTCGCTGTAAACCCCTCTGTGGCCCGGATCACCTGCCGCGCCCGCACGGTCCCCCTGTCGGTCATCGCGGCGCCGGACCGTATCTCGGTCACCGTCGTCCCCTCGAAGATCCGCACACCCGCCCGCTCGGCCGCCGTCGCGAGGCCCCGGACGAGCTTGGCCGGATGCACCCGCGCGCAGTGCGGGTGCCAGGTCCCTCCCAGGATGCCGGCCACATTCACCCGTTCCGCCGCCTCTCCGGCGGACAACACGGCAAGATCCGTGCCAGGCCATGCCGCCTCCGCGGCCGCCGACGCGTGCAGACGCGCCAGCTGCGCGGGGGTCCACGCCACGTTCAACTCGCCGCCCTTGACGAGGTCCGCATCGATTCCCTCCGACGAGGCGACGCGGATCACCTCGTCGACAGTCGCGTTCAACGCCATCTGCAGATCGACAGCCGCCTGCCGGCCATGCGAACGATCGTACCGCTCCCGCCCACCGGTGACGGAGTTGGTCAGCCAGCCACCATTGCGACCGGACGCACCGAAGCCGGCGAACCGCGACTCCAGCACGGCGACCCGGATGTCGGGCTGCAAGACCTTCAGGTAGTACGCCGTCCACAGACCCGTGTAACCGCCGCCCACGATCGCGACGTCCACGTCGAGATCACCGGGCAGTCCCGGCCGAGGCGCCGGAAGCCCGAGTTGCTGCCACCACCATGACACTCCCCCATTGCCTGTCATCGCGCTCCGTTCCCGCTCACCGTTCGTCCACCGACGATCGTACGCTCGACTTGAACGGTGCCAGGCACTGACGAGTGTTCCGAGCGGCTGGAAATCCGCGCGGTCGGCGCCACATCCACCCTGGACGGGTACTGACCTCATGGTTAGTATACTAACCATGAGGTCAGTTGCAGACGAGAAGCGGGATTCACCCCGTCGCCCGAGGCGCACACAACGAGCACTCCTCGTTGTATCGATCGCCATCGTCGCGTTCATCGCGGGCAGATTCGTCCCGCCCGCGCCGGCATCTGTTGGGCAGTTCGCCTCCCGCGAGGGTCAAGAAGCGTATTTCTCGGCCTACGGGAAGGCCCTCACCGAGGCCCACAGGCCCCCGGACGCTCAGGACGACGTGCGCACGACCTATGGTGTGGTGCGGATGCTGCGGTGGGATGCCTCGTCCGGCACGCCCTCGACGGCAGAACCCCTCGTACTCCTGCCCGGTACCCAGTCGGGCGCACCGATGTGGGTCGACAACATTGCGAGCCTCGCCGCGACAAGGCCGGTCTACGTCATCGATCTGCTCGGGCAGCCCGGCCGAAGCGTGCAAGAGGTCCCGATCACCTCTTCCCGCGAAGAGGCGGCATGGCTCGCAGAGGCGCTGGACGCGATCCCTGGGCACAAGCACGTTCTCGGGCATTCGATAGGGGGATGGATCGCGATGAACCTCGCGGTGCACGAGCCCGACGCCGCCGCGAGCATCACCGTGCTCGACCCGATCCAGACCTTCGGCGATCTCTCGCTGGAGGCGGTCATCCGTTCGATCCCGGCTTCGGTCCCGTGGCTGCCGCGGTCCTGGCGCGACGACTTCTCCAGCTGGACGGCGAACGGTGCGCCTGTGGAGGACGTGCCGATCGCAGAGATGATCGAGGCCGGCATGCAGCACTATCGACTCGGCACACCGTCCCCGGCCCGCTTCTCGGAGGAGCAACTCACGGGAGTACGGGTCCCCGTGCTCGTGATCATGGCGGGAGCCTCGGTGATGCACGACGCCCAGGCGGGCGCAGAGGTCGCAGAACACTCGCTCGCGAACGGGACGGTGCGCATCTATAAGGGCGCCTCACACGCGATCATCGGAGAGGAGCCGCAGCGCATCGCAGACGATGTGAACGCATTCCTCGACGGTCTGCAAGACTGAATCCATGCCCACCAGACCCCGCCGTGTTCGCGAGGCGCCGGGACGCACCCCGACAGCCGCCGAGGTGATGCGGAGGGCACAGATCCTCGACGCGACGATCGCCGTCATCGCAGAGCAGGGTGCCGCGAGGCTCTCGTTGCAGTCTGTCGCCGACACCGTGGGGATCACAAAAGGCGCGGTGGTCTACCACGTCGGCACCAAGCAGCAGCTGGTGCGTGAAACCTACGAGTACGTGCTCGGCGGCTACATCGGCCACATCGCGAGCCAGGTCGAAGCGGCATCCGATCCCACAGCCGCTGTCGTCGCATACCTGCAGGCGCAGACCGGCTGGCTTCGCGATCACCGCGATCACGCCCGGCTCATCGTCGAAGCATTGGCGACGCCCGACACGGGCATCAACGACTCTCCCGTATCTCCGCGGCGGCACAACGCGCTGACCTCCATGCTCAGCGACGCCCTTCACCTCGATCCCGCCACCGCGCGCATCCGTGCCGTCATCCTGGCGGGAGCCGTCGACGCCACGATCGGCGCCTGGCTGGAAGACCCCGCCTTCAACGTGGACGCCGCCACCAGCGCGATCATCGATATGGCGCTGGCCACAGCCCCCGGGAGCGCCGGCGCGGACTCCCCCGAGGGCAGGCTAGGTCACGAGCCAGCCTAGGCTCCTGACTCGGACTGTCAGCAACAGATGCCGTGACGGACATCGCGCACAAGATCGTCACGATAGTCCGTGGAACGCCCGGATTCGCCAGCGCCCAACAACCTACAGTGAGTCGCAATTCACGCGCGGAACCCCGACACTCTGACCACCCACGCCGTCGTGTCGTCGTGGAACAATCGAGTCACCCGGCGCCCGCAACGATGCGGCGCGCCACTCACGAGCAAGGGAGCACGTGTGAGCAACGACCTTCATGACCTGTCCACCACTGACGCATTGGCCCGGTTCCGGGGCGGGGTGATCGCGATCGACGAGCTGATGACCGCCGCGATCGAGCGGACCGAAGCGCTCAAGGGCATGAGCGCGGTGGTCGTGGGCGGCGGCGCATGAACGACCACGCCATGTCATCGGGCACGGAGCAGGGTGGCGTCGAGGTGCTCCGGACCGGTCCGTCTGCTGTGGACGAGCGCGCCACGTCCGCGATGGTTCCGATGTCCGACGGCGTCAGCTTGGCCACCGACGCCTATCTGGGTGGCCAGGTGCGACCGCGCCCCGTCATCCTGGTCAGGCTGCCCTACGATAAGTCGGGTCGCTACACCTTTATGCCCCAGCTCGCGGAGAGGGCGAACGACCGGGGCTACATCCTCGTGGCGCAGGACGTCCGGGGGAAGTTCCGGTCAGGAGGCATCACGCTCCCCTGCCAGCCGCACGAGGTGACGGATGCATACGACACACTCGAATGGCTCGTCACGCAGCCGTGGTGCGACGGATCCGTTGTTATGATCGGCGACTCCTACTACGGCTACACACAGTGGGCTGCCGTTGCCAGCCGGCATCCCGCGCTCCGCGCCATCGCACCGGGTGTGACCACAGCCGAGATGCACCTGACCGGCCGACAGCCTCGTGGCGCCGTGTTCTTGCTCGGGCAGACACAGTACGTATCGACGGTCTGGCTGGACAACGACATCTACGACTTCGACGTCGACTGGTCGCACCGTCCGCTGGCCGAGGTCTTCGACGACGTCTTCGCCGAGATCGGTGGCCGCTCGCCCGCGTTCGATGCGATCCTCGACAACTGGGACGACGACGAGGCGCGCGGCGCGACGTGGCACACACATCCGTTCGAGGTCAACACCGTGCCCGTGCTGCACCGCGTGGGGTGGTTCGACAACGTCCTGCCCGCCCACATGCGCGACTACGAGCGTCTCGTCTCCGACCCGGTCCAAGCCCCGCTGCAATACCTCTTGGCCGACGCGATCGATCACGAGAACTATCACCTCTCCGAGGCTCCGATCGACCCGGAATCAGACCACGACACCGACGATCAGGCACTTGCGCGGCTCATCCCGCGCTACCTCGATCCCGCCCTCGACTTCTTCGACGCCGTGCTGCAGGGGACGTCGATGCCCCCGCGGGTGCGTTACATGACCGGACACGGCGGCTGGCACGACGCCGAGACCTGGCCTCCGCCCGGGACCGAGACCCTCACCCTCTATCTGGCACCGCCAGCTGCCGGCGAGCCCGAGCATCACGGCCACCTGGTTCCCGAGCCGCGAGCCGGCGTGCGGACGATCAGCTGGACACATGATCCCGCAGACCTGGTGCCGTCGTCGGGGGCCAACCCTTTCGCGTTCGTCCTCGAGCTTCCGGACGAAGGCTACCTCCTCGAGCGTCCGGACGTGCTGACGTTCCGGTCAGAGCCGATGAATGTGCCGATCGAGATCACCGGCCGGGTGATTCTTCGGGTGCGAGTCGCCACAAGCGGCCCCTCCATGCACCTGTTCGCCAAGCTCGTCGACGAGGCGCCTGACGGCACGTCCCACATGGTCCTCCGCGGCCAGGTCGAGCTCGAGTCGCCCGACCAGGAGACCGACGTGGAGCTCTCGCTCGGTCACACCGCCTACCGCATCCGTCAGGGGCACCGTCTTCGCCTGCATCTGACCTCGAGTGACTTCCCGCGATATCTGCCGCACCCGGGCAGCGACGAGAATCCGTGGCTGGCGACCACTGCGGTGACCAACGAACAGAGCGTGGTCACCGGAGGACTCTCGGCATCCGCCCTGGCCCTCAGCGTGGTCGCCGTCGACGAGCATCGAAAGGAATCCCCCATGCTCCACGTCCCCCACTCACATGGCCGCTCGTCAGCGGACGACTCGGTCGGGTCTCCCGCATGAGCGACCTCCACTACCTCAGCGCCGCCGACGCGCTGCGGATGTTCCGCTCCAGAGAACTCTCCCCCGTCGAGCTGATGACGGCCGTCATCGAGCGCGCCCAAGAGGTGGAGCCGATCGTCAACGCCCTCTGCCACACGTTCTTCGACCAGGCACTCGCCGCGGCGCGCGAGGCCGAGGCGCGATACGGACGGGCGGGCCCGCCGCCCCGAGCATTGGAAGGGATCCCGCTCGCTGTCAAGGAGCACGAGCCGATCGCGGGTCAGCCGTGGACACAGGCCTCGCTCCTGCACCGGGACGAGGTGGCCACGAGCACCTCGTGTTTTGCTCAGCGCATGATCGACGCAGGTGCGATCGTGCATGCGCGCACAACGGGACCGGAGTACGGGGCTGCGGTGGTGACCCGATCGCGTCTCTGGGGCCCCACCCGAAATCCTTGGAACCCGGAATACGACGTCGGTGGCTCCTCCGGCGGTTCCGGTGCCGCTTTGGCGGCCGGCACGGCCACACTCGCCAGCGGCTCCGACATGGGGGGTTCGATCCGCATCCCCGCGTCCTTCACGGGGGTGGTCGGATACAAGCCGCCATACGGGAGGGTTCCGTCTGAGCCCACCGGCAATCAGGACACCTACCTGCATTACGGGCCGATGGCCCGCACCGTGGTCGACACGATCCTGCTCCAGAACGTCATCGCCGGCCCAGACGACTCTGACATCACGTCGCTCCGCCCGAAGCTCGAGCTGCCGCTTCGCTACGAGGGCGCGGCCGGTCTGCGCATAGCGCTCTCACTCGACTTCGGCGGGTGGGCGGTCGACCCGGAGGTGCGACGCAACACGCTTGAGGTCGCCGAGGCGCTCAGAGCCGCCGGCGCCACCGTCGACGAGGTTGACCTCGTCCTGCCGCGAGACGACGTCAACAGGGCAGCCGGCATCCATGTCAGCAGCCTTCGCCTGACCGACGGGTCCTGGGACGCGTTCCTCGCGGCGAACGCCGACGCGGTCTCGAACGAGCTCCTGTGGACCTCATCTCGCCACCGTAAACACGGCGAAGGCGCGAGCATCGATGACGGCTGGGAGATCGAAGCCCGCCTGTACTCTGCGCTGGCCGGTGTCTTCCGCTCTTACGACGTCCTCATCTGTCCGACAGTGGCCACCCGCGGTCTGCTCGCCGATCGGGACTACCCGGACGACTTCAGCGTGGAGGTGGACGGACAGAAGCTCGAGGGCCCGTTCGACGCCATGATGACGATGCCCTTCAACATCATGAGCCGGTGCCCCGCCCTCTCGGTGCCATCCGGTTTCGCAGACAACGGTGTTCCGACGGGCCTGCAGATCGTGGGACCGACCTTCGACGACGCCATCGTCTTCAGGGTGGGAGCCGCCGTCGAGCAGCTCCGCCCCTGGTTCGACGCCCCTGAGCGTCGGCCGTTCAACGCCCGCGCCGGCGTCGAAGCCTAACAGGAACGCACGGAAGCGCTCCGTCGACAGAAGAAGAGGAGATATAAATGGCGATCGTCATCACGGGTTCCACCGGGCTGGTCGGGCGGCACGTCGCAGAGGAGGTGGCCAGACGACACGCTGGCCCGATCCGGCTCGTGGTCCGCGACCCGGCACGAGCACCGGCGATCCCCGGAGCAGAGATCGTGGTCGCCGACTGGGATGACCGACAGGCACTTGCCTCCGCTCTCCGCGAGGGAGATCGGGTCTTTATGGTCTCCCTGCCCCAACCGCCCGAGGTGCGTATCGCCCTGCAGGGGAGCTTTGTCGAGGCCGCCTCGGCGGCGCAGGTCGACCGTATCGTGTATCTCTCGTTCATCAACCCCGCGCCGGACGCGGTCTTTCATCATGCCCGGTCCCACTACATCGCGGAGCACAAACTTCGGAGTTCGGGCGTGCCCTGGGTCGCCATCCGGAATGCGATGTACTCCGACGACATTCCGGAGTGGTTCGACGCGGACGGGGTCACCCGGGTACCGGTCGGCACGTCTCGGATCTCATGGTCCTACCGGGCCGAACTCGCTGAGGCGATAGCGGTGGCCCTCCTCTCGGACGGTCACGAGAACCGCATCTACAATGTCACAGGGTCAGAGGCGGTGACCATGGACCAGGTAGCCGCTATCGCCTCCGAGGTCGCGGGAGTTCCCTACCGCTACGAGCCTGGCAGCCGAGAGCTCTGGGTCTCGCGATACCACGAGCAGCACCTCAATCAGGACCAGATCACCTGGAGACTCTCGGAGTTCGACGCCCAAGAGGCGGGTGAGCTCGAGCTGGTGACCGACGACTACAGACTCCTCACGGGCAAGGAGCCGCGATCGATCCGCGAGATCCTGGAGCTGCATCGGGCGGCGCTCCCGATCCGAGCCACGAGTGGGGTCGAGCGGTGAACGCACGACACGGACGGATGTCGAGGGATGCGCCCTCTGCGGACAGGCCCGCGTCCGACCCGCGGCATGTCGGGGCGCCCGAAAGAAATTCGACGGACACTGCCCGTCCGGCGCGACGTTTCTCTACCTTGTTCAACAAACGTTTGGGGTGTTTCTCGTGATAGAACTCAAGAAACCTGGCCGGAGCTACCGGCGTCGCGGTGCGGCCGTCGTCGCTCTCGCATTCGTGGTCGCACTCGCTGGGTGCAGTGGTGGTGAGCCCGACACCGGTCGTGCGGACGGCGACAGTCCCCAGAAGGGCGGCACGCTCACGATCGGCTCCAGCAGCGATCCCGTCTCGCTGGATCCGGCCGTCGGAAGGACCGACGTCAGTTCTCAGCGTCCGGTGATCCTCGCCTTTGAGCGTCTGGTCGAGGTGGCACCGGACTCCACCGAGATCGTGCCCGGGCTGGCCGAGTCATGGGAGTTGAACGAGGACCGCACGGAGCTGGTCTTCCACCTGCGGGCGTCGACGTTCTCAGACGGCACGCCCGTCACCTCGGAAGACGTGAAGTTCTCGTTGGAACGCCTGATGGATCCAGAGGTCAGCCCCAACTTCGCCCCCATCTACTCCCAGCAGATCGCAGGGATCGAGACGCCGGACGAGAAGACCGTCGTCCTGCTCCTCGACGGCCCGCAGCCCGCGCTGACGGCCTGGTTGACCTTTCCCGGTGCCTCCATCATCAGCCAGAAGGCCTTTGAGAAGCTCGGCACCGACGGTCTCGCCGAGTTGCCGACTGACGCAGGCTCCGGCCCGTTCAAGATCGTCAGCTGGGAACGCGGCCAGGTGATCCGGTTCGAGCGCAACAGTCATTATCGTGAGCAGGGCAAGCCCTATCTGGATGCCGTGGAAATCCGTACGATGCCCGACGACAACTCGCGAATGCTGGCTGCCCGCTCTGGGGACGTCGATGTCGTCGAATCGGTGCCGTACTCACAGATCGAGAGCCTCAAGGGCACCGACTTGATCGTCGAGGAGACACCTGTCGCCTCAGTGTTCGGACCGTGGCTCGCTTCGACCGGTCCCATGGAGTCGCCGGAAGTTCGCCAGGCGTTGCACTACGCCACACCGAAGGAATCGATTCAGAAGGTCGTCTTCGGAGGAACCGGTGAGATCCCGAACAGCGCCATCCCGCCAATGCTCTACTGGGACGAGTCGATCGACCCGGTCCCCTACGACATCGAGAAGGCCAAGGAGCTCCTGAGTGGGTCTCCCACGCCCGATGGGTTCGAGGTCGAGATGCTCATCGTCTCCGGAGACAGCATCGCTCTTCAGACGGCACAGATCCTTCAGGAGGCGTGGAAGGAGATCGGCGTCGTAGTGGACGTCCGTGCGCTGGACGAGGCCTCGGTGTACGAGCGCAATACCAACGGTGACTGGGAGATCATCCTCTTCGGGCCTGGCAGCATGGCCAGCCACATCCCGACAGAGGACGAGTTCGCAGGCAACTGGGCCACGCCCCACATCGCCAAGTTCTTCCAGTACGACAATCCGGAGCTCACCGATCTGATGGCCCAGGCGTCGAGCACGTGGGACGAGTCGGAGAGGACCGAGCTCTTCTCCCAGGCCCAACAGATGCTGCTCGACGATCCGCCGATCATCCCCATTTTGTTCGAGGAGGTCACCATCGCGCGAAGCAGCGGGGTCAACGACTTTGTTATGAACCCCCTCAACTGGCTCTATCTGACCGACACCTGGCTCAGTCAGTAACCGCGACGATCATACGGAAATCATGCCCCGTTATCTTCTCGGTCGTGCACTTCAGGCGGTGCTGACCCTCTTTGTCATCTCGATACTGGCTTTTGCGGTCCCCCGGCTGGTGCCGGGGGACCCGGCCGAGATGATCCTCGGTCCCGGAAATGCGACCCCGGAGCGAATTGCCGCGCTGCGGGGACAACTCGGACTCGATCGCCCGGTCGTGGAGCAATACCTGGACTTCGTCGGCGGCGCGGTGCGCTTCGACTTCGGCGATTCCTTGACCTCGCAGGGAACCGTTTCGGAGCAGTTGGGCGAGCGCTTGGGTCCCAGCGTCTTCCTGGTGCTCTATGCCTCGCTGGTCGCTGTGGTTCTCGCGCTCCCGCTCGGCGTTCTGGCCGCGAGGTATCGCAACCGCGCGGCCGATCATCTGGTCCGCCTGGTGGGAACGGTCTGCTACGCGGCTCCGCCGTTCCTCTCGGGGCTCGTCTTGGTGCTGATCTTCAGCGTGCATCTCAGGATCTTCCCCGTGCTGGGCTACGGAGAGGGGTTCGGCGATCGCCTGGCGAGTCTCACACTGCCCGCCATCACCGTAGGCATCACCTTGGCCCCTCTGCTCGTGCGGACACTTCGAGCCGCGATGCTCGAGACGTTGTCGCAGGACTTCATCGAGGCCGCTAGATCACGCGGACTGTCAGAGCGGCGGGTGGTGTTCAAACACGCGCTGCGCAACTCGATGTTGCCCACCGTCACGCTCCTCGGCCTCTCCATCGGCGCATCGCTCAGTTTCACCGTTATCGTCGAGAACGTGTTCTCGATTCCCGGCCTGGGAACTCTGCTGGTCGGGTCGGTGAACGGTCGCGACTACCCGATGATCCAAGCCCTGATCATGACCTTCGCCGCCGCCGTGCTGCTGTCGAGTCTGCTCACCGACCTGGTCTGCAGCGCGCTCGATCCCAGGATCCGGTTATGACGTCACAAGCTGCACTGATCGAGCGTGTCGCTCTCGCGCGTCTCCAGAAGGCAAACCGCCGGGCGGCCAGGGAGCGGCGGTGGGTGCGCGTGACGCTCGCGTGCGGGGTCGGGATCGTCGGGGTGATCGTGTTGCTGTGCTTCGCGCACCCGTTGCTGCCACTCCCTTCGCCGATCGAGCAGAACTACGACGCATTGTTGCAACCTCCGTCTTTCGAGCACCCCATGGGCACCGACGACCTGGGCCGAGATGTTCTCAGTCGCGCGCTGGCCGGCGGGCGGATCGATCTGCCCGTCGCACTGCTCGTCACAGTGCTCTCCTCGTCGATCGGGCTCGTGCTCGGCGCACTCGCCGGGTTCTTCGGCGGCTGGGTGGATGCCGTGATCACTCGCGCCATCGATGTCGTGGTTGCCTTTCCGTTCCTCGTGGCCGTGATCGTGATCATCGCGATCACCGGTCCCGGCTTGACCGGCGTGATCATCGGGGTCCCCATCGTCGGATGGGCGGTGTATGCGAGGCTCACCCGAGCCGAGATGCTGGTCGTGCGCGAGCAGGAGTTTATGCAGGCGACTCAGGTGCTGGGATTCTCTCGCCGGCGAGCGATGCTCCGTCACGCCCTCCCGAACGTCGGGCGCGGAGCCTTGGCGTTCAGCATCGTCGACGTTGTGCTGAACGTGCTGCTCATCGCATCGCTGTCCTATCTCGGTCTGGGAGTGCAGCCTCCGACTCCCGAGTGGGGCGGAATCATCGCAGACGGTCAGCAGTACTTGCTGACAGCCTGGTGGATCTCGATCCTTCCAGGGGCGCTCGTCGTGGTGCTCGGCGTCGGGATCAGCCTGATCGGCGATGCGGTCGCTGACCTGATGGGACGCGATCTGTCACTGGTGGAGCGATGACGAAGAGCGACGTGATGCTTGAGGCAACTGGACTGTCAGTCGGGTTCCCGACGTCGTCGGGCGAGGTGTCGTACGCAACACGCGACGTCTCCATCGCGGTGAGTCGCGGGCGGACCCTCGGCATCGTCGGAGAATCCGGCTCTGGCAAGAGCGTGACGCTTCGCGCTCTGCTCGGACTCGTGCCCTATCCCGGGCAGGTTGTCAGCGGCAGCGTCCGGCTCGAGGGACGCGAACTCCTGACACTCTCACCGAGGGAATGGGAGCGCATCCGCGGTCAGGAGATCGCGATGGTCCTCCAGGATCCGACCACGTCGCTGAACCCCACCTTCACGGTTGGACACCAGCTCAGCGAAACACTCCGCCTGAAGTGCGGCGTGAAGCGAGCACGCCTGACCGCAGCGGCGGCAGAGTTGCTCGACCAGGTCGGAATCCGTTCACCGCGCCAGAAGCTGAAGGCCTTTCCGCACGAGCTCAGCGGGGGCATGAGGCAACGGGTGATGATCGCGATGGCTGTCGCTGCCCGGCCCCGTGTTCTGCTCGCGGACGAACCGACCACAGCGCTCGACGTGACCATTCAAGACCAGATCCTGAGCCTCCTCGCCGATCTCAGTGCTGAGATGGACATGGCCACCGTGATCGTGTCTCACGATCTCGGCGTCATCACCCAGCTCTGCGACGACGTGGCGGTCATGTACGCGGGGCGCGTCATCGAGCGCGGCGATGTCGACGAGGTGCTCGATCGTCCTGAGCATCCGTACACGGAAGCGCTGGTGCGCACGCATGCCGAGCTTGCGGAGGGCCCCGGCGTCGGCGGACGCTCTCTGCTGCACGCTCTCGGAGGACAGCCACCGCTGCTCGCCGAACTGCCGAAGGGATGCTCCTTCGCCCCTCGCTGCGAGTACGCACAGCCGGAGTGCGGGGACTTCGACATGCGCGTGGACCGCGCGCTCGGTGAGCACGGCACAGCCTGCCTCGTGCGACAGAACGAGAGGGACACCGCATGACCGCACAGCTGTTGCGCATCGACGACCTGACCAAGACCTATGCGGGCAAACGACAAGCCGTCTTCGCCCGAAGGATTCCGCAGGCGAAGGCTCTCGACGCCGTCTCTCTGGACATCGAGCGGCAAGAGGTCCTTGCTCTCGTCGGTGAATCCGGTAGCGGCAAGAGCACGCTCGCACGCGTGCTCACCCGTCTCACCGAGCCCGACCACGGAACAGTGAGATTCGACGATCGCGACGTGCTGACGCTGCGAGGAAGAGAGCTCACCGCATTTCGCCGCCGTGTGCAGATGGTCTTCCAGAACCCCTACGCCTCGCTGAACCCGAGGCGCACGGTGGGCCAGGCCGTCAGCGAGCCTGCGATAGTTCATCAGACCTTGGACGGGCGAACGAGCGATGCGCACACCCATGCGCTGTTGGAACGCGTCGGACTCTCGGCGCGTCTCGCAGACCGCCTGCCGCGTGAGCTCTCGGGTGGACAGCGGCAAAGGGTCGCGATCGCTCGCGCCCTGTCGGTGAAGCCCGAACTGCTGATCGCGGACGAGGCGGTCAGCGCCCTGGACCTTCCGGTCCAGGCCCAGATTCTCAACCTCCTCACCGAGCTGCGCGACGAGCTCGGAATCTCATTGCTGTTCGTCTCCCACCAGCTGCCGGTGGTCTCGCACATCGCGGACCGCGTGGCCGTGATGTATCTCGGTCGGATCGTGGAAACCGGCACGGTCGCGGATGTGTTCGCGCGTCCGGCTCATCCATACACGATCGGGCTGATGGCCGCTCAGCCCGGGCGGAACCGGAGGCAGGCAGCTCCAGCGGTGACGCGCACGAAAGAGATCCCGGTCGTGGAGCTTCAGACCGTCGGATGCCCGTACCGCGATAGGTGTCCGCTCGCTGTCGGCCTGTGCGAGACGACGAAACCGCCCATGGTCGGTGTCGGCGACACCCACCGCGCAGCTTGTCATTTCGCCGGGGAACAGGCGGAGGCGCAGACGTCGATCGTTCAGCCGACGAAGGCATAAACGGTGCACCTCTCACCGAGCTGGGGCATGTGGGCTCGTGGCGCGGATGCGGATCGCGAGATACAGCGCCAGGAGGGTGTCCCAGTCTGAGAGGTCCGTGCCCAAGACGCGTTCGATTCTGGCGATCCGGTCGTAGAGCGCCTGGCGGTTGAGGTACAGGGCGCGCGCCGTCTCTGCTCTGCGACCACCGTTGCCGCACAGCGTCGCCAGCGTCGGCAGCAGGGCGTTTTTGCTCTTCGCGTCGTGCGCCAGCAGGGGACCGAGCATCCGCTCCGCGTAGCGACGCAGGTCCTCGTTGTCGTTGAGTCGCCACAGCAGCCTGTCGAGCGGCATGGCAGCCGCGTCGTACCATGCTCGCGATGGCATGAGGGCGGCGACGGCGGTCGCCTCGGTCGCCTCGCGCAGACCCTCGCCCAGGGTCGCCCACTCGCTTGCGGCGCCCACGGCCACAACGATCTCGGATGATCCTCTGTGCGCCGCCACATCGCGCAGTAGCGCCGCCACTCGATCGGCCAGCTGCTCCCTGTCGCTCGAGCTGCGCAGTCCCAGAACCAGAAGGAGATCGCCGCGGACGGAGTCCACGCCGATGAGCGTGGGAACCGACAGCGTCGAGACCCTGGACTCCAGGTCTCGCAGAGATGTGATCCATCGATCGATCTCGACGTGAGCAGCGGACCCGCGAAAGGCCTGAGCGTCCTCCGACGCCACGAGCCTGGCGGCCACGGGGAGAAGGGCAACGACATTCCGATCGTCGAACCCCATCTCCTGGGCCCGTGCCACGGCGAAGGTCGCGTCGAAACGCCCAGACGCCAGGCCGCTGAGAAGGTCGCCTCGCCCCAGTGCGAGCAGCTCCTCCTCTTGCCGAGAGCGCAGGAGCGCCAGGGCGACGATCTGCGCGGCGCGGTTGAGCGCCAAGGGCGCGAAACTGCTGACGGGGCACAGGAGCGGAAGGAGGACTATACGCCCCGAGCCTCCGGACGCCTGCGTCGGCACACGCGCCGTGAGCCCGACGTGGTCGGCGTGGTGTCGGGCCTCCGTCCAGGCCCGCAGCACCTCGTCGGTCGACTGCACGTCAGACGGCGCGCCGTACCCGAGCAGCCGGCCGGTGTCGTCATCCAAGAACACCGGGTTTCCCACTGCGTCGGCGAGCACGGAGAGCACAGCTGGAATGCTGCCGCCGTCCAGCATCGCCGAGGTGAAGTCGTGCTGAAGCTGCTCCGCACGCTGCAGCAGCTCGAACTGGTGGTTGACGATCTGGGTGTGGATGGACTCCGTCACGTCCACGAAGGCCGTCGAGGCATGGAGTTCCACAAGGGGAAGACCCGATTCGTCAGCCGCTTCGACGATGCCGGGCGGCAGCCCGGCGGCAAAGCGCGTGCCCAGTTCGATGACCAGGCCGGCGGCGCCCGCCTCAGCCAGGCGGGTGACGAACTGGCGCTGTTCCGGCCGCCGCTCGCCGATCCCGCTCCCGCTCGTCAGGATGAGTTCTCCCCCTCGCAGAAAGGGGGTGATGTCAGGAAGATCGCTGGCGTGGACCCACCGGATCGAACGCTGCAGCGAAGCGGCCCCGGCGACCACGCGAGGGAGCGCTGCGCGGAGCGCCGGCAGTTTCAACGCGGTGTCCACGGTGATCGACGGATACCGCGAGGAGTCGGCGATGTACTTCATCGAGACCTCCTCGTCGTCGGACCGTGTCGGTCGGTGTGTCCTGCTCAGCCTTTGGGTCGCATACGGGAATCGTGGAACGCGTACGATATCTCATGCTCGGTGTACGATTATATGTCATGACGGCCGCCAACTATTCTTCGACAGTGGCCCGCGCCACCACGGTGCTGCAGCTCTTGGGCACCCGCCCGGACGGGTTGTCCATCACTGAGATTGCCGCGTCGCTCGACTCGCATCGGGCCGGGGTCTACCGCTTGCTCAACCCGCTCGTCGATGCGCGGCTGGTTCGGAGGACAGGGCGCGGGGCCTACGTCCTCGGTTACGGCCTCGTCGAGCTGGCCAGCCTGGTCGAGCCGCAGCTGCGGCGGGTCGCTGAAGGCCATCTGCGCTGGCTGGCCGAGAAGGTCGGCGCAACCACGGCCCTGAACGTGAGGCATGGCGCAGAGATGGTCATGATCGCCAAGGCCGAGCCCAGCGAGCAGGTCCTACGGGTGTCTTACCCACCTGGCCATCGGCACCCCGTCAGTCGCGGCGCCGCGGGCCTTGCGGTCCTGGCCGGTAATCCTCCTGAGCCTAACGAGCGCCCGGAGATCGTCGGGGCGCGTGCACGCGGCTACGCGGTGAGCGTCGGCGACCTTCTGCCCGGAGCCACCGGGATCGCCGCTCCACTGACGAACGGGCACGGAGCCGAGGGCAGCGTGAGCGCGGTGTGGGTGGCCGGCACCCCGCCGCGCACCGCCCCTGCCCTCGTGGTCGAGTGCGTGGAGCGAATCCTGGCCGACCTGCGCCAGTGAGGGTACGGAGATCGATGAGGCATCGGAAGACCAGTGGGACCACACGAGGCATCGCGGCCGCTGTGACGGCGCTCGCCATCGCATGGCTCACGGGATGCACGGGGCCGGTCGAGCCGCCGGCGTCGGATTCGCCGAGCCCGGCCACCGCGTCGGCGGCCGAGCTCCCCCCGCTCGCGGCTCGTTTCGACTATCAGCTCGGCGGTGCATACACCCCAGATGATTCAGTGCAGGTCGTGGCGCGCGACGTGACCCAGGAACCCGTTCCCGGACGATACAACATCTGCTATGTGAATGCCTTCCAAACGCAACCCGGCACACACGAAGAATGGGAATCCGAGCACCCGCAACTCCTCCTCAGGCACGATGGCGACGTCGTCGTCGATCCTGACTGGCCGGACGAGGTGCTGCTCGACACGTCGACCGCGGCGAACCGCTCCCTCCTCGCCGAGATCGCCTGGCACGACATCGACAGCTGCGCACGGGCGGGCTTCGACGCCGTCGAACCCGACAACCTTGACTCGTGGACGCGATCACACGGAGTGCTCGATGAGGCGGACAACATCGCCTTCGCCGCGCTCCTGGCCGAGCGAGCGCACAGCCGCGGCATGGCGATTGCGCAGAAGAACGCGGGAGAGATCGGCTCTCGCGGCCGGGACGATGCCCACCTGGACTTCGCGATCGTCGAGGAATGCCAGGTCTACGACGAATGCGATGAGTACACCGAGGTCTACGGTCGTCACGTGATCGAGATCGAGTACACCGACAACGGAGAAGAAGCTTTCGCGGCCGCCTGCGCCGCTCGTGGCGACGAGATATCCGTGCTCCTGCGAGATCGCGACGTCGTACCCGCCTCGGCGGACGGCTACGTCACGGAGTGGTGTGCGACAGCCGGCCTCCCGTAGCCGTCGCTGAGGCGCGTCCGGCCCGCCGCCGTCGTACCGGGATGCACCGCCCGTTCACCTGCCGGTTACCCTCGCTCGCTAGCCTGTGGCACACGAGTTCGACGCCTTCACGGGGCGCGGCATGGCTCACAGGACGACCGGAGACAACACGTGACTGAGCTTCAGCCGGGCGTTATGCCTGGAGGAGTGTTCGCACCCGAGGCGCGCACCCTGCTGGATGTGCTGCGCGAGACGGTGACGACGCATCCAGACGCGTCGGCGCTCGAAGACGCACGGGGCGCTCTCAGCTATCGCGAGCTGATGGCGCGTGTGGTCACGCTGGCGGCACGTCTGACCCTGGCGGGCGTTCAGCGCGGTGATCGCGTGGGGATCCGCCTCCCCTCCGGGAGCCGTGAGCTCTACCTCTCGATCCTCGCGGTGCTCGCCGCTGGAGCAGCCTATGTTCCCGTGGATGCCGATGATCCGGACGAACGCGCGCAACTCGTCTTCGATGAAGCCGCCGTGAGAGGGGTGATCTCGGGCGCTGGCGAGTACCGGCCCCGTGGAGCGACAGAGACGCTCGAGGCCACTGCGGCCGACGAGGAGCTGTTCTCGGGGCCCCCCGCCCACCCGAGCACCTCGTCGACGCCGATCGTCACCGCGCCGCGCCTGGATGACGATGCCTGGATCATCTTCACCTCGGGCTCCACCGGGACTCCGAAGGGCGTCGCCGTCAGTCACCGATCGGCAGCCGCCTTCGTCGATGCAGAGGCCCGCCTCTTCGTGCAGGACGAGCCGATCGGGCCTGGGGACCGCGTGCTGGCCGGGCTCTCCGTCGCGTTCGACGCGTCGTGTGAAGAGATGTGGCTGGCATGGCGCCACGGAGCCTGCCTGGTGCCCGCCCCGCGTTCACTCGTCCGCAGCGGCGTCGATCTCGGGCCGTGGCTCACAACGAGGGGCGTCACGATCGTGTCGACGGTTCCCACCCTCGCCGCCCTGTGGCCCCCCGAATCGCTCGAGAACGTGCGGCTTCTCATCTTCGGCGGCGAGTCGTGCCCGCCAGAGCTCGTGGACCGGCTGGCCGTCGACGGTCGCGAGGTCTGGAACACCTACGGCCCCACCGAAGCGACGGTCGTGGCCTGCGCAGCCCGCCTCCGACCCGGTGAGACCGTGCGAATCGGGCTGCCTCTCGACGGCTGGGATCTCGCCGTCGTCGATGCGGAGGGAACGCCTGTCCCCGCCCACGGCGTCGGGGAGCTGATCATCGGAGGCGTCGGCCTGGCCCGCTACCTCGACCCGCAGAAGGACGCGGAGAAGTACGCCCCGTTCCCGTCCCTCGGCTGGGACCGCGCCTACCGGAGCGGCGACCTGGTGCGGTTCGACCGCGACGGGCTGATCTTCCGCGGACGTGCAGACGACCAGGTGAAGGTGGGTGGCCGGCGCATCGAGCTCGGTGAGGTCGAGTCGGCGCTTCAACAGCTTTCCGGTGTGAGGGCTGCGGCCGCGGCGGTTCGCACAACGGATGCCGGTAACCAGGTGCTCGTCGGCTATGTCGCCGTAGAAGACACGGTTGTGTTCGACCGTGGCGCTGCCCTTGGACGACTTCGGGAGGAGCTGCCCCTCGCGCTCGTGCCGTTGCTCGCGGTCGTGGACGATCTGCCGACGCGCACCTCCGGCAAGGTGGACAGAGCGTCTCTTCCCTGGCCGCTTCCTGAGCACGACTCGGCCGAGGGGCGCCTCGGCGTCATCGATCCGGAGCTTGCCGCCGATTGGCGGGCTGTGCTTGGCATCCCGGTCAGCGATCCCGACGACAACTTCTTCGACCTCGGGGGCGGTTCGCTCGCCGCCGCCCAGCTGGTCACCCGCATCCGACGCCGCGATCCCGAGTTCACCGTCGCCGACATCTATGCACACCCGCGGCTCGGAGCCATGGCAGCCGCCCTCGCCGCACGCGAGTCGGACGAGAGCGCGTCGCCGGAGTCGACACACACCGTTCGACCGACACCCGCCGCGATGCAGTGGATCCAGACGCTGATCGGCGTGCCGCTCTTTGTGCTCAGCGGATTTCGCTGGCTGCTCTGGTTGCTCACGGCGAGCGCTGTTCTCGGTCAGTTCGACGGATACGACTTTCTTCCGCAGGCGCCGCTGTGGCTCCTGGTGATCGGGCTCGTCGTCTTCGCGACGCCGTTCGGCCGGATGGCGATCTCGGTGGTCTGCGCCCGCCTGCTGCTCGCCGGGGTGACGGCCGGCGACTACCCACGTGGCGGAGGTGTGCATCTGCGTCTGTGGCTGGCCGAGCAGGTCGCCCATCAGGTGAGCGCCGTCAGTCTCGCCGGCGCACCCTGGATCACCTACTATGCGCGCGCTCTCGGTGCCCGGATCGCCGAGGATGTCGATCTGCACTCGCTGCCGCCGGTGACCGGGATGCTTCGCATCGGCTCAGGCGCCGCCATCGAGCCGGAGGTCGACCTCTCCGGCTATTGGATCGACGGCGACCTGCTCCGCATCGGCGCCATCCGCATCGGGGCGAACAGCACGGTCGGCGCACGGAGCACACTGCTTCCCGGCGCGCGGATCGGCAAGAACGCCGAGATCGCTCCCGGTTCGTCTGTGTTCGGCCGCGTGCGAGCCGGTCAGCGGTGGGCGGGCTCGCCTGCGGTCCGCGTCGGGCCGGCGTCGGCGTGGTGGCAGAGCGAACGCCCGCATCGACGCACCCGATGGCTTGTGGCGTACGCCGCTTCTGCTCTCGGCATCGCCCTTCTGCCGATCGTCGCGTTCCTCTGTGGCGGAGGTGTCGTCGCGGCCGCGATCGCCGGCTCTGGTTCGCTCGGCGAAGCCGCTGTCCACTCGATCGGTGCGGTGATTCCGGCTGCCCTCGTCACCGGACTGGTGCTCGCTGCTGCTGTTGTGCTTGTCGTTCGCCTGCTCGGAATGGGTGTCAGCGCCGGCATCTATCCGGTGCGCAGCCGGGTGGGCTGGCAGGTGTGGACGACGGAACGAGTTCTCGACCTCGCCCGGACGCTGCTCTTCCCGCTCTATTCGAGCCTGTTCACTCCCGTCTGGCTCCGGATGCTCGGGGCGAGCGTCGGCCGGGACGTCGAGGCGTCCACGGTGCTTCTGCTGCCGAGCATGACCACCGTGAAAGACGGCGCCTTTCTCGCCGACGACACACTCGTCGCCTCATACGAGCTCGGCGGCGGACGCGTTCGTGTGGCCGAGGCCCAGATCGGCGCCAGGGCCTTCCTCGGCAACTCCGGTATGACGGCGGCGGGGCACAAGGTCCCGCGCGACGGCCTCGTCGCCGTGTTGTCGTCGGCACCGCGCAAGTCGAAGCCGGGCTCCTCCTGGCTCGGTTCGCCGCCCGTGCGGCTGCGGCGCCAGACGGCGACGGCCGACGACGACCGCACGTACAATCCGCCCGCCTCGCTGCGGTTCGCCCGTGCGCTCTGGGAGATGGGCCGAGTGATCCCGGTGTTCGTCACCTGCGTCATCGGGCTCGGTGTGCTCTTCGCGCTCGCCGCCGTGGTCGAGAGCTGGGGGCTCGCTGTCGCGGTGCTGTTGAGCGGTGTGGTGATGCTCGCCGCCGGCGGTGTCGCAGCAGCCGTGAGCACGGCGGCGAAATGGGCGCTGATCGGTCGCGTCCGCGTGGATGAGCACCCGCTCTGGTCGTCGTTCGTCTGGCGGAGCGAGGTCTCGGACACGTTCACAGAGATGGTGGCCGCACCGTGGTTCGCCCGGGCGGCTGCCGGAACTCCCGCGCTCGTGTGGTGGCTGAGGAGCCTCGGCGCGTCGATCGGGCGCGGCGTCTGGTGCGACAGCTATTGGCTGCCGGAGGCGGACCTGGTCAGGCTCGGCGACGCCTCCACCGTCAACCGCGGGTGTGTTGTGCAAACACACCTGTTCCATGATCGAATCATGAGCATGGATACCGTCACCCTCGACACCGGCGCGACGCTCGGGCCGCACAGCGTCATTCTGCCCGCCGCCCGCATCGGCGAGCACGCCACCGTCGGCCCTGCATCGCTCGTGATGCGTGGAGAGGTGGTTCCCGACCGCAGCCGATGGAGCGGCAACCCCATCGGCCCCTGGCGCGACGTCACCGTTGCCGATTACCACAGCGGGGCCCGGTGGAGGGCATGACCGGTGTGCACGACCCGTACCTCTCGCCGTCGGAAGACGTGGGATACGCCGTCGACTCCTATGACCTCGACCTTCGCTATCGGGTCTCCACGAACCGGCTCGACGCGACCGCCGTGATCATCGCGACCAGCACACGGGACCTGTCGACAGTCTCCTTCGACCTCGTGGGGCTGAAGGCGTCGAAGGTGCGGACCGCGGGCGGCAGGCGGGCTCGATTCACGCAGAGCTCCACCAGGCTGACGGTCGTTCCCGAGCGGCCGATCGCCGCCGGAGAGGGATTCACCGTCACTGTGGACTACTCAGGCTCTCCCCGCCCGCGACGCAGCCCCTGGGGTCTTCTCGGCTGGGAGGAACTGGCCGACGGTGTGATCGTCGCCGCCCAGCCCAACGGCGCGCCCACGTGGTTCCCCTGCAACGATCATCCCTCCGACAAGGCGCGGTATCGCATCCGTGTGTCTGCGGAGCAGGCGTACACGGTGGTCGCGACGGGTGTTCTGAGGGACCGAACGGTGTCTTCTGGGCGTTGCATCTGGACGTACGAGTGCGATGTGCCGACCGCCACCTATCTCGCGACCGTGCAGATCGGCCGTTACGTGCGCCGCGATGTCGATGCGCCCGCCGTTCTGGTTCCCGACATCACACCGGTGCCGATACACCTCGCGTTTCCGCGGCATCTGACCCGGCGGGCCGAGGCCGATTTCGCCGTGCTGCGCCCCATGCTCGACTACTTCGCCGAGGTCTTCGGCCCGTATCCGTTCGCCGGGTACACCGCCGTCGTCACCGCCGATGAACTCGAGATCCCGCTCGAGGCGCAGGGCGCGGCCATCTTCGGCGAGAACCACGTCGACGGTGCCGGAGGTTCTGAGCGCCTGATCGCCCACGAGCTCGCGCATCAATGGTTCGGCAACAGTGTCGGTGTCTCGAGCTGGCAGCACATCTGGCTCAACGAGGGTTTCGCGTGCTACGCCGAGTGGCTCTGGTCCGAGCAGAGCGGAGGCGCGACGGCGGATGCCCTCGCCGTCCGGCACCATTCGTTGCTTCGTGCGCTCCCCCAGGATCTTGTGCCGGCGGATCCCGGCCCTGCGCTGATGTTCGACGATCGTCTCTATAAAAGAGGCGCGCTCACCTTGCACGCGCTGCGCCTCACCATCGGAGATGCCCCGTTCTTCGACCTGTTGCGCGCGTGGACGGGCGAGTACCGTTTCGGAATCGTCGCAACCGCCGACTTCCGAGCGCTCGCCCATAAGCAGATCCGAGCTGAGCAGGCCGGAACGGACCTCGATCCGCTCTTCGACGCCTGGCTGTGCCAGAGACCACTGCCCAGCCTGCCCGTCTCACGCGTCGCCCCGGTCACAGCTCCCGAGCGAGACTGACGACGATCTCGGGCCCTGCGTCGACCTCGAAGACCTGGTAGCGGCGGGGATCCCCCGGCACACGGGCGATGACCAGGCCGTCTTCGTCTGCCAACGACACGGCGCGGGGGTCGACGCGGAGCCCTCGCCCGTCTGCTTTGAGCACGGCCTCGACACGTGTCCACGCGCGCAGTACGTCGCTGCCCCTGTGGCCGATCGCCTCTCTCGTCTCGGCGGCACGTCGCGGGTCGGCGAGGGCGTTCGTGGCTTCTGCGTCGACCCCGACGGCTCCCCCGGCACACGCGGCCGCGATGACGGTCTCACCGACATGGCTCAGGCTGACGCTGATGTGCACGGCGGCGGGCGGCGCCACGACGTAGGGCCGACCATGCGGACGATCGCAGTCGGGGCAGCTGGCCTCGATGAGAACGTCGTCGGCATCGACACGTGCCAGCTGTGCCACGAGCGCGCGCAGAAGCGGTCTCCCCGAGTCTGCTGTCGCGAGGCGGACCATTGCGTCGATCGGTGTGCTCACCCGGCCATTCTCGCAGCCGAGCACGAGCGATGGCTCCCCACCGCACTCGAACTGCGTTTCCCCACCCGGTCAGAGTTCTGCTCAGGTTGACCTCGTCGGCCCCCGCACAGGCGAATGAGCGAGCGCCCCGACGTCACCGGACCTGCGGCCCCAGGAATCCAACAGGCGGGAGAAGATTCGACCCTGGTCGCTCTGAGGCAACCGATCGTGCACGTTCAGCGCACTACGACATAACGAGCGGGAGGAAGACCGTGTCGACGATCTCGATGATGTCGTCGTCGGTGGGTGGTTCTGACGTCATAAGGAGTTCGAGGCGCAGCAAGTCGATGGGGAGACGGATGATCCGCCGGGTGGGTTTGTCGGGGCCGATCTCCCCACGCTCGACGGCTCGGTCGACGATGGGGACCATAACGCTCTCTTGTCCGGCGGCAACGGTGTCGCGGAGGGTGGCGAGGCTGTTCCCGGTCTCCCGGTAGAACTCCCCGAGACTCGCGATCATGTGAGTTGCGATGCCGACGCGACGTTGACTGGCCTGTCGGAGCAGCTCGATCGTGTCACCGCGCAGGCTCCCCGTGTCGGGAACGGTGATCGGGTCCTTCGCGAGGACGCGCTCGATCGCGGCCTGCGCGAGTTCCGGCTTGCCCGGCCAGCGCCGGTAGAGCACCGCCTTGCTGGTCCCGGCACGGGCGGCGACGGCGTCGACGGTGAAGTCTGCGTAGCCGTGCTGGGTGATCTCTGCCCAGGCGGCATCCAAAACAGCAGCCTCCAGGGTGGCTCCGCGGCGGCGGCGTTTGGTCACCTCGGTATCCATAGGAAACCTCCAGTTCCTTAAAGGTTGCATCGTGCACCCGGCGGCAGTTAGGGTACCAGTAGGAAATTAGAGTACCAGCAGTTTCTTATTGAACCCGTCACCAGACGATCCTGATCCCTCTTCGATGAAAGGGCACCTATGCGCATCCTCGTCTCCGGAGCCGGCATGGCCGGCCTCGCCGCCTGAATAACCCTCGGCGCCGAGGGCCACGACGTCACCGTGATAGAACGCGCTGACCACCTTCGGACCAACGGCTCTCCGATCGACATCCGAGGCGATGCCATCGAGATCGCCCGGAGGATGGGCATCCTCAAGGCGGTGGAGAACCGACGGGTCTCGATGACCGAGCTGACCCAGTTCGTCGACAGCGACGGCACCGTCCTCGCCGAGCTTCCCGGCGCAGAGGTCAGTGACTCCGACGAGGACATCGAGATTCCCCGCGAGGATCTCGCGCACGTGCTGCGAGAGGGCCTGCGCCCTCCGACGTCGTTGATCTTCGACGAGTCGATCACCAGGCTGCACGACGACGGCCACGGCGTCGACGTCGACTTCGTCTCGGGAAGGAGCGATCGATTCGACCTCGTCGTCGGGGCGGACGGGATGCACTCCCTTACCCGCAGGCTCGTGTTCGGGCCCGAGAAGGACTATCTCAGGCACCTCGGCTTCTACATCGCTCTCACCGAGCTGCCCGCCGAGGCAAGCACAGAGCGGAAAGGCCACTTTCTGAACTGGCCAGGCCACCTGATCGGCATCACCCGCTACAACGACACCGCTCTCGGAGTGATGAACTTCCGCTCTCCGTGGATCGAGTACGACTACCGCAACCTCGAGGCGCAGAAGCAGATCCTCCTCGAGGCATTCCGCGGCCACGACGAGTGGCGTGTCCGCGACATTCTCGACGCGGTCCGCGACGACCCCGAGCTGTACTTCGACTCCGTCAGCCAGATCCACATGCCCACCTGGCACAAGGGTCGCGTCGTCCTCGTCGGAGACGCCGCGCACTGCGCCTCCGGCCTCTCCGGCCGCGGCGCGTCGCTGGCCATCCTCGGCACCTGGTTTCTCGCCCAGTCATTGGGCGACCACCCCGGTGACCTGGACGCCGCCTTCGAGGAGTACGAAGGCAACCTGCGCCCATACGTCACCCTTGCACAGAACAGCGCCGGTCCCGGCGGCGACCTCATCGTCCCCGCCACCTCGGAAGCCCTCGACGCACGAAACGAACGCCTCCGAGGGATGACACGATGAGTGCGAGAGCCTTCGGCATCAATCGAGCTCACTGCGTCGTTCGATGAGAACCGTCTCGCGCCACTGCCCGGCTCGGGGCCCGGGCTCGGGGCCCGTAGCCCATCCGCCCGATCCGCTCGCGCCTGCCGACCGTTCCGATCGCGCCTGCCTGCCGTTCGGACGAGAGAGTGATGACGGGGCAGCGTTGAAGCGTGTGGGTTACAACCGGGGTTATGTCATCCCCTATCCATCGTGAACCGCATCGATGACCGAGGGCGGCTCGCCTGCCGGAACCTGTGCGGCGACGACACCGTCGGGTCGAACGAGGAGCCCTGAGCGACCTGGCGCAGCGTATGTCGCGCGCCAACGCTCTCTGTGCCGCGAGTCAACGGCGTCTTCAGACACCGGTATGGTCCGCACAGGGGCCGCCGTCAGGTCGGTGTGCACGGGAGGGAGGCCGTTGGCCCCGGGCCCGATGAGCGTGAAACGGGTAGGGTCCACCAGGTCGAGTGTGCTTCGCCCGTCTGCCAGGAGCACGTGCGGCGCCCGGGTTCCGGGGCCGCCGCTGGGCTCGGCGGGGTCCTCCACCAGGTCATGAGGCGACGCGCCGCCCCCGAGAGGATACCGGAATCCCAGGACAAGCCGCTGGGCGTCGATCTCGTCCGCGGGCGGTGCCTGGCCCGGCTTCTTTCTCGAGCGAAGCAGCGCTTGCGCGACGGTCAGCTCGATCAGGGGAAGCCGCTCCCGCTCATAGCCGTCGAGGATGTTCTCGGGTGCGGCCCCCCGGCACCGCGCCGTGATCCTCCAGGCGAGGTTATGGGCATCCTGCACACCGGTGTTCCCGCCGAAGCCGCCGTATGGCGGCATGATGTGGGCGGCATCCCCGACCAGGAAGACCGGCCCAGACCGCAGCCGGTCCGCGACGTATGCGCCGGTGCTCCAGGTCGCGACATCCTCGATCACCGGGTTCAGGTCGGCCAGCCCCGTCGCCTCGCGGATCACATCGACCAGCTTGAGCTTCAGGCCCTCATCGTCCAGGTCCGCCCATCCCGGGCGCAGATAGGTTCCGACCTGCCACCCGCGGTCCTCCCGATTGCCACGGGCGAAGAGGAACGCACCAGCCGTTCTGCACATGACCGCGTTGATCTCGCGCCCCCGCAGCGCCGGGTCGAGATCGGCGCGGAACACCGCGCTGACAGACTCGCCCTCCACCGGCTCGCCGTGAAGCCGGATCCCCAGCTGTTCCCGCACGCCGCTCCGGCTGCCGTCAGCGGCGACGAGGTACCGCGCCCGAACCTCACTCGTCTCGCCCGATGCGTCCAGTTCGACCACCACGCCCTCGTCGTCGACGTGCTGCAACGCGGCGCTCACGCCGAATCGCACGGTTGCCCCGAGCGCGATGGCGCGACGCAACAGGATCGGCTCCAACCGATGCTGATCGCAGGAATAGGGCATGGTGGGGCTCAGCCCCACCGCGGCCACCTCGTCCTCCGGAGGCGCGATCCACGTCTCGAGGTCTCCGGCGAGCGTGTCGACGACACTGAAGCCGCTGTTCGCCTCCCCGGCTGCGCGAACCTCTTCCTCGATTCCGAGAGACCTGTATAACTCCATCGAGCGCACGGTCACCAGACGGGCTTTCGGATGCGTCGAGGTCGAGCGGTGCCGCTCGAGCGTCACAACACGCAATCCCTGCTGCGACAGGAATGCCGTCGCGGCAAGTCCAACCAAACCGGCCCCGATGACGACGACGTCGTATCGCTCCTCGTGTGCCCTCATCGCCGACCCCTCCACGGATTGGGCGTCGCGGCACGCGACGATTGAGACACGTCTGCCGCAAGAGAAGACACGAGCCGCCCGAGTTGATCCGCGAACGATTCGACCTCTGACGGATCCCAGTCGGCCAGATGCCGCGCGAACCGCGCGATCAGCTCCTCTTGGAACTCGCGCCGCGTCTTATGCCCTTCCGGCGTCAGCTCGATCACATACGAGCGGCCGTCAGAGGCATCCCCCACCCGGCGCACCAAGCCCTTCTCCTCCAGCTGCGCGACAGCACGGGTCACGGACTGCGCCGGCACATCCAGCTCCGCCGCCACCTCACTCGGCCGCACGGGCGACTGTGCCGCGAGGTTCAGCACCCCCAGCGGCACCGGCCCGAGCGGCGACGTGGCCGCTCCCCTGCGCTGCAGCTGGGCCACACGATGCAAATCATGGATGATCTTCCACACCACACTAGTTACTTCCATGAAGTAACTATATATCGAGGTCACCCCCACCTCGGTGAACCAGTGGTCGATCTTCTCCGGGGCGTGCTCGAGCCTCTCAGAGGTGACCTTGTGGCCGCCGTGCATCCTCAGACGCCGAAGCACAACACCACATCGACCCCACCCACAGCTCCGGCCAAAACGAAAACGGCTGGACCCGACAAATCGCGGGTTCAGCCGTTCACAATGTCCTGAGACATCACAAGGGTGGACCTAGGGGGATTCGAACCCCCGACCTCTTCATTGCGAACGAAGCGCGCTACCAACTGCGCCATAGGCCCAAGTGCTCAGCTAGATTATCACGACAGATGCCCGGCTTCGTTCCAGCTCGGTCGCTCAGCCCGCGACACGACAATCGATCACGTATGGGGTCTGCCCGAGTGTTCGGCCGTCGCTTAAGCATGTTTTGGCGCGCCAAAACATGCTTAAGCGACGGATCAACGTGGCACAGACCACGTGTGCCGGCAGACTGACGGGCGCACCGTCAGCTGGCCAGACGCCGCCGCCGCATGAGGTCGGAGACATTCGTCGTCCGGGCGATCTCTGACTCGTCGACGATACCCATCCCGGCGAACCGGCTCGGAGCCTCGGCAACGGGAACCATCGGCTCGACGGATGCCGTCGCAGGCTCCTCGACCGACGGCCGGGGAGCGATCGTGGGCACCGGCGGTGCGAGCTCGGCGGCGCGTTGCGCCATGACCTGGGCCAGCGCTGCACGACGCAACTCGGCGTGCGCGTCTGCCTGAGCCATGGCATCCGCTGCAGCCGAACCCTGCGACTGATACAGCGGGCGCGGCAGCGGAGTGGGAGTCCATCTCATTGCCGGCTGCTCCGCTTCGTCGAACGCGACAGGCTCAAAGGCCTGCTGCACAGGAGCTGCGACGGGTGTGACGCTCGCGACAGGCGTACGCGTGCCGATGCGTGCCATACGGGTGAGAAGGGCGACACACGCCACCGAGGTGATCGCCGAAGCGGAGAAGAGAACGGCGGCTCCGGTCGACGCCCACACCGAGGCGCCGACGACTGCGAGCACAAATGACACGACCATCACGCACGTGGTCGACAACCGGGCACGACGTCGGGAGCGGGCAACTGATGAAACCACCGACTGCTTCGAAACAGTCGTGGCGGTCCTGGCGGCGGGGGCCGGCGACGCAGTGACAGCCGGACGGCCGCTCTTCTCGACGGTGGGCACCGGCTCGACGACGACCGTCGGCCGCGCGGTGGCCTCTGCCAGGGCATCCGCTCGCACCCGCTTCAACTGTGCGGCACGCAGCTCTCGCAGCACACGCTGCTTCTCGGCGACCTCGCGCGCTGTCAGCTCGAGACGGACCTCGTCGGGAATCTCCGACGTTTCGGCAAGGATGCGCATGGTCTGCTGCAGGCGAACCGCGTTTCGCTCCGTCGCGAGGTACTCGCTGCGGCGAAACCAGGTGGGCACCAGATAGACCAGCCAGAGGGCAGCGGCGAGCACGAAGATGATCCCCCCGCTGAGCAGTCCACCCGTCATGGTGTCAGCGTACGAGAGCGCGCGCGATCCGAGGGTGATTCGGCCGGTGTGTCACTCAAGGTCGATAGTGCTGTCAGCGCTGCTCCCGTCACCAGGCACCGTTTGCCCGCGACCCCGGCGCAACCGTTGGTGGCAGCAGCGGCACCCGCGCCGCGCGACGATCGGACTCGGGAATCACACAGGCATCCGCGGGAACGCGTGCCTCACGCCAACGTCGCAGAACCCCGTGCGGCACTTCTTCTGCGACGAGAGCGAAGCAGAAGTGGTCCTTCCAGTCACCGTTGATGTGGATGAACCGCCGCCGAAGCCCTTCATATCGAAACCCGAGTTTCTCGACCACTCGAAGACTGGCCGTGTTCTCGGGTCGGATGCAGATCTCCATCCGGTGCACATTCAGATCGTTGAAGCAGTAGTCCGTCGCCAGGGCGACAGCTGTCGGTGTGATCCCGCGCCCGGCGAACCGTTCAGAGACCCAGTACCCGGCCGTCGCCGACGAGAGCGACCCGTAGGTGATGCCAGACACGTTCAATTGACCGGCGAGCTCGCCGCGATACTCCATCACAAACGGAAGCCCTGCCCCTTGCCGCGCATTCTGCTGGAGGGATCGGATGCTTCCCCTCAGGTCGAATGATCGCGCCATGTTCGGGCTCGTCGCCTCCCATTGCTGAAGCCACGATCGGTTCGCGAGCAGCTCGTGTTCCATCTGCTTCGCGTCTTTCAGGCGCACCGGGCGAAGAGTGATGTCGCCGTCGGCCAGCACGGGGATGTTCGGTGGCACAGCCACTCTCCTGCGGCTCAGCCCGCCGACTCGTCTGCAGAATCGTCGAGTGTTGCGACGTACTCCTTGAGCCAGGGTTTCAGATCGGCGCCGAGGTCGGCACGATCGACCGCGAGCTGGATGATCGCCTTGATGTAATCGAGCCGGTCACCGGTGTCGTAGCGTCGCCCACGGAAGATGACTCCATAGACGCCACCGGCGATCGACTGGTCGCCCGCGAGCACCTCGAGCGCGTCGGTGAGCTGGATCTCGCCGCCCTTGCCCGGCTCCGTCGTCTCGAGGATGCCGAAGACCTCGGGGCGGAGCACGTACCGCCCGATGATGGCGAGATTCGACGGTGCGTCCTCGGGGGCCGGCTTCTCGACAAGGCCCAACACTCGCACAACATCGGGGTCGTCGGTCGCCTCGACGGTCGCTGCCCCGTACATCGAGATGTTCTCGGGTTCGACCTCCATCAGCGCGACGATTGTCGCGTTCCTCGACTCCTGCTCCTCGATCATCCGGGTGAGCAGCGGGTCGCGAGCGTCGATCAGGTCGTCGCCGAGCAGCACGGCGAAAGGCTCGTCGCCGATGTGGCGCCGGGCACGTAGCACCGCGTGACCCAGCCCCTTCGGGTCACCCTGCCGCAGAAAATGGATGTCGGCGAGATCGCTTGATTCGTTCACCCGCTCCAGGCGCTGCTTGTCGCCCTTCTTCGCCAGGTTCAGCTCGAGCTCTGTGACCCGGTCGAAGTGGTTCGCCAACGCGTTCTTGTTGCGGCCGATGATCATCAGCACATCGTTGAGTCCCGCCGTCACCGCCTCTTCAACCACGTACTGGATGGCGGGCTTGTCGACGACGGGCAGCATCTCTTTCGGAAGGGCCTTCGTCGCGGGCAGGAACCGGGTGCCGAGCCCGGCGGCGGGAATCACGGCTTTCTTCACTGGTCGTGGCATGCCTCATACAATACCGGCCCGGCACGACCAGCCCACCGACTGAAGCCGTTCCCCGGCCACCGCCGGGCCGTCGACACTGACGTTCCTCATAGAATGAGTCCATGGCAACCGACGAGGACCATCAGAAACGTGCGCTCAGGGCCGAATTGCGCGAGCGCCGCCAGAACCTGACGGCGACCGAGAGAGAAAGGGCCTCCGTCGGTTTCACGGACAACCTCATCGCTTTGGTCACGACGTTCGACGCCCGCAGCATCTCGTGCTACCTCTCGGCGCCGAACGAACCGGACACCCGCCCGTTCATCTCGTGGGCGATGTCGAACGACGTGCGGATCCTGTTCCCCGTCAGCCGTGAAGACGGCCTGCTCGATTGGACAGTCGGCGAAGAGGGCACAGAGGTCGAGGGCCTGTACGGCATGCCGGAGCCGCGGGGTGAGCTGCTCGGCCCGATCGCCGTCAACGACGTCGACCTGATCATCGTCCCGGCCGCTGCCGTCGGCGCAGACGGCATGCGACTGGGGTGGGGGCGCGGATATTTCGACAAGACGCTGGGCTCCATGGAGCGGCGCCCGCCGGTCTACGCGGTCGTCTTCGACACCGAGATCGTCGATGACGTGCCTCGCGACGTGCACGACCAGCCCGTCGACGGCGCGGTCACACAGCTGCGCATCTTAGACTTCTCCCGTCGCGTATAGCGCGCCACCGACATTTCACGAGGACCACATGCCCACATACTCTTATCGCTGCACGGTGTGCGGCGACGCATTCGACGTGCACCAGGCGTTCACAGACTCGTCTCTCACGCAGTGCCCGAGCTGCGACGGCCCCCTTCGCAAGCTCTTCAGCGCCGTCGGCATCACGTTCAACGGATCGGGTTTCTACCGCACTGATTCACGGGCTCAGCAGTCCGCATCGTCACCCTCGTCTTCGTCGTCACCTGCCGCGTCGGAGGCGAAGTCGCCCCCTGCCGCCCAGCCCGCAGCAGCGGCATCCGCAAGCAACAACGGGTCAGGCTCGGCCACGAGTTAGGGATCGATATGCTCACCGGGTTCAAGAACTTCATCATGCGGGGCAACGTCATCGACCTCGCGGTTGCCGTTGTCATCGGCAGCGCATTCACGCTCATCGTCACCGCGCTTGTCGAGGCCGTCATCAACCCGCTGATCGGCGCCGTGTTCAATGCGAACAGCCTGAACGACGCTCTCAACCTGCCCCTCCCCACGCTTGATCCCGAGAACCATGCCGTGATCAAGTTCGGTGTCGTCGTCGGCGCTGCCATCAACTTTCTTATCGTCGCCGCCGTCGTCTATTTCGTCTTCGTGCTGCCCGTCAACAAGCTGCGAGAACGCGCTGAAGCACGTCGCAACGCGGGTGTCGTCGAAGAGTCTGAGCCGACCACTGAGCTCGACCTGCTCACCGAGATCCGCGACCTGCTCGCCCAGAACACCCAGAACGCCCAGAACACCCAGAACACCCAGAACGCCCAGCGCGAGAAGTAGCCGCGTCACGCGCTACACCCTTTGTGACGCGCGGGCCTATTTCGGATGGCGCTTCACAAAAGGTGTAGCGCGTGACGGCCTCGTTCGTGTGCACGGGGCGATCGGCTGGCCTGCGGGGCGAAGCCTCGCACTGCTGGCGCCCGTGCGGGAGGAGGGGCGCTCCTACCCCCAGTGCGGCGGCACATCGCGCCGCAGCTGCTCCTCGTTGCCGGTCGTCGCGGGCCTGTCACCCCAGGCGATTTCCGTGTCTTCATCGGCGCGCGTCGGCACGGCGGACTGAGGCGACACGTCCGTTCCTTCGACAGCGGGCAGCACGGCACGGCGTGCCCCTGCGACGCGTCGCACGCGAGGTCGCTCCGAGGGCGGATCGTCTGTCACACGGCTAGTGTACGCGGGCGTCCCGAATCGAGATCGGCCCGGTTGCGATGCCGAGGTCTGCATCGGACTCGCCGGTGGCGTCACCGGATCCGGCTTCACGTTCGGCATCCGGAACCCCGAGCATCGACATCACCTTGCGGGCAACGCCCTGCGGGTCGCTGAACAGGTCGAAGCTGTGCACACGCAGGTAGTGCCATCCGAGGCGCCTCAGAACATCCGGTCTGAGCCGCAGTGACTCGCGCAGGGAATCGGCGCTCACCTCTGGGTCGGACTCGATGGCTATGGCTTTTCCGTCCCACGCGGCGACGAGGGCGAGCTTGCCGCGGTAACCGATCTCGACCGACAGCCCTCGACGATACAACCGCTCGGCCAGGTCGATGAGCATCGGCTCGGCACCCTCGGTGACCGGCGGCGCAGGAACGTGCTGGTCGGGCTGCTTGAGAATCTCTGCGAGGGCAGCGATCCCGTGTTGCATGCGGGTCGGATCGATGTCTTCCGGCCTGATGCACGAGACGATCACCATCGAGCGGCGAGCACGCGTCATGCCGACGGCGAGAAGGCGGTCGCCCCCGGGTTCGCCGAGGGAACCGAAGTTCGACAGCACACGACCGTGCGGAGTGACTCCATAGCCGAGCGAGAAGATCACGCGGTCGCGGCTTTCGGCGACGGACTGCTCCAACGTCAGCACCGTGAACGGCTCGGCGCGCTCTTTGAGAATGAAGTCAGACAGATCGCTGCGGCTGGCAAACGCCGACAAAACGGCCTGGTGCACCCTGATCGCATGTTTGGTGCTCGCAGTGATCACCATCAGCGACTCACGCGGGCGGTTCACAGCGTGCTCGAGAACGAGGTTCACAACACGGGCGACCTCGGGGTCGACGCTCTCGACACCGCCGGTCTCCGGGTCGGGCATGCCGTGGCCGTTCGAGACGTAGTCGAGTGTGAGGCTTCCGTGCCCGAGGAACGATCCCGCCCACGGCAGCGAGTCGATCTCACCACCGTAGTAGCGCTGGTTCACGAGCTCGGCGAGGTCTTCTCCCCCGGCGCGATAGCTGCGGGTCAGGGTGAGCGTGGGCAGCAGTTCAGAGAGACGGGCGAGTGCGGAATCCGCATGCAGAGCATCGACATCGACATCCGTCGAGACGTCTGCCACTGTGCCGACAGCCACGGTGAACGGGGTCGGGCTCTGCGTCACCGGGTCGCCGACCGCCACGACCTGCCTGGCCCGGCGAATCGCTCCCGCGGCCTCTGCGAGCGTCGTCGCACCGGCATCCACAACGAACACCGCGTCGAAGCGCACGGACTCGGGTATCTGGGCGACGTCGTACGGCGAAGCCACCCACACGGGCGAGAGCACCTTGAGCAGATGCGGCGCCGACGTCTCGAGCTGGGTGGGGCTGACTGCTTCTGCCCGCAGCAGGCGCCGCATGGCGCTCGCCTCGTCCGGCCAGTCCACGAGACCGATCTTCCAGTTCTCGGCGAGCAGCGAGGCGAGCAGGGCACCGGATGCCGAGGCGTGCGCTTCGTCGACCAGCCGGAAGTCCGCTTCGAGGCGGTCGATCACACCCGTGTTGGCGCCGAGCAGGGCTTTGTCCGTCGCGAGCATGTGCTCGAGCACCGACTGCCACCACGCGAGTTCGAGTTCGTCCGCGACACGTTCCTCTGGAACATGGCGCACGCTCAGATCGGTGATGAGTGGCCCGAGACCCTTCGCACGCAACTCGTTGATGAGGGTCGTGCGCTCCTGCAGGTTCTCCATGACCTCGGAATCGGCCGCGAGCCCCGACATCAGGCGGACGAGTTCTTTCACCGGACGCGAGACGAGCATTGCCGACTTGTCGGTGTGGCCGAGCGGCACATCCAGCCGGGTGAGGTCTTCGACGACCCGCTGGTAGGCCACCTGTACGTCGGCGATGCCGAGCGGAACCTCGGGCGTGACACCGGCGGCGACATAACGCTGCCAGAGCGTGCGCTGCTGCTGAATGCGGCGGAGTGCCGCGTTCATGTCGCCGATGTGCACTCCCGGCCTGACGTACTCACGTGCAAGCTTCTTGAGCCGGCGGCGGTTCGCCGCCGACATCGTCGGTGCGTCTCTGCGTGAACTCGTTGCAGCGATGAGCTCACCGAGCGACCGGTCGAACACGGCGGGCGTGAATTTGTCGAGGGTGTCCCTGACGTCGAGCAGCAGCCTGAGATAGATGCCCAGTTCATCGATCGATTCGAAGGCACGCATTCGCGTCTGCCCGATCAGTTCGTATCCGCGTTCAAGCAGCCTCGGAAGCTCACTGCGATGCAGCCTCTTCGCAAGATCGTGTGTCGCCTTGGCCTCGCGCGTTGTCGCGAACGTCGCCCCGTACCAGGGCGAGTCGTCCGGGCCGTACTGGAACTCGCCGAGCGCAGCGGCTGTGGCAAGTTTCTGAGCGACCTCTGTGCGGTCACCCGCGAGCTTCTCCAAAGAGACGATGTCGAGCCTGGCCTGCGTCGCGGGCGGGTTCGGCAGGTTGCCGAGGCGGGTGAGTTCGTTGAGCGCGTCGATGACGCTCACTCCGAGAGTCCTGTCGCGGCGCCCGAGCGATCCGCGGTAGTCGAGAAGCACCTTGCGCAACCGCACGAGGGCTTCGTCGACCTCGGCCACTTTCGGAGCGGTGGCGCGCTCGTTGCGGCTGATGGCCTGCACGAGGTCCCGGCGCATGGTTGCCGCACCCACGGCGATTCCGGGAACGCCGACCCGGGTGAAACGGTGACGGATGCCGTCGAGACTTGAGCGGCGCGCGCTCACGACGAGCACACGCTTGTGCTGCGAGACGAGCGAGCCGATGGCGTTGACGATGGTCTGGGTGCCGCCCGTGCCCGGCAGGGTCGTGACGACAACTGAATGACCGGCGGCGATCTGCGCGATCACGTTCTCTTGCTCGGTGTCCGCGTCGAGCAGCAGGGTGTCGGTTGTGGGCGTCCGTTCGTCTTGGCCGATGGCGTCCACCGGGGTGAACAGCCCCTCGACCAGGCGCCTCGCGCCCGGGTTGCCCGCGAGAGCGTCGAGCACCGGGTGATCCAGGTGGCGGGCGTCTCGCTGCATCGACGATCCGACGGCCGCGAACGACGACACCACAAGACGCGGCTGAACGCTGAACCACTCGAGATGATGGGTGAGGCCGCGAAGGCGGTCGATGACGGGTTGCGGTTTGAAGACGCCATTGGTCACGGCGAGCGCCTCGAACGCCTCTGCGTCGAGCGCTATGCCGAACTGCTCTGACAGCGCGCGCGCGAGTTCGGGATTGAGACGTGGAGCGCCCTTGAGCTTCAGCTCGAAGTCCCGGCCGTATCGCCTGATGGCCACGGGCCGGAGAAGCACGGGAGCGCAGTAGTCCTCTGAGGCATAACGCCACTGCGCGAGCCCGATCGCCAGGTGCACGGATTCGATGCCGCGCACTGTGCGCAGCTCGATGCCCTTCGTGGTGATCAGGTCAGCGGCTCCGCGCGCACTGCGCAGGGCGAGTTCGTCTCTGATCAGGTTCGAGAGCAGTGTCGAATGGCCTGTGATGAACTGCGGAAGCCCTCCGGGGTGAGTGGAGCTCAGCTCGATGCGAGTGCGGGGTTGGTCGACGAAGTGCAGCAGCGGGGAACGACCCCCGATGCCGCCCAGCTGTTCACGCCAGCGGTCGCGCTCGGTCTCTGCGATGTTGCCGACCGGATAGCTCGGGTCGCCCGTGCTGAGCGACGACGGCCGGGGTGACTCGGAACGGCCGTCTGAGCCGTCGCTGAGAGCGATCGGATTCGGGCGTGTCGACGGGTTCGCACGACTGCCCGTTCCGGGCTCACCGACGACCGCGACGTCACCGATCCCTGGCTCGAGATCGGCCGCCTCTTGTTTTCTGTCAAGCCGCCACACATCCACACCCTAAGCGCAGCAGACGGCAAAACCCGGTAGCGTCCACGGATTTTCGCGGAGTCGGCGCGCCGCGGCCGTGCCTCAGCGTGCATCCTGTCGCGGAACGACCACCTGTTTGACGATGATGAGGATGGATGCCGTCACCGGCACGGCGATCAGAGCGCCGAGAATGCCGAGCATGGTGCCGCCGGCCAGGGCACCGATCACCACAAGCGCGCCGGGCACCGACACCGCCTTGTTCATGATCCTCGGCGTCATCACGTAGGCCTCGATCTGCATATAGACGAGGTAGTAGATCAGGATGATGACGGCCGTCGTCGGTGAGTTGAAAAGCGCCACGACGGTGACGAGCACCGTGGCGAGCACACTTCCCACAAGCGGGACGATGGCGAGCGCGAAGACTGCGAGAGCCAGGGGCGCTGCGAACGGGACGCCGACGATCGTCATCACGATGAAGCCGAGAACCGCGTTGATCGCGGCGAGGATGATCATTCCGTTGACGTAGCCGCCGACCGAATCCATGATCTGGTCGGTGACGGTGAGAAAACCGGTTCTGCTCGACCGGGGAACCAGGGAGGCCGCCCCCTGCTTCATGCCGTCGAGCGATGCCAGAAAGTACAGCGTGAGGATCAGCACGGTCACCGTGCCGAGCACTCCGTTCGCGATCCCCTCCCCCACACGGAACACGCCGCCGGCGACCGCCAGCCAGTTGTTCGGATCGCTGACGAAGGCCTGCACGGCATCGAGCACCTTGTCGAGGTCGACGAAACCCGATAGCTGCGTGTTCAGATCGACGAACCAGCCCTCTGACTGCAGGTTCGCAACGTAGCCGGGCACCGCGTCGACCAGTTCGCTCCCCTGACGAACGAGTGTGGGGATCACCAGCACGATGGCGCCGGCTACGGCCGCAGCGAACACGGTGAAAACGATGGCGATGCCGACGGGACGCGCGATCCTGCGACGTTCGAGCCACGAGACAAGCGGGTCGAGTGCGAGTGCGACGAACAGGGCGGCAGTGATGTAGATGAGAATCGTCGAGATCGATCCGAGGGCATCCCCGAGGGCGAATGCGCCCAGCGCACCCAGCGCACCCACGAAGCCGATGACGAACGCACGCCTCACCGTGACGCTGACCTGCGGAGTCTTGCCCCGCCTGCCACGACGGGCGAGCGTGGTGCTCTCGCTGTAGCGCCCGAGCGTCCGGCGCCGAGCTCGGTCTGTGCGAAGACTCATGATCTGACAGTAGCGGTCTGGTCCGGCGCCGCGCTCGAGACCACACCACGGCGGCACCGGTGCTCGATATCCCGTGCCGCACAGCCCATTATGGGACCATGCAGCCGGACGATGAACGCTCGACGTTCTCTGCCCCCACTTCTGTGTGGAGAAGAATCGCAGACACGATCGCACCGGCGTTCAGACCGTGGCGGATGCTGCTCGCCGCCAAGTGCGCGCTGGCTGCGGCGATCGCGTGGTGGCTCGGCTCGCTCCTGCCCGGTCAGGTCGACCAGTACTCGTACTACGCGCCTTTCGGGGCGATCCTCAGCATGACCCCGACGCTTATGGGCTCTGTCCGATCGACCCTCCAGACGGTCACCGGACTCGCCCTCGGCATCCTGATCGCGTGGGCTGTTGTGTTCAGCCCGGTCCCCGGCCCGCTCATCGTGCCGCTCGCCGTCGGAATCGGGGTCATCCTCGGGGGCATCGGCATGCTGGGCACCGGCCGCGACTATGTGGCCGTTTCGGCGCTTTTCGTGCTCATCATCGGCGGGTCGGACGCCGAGGAGTACTCGCTCGGATACCTGGCGCAGATGGCCATCGGCATGGTCGTCGGCGTCGGCGTCAACTTCGCCGTCGTTCCCCCGCTCTATATTCGCGATGCCGCCGCCGAGGTCTCGCGGCTGCGCACCACCGCGGCGCGGGCGCTCGACGAGATGGCGGCCGCCCTTGCCGGTGACTGGCCGCCGGACCGAGCCGATTGGCAGCGACAGGAGGACGACCTCCGGCAGGCCACCGCCCGTGCGAGGAGCCTGCTCGACGAGGCAGCAGAGAGCCGTCGGATCAATCCGCGCTCCCGGCGTCAGCAGCATGATCTGAACGAGGACTACGACGACCTTGTCGCCCTGCGCAGTATCAGTGCCCACATCGACGATCTGAGCGACGTCTTGAGCAGCGCGATCTGGGGTGACCCGGTCGATGTCGAGATGCCGAGCAGCCTGCGCGTTCCGCTCAGCGACGCGATCCAAGGTGTCGCCGACACGTTGCACGCCTGGAGCCAGCGCACGCGTGAGGCAGAAGCACAGGCCAACGCCGAGGCTCGTGTCAGGGCGCTCATTGCCATGTTGAACGATGATCGCGCCCAGCCTGATGCCGGAACGAACCAAGCCCTCGGCACAGTGCTCTTCAGCCTGCGCCGCATCATCCACCAGATCGAGAGCCGACCCACGCGGTGAGCACCTGCGCACAGCTCAGGCTGCTTGTGGCCGGGATGCCTGTGGTCGCGCCCGAAGAGCGGATTCCCACGCTCCTGCAGGAGTTGTGAGCGCCGCGGTGCGGCCCAGCCGAGTTGTGCGGACGCCGCCTATCGAGCTGCCTGGCTCTCGGAGAGCAGCGCGTCGATCTGGCCCATCGCCTCCGTCATGCCTTCTTCCATGCCCATCTCGATCATCTGTTCAAGCTGCCCCTGGCTCTCGAACGTCGAGAGGACGGTCATGCGGGTTCCACCGCCGATGTCGTCGAGCGTCATCCGCATGTGCGTTGTGCCCATCGAGTCCATCGGATCGCCGTTGTCATCGGCGAAGCCGTCGTCGATCTCGAGGCGGCGCGGTGCCTCGATCGTGGTGAAGCGCCACCATCCTCTGGCCTTCTCACCGTCTGGACCCGTCATAAAGTACTGTGCGCGCCCACCCTCGACGAAGTCGTGCAGTTCGAAGGTGGCCGGCCAGGTCGGTGGGCCCCACCAGCGCTCCAGCTGCCGCGGATCCTCCCACACCTGCCACACTCGTTCGACGCCGGCGTCGAACTCGGCGACCATGGTCATCGTCAGGTTCTCGGGGTCCTTCTGAGTGCTCACTACCGTCATGGTTCCATTCCCTCATTAGTGTTCGGCCAGGATTTCCTCAATGCGTTGTGAACGCTCACGCCAGAGCTCCTCATACGCGTCGAGAAGCCGGGCGGCCCTGCGAACCGTCACAAGGTTTCCGCGCACGATCTGCTCCCTTCCGCGTCGTTCCTTCGTCACGAGCGCGGCTCGCTCGAGCACCGCCACGTGCTTCTGCACGGCGGCGAAGCTCATGTCGTATCCCGTGGCGAGCACAGAGACGGACTGCTCGCCGACGAGTGCCCTGCTGATGATGTCGCGTCTTGTGGCGTGGGCCAGTGCCTGGAAAACAGCATCCACCTCTGCTTCGCTGAGCTCTTCTGTTTGTGTGTGCATTTCTACAACCATTTGGTTGTACGTTAGCAGGCACCGGAACGCTGCACAAGACCGCAGGCGTTGGGAACGGTTTCTCGTCGCACCAATGATCTTTGCCACGCTGTAGTTGCGAGATCGCTCACACGGTGATCCTGGCGCACGAACTGTGTGGGTGGCATGAGGACGTCGAAGCCCGGCGACCGGCCGTCGTCGGGCGCGGCTGCTATCCGTCCGGCAGCGCGCGCCCCACGCGTGACTCGCAGACGGCGAACAGGAGGAACCCCAGCGGCACGGCACCGACGCTCGATGCGAGCGCGACGCCGGGGTGGAACCATGCGGGGAGGTCGGCGAACAGCTCGCCGCCAGTGAGGACCACGCCGATGAGCAGGACCACCGCCAGCAGGATCCCGCCCACCGCGACCACCGCGCTGCAGTTGGCCAGGAGCCTCCACGCGCGAGCGCGCAGTGCGCCTGGGCCCTCGGGCCGGAACGGCTCCAGGGCTCTGCTCACCTCTGGTGGCCACTGCACGACGAGCGCATCGTCGACGAAATCGGGGTCGTGGGTGGTGTGGCGGAAGGGAACCCTCCGTCCGACCAGGCGACGGCCGCTGCCGGGCATTGACAGCGGGCACGGGACCCTCCGGTGGAGGACCCCGTGGCCCGGCACGTCTGCGCTGATGATGAGTGTGTCGGGACCCTGCACGTCGCCTCCGGGCCCGTCCTCGATCGCGTCGTTGATCGTTCCGACGGTGAGGTGGCCTTCGGCGAGCTGCTCCGCGCTCGGCCGGGGGCGCGGCATCGGCGGCGGGGTGAACTCGCGGGCTATCGCGTCCCTCCGTGCCCGTGTCTGCGGGGTCCGCGCCAGGGCCATCCACTCTTCGGTCTGCTGGTTCATGCCTCGAACCTCCACTTCGAGTCCTCGCGAAGGAACGGCGAACCCGGTGCGGGCTCCAGCGGTCCGCCCTCGCCGCCGATGCGGACGCCATCGAGGACGTAACCGGCGCGCCAGACGTCGTTATGGGCCTCGGTGAGGAACACGACGCTGTCGGCCAGGTCCGGGTCCCGGAAGGCGTAGACCTGCCAGGTGCTCCCCGGCGCGAACCTGTCGATCCAGTTCTCGTCGGGGTGGTCGGCGAGCTGCGCGGAGTGCTTGCAGCCATCGACGCCTCGGTACTTCAGCAGGATCGTGTGGCCCTCGCCGTCGTCGGCGCTGAGGATCACCCGTGCGGTGCGCGGTGTCCGGTCGAGGGCCGGCAGCGGACCGCGCGTCGCGCGGTGCAGATGGATGGACATGCAAGTCAGCACCACCGCGGTGAGGACGACGATCCCGATGCCGATCCACGTCAGCACCGGTCGTCCCCAGTCCGTCCAGGCCAGCCACAGCGCCCCGCCGCCGAACAGTGCGCACCCGCCGAATATCCCGACCGGGCGCCCACTCGTGCCGGATGAGGAACGGCTCCCGGGGCCCGGTGCCGATGAACAGCTTCTCCACGACCCGATCGAGGAGGGGCTCTCTACCCGCTCGTCCCGTCATGCTCGCGTCCCCTTCGTGCTGCCTACCCAACCATCGAACCGCACGTCATACAGATCATCGGGATCGAGGGTGTTGTGCCGGAAGCGGATCGGTCTGCCGACCCAGCGCCGCGGGTACAGCAGGCTGCTGTCTTCGCCCCAGTAGAGCCTGCGGCGGAGGACCACCTCGCCGGGGAGCTCGGCGCTGACGAGGAACTCGTAGGTGGTCTGGTCATCGCCCCCGCCCGGGTGGGTGATGACCTCGTCGAGACAACCGGTGGATGCCTGCCCGTCGGCATAGAGCGCGGTCAGACGCCGGTTTTTCGCGTGCGACCCCAGGATCGCCCCTGCCAGCAGGAAGAGCATCGTGACGCCGATTGTCCCAAAGAGCCCCCAGAACCACGGGGCCTCGCCGTGGATGAGATGCCAGACGGCGAGGCCGACACCGACGAGCGGGCTGGCGAACCCGCAGACTGCGCCGATGAGCTGAAGGCAGAACGACATGGTCTCCCACCGCGACCAGCGCCGGATCTCCGCGCGCGTCTGCGGGGTGCGCGCCCGGTCCTCCCACTCCTCGGTCTGCCGCCTGGCGACGCCGCGGCTGCGCCTGCCGAGGCTGATCGACACCACCCTGCCGTGATCCCGCCACCATCCCTCGCTCTGCGGTCCGGTCACGATGCGCCCTCCTCGCGTCGCGGGCTGATCCTCTGCTCCCTCGCCCACTGACTCCGGCCTTGGCACCTCGCGTGCCCGGTCGAGCCGGGGCAGGGCGACAAGGCAGCGTCCCCCCACACCGCGGCAGGATAGCCCGGCCACTGCGTCGTCGTGCTCTCCTGCACCTCGGCGCTCCCTTCCCATTGAGGGGTCGCCACGATGCGCTGAAGGTGTCAGCCGACCCCGCCGAACTCGTGTCCTTCAGCGGCGGTGGGTGCGACGTCCCCGTCTGTCTGTCCACATTGTCCCATGGCGGGTGCTCCGATCGCAGAAGTGCGTGGCCGAGGTGGGGAGCTGGCGTGCCCGGAAGAGGCGTCGGTGACTCAGTTCGGCTCCACGCTGCGGGTTGAGGTAGCGCGACAGTGCTCGAACCTTGCCCCATCCATACAGTTGGCGGTCTCGTCGCATCGTGCGATCCGTCGTCGGCGCAGGCCAACAGCAGCATCGCCGGGCTCCTCCCGGACGCTCCCGAGCCCCGGTTCCGCGGCTGACGGCAGAGATCTGGACGAGGCAGAGCGCCGGTACAAGGGCGGCGAGATTCTACGGGTGATCGCGAGCGACCTGGGCGTGAGTCGCCAACGACGCGCTGATTTGACGATTTGGCGCATGTTCTTGACGAAACCACGCATCGTGCCTGGGGACGCTCGCGACGACTGGCAGGCGGACACGGCCGCCACAACGCAAGAGTCCGAAGTCCCAACACCATCCATTTGGTCACATGTTGGAACGTCGGACACTAAGTGCCCCTGGAGGGATTCGAACCCCCAACCAACTCCTTAGGACGGAGGTGCTCTTCCGTTGAGCTACAGAGGCTGACCCGTCGAGTTTAGCGGAACTCGACGCATGCGAAACCGCACGCGCCCGCATCTGCGTACACAACTTCGGAGATTCGGCGACCAGACGCCCGTTCTCGGCCCAGGCGCCCACGTGCACTGCCAAGCCTCCGCAGTTGTGTACCGCGTCCGCAGCAACACTGCCGGATTGCGGGCGCCTACGGCATCCTCTCGCCACCGGGACCGGTCGTCGCCGTCGGCTCGTCGACGCGCGGCCCGCCGATGGCCGCTCCGCTCCAGGCCAGAGCATTCCAGCCCGTGACGGGATCGCCTTCGACGACGACGACACCCGTGTTGTGCAAAACGGTCTTCTCGGCGAACCCCGTTGTCACGTTGCGAGCGCGAGCCGCGACCCAGGTACGGATGATCTGGCCGTGCGCCACGAATGCCGCCGCATCCCGTGCGCTCTCGACGGCTTCGGCGACAACCTCGTCGAACCGGCCGAGCGCTTCATACCCGTTCTCGCCGCCGGGCATCCGCCTCTCGAGATCACCGGCAGCCCAGCCGAAGGAGGTCTCGTGGTACTGGAGCACGGAATCCCAGTCCGACTTCATCTCGAGCTCCCCCGCGGCGATCTCACGCAGGCCCTCTCTCACGAGCACCTCGAGCCCGCGCGCACTCGCGAGCGGGGCGGCAGTCAGCTGGGCGCGTTTCTGCACGGATGCGTACAGCAGATCGATGTCGTACTCGGCAAGCGCGGCAGGCACGGCCTCTGCCTGCTCATAACCGAGTTCGGTCAGCCCGGGACCGGGGACCGCTGTATCGAGAGCACCGATCACATTCGAAGGGGTTTGACCGTGCCGCACGAATATCAGGCGCATATCTTCCTTTGCTGTGGAGCCGTCGTTCTATCGTACGGCGCTCCCACCGCACACTCCCTGACAGTGCTAGGCGGCGGCCGACGGCGCGAGGTATCGGTCCCAGCTGGGGGCCGCACGCTCCGCTCCCCGCACGGCCCAGGTGGGGCCGTAGGGCATCCGCGGCGTCAGGCGAAGATTCCAGCCCATCTCGGCCGGGGTCCGGTCGCCCTTGCTGTTGTTGCAGCGCAGGCAGCAGGCGACGAGATTCTCCCAGGAATCAGCACCGCCACGCGAGCGCGGAAGAACATGGTCGATGGTCGCCGCGTGACCACCGCAGTATCCGCAGCGGTTGGCGTCACGTCTCAGCACGCCGCGGCGCGTCACCGGCACGCGTCTCGAATGCGGGATGCGCACATACCTCGTGAGCACGATGACCGACGGCCGGTCATAGATCCCCGCCGAGCCCCAGACCGGGTGGTCGACATCGATCTCGACCACCTGGGCCTTTTGATTCATGACCAGAACCAGGGCCCTGCGGAATGAGACGATCGCAAGCGGTTCATAGCCTGCGTTCAACACGAGTGTGCGCATTGCTGGTTTCCCTCTCGAACAGCCGTTTGGCGTACCGGTAATTCGACGTGCTCATGACCGTGATCGGGCGCAAGGCGCCGGCCAAACAAAAAACGGACACTGTCGAGTGACAGTGTCCGTCGGTGCGCTCGAAGCACACACAGGTTTGGCTGGAATGACGCAGCACGTAGAGACCACGTGAGTCCGTGGTGTGGAGACCGGGTATCTCGTGCATGTGTCCCTTGAGCCGTTTCTAGAAGGTCAGAGCTTCAATCTAATACAAGAACGGCGCACCCTCTGACGAGGGCACGCCGTTCTTGGAACGCGTTACGCAGAATTCATACTGTGTTCGTAAGAACGACGGTCAGAACCCGCTCAGATCCCGATGCGGACGACCCATGACTCAGACTTGTAGTAGATCGGGCTGATCCGCAACGGCACACCCGGCTGCGAGGCGTGGAGCATCATGCCGTCGCCGGCATAGAAGCCGATGTGGCCGGCGCGAACGACCAGGTCACCGGGAACAGCGTCTTCCCAGGCGATGCGGGTGCCCATGTTGCCCTGGGCGGTGGAGGAGTGCGGCAGAGAGATCCCGAACTGGGCATAGACGTACATCACGAAACCGGAGCAGTCGAAGCCAGCGGGCGTTGCGCCGCCGTAGACGTACGGCACACCCTGGTACTGCAGCGCGACCTGGAAGACCTGCTCGAGGCTGAAGCTCGGGTATGGCGGCGCGGCGAGCAGCTCAGAAGCCGTCGGGGTGTCGTCTTCTTCGGCGGCGGTGTAGGTGGCCGCAACGGCTGCACGCTCGGCAGCGGCTTCTGCGGCAGCTCGCGCTGTCGCGAGCTCCTCGGCCGTCGTCGCCGAATACCCGTCGCGACTGACGGCTGAGGCCGTCACATCGCTGTCGACGGTGAGTGACTGGGCGCCTGACTCCTTGAGCACCTGGAGCTCAGAAGACGCCGATGTCTCGTCGGTCGGCGCGAAGGCGTATGCCGGGAGGGCGACGGTGCCGAACAGCGCGGGAACCGCGAGCGCCATGATCACTGTCGACCTGGCATTCCGCACACGCTTCTTCTTGGCGGCGACGACCTGCGGCGACGTCTTGGCGACAGCGGCAGCGGGACGCGTCGATGCGCGATGAGCCGAAGTCCTCAGGCTGCGACGGGTCTGGATCGAAATCTCTTGTGAAGTCGAGTCGTGACCGGGGTCGATCGACTCGGGGCTACCGTTTTCGGCCAAAGTGTGAACCTCCGGCGCCTCGACAGTTCTAGGTAACTGCCCGTCTGCAACAAATTGTTGGGCTCTCGACACAAGGAGACGGGTTGAGCTGAGGCGCCTTATGTCGGGTCCTGCGGCCGGCTTCTGACCTTCGGACTTTACGAGGATACGGGAGGCAACGTGGTTTGTCACATCATTTCGAAGAAAACTAACAAATAGGTAACGGAAAAACTCTGCTCGAACCGTCGCAGCACACCGCGCCCTCAACACAGACGGGCCGGCATCCGCACGGTCACGCGGATGCGAGAAAGATGTGGCCGGCGACTTCGGCCGGAAGCTCGAGCCCGCCCTCGAAACCTTCAACCTCGACAAGAACGTAAGAGCCCGAGGTGGAAAAGGTCGCCGCGTTGCCCGGGAGCACACCAGCCTGCTTGAGCTGAAGCAACAGTTCGGGCTCGACCTGGATGGGCTCGCCTATGCGCCTGATCAAGCCGGTGACCGACCCATTGTTCGCCCTGATGAGCTCGGTCACCCGTGTGACGCCCTGAGCGAAAGAGACAGCAGGCAGATCGCCGAGCTCGTCGAGTCCCGGAATCGGATTGCCGTAGGGCGATTCACGTGGGTGGCCCAGCATCGACACCAGCTTGCGCTCCACCTGCTCGCTCATCACGTGCTCCCAGCGGCAGGCTTCTTCGTGGACGTACTCCCATTCGAGGCCGATCACATCACTGAGCAGGCGCTCGGCGAGGCGGTGCTTTCGCATCACGTGCAGTGCTTTCGAGCGGCCGGCATCGGTCAGCTCGAGGTGACGATCCCCGGAGACGACAACGAGGCCGTCGCGTTCCATACGTCCGACCGTCTGCGAGACCGTCGGACCGGAGTGCCCCAATCTCTCAGAGATCCGGGCGCGCAACGGAACGATGTTCTCTTCTTCGAGTTCAACGATCGTTTTGAGATACATCTCGGTGGTGTCAATCAAGTCAGGCATCGACGTCTCCCCGTGTGATTCTGAGCGGTTCTCACAGCCTAGTGCCGCAGGCTGAGGCTTCCTCCCATAAACGATGTGCCCCGGTGTCTCATAGAATCGGGGCATGCCAGACATCACGATTCCAGACGAGCTCATTCCCGCCGACGGACGATTCGGCTGCGGCCCGTCGAAAATCAGGCCGGAACAGGTTGAGGCGCTGATCAGCGCCGGTTCCCTCCTGCTCGGCACCTCGCACCGCCAGGCTCCCGTGAAAAACCTCGTCGGAGCGACCCGTCGAGGACTCGCCGATCTTTTCCGGCTGCCCGATGGCTATGAGATCGTGCTCGGCAACGGCGGTTCGACAGCGTTCTGGGATGCCGCGTCGTTCGGCCTCATCGAGCGCCGCAGCCAGAACCTCACGTTCGGCGAGTTCGGCCAGAAGTTCGCCAAGGCAGCCGCCGCTCCCTGGCTCCAGGCACCCGACGTGCGGTCTGCGGCCGCCGGTTCACGCAGTGAGGTCGAGGTGACCGCTGGTGTGGACGTCTACGCCTGGCCGCACAATGAGACCTCGACGGGTGTGATGGCACCCGTGAGGCGCGTCTCGGGCGATGAGGGCGCACTCACCGTGGTCGACGCCACGAGCGCCGCCGGCGGAATCGACTTCGACGCCTCTGAGGCCGATGTCTATTACTTCGCCCCGCAGAAGAACCTGGCCTCGGACGGCGGCCTCTGGTGCGCGCTCTTCTCACCGGCCGCCCTGGAACGCGTCGAGCGGATAGCGGCGTCCGACCGCTACATTCCCGAGTTCCTCAGCCTGAAGAACGCCATCGACAACTCCAGGCTCGATCAGACGCTCAACACACCGGCGATCGCCACACTGGTGATGCTGCAGAACCAGCTGGACTGGATCAACGACAACGGAGGCCTCGCGTGGGCATCGGCGCGCACAGCCGAATCGAGCAGTCACCTGTACGAGTGGGCTGAGCGGACCTCGTACACCACGCCGTTCGTGAGCGACTCGGATCATCGCTCCCAGGTCGTCGTCACCATCGACTTCGACGACAGCATCGATGCCGCCGCTGTCGCACACGCGCTCAGGGCGAACGGAATCGTCGACACCGAGCCCTATCGCAAGCTCGGCCGCAACCAGCTGCGCGTCGCGACATTCACCGCCATCGACCCCGATGACGTGCGCCGGCTGACGCAGTCCATCGAGTTCGTCGTCGAGGCGCTCTAGCCCCGAGAGGCGTCGTCGGCCTCAGCGTCGTCGGCCTCAGCGTCGTCGGCCTCAGCGTCGTCGGCCTCAGCAGACGATGAATCCGGCTCGTCGTACGCGGGGTCGCCGTCATCCGGCTCGTCGTCGCTGACGTCGTCTTCGTCCGAGCGGTACTCGTCGAACTCATCGACATCGACGCCGTCGAGATCACCTGCGTGCAGAATCGACCCCACCGCGTAGTCGTCACTGTCGTCGTCGTCAACGTCGTCGTCATCGACCTCGTCGTCCACGACGTCGTCGCCATCGGTCGCCGCGGCCGCGGCGAGCGCACGGGCTTCTGCCTCGGCGGCTTCCTGCGACGCACGGTACTCAGCGAGACGTTCGGACCAGGGAACCCAGTCCGGCGCCACCAGAGCATCGTCGCCCGGCATGAGTTCCGCCTCGAGCACCGTCGGCTCTTCACCCTCGACACGCGCGACCGTCACGGTCCAGTACCAGCCGCGGTACCCGGGCAAGGTGTTCTCGAAGAGCAGCGATACAGCGTTTCCGTCTTCGACGGTGTACCCGGCCGGCGCTCCGACCGTCGACTCGGGCGTGATCTCGAACAGCGCGCCTCTCGCAAGGTCGGCTGCGGCGATCAACACCTCATCCGGAACAGGTTCGGACGTGTCGCCCTGCTCGTCGGCACGGCTGGGCTCCTGCACGGAATCCGGCGGTGTCTCCGCGGTTGTCCCCGTGCTCTCAGCCGTCACCGGCGGCGGCCCGGCCTGCTCGGGTTCGGCCTGCTCGGGTTCCGAGCTCTCGCGCTCGCTCACAGGTCGAGTTCGTCCGCAACACGACGCAGCACCTGAGCGACCTTGCGGCTGTGGGCGTTGTCGGGATAACGGCCCTTGCGCAGATTTCCGCCGATTCCATCGAGCAGCTTCACCAGGTCTTCGACGATGATCGCCATGTCGTCAGCCGGCTTGCGTTTCAGCTTCGCGAGACTCGGCGGCGCGTCGAGCACGCGCACAGACAGTGCCTGTGCTCCGCGCTTTCCATCCGCGATGCCGAACTCGAGCCGGGTTCCCGCCTTGACCGCGGTCACCTCTGCGGGAAGCGCGGAGGCATGCAGAAAGACTTCCTGGCCGTCATCGCTTGCGATGAAACCAAAACCCTTCTCTTCGTCGTAGAACTTAACCTTGCCGGTGGGCATGGGGAAACCTCACTGTGGATAGTCGCGCAGACGGTGATTGAGTTTGTCGAATCCGTCGGGGCGAGTGGTGCGTGCACCCCCGGGGATGTCCCGGTGGTGTGCGAGCAGCGTGCTCACGGCTACCAGCTTATTCGGTCCCGCAGATTTCTGCCGATATCCTGAGGAATGTGATCGAGACAACTCCCGCAGAAGCCAGCCGCATCGAACGCGTCCTGGCGTTTATGCTGCTCGCCGTTGTGCTTCTCTCCGTCGGCTGTTTCATCGCCATGATGGTGGCGACGTCGACGGGCACGGATGCTGCGGGGTTCACGGCCGGCGTGTGGCCTGCCGTTCTGATGCTGCCCATGTTCGGGTTCCCGCTCGCGATCGTGATGCTCATCGCCCTCATCGTGATCGGCGCCGTGCGTCGATCACGCCGCAACCGCCGATAGATCGAGACCCCGCACCGTGACAGACACCCTCGAGCTCGCCGCCCAGCTTCGCGCTCGAGACGACGGTCAGCTCCACGAACTCCTTGCGGTTCGAGGAGTCTCGCCCGATGCACGGGCAGAAGATTTCTTCGACCTGGCCGAGCTTCTGCTCACGGCCCGCAGCATCAGACAGATCTTCGGTCGGCTCGACCGCCTCGGGCTGGCCGTCGTCACGGTTCTCTCTTCTGGCCCGAGAACCATCAACGACATCACCGGCCACCTGCACGAGGTCGCTCCTGCCCTGCACGCGAGCGCTCACGAGGTCGGCCAGCGCGTGCACGAGGCGACAGTCCTCGCGCTGCTCCACGACACCGGGTCCGGACCGGTGGCCTATAACGCGGTGTCCGCAGTGATCGGCGGCATGGGCGCGGCGGCGGACGACGCCCTCCCCACCGCTGATGCCCTGCTCTCGGCCGAACCTCCGCCACTCGAACGAGCTGCAGACGGCCTGTCCGCACAGGCGGACCTCGCCGCGTCAGAGCTCGCCTGGGGCGCCGTGGGGGCCGTGATGGAGATCGTGCTCGATCTCCAGGTGCGTCCGGCCAGGGAACTCGGGCGTGGCGGACTGTCCGCCCCCGATGCGAAGCAACTGGCGCAGGTCACACAGCTTGACCCGGCGGCCGCGGCAACCCATCTCGAACTCGCCGCGAACGCAGGGCTGATTTCCTATGAGAGCCACGGTTGGATGCCGACGGCAGCGTCAGAACGCTGGCTGCGGTCCCCGGCGGCAGAGCGTTGGGCAACGCTGGCGGACGGCTGGCTGGGCTCTCTCACCCCGCAGGTGCGCACGATGCTCGCCCGTCGACCGGATGCCGTCTGGGGCGATGGGCTCGTGCGCTATGCCGAGTGGATGTATCCGGCAGGCGATTCCTGGATTCGGCGAGCGCTCACCAGGGTCACCTCGCAGGCCGATGCGCTCGGCGTCACCGTCTCCGGGCGTGTCGGCACGGCGGGGCTGGCACTTCTCGAGAGCGGGTCAGCGGATGCGTCTGAATCGCTCGCCCGCCATTTTCCGCACGAGGTCGACCGCGTCTATCTTCAGCACGACCTCACCGTCATCGCCCCCGGACCTCTCGTCGCGGCATCCGACCTGCGCCTGCGGTCGATGACACATCTCGAGAGCCGGGCACAGGCGGCCACCTACAGGTTCACCCCCGAGAGCGTGAACCGCGCCCTCGGCGCCGGCGAGACGGCAGGCACGATGCTGTCGTTCCTCGGGGATCTCTCGCTCACCGGCATTCCCCAGCCGGTGGACTATCTCATCAGGCAGGCGGCAGAACGATACGGTCTCGTACGCGTCGGCTCGGTCGGCGTGGCCGATCCAGAGGGGTCAGACCAACGGGAGCGCAGTTACGTTCGGTCGGATGACCCGTCGATCATCGGGCAGATCGCTGTGGACCAGGCCGTCCGGGCGCTCGGGCTCACCCGGAGCGACACGAACAGGCTGATGAGCAGGTTCGAGCACGACGTCGTCTTCTGGACGCTGAGCGACGCCAGGTATCCGGTGGCTGCCGAGGATCGTGACGGCCGCATCATCCAGGTGAAGCGCCGCCGCACGTCACGTCAGTCCGTCGCCGTGCCCGCCCCCGCCCTCGATGAGCTGATCCAGCGTGTGCGGGCGCAGGACACAGCTACCGAAGACGGCGGGTCGGCGTGGATCGCGAAACAACTCGATGTCGCCATCCGCTCGAAGAGCACAGTCGTTGTGACGGTCGCCGTGCCGGGATCAGGTGACGTCACGCTCTCGCTCGAACCGACCGGAATGTCTGGCGGGCGATTGCGCGGCAGAGACAGAGCAGCAGACATCGAGCGCACCCTGCCGTTGTCGAGCATCATTGAGCTGCGAGCATAACCAGTTCGGGGCCGATCACCCCGCTCGCCACTGTAGACTGGACAGTTATGTCTGACGGCCCCCTCATCGTGCAAAGCGACCGCACGGTTCTTCTCGAAGTCGCCCACCCGCTCGCCGAAGACGCCCGGCACGACCTCGCCGTCTTCGCCGAGCTCGAGCGCGCGCCGGAGCACATCCACACCTATCGCATCACCAGGCTCGGGCTCTGGAATGCGCGTGCCGCGGGGCACGACGCCGCCGACATGGTCACCACACTCGAGCGATACTCGAAGTTCGCCATCCCTCCGACGGTCACCCTCGACATCACCGAGACCGTCGGCCGCTACGGCAGGCTCGTCATCGAGCGGAACGATGACACCGACCTGGTGTTGCGCTCCCGTGACGAAGCGGTGCTGACCGAGGTGGCCAATGCGAAGCGCATAGCTCCCCTGCTCATCGGCCACCCGGCACCCGATGTCTATCTCGTGGAGCCCTGGGCTCGAGGGCAGTTGAAACAGGAGCTCGTGAAACTGGGATGGCCCGCAGAGGACCTCGCCGGGTACACCCCCGGAACACCGCACGAGATCGACCTGCGGCAGCACGACTGGAGTCTGCGCACCTATCAGCAGAAGGCCATAGACAACTTCTTCGACGGCGGTTCGGGAGTTGTGGTGCTGCCGTGTGGTGCGGGCAAGACCCTTGTGGGCGCCGGTGCGATGGCGACGGCCAAGACGAACACACTGGTTCTCGTCACCAACACGGTCTCTGCGCGCCAGTGGCGTGACGAGCTGCTGAAGCGCACATCGCTCACCGCCGATGAGATCGGCGAGTACTCCGGCCAGGCCAAAGAGGTCAAGCCGGTCACGATCGCGACCTATCAGATCCTGACGGCGAAGCGGAAGGGCGAGTACGCCCACCTGGCACTGCTCGACGCCATGGACTGGGGACTCGTCATCTATGACGAGGTGCACCTCTTGCCCGCGCCGGTTTTCAAACTGACAGCCGAGCTGCAGGCCAGGCGCCGGCTCGGTCTCACCGCCACGCTCGTTCGTGAAGACGGCAGAGAGGGCGACGTGTTCAGCCTGATCGGCCCGAAGCGCTTCGACGCACCGTGGAAAGAGATCGAAGCCCAGGGCTATATCTCACCGGCGACCTGCTATGAGGTTCGCATCGATCTGCCCCAGGGTGAGCGCCTCTCGTACGCTGCGGCGGCCGATGACGAACGCTATCGGCTGGCGGCCACAGCGCCGGCCAAACTCGATGTTGTGCGCCGACTGGTTCAGAAGCACCGCGGCGAGCGCATTCTCGTGATCGGCCAGTATCTCGACCAGATCGACGAGCTCGCCGACACACTCCATGCTCCCCGGCTCACCGGTGCCACACCCGTCGATGAGCGCGAGCGGCTTTTCCAGGCGTTCAGGGAGGGTCGTGAGCAGGTTCTCGTGGTGTCGAAGGTGGCCAATTTCTCTGTGGACCTTCCCGAGGCGACGGTGGCGATCCAGGTGTCAGGGTCCTTCGGATCCCGGCAGGAAGAAGCGCAGCGACTCGGCAGGCTGCTTCGCCCGAAGGAGTCGGGCCTCTCGGCCAATTTCTACACGCTTGTGGCTCGCGACACGGTCGATCAGGACTTCGCGCAGAACCGGCAGCGTTTTCTGGCCGAGCAGGGTTACAGCTATACGATCCTCGACGCCGAGAGCATCCGGACAGCACCCGAGAGTGTTCGAACAGCACCCTGAGTGTGGGAACGGCCCCGAATGCCGAAAACGGCCTGAATCCGGAAAACGGCTGAGAGAAAGATGCACTCGCCCCGGAGATCGGCGAGGTCCCCCGGCCGTTCCTCGCGCCGTCGGCTCGGCCTCGTGCGTCAGACCGGCTCGAGCGGGCGATGCTCCCCGACCGGGAGCTCCACAGTTATCGTGTCGCCCGCCCGCACCGGTCCGCCCGCGACGACGACGCTCATCACACCGGCAAGACGCCGGATGCCACCCTCTGGCTTTCGAGGCGACAACCGCTTCATCAGCCCGGTTCCGACACCGTCGATCTGCGCACAGGGATTGCGAAGGCCGGTGACCCGCACAACGGCGCTCTGCCCGAGCCGGAGCACCGTGCCCTCCGGGAGCGCAAGCAGGTCGATGCCACGCGTTGTGACGTTCTCGCCGAGCATCCCGGGAGCAACCTCGAAGCCGTCCTCCGCCACCTCGTCGAAGAGCTCCGAGTGAATCAGGTGCACCTGCCGCAGATTGGGCTCGCTCGGATCACGACGCACCCGCGAGCGATGCTGCACGGTCCGGCCGGCGTGAGCATCACCCTCGACGCCGATCCCCTCGAGCAGCGTGATCTCGACAGCTACCGGTTTCGCGAACCCGTGGGCGTCATCTCGCGCGACGGCGACGATCCTTCCCTGCACGGATTCCACTGTACTCGCCTGTGAGCTGCACCGCCTGTCGGGCGCACCCGCCGTCAGCGGCGGGTGTAGCGCAGCAGCAGGGTTCCGTCTTGGGCGACGAGCGTGTGGGCCAGCTCCAGGGCACGCGGCTGTGACAGCTCCCCGGTCACGATCCTCCGCGCGCCGCCGCCCTCGAGGCGGGGGCTCAGGGTCAGGCACAGCTCATCCACGCGATCGGCGGCGAGAAGCGACCCGAACAGCGTCGGTCCGCCCTCACAGTGAACCTGGTTGAGCCCGCGCTCACGGAATGCCGCGACCATGGCATCGAGGTCGACGGTCTCAGCGCCGCAGGCCAGAACATCCGCAACACCGTCGAAGTCGCCGAGACGCTCGACGCGAGCCGTCGTGACGACGACCGGTCGCACAGGAGCCTCGGTGAACACCGACGAGCGCGGGTCGAGATCACCAGAGGCGGTGACGATGGCGAACACCGGTTGGGGAGCAAGCCCACGCTTCTGACGCCAGGCGACCGAGCGCTCGTCGAGCACCATGGCCCCGTACCCCTCTGCTCGCACGGTCCCCGCCCCGACGAGCACAACATCGCCGAGCCTGCGCAGCAGGTCGAACACCCGCTTGTCAGCGGACGAGCCGAGATCACCGGAAAGCCCGTTGTGGGTCGCGGCGCCATCCGCGCTTGAGACGAAGTTCACCCGCAGATGCTCAGATGCCCTGTCTGGCGTCTTATAGAGGTCGAGGATCTCGTCGTCGGTCAGGGGCCCGGACGACGCCGGCCACGACAGGTCGATCCTCACCTCACCGGGCATGTGCTCACCTGGCATGTGCTCACCGGACATTGTGTCGAAGATTCGCCGGCTCCCGCCAGCCCATAACGGCCTCGGTCATGCGGGTGGCCGCGACGGCCGCGCGTACGTCGTGCATACGAATGATTCTCGCACCGTTGGCGATGCACAACACGGCAGCGGCGATCGAGCCCTCGCCCCGATCGTGCTGGGCCCTGTCGATGCTCTCACCGATGAAGTCCTTGTTCGACACGGCCGCGAGCACCGGCAGGCCGATCTCTGCGATCTCGCTCAGGCGACGGGTGATCTCGAGTGAGTGCATCGTGTTCTTGTTGAGGTCGTGCCCGGGGTCGACGATCAGTCGCTCCCGTGAGATCCCCGCCGCTGTCGCGATCTCGACCTTCTGTTCGAGGAACATGCGCACCTCGCGAACCACATCATCGTAGTGCGGTCGGGGCGGAGCGCTTCGGGGAGGCTGAAGGCTGTGGGTGAGCACCAACGTCGCGTCAGAGGCAGCGACCACACCGGCCATCCGCGGATCGAACAGGCCACTCGTGTCATTGATGACGCCGGCGCCGGCATCGATGCACAGGCGAGCCACCTCTGCGTTGAAGGTGTCAACAGAGATGACGGTGTCGCACGCAGCGCCCAGGGCGGCGACGACGGGCACAACCCGGTCGATCTCTTCTGACTCGCTCACGGCCGGACCACGACCGAACGGCACACCCCCCACGTCGACCCAGTCCGCGCCGTCCGCGACAGCCTGCTCCGCGGCCGCGACCGCCCTGTCGAGGGAGAAGGTCGATCCCCTGTCGTGAAACGAGTCGGGCGTTCGATTCACGATGGCCATCACGGCGACCTGACGCGAGAAGTCGAAGGACCGGTCGCCGATCCGTCTCACCTGCGCCTGCCTCGATTCGGTCACGACGGCATCCCTTCCGGTTGATCTGGCGCCAGGCCGACGCCATAGCCACGCTATCCGATCGGCGACGCCACGACCTTCGAGTCACTCTCAGACGAACCACAGGAAACACGCAGATACTGGGCGCATGACTGGACCTCGAATCCTTATCGTCGATGATGAACCGAATATCCGCGACCTGCTCACCACGAGTCTGCGATTCGCGGGATTCGCCGTGCGCGCCGTCGGAAACGGCGCGCAGGCGATCTCGGCTGTCCTCGAAGAGGAGCCCGATCTCATCATCCTGGACGTTATGCTGCCCGATATGAACGGCTTCGGCGTGACCAAGCGCCTTCGGGCCGCGGGATACACGGCGCCCATCCTCTTTCTCACGGCGAAAGACGACACCGAAGACAAGATAACGGGTCTCACCGTCGGTGGAGACGACTACGTCACCAAGCCGTTCAGCCTCGACGAGATCGTCGCCCGCATCAAGGCGATCCTGCGGCGCACGATGCAGGCAGACGAAGACGCGATCATCAGGGCGGGAGAACTGACGATGGACCAGGACACCCACGAGGTTCTCGTCGGTGACACCCCCATCGAGCTCAGCCCGACGGAGTTCAAGCTTCTGCGTTACCTGATGCTGAACCCGAACCGCGTGCTGTCGAAAGCGCAGATTCTCGATCACGTCTGGGAATACGACTTCAACGGAGACGCGGGCATCGTCGAGAGCTACATCTCGTACCTTCGCCGCAAGCTCGACCAGTTCTCGTCCGAACCCCTCATCCAGACCAAACGAGGGTTCGGATACATGCTCAAAACCGCCAAAGCCTAGGCGCGGCGGGCGGCTCGATGCACGACAGACCGAACGAGTGGTGGAACTCGATCTCGCTGCGCACGAAGATCACCGGTGTCACCGTGCTCGTGCTGGCGTTCGGCCTGCTCGTCGCCGGTGTGGGCACCATGGCGATCCTCAAACCGGCGCTCGAGGGGCAACTCGATGCCAGGCTTCAGTCGTTCGCACAGTCGGAGACCTTGACGGGGGCATTGGCGATCGATGAGGAAACCGGCAGGATCACACCCCTCCCCGAGGCGTCCAGGTCGTGGGAGTACCTGGTCGTGATCTACGACCTCGACGGCGAGCGGCTCGACTTGAACTGGCCGCACGTCGACAGGCGGCTTCTTCCGGTGCTGCCGGACGCACTCACCTGGGCAGAGGCGAACGCACGAGGCGGTCATCCGTTCAGCATGCAGAATGCCGCGGGCAACGTCTCATACCGCGCCGTCGCGACCCCCGTCACCGTCGATCTCAACGGGGGCATGGGCGTCGCTCTCGTGGCCGTCTCGACATCGGCGACGGATGCCATCATCGCGACATACCTCACCATCTTCTTCGGTCTCGGGCTCGGCGTCATCATCATCGGCGCCGTGTTGACGCGTGTCCTCGTCACGAGCACCTTCTGGCCGCTTCGCGAGGTCGAGCACACGGCCGCGGCGATCGCAGACGGGGACTTCAGCCAGCGGCTGTCTGTGTCGACGCCGAACACCGAGGTCGGCAGGCTCAACCGCTCGCTGAACACCATGCTCGCCCGGATCGACCGTGCATTCGCCGACCGCGCACGAACGATCGAGCAGATGAGACGATTCGTGGGCGATGCGAGCCATGAGCTCCGCACCCCTCTCGTCACCGTGCGCGGGTATGCAGAGCTCTACCGCATGGGAGCGCTCCAGTCTGCCGATGACGTGGGCCAGGCGATGGAGAGGATCGAGAAGGAAGCCATCAGGATGGGTGGTCTCGTCGAGGACCTGCTCGAACTCGCCAGGCTCGACGAGACCAAACCGTTGCAGCTCGGACCTGTCGACCTGCTGCCCATCGCGAGAGACGCCGCCCTCGACGCCAATGCCCAGGCTCCAGGCCGCACCGTCACCGTTGTGGCGGACAAACCGCCCGCAGACACACCGCCCGCCGGGGCTCTCCCCCTTGACCAGACGGCCAAGCCCGCACGTGACGACTCCGCTCCGACCGGACCGATCGCGTTCGCCGGGGCGACATTCGCCAGGCTCAGGTCACGGCGACGCAAAGGCGATACGGGCGATCAGCCCACCGTCGACCCGCGGCTCATCATGCCGGCCCCCGAGCCGGAGGTGCCCGCCATCGTGCTGGCAGAAGAGAACAAACTCCGACAGGTCGTCACCAACCTCATCGGAAACGCCATGCGGTTCACGCCGGACGACAGCCCGATCGAGATCGGGGTCTCAGCCTCGCGTCGCACGGGAATCGCCACCATCGCGATCATCGATCACGGCGAGGGGGTCCCCCCGCAGATTCGAGAGAAGATCTTTCAGAGGTTCTGGCGCGCCGATTCGTCTCGCACGCGCGAAACCGGCGGAAGCGGTCTGGGCCTGGCGATCGTGTCGTCGATCGTGGCCGCCCACGGCGGAAAGGTCTCGGTCACCGAGACACCGGGCGGCGGGGCGACCTTCAGAGTGGAACTGCCGCTGCTCGACACCTCCCCTGTCGAAGAGTCCTCCACAGGGGAAGTGTCGCTCTGACGTTCTCCACTGGTCTTCTCCCCCGAGGCTCTGCGCTCTGCCGGTCTCATAGCCTCGGGACAGGCCGACGCTCCCTGCGCCGGCAGTAGTGGAGGATCACATGAAGTATCAGGTAGACAGCGACCTCGTCTCGCAAGCGACCGCAACCGTGCGATCGACGATCGCCAACATCGAGAGCGATGTCGATGCACTGCTCAATCAGCTGACGTCGCTGCAGAGCTCATGGACCGGAAACGCCGCGAGCGCGTTCCAGGCCGTGATCTCTGACTGGCGGCAGACGCAGCATCGGGTCGAAGAGAGCCTCGAGAACATCAATCAGGCACTCGCTCGGGCCGGCGAACACTATCGAGAGGCCGAGCGGGTGAACACCGACCTCTTCAGAGTGGGCTGACCGCCACCCGAGATCAGCCACGGCACCGACAGCAGAGGGCGCCTCCGTTCGGAGACGCCCTCTGTTGGTGAAACTGTGTGCCGAGGCGGGACTTAGAAGTCCATGCCGCCTGTCGGGTCTGACGGCATGGCCGGAGCAGACTTCTCGGGCTTGTCGGCGACAACGGCCTCTGTGGTGAGGAACAGGCCGGCGATCGACGCAGCGTTGAGCAGCGCAGAACGGGTGACCTTCACCGGGTCGTTGATGCCGGCGCCCAGCATGTCGACGTACTCGCCGGTCGCGGCGTTGAGGCCGTGACCGATGGGAAGGTTGCGCACCTTCTCGGCGACCACACCCGGCTCGAGACCCGCGTTGAGAGCGATCTGCTTGAGCGGGGCGTCGATGGCGACCTTGACGATGTTCGCCCCGGTCGCTTCGTCACCCTCGAGCGAGAGCTTCGCGAACGCTCCCTTTCCGGCCTGGATCAGCGCAACGCCGCCGCCGGCGACGATGCCCTCTTCGACAGCCGCCTTCGCGTTGCGAACGGCGTCTTCGATGCGGTGCTTGCGCTCCTTGAGCTCGACCTCGGTCGCCGCACCTGCCTTGATGACGGCGACGCCGCCCGCGAGCTTGGCGAGACGCTCCTGCAGCTTCTCACGGTCGTAGTCGCTGTCGGTGTTCTCGATCTCCTTGCGGATCTGAGCGACACGTCCGGCGATCTGCTCGCTGTCACCGGCACCCTCGACGATGGTTGTCTCGTCTTTGGTGATGACGACCTTGCGGGCGCGGCCGAGCAGGTCGAGTGTGGCGTTCTCGAGCTTGAGACCGACCTCTTCGCTGATGACCTGGCCACCGGTGAGGATGGCGATGTCCTGCAGCTGAGCCTTGCGACGGTCGCCGAAGCCCGGCGCCTTGACGGCGACGGACTTGAAGATGCCGCGGATCTTGTTCACCACGAGTGTCGCGAGCGCTTCGCCTTCGACGTCCTCTGCGATGATCAGCAGCTGCTTGCCGGACTGGATGACCTGGTCGACGACGGGAAGCAGGTCCTTGATCGCCGAGATCTTCGAGTTGGCGATGAGGACGTACGGGTCTTCGAAGACCGCTTCCTGACGGTCGGGGTCTGTCACGAAGTATGCCGACAGGTAACCCTTGTCGAAACGCATACCCTCGGTCAGCTCGAGCTCGGTGCCGAACGTGTTCGACTCCTCGACAGTGACGACGCCCTCTTTGCCGACCTTGTCGATGGCCTCGGCGATGATGTCACCGATAACGCTGTCGCCCGCCGAGATCGATGCTGTCGCCGCGATCTCTTCACGGGTCTCGATCTCTTTCGCTGCGCCCACGAGCTCGGTGGTGACGGCCTCAACGGCCTTCTCGATGCCGCGCTTCAGGCTGATGGGGTCTGCGCCGGCTGCGACGTTGCGCAGACCTTCGCGAACCATCGCCTGGGCGAGGACGACTGAGGTGGTCGTGCCGTCACCGGCGACGTCATCGGTCTTCTTCGCGACCTCTTTGACCAGCTCGGCGCCGATCTTCTCGTACGGCTCGTCGAGCTCGATCTCCTTGGCGATCGACACACCGTCGTTCGTGATGGTGGGAGCGCCCCACTTCTTTTCAAGCACGACGTTGCGACCGCGGGGTCCAAGGGTGACCTTGACGGCGTCTGCCAGCGTGTTGAGGCCACGTTCAAGACCGCGACGGGCCTCTTCGTCAAAAGCAATGATTTTTGCCATGTGGTTTTTCGTCCCTCCCGGACGTATCAGACGGAGTTAGCACTCACAGAACGGGAGTGCTAACTCCGATTCTGGCACTCTCCACCTGTGAGTGCAAGCTGGTTCGGCGCTCTCGTTGTGGGTGAAAGAGCAACGCCGCCCACGTCTGTGGACGGCGTTGCTCCAGACGGAGTGGCTGAGATGCTCAGGCGAGCCGAACTGCCTCAGCCTGTGGTCCCTTTGCACCTGTTCCGACGTCGAAAACGACCTGCTGTCCTTCTTCGAGAACCTTGTAGCCGCTCATATCGATGGCCGAGTAGTGCACGAACACATCGTGACCTTCTCCATCAACGGTGATGAACCCGTATCCCTTCTCAGCGTTGAACCACTTCACGGTCCCGTTCGCCATGTGTTACTCCCCATTACTGTGAACTCTCCTGCAGGCGAATGCCGGCCGGGGCCTTCCGCACGAACGCGCGGCCATGATGCTGACGGCCTGGCGCGGGTTTTCGTGCTGGCTGCGGAGCAAAATGAGCGACCAGTCCAGATACTATTTGCACCGGCCGGCGTGGGTCGCCGATCGTAACGAAACTGTGGCTTTCTGCCATCTGCCCGAGGGGAACCATCGGCGGGAGCGGGTCCTGACGCACCGGGCCGGTGATGCGGACCGCTCCGCTCAGCCCGTCGCCGGAGCGTAGTCAGCCCCGAGAACCACCCAGATCTGGGCTGCCGGCACCTCGCCGTCTGCATTCGGCACCTGGAACTCGCTCGACAGCTGGATCGCCGCTCCGCCGAGCGCAACGGCGATGCCGCGGGCAGCGCCCTCCTGCGATGCGTCCTCGTAGTACACAGTGGTGGTCTCGATGGTGTTGTCGGATGCGTTCGCATTCGTGATCGGCTGGGACCAGCCCGCGGAATTCAATTGGGAGATCGCCGCCGCCGACAGCCCCTGCGTCGCCGTGCCGTTCAGAACGGTGATGACGGCGTTCGGATCGATAGTCGGTTCAACGGTGGGCACCGGATCCTCGCTCGGCGCCGGTGTGGTCTGTGACGATCCGGTGTCCGTTCCGAGATCGAGGCGGTCGTCGAGCACGAGCAGTCCGACAACCCCGATGACGATGAGGACGACCGTGGCGATCGCCGCCCACATGAACACGATCCATCCTCGCCCCTTCGGCGCCGGCGCACGATGTGCCCCCACACGCTTCAGGTCGTCGGGCTGGTCGTCGAACCTGTCTTTCGGGAAACGCTCTGCCATGTCGCCTGTGTCTGATCCTGTCGTCTCGCGCCGCCCGGGGCAGCGCTGAGTTGCGGTTTTCGAGCCCGTTCGCCCGAGGTTCCTCAGTCGTCGTTTCCCGCCCGTGACCGGCGTGATGCCTGCCGCGCGTGGCGGATTCGTTGCAGGCGCTTCACGAGCAGAGGGTCGTGCACGAGAGCCGCCGGCGAGTCGATGAGGGAATTGAGCACTTGATAGTATCGCGTCGCCGAGAGGTCGAACTCTGTTCTGATGGCTTCCTCTTTGAGCCCCGCGTGCTGCCACCACCGATTCTCGAAGGCGAGGATCGCGATATCGCGCTCGTTCAGCGGTTCACCCCCCGCGCGGGTGTGCCGTCGGGCAGACCTCTCGTCGATCGTGACCGCCTCCTCCCTGCTGTGCGTTGCGCTCATCATAACGGCGCACCGGCTGAGTGATCGCTGCGGCCGCACGTGTTTCCTCTGCTCGGCGTCACGGAGGGACTCGTGGGAACACATTCGGCCCGACGGGAGTTAAATGGTGGTGAGCAGAAGGAGCCACATGACCGAGAAAGTGACCAAGAGCAACGACGAATGGCGCAAGGAGCTTTCGGCGGAGCAGTACGCCGTCTTGCGCGAGGCTGCAACGGAACGGCCCTGGACCGGCGAGCTTCTCGACGAAGGCCGTTCGGGGCTGTACACCTGCGCGGCGTGTGGAGCCGAACTCTTCAAGAGCGGAACCAAGTTCGACTCGGGCTGCGGGTGGCCGAGCTTCTACGAATCCGTTCGCCCCGAGGCCGTGCGCCTCATCGAAGACGACAGCCTGGGCATGGTGAGGACAGAGGTGCGCTGCGCCAACTGTGACTCGCACCTGGGCCACGTGTTCGACGACGGGTTCGGAACGCCGACAGGAGACCGCTACTGCATGAACTCGATAGCTCTCAATTTCGCACCGCAGGAATAGCATGACAGCCCTCGTCGACATCGTCGCCGGGCGTCGGTCGTGGTCGAAAGTGACATCGAATGCGCCGACTCACGATGAGCTGCTGCCGCTCGTTGCGGCGGCAGCCCGGGTCGCAGATCACAGTTCGCTGCAGCCATGGCGTCTCATCGAGGTGCGTGGAGCTGCGAGAGAGGCCCTGGGAGAGGCGATCGCAACCGCCCAAGGGAGTGACGAACCGTCGACCAAACCCCTGAGGGCATCACTGCTCATCGCCATCGTCGTGAGCCATCGCACGAGCGGGAAAGTCCCTGGATGGGAACAGGAGGCTGTCGCCTCCGGCGTCGGCCATGTGCTGAGCCTGCTGCTGCACGACGCCGGTTGGGGCGTGATGTGGCGAACCGGCAGCTATACACGTTCGAAGCCGGTGCGTGCGTTGCACAAGCTGCGCGCGCACGAAGAACTGCTCGGGTGGCTGTACGTCGGCGGGCTCCCGGCAGACGCCAAGGCAGGCCGCCGCAAGGCCATCGACCCGGAAGAGTTCCTCAGCACACTCTGAGGACGGGGTCCGTGCGTCCGGGAGGACGGGGTCGGTGCGTCTGGCATCGGCCGCCGGCATGGGCAGCGCGCCCTGTTCCGACAGCATACGTCCTGACGTCCGAGCCTCCTGTCGGATTCGAACCGACGACCCTCGCTTTACAAGAGCGATGCTCTGGCCAACTGAGCTAAGGAGGCAAAACCTCGACAAGTATACGGGGAATCAATGAGAGTTTTATGCCAGCGTGCCGGGTCGCCGGGCAGACGAAGCCGATAGCGTCGTCTTGTATGCCGCGCACTGGCGCACAGAAGATCCTGGAGCAGACATGACCGAGACGAGAACCCGGCGCACCGGGCTGAACACTCGTGATCTCTTGACGTGCGCAGCCTTCGGGGTTGCGACGGCACTGCTCCTGATCGCGCTGTCGACGATCACGGCGACGATCGCCGCCCTGTCACCACCCGCCTATGCCTTCATCGGCGCGTACACGGCCATCGCGCCGATGCTCTCGCTCCGGCTCATCGGCACACCGGGCAGCGCGACGATCACAGCGCTGTGCTGCGCGATCATCGCCTGGCCGTTCTCGGCGCTGGGGCTTCTGATCTTCATCGCGCTCGTCTGCCCTGCGGTCGCCATGGACCTCGCGTTCCTCCTTCGCTCACGCATCGGGGCGGAAGGTGCGCTCTGGCTCGGGGCCGTCGCCGGCGGGATCACGATCTTCGCGCTGTCGCTCCCCGTGATCTCACCAGATCACTTCACCACGGCGACCATTGTGCTGACCCTGGTCGGCCGTGTCGTCTCGTATGCAGCAGCGTGCTGGATCTCACTCGTTCTCGCGCGCGCACTGCGCGCGGCCGGAATCAGGCGCCGGAGCCCGTCTTCTCGAGCACCCCGCTCGTGACGCACAGGCGGCCAGCCGAGCGCCGCACTCAGGCGGCCAGCCGAGCGCCGCACTCAGGCGGCCAGCCGAGCGCCGCACTCAGGGAGCGGGCGTCTCTTCTGGAGCCGGTTCGGTTGCTGTCGGCGTCGGTGTCGGTGTCGCCGTCGCCTCAGCATAGGTCTCGCTCGCAACCGAGAGCACAAACGCCTGGAACTCCTGGTCGTCGTCGAGCGCGCCGGCATACTGCTTGTCGTTCACGAGGACGGTGGGCGTGCGCTGGATGCGGTCGAGCGATGAGTTCGGCACCGGTTCGCCCAGTGCTCGCTCAGTGGCGTCCTGAACCCACGGCTTGAACTTCTGCTCGTTGATGCAGGTGGTGATCAGGGTGCTCTTCTCGACGTCGGCGTCTCGTGTGATCTCGATGATCTGCTCGTCGGTCAGGCCGGACGATCCCTCTTCAGGCTGGTCGTCGAGCATCCGCACGTTGAAGTCGAAGAAGTGGTCTGGCGAGTAATTCGCCACACACGCGGCCGCGTTCGCGGCGCGCAGCGAATACTGCGTGCCTGCCGATTTTCCGGTGAGCGCCGCGATCGGATGGAATTCGACCGTCGCCGTTCCTGCCTCCGCCCACGCGGCCAGCTGTTCTCGGTTCGTCTGCTCGAACTCTCCGCAGAGAGGACACAGGTAATCGAGGTAGATCCGGATGTTGGGGACCCCCGGGTCGGTTTCACTCGCCTGTGGCTCCGCCCCCGCGGCGAGCGCCGGCGATGGGATCGCCTGCAGCCCCTGCCCGATGACGATCCCGTCTGCCGCCATGTTCGCCGGACCGTTCGAGGGAGGACGGATGGCGGTGACGATGACGAAGGTGACGCCGGCGATGATCGCCAGAACGACAACAACGATCCCGCCCTGCAGGGCCCATCTGCTGCGTCGGTCCTTCTTGCGCTGGGCATCGCGCAGTTCCTTCGCCTTCTCACGTGCGAGCTGACGCTTGTCGTCAGTGCTCGAACGGCTCGATGGTTCGCCGCCTGTCATGAATCCTCACTTCGGGTACGCAGATCGTCTGGGGACTGAGCCTCGCCAGACACCCCATCGATCGTAGTTCCGGAGTCTGAGAATCGTCCACACGCTCCCTGAACGCCCCGGGGCTTTCGCGGCGGATCTCGGCCCGCAGCGCCTCTCGACCGTGCCATACTGAGAGGTATCGCACTCGCAGCCATGCGGGTGCGTGCGTGTGGCGTAGCCGCCGCTCGCTTCTATTCACAACGGATCGTCCGGCACGTACCTGCCGGTGAAGGAGAAAATCATGGCGTCAGTGACGTTTGACCAGGCAACCCGCATGTACCCGGGCGGAACCCGCGCCGCGGTCGACAAACTCAGCCTCGAAGTCGCAGACGGCGAGTTCCTGGTTCTCGTCGGCCCCTCCGGTTGCGGAAAGTCGACATCGCTTCGTATGCTCGCCGGCCTCGAAGAGGTCAACGACGGGCGCATCCTCATCGGTGACCGCGACGTCACCGACGTGCCGCCGAAAGACCGCGACATCGCGATGGTGTTCCAGAACTACGCACTGTACCCCCACATGACTGTCGCCGAGAACATGGGCTTCGCGCTCAAGATCGCGGGCGTCGGCAAAGAAGAGCGCGCAGCGCGTGTGCTCGAAGCGGCCAAGCTGCTCGACCTCGAGGACTACCTCACCCGCAAGCCGAAGGCGCTCTCCGGTGGTCAACGCCAGCGCGTCGCCATGGGCCGCGCGATCGTGCGTCAGCCGCAGGTGTTCCTCATGGACGAGCCGTTGTCGAACCTCGACGCCAAGCTCCGCGTCCAGACGCGCACCCAGATCGCCTCGTTGCAGCGCCGCCTCGGCGTCACCACGGTCTACGTCACCCACGACCAGACCGAGGCGCTCACCATGGGCGACCGCATCGCGGTGCTCAAGGACGGGCTGCTGCAGCAGGTCGGGACCCCGCGTGACCTCTACGAGAAGCCGCAGAACGTCTTCGTCGCCGGCTTCATCGGCTCGCCCGCGATGAACCTCGTGCAGACCAACCTCGTCGAGAACGGCATTCAGTTCGGCAGCACCGTCGTTCCGGTGGACCGCGACATTCTCACCGCAGCGTCGACGAACAAGGTCACGGTGGGTTTCCGTCCCGAAGACATCGTGGTGTCGAGCAACCCGTCAGAGGGCCTTGAGGTCGCCGTCGACCTGGTCGAGGAACTCGGCGCTGACGGATATCTCTACGGTCACGCCGAGATCGACGGCAACCGCACCGACATCGTCGCTCGCGTCGATGGACGCATCCACCCGAACGCGGGCGAGAAGGTCTACCTCGCCCCGACGCCGAACCACGTGCACGCCTTCGACATCGAGTCGGGCGAGCGTCTCGGCGACAAGGCGGTCGTCCCCGACTGACAGTCACCGCGCCGGTCGGCTTTCGCCCAGACGGGCGGAAGCCGACCGGCGCTACTGTTTAACCACAATGACGCGTTCACTCAACATCACCTCGGCCACTGTCGATCCCGCGCTTCTCGACCTGCCGTGGAACCTCCCGCTCGAGACCTGGCCCAACGAGACCATCGCCTCGCTCCCCAAGGGCATCTCCCGCCACCTGGTGCGATTCGCGTATCTCTCCGGCTACGTCATCGCGGTCAAAGAGACGACAACAGAGATGGCGAGGGGCGAATACGACATGCTGCGCACACTGCAGCGTCTCGACATTCCCTGCGTCGACCCGCTTGCCGTGATCACGGGACGCCTCGATGACGACGACGATCCCCTTCCGAGCGTTCTCGTCACGAGGCACCTCAAGTTCTCTCTGCCCTACCGGGCTCTCTTCTCGCAGCAGTTGCGCCCAGACACCGCGACGAGGTTGGTCGACGCCCTCGCCGTGCTTCTCGTGCGGCTGCACATCGTCGGTTTCTTCTGGGGCGACGTGTCGCTGTCGAACACCCTCTTCAGACGGGACGCAGGTTCTTTCGCCGCCTATCTCGTCGATGCCGAGACCGGCAAGCTCTATGACGGCGGACTCTCGAACGGGCAGCGCGAGAACGACCTCGAGATCGCCAGGGTCAACATCGCCGGCGAGCTTATGGATCTCGAGGCCGGCGGGCGGGCCGACGAGGAACTCGACCCGGTGATGGTGTCGAACGGCATCGTCGCGGCCTACCGGTCGCTCTGGAAGGAGCTCACGGGCTCCGAGTCCTTCGCCTCGAACGAGCGCTGGCGCATCAACGAACGCGTCACCAGGCTCAACGAGCTCGGTTTCGACATCGAAGAACTGGCCATCAAGACCGATGCCGGCGGCACAACGGTCCGCATCCAGCCGAAGGTCGTCGACGCCGGTCACCACCAGCGCAGGCTGCTTCGCCTCACGGGCCTCGACACCGGAGAGAACCAGGCCAGGCGTCTGCTCAACGACCTCGATTCGTATGCGGCGACCAAGGGCATCCAAGACCTCGACGAAGAGATGGTCGCCCACGAGTGGCTGATCCGTGTGTTCGAGCCGGTGGTCAAGTCGATCCCTCGCGAGCTTCGCGGCAAGCTGGAGCCTGCCGAGGTGTTTCACCAGCTGCTCGAGCACCGCTGGTTCCAGGCGCAGGAGCTCGGCAGGGATGTGCCGCTCGCCGAAGCACTCACCTCGTACATCAACACCGTGCTGAGGCACCGTCGCGACGAGGCGACGGTCATCAACCCGCCGACGGGAACGCTGACACTCCCGACGCCGGTCGTCTCTGCCGCTGCCGAAGAATCCGACTGGCGCGACCGCGTGTGATGCCGTCTTGCGCGTGCGCCCCGTCGCCTATTCGGCGGTGCCGCGCAGGCGCGAGATCTCGTACAGCGTGACGGATGCAGCTATCCCGGCGTTCAGGGATTCGGTCGCAGACGAGATCGGAATCGAGACCACGGCGTCACAGGTGTCTGTGACGAGTCGCGAGAGCCCTTTGCCCTCGCTTCCGACGACGATCACAACGGGCTGTTTCGCGAGGTCGAGGCCAGGGAGCGAGACGTCACCGCCCCCGTCGAGCCCGATGACGAACACCCCGGCTTCTTTGAACGCCTTGAGCGTCTGCGTGAGGTTGGTCGCCATCGCAACGGGTGTCCTGGCCGCCGCGCCAGCCGATGTCTTCCAGGCCGATGCGGTGAGACCGACGGAGCGACGCTGTGGAACGATCACACCATGCCCGCCGAAAGCGGCCGTCGAGCGGATGATCGCGCCGAGGTTCCTGGGGTCCGTGATGCCGTCGAGCGCGACGAAAAGAGGAGTGTCGCCCCGCGAGACGACCTGCTCGAGCAGCTCGACCGGATGCGCATATTCATACGCGGGAACCTTGAGCGCGAGGCCCTGGTGCACGGAGTCGAAGCCGGCGAGCCTGTCGAGCTCCGGGCGCATGACCTCGAGCACGGGCATCCCACGGCCGGTTGCCATGGAGAGGATCTCGCGCACCCTGTCGTCCACGTCGATGCGCGCGGCGACATACAACGCCGACGCGGGGATCCTCGCGCGCAACGCTTCGAGTACCGAATTGCGGCCTGTCACGATCTCTGCGTCGTCCGACTGTTTGCCGCGAGGCTTTCGGGCGGGTGCGCTCGACGACTGCCGCTGCCCGGCTCCGGCTTTGCCTTTCACGGCCGCGAGGCGTTCCTGCGCCGCTTTGCGTTTTCCTGCGACGTGGTAGGTGCGGTCCTCTGCCTTCGGTGTCGGTCCTTTGCCCTCCAGCGACTGGCGGCCGTTGCCGCCGGTTCCCTTGACCGGGCCCTTCTTGGTTTTGCGGATCGCGCCTGGGCGGCTCTTACTGGCCATCGATACTCCAATGTGCACCCGATGAGGTGTCTTCCACGGTGATGCCCGCAGTTGCGAGTTCATCACGTATTCGGTCTGCTGTCGAGAAATCGCGTGTGTTTCGCGCCCGCTCGCGTTCTGTGATGAGCACATCGACGAGACGCGAGAGCGCCGCGTACGCTGATGTCTGCTCCATCTGCCGCCACTCGGGTGAGAGCGGGTTGATTCCGAGGATATCGGTCATGGCGACCACATGCCCCTGACAGCGGGCTGCGAGCGCCAGATCCTCACCGTCTATGGCCTGGTTCCCCAGCCGCACGGTCTCGTGCAGCACGGCGAGGGCCTGCGGCACAGACAGATCGTCGTTCATGGCGTCGGCGAAGGCATCTGGGATCGTCTCGACGCCCGTGCCCGCGAACCGCGTGCCGTGCAGGCGTCTTGAGACCCGCTCGAGAAAGCTCTCGATCCGATCGAGTGCCGCCTCGGCCTCTGTGAGCGCATTGTCGTGATAGTCGATGGTCGATCGATAGTGCGCTTGCCCGAGAAAATAGCGGACGACGATCGGCCTGGCGGCACCGAGCAGATCGGCCGCGTACACCGAGTTCCCCAGCGACTTCGACATCTTCTGCCCGTTGACGTGGACCAGGCCGTTGTGCACCCAGTAGTTCGCGAACCCCTCGCCGGCCGCTGTCGACTGCGCCAGCTCGTTCTCGTGGTGCGGGAATCTCAGGTCGAGTCCACCGCCGTGGATGTCGAAATGCGCACCCAGGTATCTGCTCGACATCGCCGAGCACTCGATGTGCCATCCGGGCCTGCCGTCACCCCACGGGCTCGGCCACGACGCGGACCGCGGCTCTGATTCCTTGTGCCCCTTCCAGAGGGCGAAGTCCCGGGGATCGCGTTTTCCTCGAGGTTCGGCGTCTGCCGCTGCCTCCATGCTGTCGATGCTCTGGCGCGTGAGCTCTCCGTAGGACGACCAGCTGCGCACGTCGAAGTACACGTCACCCGATCCATCGGCTGCAGCATAGGCGTGACCGCTGTCGATGAGACGCGTGATCATAACGTGCATGTGTTGGATGTTCGCCGTCGCCCTCGGCTCGTATGTCGGCGCCTGAATGGCGAGAGCGTTGTATGCAGCTGTGAACTCCAGCTCCATCCGGTATGCGAGCGCCCACCACTGTTCGTTTTCCGTCGCGCCGGCGAGCACTTTGTCATCGATGTCTGTGACGTTGCGGATCAGCGTGACGTCGTAGCCGCTGACGTTCAGCCACCGCCTCAGCTGGTCATACACAAGCGCGGACCGCAAGTGCCCGATGTGCGGCGACGATTGCACGGTCGGACCACACACGTACATCCCCACGGCGCCTGGAGTGATCGGGGTGAAGTCACGCAAGGCCTGAGCCTTGGTGTCGTAAAGTCGCAGAGTCACCGGTTAAGACTACTGGCGGCGGATGAGAGCTGTCGCAATGGCGCACACACCCTCTCCCCGGCCGGTGAACCCGAGTCCGTCTGCTGTTGTGGCAGACAGACTGACCGGCGCTCCGAGCCAGGAGCTGAGAACGCCTTCGGCTTCATGGCGTCTGCCAGCGAGCCTCGGTGAGTTTCCGATGAGTTGCACGGCGACGTTCTGTATGCGGAACCCCGCTGCTCCGAGCCGCTCTGCGCCCCGGCGCACGAACACCTCGCCGTGCGCACCGGAGAACGCCGGGTCGTCCGTTCCGAACACCGAGCCGATATCGCCGAGTCCCGCTGCCGAGAGCAGCGCGTCGGTGATGGCGTGGCAGACGACATCGCCGTCGCTGTGCCCGGCGAGGCCCGGCTCGCCGGGCCAGAAGAGTCCGGCCAGCCAGAGCTGTGCGGTGTCGTCGTATGCGTGCACGTCGATGCCGACGCCGGTTCGCTGATCGCGCTCGGCCGGGAGCGTTGTGGCCACGAGGTTCTCTGCCCGCTGCAGGTCCCACGGCGTGGTGATCTTGAAGGCCTGTGGATCGCCTGCGACGACATCGACCTGATGGCCGGCGTCCGCGAAGAGCGCCGCGTCGTCCGTGTACTCGCGGCTCGCCCGCCGGTAGGCGTCGACGAGCGCATCGCGTGGAAATCCCTGCGGGGTCTGGACGGCCCGCAGCACAGAACGATCGACGGTGCCCGTCACGGTTTCGCCCTCGTCGACGCTCTTGATGGTGTCGCTCACGGGCACCCCTGGGACGACGCCGTGCCCACGCGCCTCTACCGCGTCGGTCACGCGCTCGAACTGTGCAGCGGGGGTGAGCGCACGTGCGGCGTCGTGCACAAGAACCGTGCGAACGGACGAGCTGATCGCGGCGAGGCCGGCGCTGACCGACAGCTGCCTGGTGTCGCCGCCGGCGACGACGCTCACAGAATCGCGCGCGTGGCCGGCGACGGCAGAGCACATCCGCTCGGCTTCGCCCACGAGCTCGAACGGCACGACCGCGATGACCTGTGCTTCTCGTTGCATCCCGAGAACGGAATACAGTGCCCGCTCGAGCAGGGTCCGCCCTCCGCATGCGACGAAAGCCTTCGGCTTGTCTGCGCCGAGTCGCGAACCGCTGCCCGCGGCGACGACGATCACGGCGATCTCAGGTTCAGCTCTCACCTGAGCAACGTTACCGGGCTGCGGGAGCAGACCTCGCCCCGGTGGTCGAGCACACCCCGCCCCGGTGGTCGAGCACACCCCGCCCCGGTGGTCGAGCTTGTCGAGACCTAAGAAGCCAGAACCTCGTCGAGAACCGTCGAGGCCTTCTCTTCGTCTGTCTTCTCTGCAAGAGCGAGTTCTGAGATCAGGATCTGCCGCGCTTTCGCGAGCATACGCTTTTCTCCGGCGGACAGTCCGCGGTCCTGGTCACGACGCCATAGATCGCGCACGACCTCGCTCACCTTGATGACATCCCCTGACGCGAGCTTCTCCAGGTTTGCCTTGTAACGACGGGACCAGTTGGTCGGCTCTTCGGTGAACGGTGCGCGAAGCACCTCGAACACCTTCTCGAGGCCCTCTTTACCGATGACGTCTCGCACGCCGACGAGGTCGACATTGTCTGCGGGTACTTCGATCACCAGGTCGCCCTGAGTGACTCGGAGCTTGAGGTACAGCTTCTCTTCACCCTTGATGACTCGTGTCTTGACTTCCGCAATAGTTGCGGCCCCATGGTGCGGGTATACGACGGTTTCGCCAACCTCAAAAAGCATTGATGTGGATCCCTTCAGCGTCTATAAGGATACCACAGGCGGTATGCGCTAAAGTACGCCAAGCACCGGCGAAGAGGCAGGCCGCGCTACGATAAAGTGGTTTGTGTTCCCGGCACGCGTGCGTCTCTCTGCTCGCCTGCTCCCCGTTCTTCTGGAGGACTAGTGAAGGCGCGTTTTCTCGCATCGGCGGCCGTGGCGGCTGCGGTCATTCTGGGCACGAGCGCGTGCGGTCTCGTCGCTCCGCAGGCGACCACCCTCGAGTACGACGCGAGCGACGGCGTGAGCGCGACCGTCGGCACGATCAAGATCCTCGACGCAGTGGTCGTCTCGGACGACGGAGTCGACGGCAATCTGGTCTTCACCGCTGTGAACACCGGCAGCGCTCATATGCTTCAGGTGCAGTACGAGTCCGGATCCGGCACCGAGACCATCGACGTGATGGTCGACGAGAACGCGACGGTCGGTTTCGGCGGCGACACCACGGATGCCGTTCTGCTGCCTGACATCGACTCGATTCCCGGGTCGTTGCTCGACATCTACTTTCAATACGGTCAAGAATCAGGCGTCGAAGCCCGCGTTCCCGTTCTCGACGGCGAGCAGAAGCAGTACTCGACGTTCGTTCCAAAAGAAGCGTCCGAAGAAGCGGCCGCAGAGTAGCTCACACCGCCGCGTCAACGGCGTGATCGCGGCCACGGCACACGAGAAAGGCCGTCACGTCTCGAAGCGGTAGCCGAGCCCACGCACCGTGACGAGCATACGCGGTTCGGAGGGGTTCTCTTCGATACGGGAGCGGATGCGCTTGATGTGCACGTCGAGCGTTTTGGTGTCACCGAAGTAGTCGCTCCCCCACACCCGGTCGATCAGCTGGCCCCTCGTGAGCACACGACCTGCGTTGCGCAAGAGAAGTTCGAGAAGCTCGAACTCCTTGAGGGGCATCGAGATCTCTGTGCCCCTCACCTCGACGGTGTGGCGGTCGACGTCCATGCGCACGGAACCGGCCTCGAGAATGCTCTCGTCGACCTCGTCGATATCGCTCTGCCTGCGCCTGAGCACGGCGCGGATGCGAGCGAGCAGCTCACGGCTGGAGTACGGTTTCGTCACATAGTCGTCTGCGCCGAGCTCGAGGCCGACCACGATGTCGACCTCTGAATCCTTCGCCGTGAGCATGATGATGGGCACAGGCGACACGGCGCGGATCTGCCTGCAGACCTCGGTTCCCGGAATCCCCGGCAGCATCAGATCGAGAAGCACAAGGTCCGGCTCCGCGGACAGGAACGCCTGCACGGCGGTCGGGCCGTCCGCGGCGACATCCACCTCATACCCTTCCCGTCCGAGCAGGTACGCCAGCGGCTCGCTCAGCGAGTTTTCGTCCTCGACCAGAAGTATGTGCGTCATAGGTCTTCTCCTGTTGCCGTCTGCGCATCGGATGATTCCGGTGCTGTCGTCTCGTCTGCCTCTGGCAGGCGAATGGTGAAGCTCGAACCCTTGCCGAGCGCTGACCAGACGCGAACGTCGCCGCCGTGGTTGAGCACTGTGTGCTTGACGATCGACAGCCCGAGCCCTGTGCCGCCGGTGTCGCGCGACCGCGCCTGGTCGACCCGGTAGAAGCGCTCGAACACACGGTCGCGCTCGTCGTCTGGAATCCCGACGCCCTGGTCTGTGACCGTGATCTCGACGATCCCGTTGTCTCGGGTGACGCCGATTCCGACGCGACCGCCCGGCGGCGAATATGCGATGGCATTCGAGATGAGATTGTGCACAGCGACCACAAGGAGCGCCTCGTCGCCGTAGACGCGTGCTTTCGTGTCGCCGCCGGTGACCAGCTCGATGCCCGAGGCGTCGGCCGCGACGCGGTTCTGGTCGGTGGCCGCGACGATGATGTGGTCGACTTTGAGCAGCTGAGGCCTGTGCAGAGCATCCGCGGCCTGGAGCCTGGAGAGTTCGATGATCTCAGCGGTGATCCTGGCGAGCCTCGATGCCTCTGCACTCAGCCGATCGGCGAACTTGCGCACCTGTTCAGGGTCGTCCGCAGCGGGTTCGAGTGCCTCGGCGAGCAGGCTGACGGCGCCGATCGGGGTCTTGAGCTCGTGGCTGATGTTCGCGATGAAGTCACGCCTGACCTCGTCAAGGCGCCTGCTCTCGGTGTGGTCCTGGGCAAGCAGCAGAATGTAGCGGGTCCCCAGCCTCGCCCCTCGCACAACGAGATGCCTGCTCGAGTCGCCGAAGCGACCGCGGCTCAGTTCGAAGTCTGTTGAGATCGTCTCTCCGGTGTCGCGCACGGTGACGGCAAGGTCAGACAGCTCCTTGTGCGCGATCCGGCCGGACTGCACCAACCCGAGCGCGAACGCACCGGGCGATGCCCTGACGACGTTCCCTGACGGGTCGACGACGATTCCCGCGCTCTCGAGAACGTCGAGCACCTGATCGACGCCGTCGGGCACCGAGGGCGTGACGACCCCGCGCACGTTCTCACCACGTCGCGCTGCAGAGTAGAAGAACACGGTCAGACTCGCACCGACCACGAGGCCGAGTGCCAGAGCCGCGAGCACCAACCAGGTGGGGTCCATACGACTAGATTAGAGGCACAAGACGAGGCGCAAATTCCACGCGTGGCCTGATCAGGGGATTTTGTTGAGTGTTCAGCACGCGACAACCATTCGTTAACCTTGAGCCTGCATCCTTGACCGCGGGTGTGCGCGTGTGACATGCCGCCTGACCGAGATCGAAACGGAGACCCTTATGCGCGACGTATTCCAGCAAGAGATGCGAGAGGTACAGGAGCGTCTCGTGGAGCTCGCCGAACTCGTACACGTCTCCATCACCAATGCCGTCCACGCCTTCAACGAGTCGAACGTCGTCGTCGCAGAAGAGGTGATCGAGAACGACAGCAGAATCGACGAGCTGACGGTCGAGCTCGACGAGCTGGCCATCAATATTCTTGCCAGGCAGTCACCCGTCGCCCGCGACCTGCGCATCATCGTGAGCGCACTGCGCATCAGCGCCTCGCTCGAGCGCATGGGCGACATGTCCGGTCACATCGCGCAGCTGGCACGCTACCGGTTCCCGGAGCGCGCAGTGCCGAAGGGGCTTCGTTCGACATTCAAAGAGATGGGCCGGCTCGACGTCGAGATCTCACGCCAGCTCGCCGAGCTGCTGCGCACGCAGGACGTCAACCTCGCCGAGCAGATCCGCAACGAAGACGACAAGGTCGATGAGCTTCACGTCGCGGTGTTCGACAAAGTGCTCGGCGACACCTGGCGCGGCGAGGCCGTTGCGACTGTCGACGCCACCCTCGCCTCTCGCTACCACGAGCGCTTCGCCGACCACGCGGTCTCGATCGCCAAGAAGGTCCAGTACCTGGTGACCGGCGACTGGGCCGGCGCAGAGGATCCCAGCCTCGAGGTCTGAGGCCACTCCCGTCCGATGCAGGACCGATCCGATGCAGAGACTGAGCAGAAGCAGAGACTGAGCAGAAGCAAAGACTGAGCAGAAGCAGAAGCAGAGACTGAGCAGACAGAGAAGAGGGACCCCGTCGTGAGACGGGGTCCCTCTTTCTGTGAGCTTCGATCGGTCTCCGTCGCTCAGCGGGACTTGCCCTGAGAGGCGACAGCCGCCGCTCCCGCCGCCGCCGCCTCGGGGTCGAGGTACACAGCGGGCTCGATCGGCATCAGGTCTGAGCCGATCTTGTAGACCAGGGGGATCCCGGTCGGGATGTTCAGCTCGGCGATGTCGTCGTCAGAGATGCCGTCGAGGTGCTTCACGAGCGCCCGGAGCGAGTTTCCGTGTGCGGTGACCAGAACCGTCTTGCCCGCCCTCAGATCGATCGCGATGTCTGACTCCCAGTAGGGGAGCATCCGCGCGATCACGTCTTTCAGGCACTCCGTCTTCGGCACGTCACCGTCGATGTCCGCGTAGCGCGGGTCATCCGCCTGTGAGTACTCGTTGTCGTCGTCGATCGGGGGTGGTGGGGTGTCGAACGAGCGGCGCCAGATCTGGAACTGCTCCTGACCGTACTCCTCAAGGGTCTGCGCCTTGTCTTTGCCCTGCAACGCACCATAGTGACGTTCGTTGAGGCGCCACGATCGCTTGACCGGGATCCAGGCGCGGTCCGCGACGTCGAGAGTGATGTTCGCGGTCTGGATGGCTCTCGTCAACATCGACGTGTATTGCACGTCGGGGGCAAGTCCGGCTTCGATCAGCAGGTCGCCGGCATGTGTCGCCTCGGCGACGCCCTGCTCGCTGAGACGCACGTCGACCCAGCCCGTGAAGAGGTTCTTTTGATTCCAGTCGCTGTTGCCGTGGCGCAACAGGATGAGTGTGTATGGCTCAGACATGCCTCTAGCCTATGGTGTGCTCGGCGAGACCACACGGCGTCTGGTCTCGGCGGGCGTCAGGCGCCCGGTCGGCGGACCGCGCCGAGGCGAGGCAGCCGGGGAAGGTCGGCGACGGCGCCGGCGTCAGAGGGCACGATGACCTGCTGGCTGGCGGTGACGACGGACCCGTGTTCGTCGACGGTCAGCACGGCGGCAGGATCGACGTTTCGTTTGATGACGGCCAGGGCGACGGGCCCGAGCTCGTGGTGCAGAGCGGCGCTCGTCACCTGCCCGACCGGCTTCAGCTCCCCGTCGCGCTCGACGCTCACGGTCGCACCGTGGCTCGGCAGCACCGAGTCGGAACCGTCGAGGTGCAGGAACACCAGCCGGCGCGGCGGATGCCCGAGGTTGTGCACCTTCGCCACGGTCTCTTGCCCGCGATAGCAGCCCTTGCTCAGGTGGACGGCGGTCCGCAGCCAGTCGAGCTCGTGCGGAATCGTCTTCTCGTCGACCTCGGTGGCGAATCGCGGGCGCCAGGCCGCGATTCGAAGCGCTTCTGCCGCGAGGCTGCCCGCGACGTGCGACGGAGAACGCCCGGCGGCGATGGCGGCGAGGGCGCCGCGATCGACGATCGCCTCCGCCCACGTCCATCCCTCCCCCTGGTGCTCGCCGCCCGCGTACTGATGCCCGCCGGGCAGCACACTGTTCCACGGGTCCCTCCACACGAGAGGGATGCCGTTGATCGTGACCGTGGGAACATCGCCGGGGCTGTCCCCGGTGAAACCGATCACCGCATAGTCGGCTGTGCGATCGGCCACCTCGACACGAAGCATGAACCGCATTCGGTCGAGCCAGGCCACAAGATCGGCCGCTGCAGTCGGTTCCACGAGCATCCACACGGTTGTGCCGTCGTCGATCAGCTTCACCGCGTGCTCGAGCCGGCCCTGGTGATCGAGCAGGAGTGTCTCGCGCGAGACACCGGGCTGAAGCGTGGCGAGCTCGGCAGATGTCAGGGAGTGCAGCCAGCTCAGGCGGTCTTCTCCGCTGATCGTGACCACAGCCCGGTGTGAGAGGTCGACGATCGCGCGCGCCTCTTCGAGAGCGCGTTGTTCCCCGATCGGGTTGCCGTAGTGCGCGGGCACCCCCTCGTCCACGAGATCCGGAATCGCGACGGCTCCGTCGATCGAGAAGAAGGGTGAGGAACCGGTCACGTCACTCAACCCTCGCCAACCGCCCCGATGCGTGTGTACGCAGGTCCTGGCCGAGCGCCGCGATGTCCCATGCCCACAGCAGGTGCCCGTCGACGAGCCCATACATTCGTGTCGCAGCCGAATAGTCCTTCGACCCCGCCGCGCGCATCACCGCATCCGTGGCCAGGTCGATCCTCGGTCCGGCGATCTGGCCCAGGTAGAGCTCGTTGACACCGTCCGGGTGGACGATCGCCACCTGCACGTCGAATCCGCCGCCGTCGTTGCGGAGGGTCTCCACCTGCTCCGTTGTGGTGAACGGGCGTTCTCCCTGCGCCGGAAGCATGGCCGGGCCCGGGTCACCCGGCTGCAGCCCGCGGTGCAGGCGCCAGTACCCGGACTCCGCGACCAGCGGCGTGACCTCGAGGATGCCGGAGCCGTCTGCGTCGCCGCCGCTCGCATCGTCGTCGCTGGCGTCACCGAGCAACCAGGTCTGCGACGTGTAATTGAGGTAGGGCAGCCCGTCGTGGCTGAAGCTCATGCGCTGCCCGAACTCACGACTCACCGAATCGTCGCCGATCCGGTAGTCGACGACGCCACTGCCCTCCCACACGCCGACGAGCCACGAGAGCGGCACGAGCTCAGCGGGAAGATCGGTGGGGAGTTCGATCATGGCTCAGCGAGGCAATCAGCGCTGTCCGCGGAACAGGTTCCACACAACGACGCCTGAGACCCAGGCGATGGCGAGGCTGGCGAGACCGAGCAGCCCGATAAAAAACAGTTCGAGTGCGAGCATGCTCTCAGTCTAGTGCAGCCGTCTCGTGCAGCCGTCCGCTCGGACAGGCTCCAGGGGCCTATACGGGCTGCTGGAGCACGGCGAGGAGTGCGAGAACACCCGAGATGAGCGCGATCAGCACCACAGCGCCCGTGACCGACGCAGCGACGCGCAGGATGAAACCGTTCTTCTCGTGCGTGGCGAGTTGGAGCACAAACGTGAGCACAACGCACGCGGCGAGAACGATGGCAAGCCATGAGAACAGCGCGTCGGGCGACGCGACGATCCCGGCCAGAACACCCCCGACGATCGCGACGGCCCACACCGTCACCACCGTGCCGATCGTTCGGGTAACGGGCAGCGGAATGTCAGAGGTCACACACGTATTCTGCCTGACCGCCGATGGCGAGTCCACCGTGCACTCCACCGCTGCGCCGTGGTCACGTGCGGCGCATCGCCGGGCGGCATCGCCGGTCCGTGTGCCTGCCGGCCCGGTCGCGCCGCTAAGATGGGTCCAGGCAATCACTGGAGGTCCACGTGGCGCAACTGTTGATCCTGACCTCCCAGGTCGACAACGACGTGCTGCCCTCGCTCGCCTTCCTCAGCCACCGGGTGCGTCAGATCCCCGCCCAGCCGGCGCAGCTCGTGAACGCACCGAGCAGCGACGTGTTGATCATCGATGCCAGAACCGACCTCGCCGGCGCCAAATCGCTCTGCAAGATCCTGAGAACGACAGGGCTCAACATCCCCCTGCTCATCGTGCTCACAGAGGGCGGCCTCACGGCCGTGAGCGCCGACTGGGGTGTGGACGACGTCATCGTCGACGCCGCCGGCCCTGCAGAGGTGGATGCCCGCATCCGCCTGGCGATCGGACGCCAGAGCCAGGAGCACACCGCCACGAAGATCCAGACATCGGGTGTGGTGATCGATGAAGCCAGTTATTCGGCAAAAGTACAGGGCAAGCCGCTCGACCTCACCTATAAGGAGTTCGAGCTCCTGAGGTTCTTCGCGTCGCACCCGTCACGGGTGTTCACCCGCGAACAGCTTCTGAGTGAGGTCTGGGGGTACGACTACTTCGGCGGAACGCGCACAGTCGACGTGCACGTGAGGCGGCTGCGGGCGAAACTCGGCGACCTCGAATCGCTCATCGGCACCGTCCGCAACGTCGGGTACCGCTTCAACGTCTATGAAGAGGACAATGCAGCGACTGACTCTGCTCCGGCCGTCTGAGTCCGATTCGACCGCCCGCCGGGCCCTCGAACGGATAGCGCACGCCGCGTCCGACGCCGACGGGCAGCCTCCGTTCAACGACCAGGCGCTCATCGACATCACCACCGGGGCACGGACTCTGCTGCTCGCGACGCGAACGCCCGACGCGGCGACAGCGATCGGCGCGGCCGTCGTGGGCATGGGCGAGCTCGAGCTCGTCATCGATCCGTCGTTCAGACGACAGGGGTGCGGAACGGCGCTCGCGTCGATGGTGCTCGAAGACGACGGGTCAGCCGTACGGCGCGCGTGGGCACACGGTGATCACCCGGCGTCCAGGCACCTCGCCCGGCGATTCGGGTTTGTGCCCGTGCGCACCCTGTTGCAGCTGCGCATGCCGCTCACGGCATCCGTCGACTCAGAGGCCGACCCTGCCGCGGAGCAGGCGAGAGCACCTGACCCTGTGCGGATCGGATCGTTCCGCCCCGGGAGGGACGAGCCGGAATGGGTGGCACTCAACGGACGCATCTTCGCCGGACACCCTGAGCAGGGACGAATGAGCGTCGGCGACCTCATCGCACGCGAGGCCGAACCCTGGTTCGATGCCGGCGACATGCTGATCGCCAGAAACAGTGACGGCACGATGGCCGGGTACAACTGGCTGAAGGTCGATGGAGACGTCGGCGAGATCTATGTGCTCGGAGTCGACGCAGACGCCGCGGGGCGCGGACTGGGCCGATCGCTTATGGCCGCTGGACTCAGGCGGCTGCGCGAACGCGGCTGCCGGACTGCAGCGCTCTATGTCGATGACGAGAACACCCGCGCCGTCGGTCTCTACAGATCCATGGGGTTCGCCGATCACACCGTCGATGTTCACTACCTGCGCCCCTGAAGGATTTCACCGCCCGTTCACACAAAGATGACAAGATGTTGCAATGGTCACCGACACCATCGCAATGGACTCCGGTCTCTGGGGCGACGACGACGATTTCGAACCAGCCATCGAGCAGGAGGTCCCGGCGCTGCCGGAGGGGCGTTACCTCGACCGAGAGCTGAGCTGGCTCGCCTTCAACCAGCGGGTGCTCGAACTGGCCGAAGACGTGATGGTCCCCGTGCACGAACGAGTGAACTTTCTGGCGATCTTCGCCTCGAACCTCGACGAGTTCTTTATGGTGCGTGTGGCCGGACTCAAACGGCGCATTCTCACCGGACTCGCTGTGCCCTCGAACGTCGGGCGTGCGCCGGCCGACATCCTGAGCGACATCTCAGAGACGGCACACGACCTGCAGTTGCGGCACGCACGCGCCTGGCACGAGCTCGTGAGACCCCGCCTCGCGGAAAGCGGCATCAGCATCGTCACCTGGGACGATCTCACAGACGACGATCGCAGCCGCCTCACCGAGTACTTCGGCAACCAGATCTTTCCGGTGCTGATGCCGCTCGCCGTCGACCCGGCGCACCCGTTCCCGTATATCTCCGGGCTCTCGCTCAATCTGGCCGTTCGAGTGCGCAACTCGCGCACCGGGCGTCAGGAGTTCGCGAGGCTCAAAGTGCCGCAGATGCTGCCGCGTTTCATCTCAGTGGACCCGCGCGTTCCCGGTGATCCCATACGATTCATCTCGCTCGAAGACCTCATTGCGAACCACCTCGGCGATCTCTTCCCCGGAATGGACATCCTCGAACACCACGTGTTCCGTGTGACACGCAACGAAGACGTCGAGATCGAAGAAGACGAATCGGAGAACCTCATCCAGGCGCTCGAGAAAGAGCTTCTTCGCCGGCGTTTCGGCCCGCCGATCCGGCTCGAGATCACCGACGACATGGATGACGTCACGCTCGGCCTTCTCGTGCGAGAGCTCGACATCACCACACAAGAGGTGTATCGGCTGCCCGCCCCGCTCGATCTCGGGGGGCTCTTCAGCCTGTCCGTGATCGATCGGCCCGATCTGAGGTATCCGAAGCACGTTCCGACCACCGCCGTGCAGTTCCGCCCCCCGGAGGCCGGGGATCAGGTCGACATCTTCGCCGCGATCTCGCGTCAGGATGTTCTCGTCCACCACCCGTACGAGTCTTTCGCGACGAGTGTGCAGGCCTTTCTGGAACAAGCGGCGACCGATCCGCATGTGCTCGCCATCAAGCAGACCCTCTATCGGACCTCTGGCGACTCCCCGATCGTCGAGGCGCTCATCGACGCCGCGGAGGCCGGCAAGCAGGTGCTCGCGCTCGTCGAGATCAAGGCGAGATTCGATGAGCAGGCGAACATCACCTGGGCACGCAAGCTCGAGAAAGCGGGTGTGCATGTCGTCTACGGGCTCGTCGGGCTGAAGACGCACTGCAAGCTCGCGCTCGTCATACGCGAAGAAGAGGGTGTGCTCCGGCATTACAGCCACGTCGGCACCGGCAACTACAACCCGAAGACCAGCCGGATCTATGAAGACCTCGGGCTCTTCACGGCAGACGACCAGGTCGGCAAAGACCTCACCCGGCTGTTCAACGAGCTCAGCGGCTATGCCATCGAGAAGAAGTTCAAGCGCCTGCTCGTCGCTCCCCTGCACCTGAGAAAAGGCCTGCTCAAGCGCATCGACCAGGAACGACGCAATGCGCTCGCCGGAAAACCGAGCGGCATCCGCATCAAAGTCAACTCGATAGTCGACGAGTCGATCATCGACGCCCTCTACCTGGCGAGCCAGGCCGGGGTCCCCATCGACATCTGGGTGCGCGGAATCTGCAGCCTCAAACCCGGCCAGCCCGGCCTGAGCGAGACGATCAGGGTCCGCTCCATCCTGGGCAGATACCTGGAGCACTCGCGTGTGTTCTCGTTCCACAACGAGGGGGACCCGCAGGTGTTCATCGGCAGTGCCGACATGATGCACCGCAATCTCGACAGAAGGGTCGAGGCCCTCGTCCGGTTGATCGACCCCGCGCACCTGCGCGACATCGACGAGATGTTCACCATCGCCATGGACGACGGAACACAGTCATGGCACCTCGATTCAGAGGGCGTCTGGTCACGGCACAGCACAGACGATTCGCACGAGCCACTGGTCGACCTGCAAGATAGGCTTATGCTCAACACCAGCCTCAAACGTCGTTCACGGGTGCGCCGATGACGGCAGAGAAGGCCGTCTATGCTGCCGGAGCCGTCTGCTGGCGAATGATCGACGGCAAGGCCCACGTTCTGCTGATCCACCGCACAGCCTATGGCGACGTCACCATCCCGAAGGGCAAAGTGGATGCCGGCGAGACGCTTCCCGAAACGGCGGTGCGAGAGATCAAAGAAGAGACGGGCTTGACGATCGCGCTCGGTGTGCCGCTCGGAGTCTCGAGCTACCCGCTCTCGAGCGGTCGCAAGAAGATCGTGCACTACTGGGCCGCCGAGGTCAGGGAGTCCGCGATCCGCTCATCGACGTTCGTGCCGAACCATGAGGTCGCAGCGCTCGAATGGGTGACGATCCGTCGCGCGCGGAACTACCTCACGTACGACCGTGACGTCGACATCCTCAACACCTTCTCCAAGCTGGTCGACGACGGCATCATGCGCACATTCGCCCTGATCGCCCTCAGGCACGGAAAAGCCGTCTCGCCTTCGTCGTGGGACGGCCCGGATGCGTCCAGGCCGCTCACGAAACGCGGCGTGGAACAGGCGGCCGGCATCGTGCCCGCCCTCAAGGCGTTCGGGGTGCGCCGAATCGTCACCAGCACCGCTGTGCGATGCGTGACGACCGTGGCCCCTCTGGCGGCCTCGGTGGGCCTGGAGCTCAAACGGAGCGAACTGATCAGCCAGGATGCCTACGAACAGGGCGCGGGCGACGTGCGCAAGGTCGTCGGCAAAAGGGTCAGGTCGGGCAAAACAGCCGTTCTCTGCAGTCACGGCCCGGTTCTGCCCGAGATCCTGCGAGAGATCGCCCTCGCGACCGGGAGCATCACCGGCTCGTATCTGCGCAGCGCGGCCGATCTGGAAACCGCGGCGTTCTCTGTTGTGCACCTCAGCGCGACGAACCCGAGTTCCGGGATCATCTCGATCGAGACGCATGCGCCCCCGCTCTGAAGCGAACAGCGGAGTTGTCGTTGGTCGTTAACCTTCTGTTTACCGTGATGAGGGACTCTCGTTAAGCCTCGCGCCTAACGTCTGACACGGGCCTGCACCGGCCTGTTCCGATCACAACGAATGGAAGAAACCTGTGAAGATTTCACACCTTGGCCGTGTAGCGGCCATTACGGCACTCGCCGCGATCACGCTCACCTCGTGCGCGGCGAACGAGGAGCCAGGCGGCGACACGGGCGACACGGGCAGCACACTCTCCGGTACGCTCATCGGCGCCGGCGCATCGTCGCAGGAGGTCGCACAGACCACATGGATCACCGGGTTCCAGGAGGCCAACCCCGAGGTGACCGTCGAGTACTCCCCCGATGGCTCGGGTGCGGGGCGTGACAACTTCGTTGCCGGGGCGAGCTCGTTCGCCGGCTCGGACCGCGCGTTCACCAACGAAGAGATCGCAGAGGACAACTTCGGATCCTGCGCGCCGGGCACGGGAATCGTCGAGATCCCGGCGTACATCTCGCCGATCGCCGTGATCTTCAACCTCGAGGGCGTCGACTCGCTCGACCTCGACGCAGCGACGATCGCCGGCATCCTCAAGGGCGACATCACCACGTGGAACGACGAGGCCATCGTCTCGCAGAACCCTGACGCCGATCTGCCCGACCTCGCGATCACCCCGGTGCACCGCGCAGACGAGTCCGGCACCACCGAGAACCTCGCAGAGTACCTGAGCGCAAACGCCCCGGCTGTCTGGGAGGCCGAGGTCTCAGGTGACTGGCCGTACGACGGCGGCGAGGCGGCACAGGGCACGTCGGGCGTTGTGGATGCCGTCAAGGGCGGCGAAGGAACCTTCGGCTACGCAGATGCGTCGCGCGCCGAAGGCCTCGGCACCGTCGCGGTGAAGGTCGGCGAAGAGTACGTGCCGTACTCGGCGGAGGCTGCAGCGGCCATCGTCGACGCCTCCCCCTTCGGTGAGGGCCGCGGCGAGGGTGACCTCGCGATCGAACTCGACCGCACCTCGACCGAAGAGGGTGTCTACCCCGTCGTTCTCGTGAGCTACCTCATCGGCTGCAACGAGTACGCAGATGCTGAGGCCGCAGAGCTCGTGAAGGCGTACTTCAGCTACATCATCAGCGAAGAAGGCCAGGCCGCTTCTGCGGACGCCGCCGGAACAGCTCCGATCTCATCGAAGCTGTTCGACGCCGCATCCACCGCTGTGGACGCCATCAAGTAATCCACCGGGTGTGCCCGGTGCCGCCACGCACATTGTGCGAGCGAGGCGGCACCGGGCACACTGAGGTTGTGACAGCAGTCTCAGTCCCCGCCAGCCCCCTCTTCACCTGACCCGCATTGGGGAAAAAGCCCAGATGACCTCGTCAACGGCCGCGTCCCGGTCGCCCCGCACCGCCGCCAAGAAACGTCTCGGTGACCAGGTGTTCTCTGGTGCGACCCTCACCGCAGGCACCCTCATCCTCGCCATTCTCGCCGCGGTCGCCGCCTACCTGATCATGCAGGGCGTTCCCGCGATCACCTCGAACCCGGAAGACATTCCGATCCTCCGCGGCAACACCTTCTGGACCTACGTGGCCCCCCTGGCCTTCGGCACCCTCTGGTCGGCGTTCCTCGCCCTGGTCATGGCGGTGCCCGTCGCCATCGGAATCGCGCTTTTCATCTCGCACTTCGCCCCGAGAAAGCTCGCGCAGGGCCTCGGATACATCATCGACCTGCTCGCCGCCGTGCCCTCCGTGGTCTTCGGCCTCTGGGGCGGAAGCGTTCTCGCCCCGGCCATCCAGCCGTTCTACTCGTGGCTTGTCGACAATCTCGGCTGGTTCCCGCTCTTCGCGCCTCCCGTCTCCGGAACCGGACGCACCATCCTCACCGCGGCGATCGTTCTCGCGGTGATGATCCTTCCGATCATCACCGCCCTCTGCCGCGAGGTGTTCCTGCAGACTCCTGTGCTGCACGAAGAGGCGGCGCTCGCTCTCGGCGCAACCCGATGGGAGATGATCAAGATGTCGGTCTTCCCCTTCGGCAGAGCCGGAATCGTCTCGGCCGCCATGCTCGGCCTCGGGCGGGCGCTCGGCGAGACCATGGCCGTCGCGATGGTGCTGTCCGCCTCCGGTGGAATCACGTTCGCGCTCCTGACGTCGTCGAACCCCGGCACGATCGCGGCGAACATCGCACTCAGCTTTCCCGAGGCATTCGGGCTCAACGTCAACGTGCTCATCGCGACCGGGCTGCTGCTGTTCGCCATCACGCTTGTCGTCAACATGATCGCGCGCTGGATCGTCAGCCGCCGCAGTGAATTCTCGGGAGCGAACTGATGACGAACACCACCGCATCACGGCCGATCACAAACGTCTACGCGAGTGGACGCCTGCCGAAGCCCGCCCCCTGGCTGATCCTCGTCGGTTCGCTTGCGATCTCTTTCGCGGCGTTCGCGCTGCTCGACCTCGCCGGGTCGACAGAGGGCCTCAACGTCGCCGCGGCCATTGTCGTCGGAGCGCTGCTCTACGGAATCGTTGTGTATGTCGCGGCCTTCTTCGTGGAAGGCAGCAGACGGGCGAAAGACCGTCTCGTCACCACCCTGGTGTCGACGGCGTTCCTGATCGCGCTCGCCCCGCTGATCTCGCTCGTCATCACAGTTGTCGTCAACGGGACAACACGATTCGATTTCACGTTCTTCACCAACTCGATGCGCAACGTCGTCGGCGAGGGCGGCGGCGCTGTCCACGCGATCACCGGCACGCTGCTGATGACGTTGACCGCGACCGTCATCTCGGTGCCGATCGGCCTGCTCACCTCGATCTACCTTGTGGAGTACGGCAGGGGAACGCTGGCGAGACTCATCCGGTTCTTCGTCGACGTGATGACGGGCATCCCTTCGATCGTGGCCGGCCTGTTCGCGTACGCCGTTTTCGCTTTCGTCTTCGGACCGGGAACCAAGATCGGCATCGCCGGAGCGATCGCCCTGTCGGTCTTGATGATTCCCGTTGTGGTGCGTTCGAGCGAGGACATGCTCAAGATCGTTCCCAACGAGCTTCGCGAGGCCTCGTATGCTCTCGGAGTTCCGAAGTGGCTCACGATCCTCAAGATCGTGATCCCGACGGCAATCGCGGGAATCATGACCGGTGTCACACTCGCCATCGCGCGCGTCATCGGCGAGACGGCGCCTCTGCTCGTGGCCGCCGGCTTCACGAACAACATGAACTACAACCTCTTCGAGGGCTTTATGCAGAGCCTCCCGGTGATGGTGTACCGCAACTACGTCAGCCAGGGGTCAGACCCGCAGGCGTATCTCGACCGGGCCTGGGCCGGCGCGCTCACCCTCATTCTGATCGTGATGGTGCTCAACATCGGCGCCAGGATCATCGCCAGATACTTCGCTCCCAAAACGGGTCGCTGAAACGTAAGGAATCCAGTTGTCAAAACGCATCGAAGTCAACGATCTCGACGTCTACTACGGCGATTTCAAGGCCGTGGAGGGCGTGACCCTCAACATCGAACCCCGTAGCGTGACCGCGTTCATCGGTCCATCTGGCTGTGGCAAGTCGACGTTCATCCGCACACTCAACCGCATGCACGAGGTCATCCCAGGCGCATACGTAGACGGTGACGTGCTCATCGACGGCAACAACCTCTATGGCCCGGGAGTCGACCCGGTGATCGTCCGCCGTCAGATCGGCATGGTGTTCCAGCGCCCGAACCCATTCCCGACGATGTCGATCCGCGAGAACGTGCTGGCCGGTGTGAAACTCAACAACAAGCGCATCTCGAAGTCCGACGCAGACGACCTCGTCGAGAAATCGCTCCGGGGCGCCAATCTGTGGAACGAGGTCAAGGATCGCCTGGACAAACCGGGATCCGGGATCTCGGGCGGTCAGCAGCAGCGTCTGTGCATCGCCCGGGCCATCGCCGTTGAACCGGACGTGATCCTTATGGACGAGCCGTGTTCCGCCCTCGACCCGATTTCGACCCTCGCGATCGAGGATCTCATCGAAGAGATGAAGACCGAGTACACCATCGTCATCGTGACGCACAACATGCAGCAGGCGTCTCGGGTGTCCGACCGCACGGCGTTCTTCAACATCGCGGGAACCGGCAAACCGGGCAAGCTCATCGAGTACAACGACACAGACACGATCTTCACCCAGCCGAGTGTGCAGGCAACAGAGGACTACGTGTCAGGTCGCTTCGGATAGATCGGATCGACCGGACCGCGACTCGCGGGGCAATCCGTGACAGCACTGCAGAAAAGCACTCAAACCCGACGAGATCAAGGGTCTGAGTGCTTTTCTGGATGCTTGGGGTCAGCCGAGGCTCGAAAATCAGAGAGGACCGGGCCGCAAGAACGCCTCTCGGCGGAAGGCCGCTCGAAGCGGCAAATATTGGAGCCCGGGGTTATGCGGCCCGGCCACACCCAGTGTAACAAAAAGCCGCGGGATGGTATTCCGGTCCAGCGGGTTCAACCGTTCAGACCCGTCGGTTGCCCTCTCGGCGGTCGGGGCGGGCTTGTGGCAGGCCCGTTCGGGTCAGTCGAGCGATTCCTGACGCCAGAGCCGCGCGCATCCGGTGAGTTCCAGGGCAAGTTGTGACAACCTCAGTGCTCTCGTGGTGAGCTCGCTCGATCGTTCCGGTTCTGCGATCTCTGCGTCGTCTGCCACGCTCGTGCAGCCGAGTGCAGACACTCGGCAGAATGCCGCCGCACGTTCCAGAGCGACGGCGAAGTCGCCGTCGAACACACCACGGAGGATCTGGTCGGCGAGCGCGGCGACCTCGGCCGGACCGGTGGGGCTCGACGCACCGGCGACGACGGGGTCGATGGTCAAAAGGGACTCGCTGCCGCGCTGATAGAAGAAACTGCTCTCGTGCGGCGATTCCTTCACCATCAACCGCAACAGGTAGATGCGCCACAGGGCGCCGGGAAGACTGCGTGGTGTCGCGTGTGACCACAGTTCGGCGATCGCGGCGATCCCGTGGATGTCTGTGTAGGCGATGAGCCTGTCGACCACCCCGGGGTCTGGGTCGGCCCGCACTCGTGCAAGAAGTGCTGTGGCCGTCTCATGGGTGATCCGGCTTGATTCGGCCGGGTCCATCCCGCCTTCGAAGACGTCGAAGACGTTGCTCGGGAACATCGTGGGCTTGTGAAATTCATCGGCCATGTGCATACCACCCCCTCTGATTCAGTGCATACGCTGATCGCACACACCGGTTAACGGTACTCCGCGCCCAGCGAACGAATGTGGTCAGAATTCTCGGCCAGGCACGGTAGATTAGAAGTCTCGGGCCTGTAGCTCAGTTGGTAGAGCATCGGACTTTTAATCCGCGGGTCGTGGGTTCGAGTCCCACCGGGCCCACCCAATGTTGGATGTTCACACCCACGACATCAGCGGGTTTGACATCTGCACCCTGCTGTACCACCGCTTCGAAGGCCAGTGCGTATGCCTGCACACCGGCGTCCCACAGGCGGCGGCTCGCCTTCAGCAGGCCTTCCCACCCGGTCTTGTGCCGGGATGCCGCACGGGCGCGCTCGGTTACCCTCTTACTCCCAGAGGAAGGCGGCACCCATTGTCGACTCTCGTGAGTGTGCCAGAAGCTCATAGGCCTCCTGGCATTCCTCTGGTCGGAACCGGTGCGAGATCATCCCGTCCAACGAGAATCTGCCGGTGCTCAGCAGGTCGAGAAAGAGCTGTCTCACACGCTCGTTCGGCCACCCTTCGCGCACCTGCGCGCCGAACGCACCGACGATCGTCAAATCCTTGAACAGCACGTCCGAGGTCAGCCGCTGCTCCCGAGGATCACCCGCATCGCCCAGCAAGACCACCCGGCCGAAACGCGGGGCACGGCGCAATACGTCGGCGAACACGTGCGGGTTGCCCGTCGTGTCGATATACGTTGTGGGGATCGCCTCGCCCTCGATGTGCAGCGGTGCCGCGACGTCACCCAGAGCCGAGCCGAACACGTTATCCGCGCCCCCGTCCAGCGCGTGCGTGAGTCGCGCCGCGACCGGATCCACCACGGCGATGCGGGCGAGACCGGCGGCAGACGCCCAGCGAACCACCATCTGGCCGATCGGCCCTGCCCCCACAACGACCACAGACCCGCCGATCCTGGTCTCGGTGTTCCAGAATCCCCTGAACGCGATCTGCGCGAGCGCGAACCAGGCGGCGTGCTCGGAATCGACGCCGGGCGGAACGAACTGGCACCCGTCGGCGTCGAGTATGTGATGAGACGCGTGAGCTGCCTCGACCAAGACATGCTGCCCGATGCCGACGGGGTCCACGGCCGATCCGACCGCCTCGATGCGGCCGACGGACGAGTAGCCCGGTCGGAACGGCAGGCGCGCGTAGGACTCCCAGTTGGTGCCGGGAGCGAAACGCTGAGTGAAGGCCGTCAACTCCGTGCCCGCGCTGATGACGGACACGATCGTCTTCACCAAGACCTGTCCCGGCTGAAGGGCCGGGAGGGCGACATCGGCAAGGGTCGCCGTCTCGGCGGATTCGAAGACGATTCCCCGGCTGGTTGTGGTCATGACTGGTTCTCCGATCGGGTGAATGTGGTGGACACGTCGACCACCCGGCCGAGGTGTGCCGAGGACAGTGCAGCGAGGCACACCTCGAGAATGTGCCGGCCGAGCTCTGCGCTCACCAGCGGCTGTGCACCCGTCGCGATGCATTCCGCGACATGCTCGATGCCGTCGACGAACGACCACTCGGTCGGTGTATCGGGAACCGCAGGCATTAGCGATCCCCGGTAGAGATGCTCGTACTCCAGCCAGCCCCGCACCCCGGTGTCCGGATCGCTGAGGAAGAGTTCGTACGGAGGCTCCTCCGGACGTGAATACAGGTTGAGCACACCTTTGTCGCCGTAGACCTCCATGCGCGGACCCTTGGCCGAGATCACGTTCCATGTGGCGTCGATGGAGGCGAAACAGGAGTCGCCGAAATCGAGCACCATCTGAACGTTGTCGGGGGCGGTCACCTCGACGATCGACCCTTTCGCCACTCCCGAACGCACCTCGCGCTTCGGGTAGGAGATGCCCGCGAGCGCGGTCACCCGCCGAACCGGTCCGAGCATCAGGCAGAGCACGTGCAACGGGTAGACGGCAAGGTCGAGGACAGGCCCCGCACCGGGCTGGTAGAACCAGGCGGGGTCGGTGGCGAAGTCCGGGTCCCAGGCGGGCCCCGGGTGCGACGCTCGCGCGCGCACCATCGAGACCTTGCCGAGTGCTCCCCTGTGCACCCACTCGAGCGCACGCTGCAGTTCCGGATGCAACGCGATGACGGGGGCGCAGGCGACGGTGACGCCGTGCTCGGCGGCGGCGGCGATGATCGAGTCCGCCTCCTCGAGATCGGCTGCGAGAGGCTTCTCAGAGAACACGTGTTTGCCTGCACGGATCGCCTGCAGTGTCGTCGATGCGTGCACCGGCGTGGGCGTGAGGTTCACCACCATGTCAACGGACGGGTCGTCCAGCATCGACCGATAGTCGGCGTGCACCGGCACGTCGGGGTAGTGCTCCTCCATCCAGCTGCGGGCGTCGCTGCTTCGGCTGCTCACCGCGATGAGACGAACTCCGCCGCGCGTCTCTGCCTCCCGGATCCTCGGCAGATAGAGGTTACGAGCGATGTCGCCGATACCGAGCACCCCGAGTCCGAGCGGGCTCATGAGAACACGCCGATGCAGACGGCACGGGCGGTGATCGCGGCCGACTCGATGGTCGTGCACGGTGTGGCTGCCCTGGGCATAACGGGTTTCCTCCTCCTCGGTGAGCCGAGGCGGCTCTGTGTGGTCCGAGAGGATCTCGGACGGGTTTCCGTTTCAGACGTGGATGGCACAGGCGTCATTCCTTCCTTTCCGCAGCGCTCGTCGGGTTCGCTTGCTCAATCGCACAGGCACGGCTTCTCCGCGTAGTCGAAGTCGCTGAAGTGGGCGATCGTCGATCCATCGTCTGTCTGCGAGGTGCAGTACAGTCCGATGTACACACCGGTGAAACCGCCGGCGACCTCCGACGAGAGCAGCACGGCTTCTCCCGTGACGCTCACGGGGCCGTCCAGGGTCGCGGCACCGAGCGTGTACGAGTCATCGGCGCATTCGACGTGCAAGGTGATGTCGCCGTCGGGGATGCTCCCGTGCACCGTCTCCTGCACCAGGCTTCCGACGCGCCGGCGGGTCGTCAGCCGGCGCGTGCGCTCCCGTCGCACAACAGCGATCTCGAAGTGGTGGGACTCGTTCATCCGCACTGTCAGCCCGGCCTCGTCGTCGACGCGGCGCGGGTCGAAGTCGACCTTCACCGCCGCGGAGAAGTTGTGGTGTTGCTGCCGTCTCCCGAGAAACGACGGGTGGGGGTCGTCGAGGTTCGGCGGCCTCCCCGGCAGACTCATCCAGCCGGGGCGGGTGCTGAAGACGGCAGGATCGAAAGGCGTCCGAACGGAGTTCCACTGGTGGTGAGGGGCAGGCACATGAGCTCGGGAGGGACGCCTCGGCCGTCGCTCCGCGATGCGGACCTGAGCATCGCGAACCGTGGGCCAGCCGTCGCGCGTCCACGTCACGGGAGCGAGAAAGGTCTCTCGCCCGAGGTTGTGGTGGTACCAACTCCCTCGCGGGCGGATTCCCAGGCAGACCAGCCACCACTCGTCGCGTTCCACCTCGACGAGATCCGCGTGACCGGCGGCCTGGATCGGGTTGGCCGAGCCGGAGTGGGCGAGGAGCGGGTTGTGGGGTGACGGTTCGAAGGGACCCCACGGGCTTCGGGAACGAGCGACAGAGGAGAAGTGCCCGTACTCCGTTCCTCCCTCTGCGATCACCAGATAGTAGAAGTCCCCTCTGCGGTAGAGGTGCGGCGCTTCCGGATACTTGCCACCGGTGCCCTCCCAGAGAAAACGCGTCGGCGAAAGCCTGTTTCCGCTGATCGGATCGATGAGGCACTGCTGGATGCCCCTCCGGAACTCAGCCTGCGCAGAGTGCGGCCCGGCCACGTCGGGTTCCACGTTCGAGGTGAAGTAGACGGCGTCGCCCTCGAAGAACAGCGACGGATCGATGCCGTTCTGGTCCACCCATACCGGGTCGGACCAGGGGCCGTGTGGGTCGTGGGCATACACGATGAAGTGTCCCCCGGCCGAGACGTTGGTCGCCGTGACGAAGAAGGTTCCTCTGTGCCACCTGATCGTCGGGGCATAGATTCCTCCGGAGGCACGCGCATCGTGCAGGTTCAGCTGACTCTGACGGGTGAGGACGTGGCCGATGCACGTCCACTCCACCAGGTCCACGCTGGAGAAGATGGGGATGCCTGGGGCGTATTCGAACGAACTCGTCACGAGGTAGAAAACCTCCCCTGCCCGGCAGACGCTCGGGTCGGGGTGGAACCCGGGCAGCACAGGGTTCGCGAACGTGTCATCGGCCGTCGGCGGCATCCCCATCTGGGTCACCGGTCGAGCCGCCGACGGATCACGTCGTAATCGAGGGTTCCGAACGAGTCCAGCATGTCGTACATCCCATAGGCCGCTTGGCCATTGGTCAGTGCGTTGCAGGTGTCGTTGTCGTCCCCCTTCGTTTTGGCGACGGCGCCCGAGAACGCGGTGGTATCCGGGGCACTCAGCCAGTAGGCGGTCATCACGCCTTCGCACTGGATGCCGGGGGCGATGTATCCGTGGTCGTTGCGGGGAGTCGAGAGCGCGTGCTGCATCCCGTACTGCACCAGTTCGGACACGTCGAGAAGCCGTGGCTCACCCGCGGCGACAGCCACGTTGGCGAGATCGCCGGTGAACTCGAGGAACTCGTTGTCGAGATATCCTCCTCCCGCGATCACGTCGCAAGCGGCCCAGCCCGTGGACTTGAAGCCCGCCTCTGCGAGCAGCGACGGTTCCGGGAAAGGGACGTCCCAGAGGTACACCCATGAGGCCAGGATCTTCGCCGCTTTGACCGCGCCGGCGAGAAAACGCGGTTCGCCGGTGGCGGCGTACGCCTTCCACAGGGAGCGCATGAGGAACATCACACCCACGGAGTCCGTCTTCACCGATTTCACATGGGTGGTGTCGTTCAGGCCTCCCGCATAGGCGACAGGCTCGACGAACGTCTCGATGATGAAGTCGGCCGCCTTGCCCGCTGCTGAAAGATAGCGCTCGTCGCCGGTGAGACGGTGGAGCGCGGTGAGGATCGGGATGGGAAAGATCGTGCCTGTCTTCTGCTCGAGGTACGAGCCTCCGAACCAGGCCGCCGGCGACGTGAGACCTTCTCCCTGGGGCGAGTACGCCCGATACCAGGACCCGTCCTGCGCCTGGGTGGCGAGGAGGAAGCCGCCGAAGCGCTTGCCCGCCTCCAGCCAGGCCTCGTGGCCCTCCGGGTTCTTCTCAAAGGTGAGCAGGATGGGGTAGATGGACTCGCACATCGTGCGCAGGTAGTTGCCGTCGACGGTGCGGAGTTCATTCGCGATCGGAGAGAGGGATCGAGCTATCTGCCGGCCGACGTAACGTCGTACCTCCTCGTCGTTCTCCGCGTATTGAAACGGCATGAGGATGCCGGTGAACCACTGGGTGAAGCGATCATGGATGGGGTCGTAGATACCTTCGGAGAAGCCGTTCTCGTGCTGACAGTTCTCGACGAAGAAGTCGATGACGCTCGCCGCGCGGTCCACGTAGAGCGGAACATTCGTCTGCTGGCCCCACACCGTCTGGGCATACGCGAGCAGGGTCTGGTCTCCTGAGAAGCCGTACTCGATGAGCGAGCCCAGCGTCTCACCCGTGCGAGGCGAGAAGTGGACGAGGTAACCGGCGGGCTCTTTGGGATTCTCCTCCTTCTCCCACTTGCGGTAATAGAGCTGGGTGAGCAGTTGTCGGTGCTCCAGCGCTTCTTCCAGCGTGAGGTCCGGGGTGGGCCGGCTGGTTCCCAGGACCTCGTACTGGTGGTCGTAGAGTTCCCAGATCGCTTCCGTCAGGTCGGGTGTCGAGCCCAGCCGGACCTCATAGGTCGTCTCGAGGAGTGGCCCGGCGACGTTCGGTGCGAAGGCCGCCCAGCTCGAGGCGTCCGTGTCGAGGCTGAAGCTGTTCTCCTCACAGAAGGGGAAGCTTGCGCGCAGGCGGACCTGCGAGCCATCGGGAGCGACACCAAGAGACCCGATGTCGGTCGCCTGCACGAAGAAGCGATCGCTGAGCTGTCGCTCATCGATGCTCGTGTCGGCGGAGGGCTTTGTGGTGCGCGCGAGTGTCACCGTCGCCCCGCTGCGCGGGTCCCGCGCGAGCACGGCGAGGGTGCCGTTCTTGTCGTCCCGGACGTCTTGCACGTAGGTGCCGAGGTAGTCTTCGCGACCGTCCCCGTCGTTGTCGTTCCTGTTATAGAGCTGCCCCGCGATGAAATACTGCCAGCTCGGTTCGGATGCCCCGTCCACGTCGGTCCTGAGGGCGAAGCCGATGCGCAGCCCCGGGGCGGATCCGGGCTTCTCGACGGTGATGAGACGGGCGATGAGCAGCACTCCGTCCTCGACCGCGAGACAGTCGCGGACGGCGACGATCGAACCGTCGAGGAGTGTGACCCGCGCATACGCGCACAGTGCATCGCCCTGCTGTTCGACGCTGTCGTAGCCGAAGGTCTCCGTGTCGTATCCGAGACCCTGCGCGACGACAGGGGCGTTGAGCGTGACACCCGCTGACGTTGATCGCAGGCGCAGTTCTCCGGCGTCGGACACCTCGAGAATCGTGGAGGCGGTGGTCTTGTTCATTCGGTTTCCTTTGTGTCTTGTGAGAAGAGAAGCGAGAGGTCTCCAGGGGCGGGCGATCAGCCCTTGACTCCGCCAGCCACGAGGCCGCCGACGATGCGGCGCTGGAAGACGACGACGAGGATGATCAGAGGCACCGAGATGACGACGGAGGCGGCGGCGATCGTTCCGAGCGGTTGCTCGTACTGGACCGACCCGGTGAAGAACGCGATGGCGGCCGGCACCGTGCGCGCCTCCGGCGACGACGTGAGGGTGATCGCGAGCAGGAACTCGTTCCAGGCGAAGATGAAGGTGAGCAGGCCCGCTGTCACCACGCCCGGTGCGGAGAGCGGCAGCACCACCCTGAGGAAGGTCTGGAACTTCGAGAGGCCGTCCAGTTCCGCGGCTTCCTCGAGCTCGGTGGGCACCTCGCGAAAGAAGCTGGTCATGATGAAGGTCGCCAGCGGCAGTGTGAACACCAGGTACGGCAGGATCAGTCCGATCAGGCTGTTGTAGAGACCCACCTCCGACCAGAGTGTGAACAGCGGTGCGGCTATGGCGATCGCGGGGAACGTCGTCACCGAGAGGATCAGTCCCAGCAGGACCCCCTTGCCGGGGAGACGGAGCTTGGCCAAGGCATAGGCGCACGGAGCGCCGATGAGCAGCGCGAGGAGTGTTGTGCTGCTCGCGACGACGGCCGAGTTTCGCAGCCCGAGCAGGAAGTCCTCGTTCTGCAGGATCGAGAGGTAGTTCGTCAGGCTGGGATGTTCGGGGAAGACGGCGGCGCTCGAGAGCTCCGGCCCCGTCTTCAACGACAGGTTGATCAGCCAGTAGAAGGGGAAGAGGCAGAAGAGGACGACAAGCGCGACCCCGAGCGCCATGAGCACCGACGGGAGCCACCGGTTCGGCACTCGACGGGCCTCGTTCGTTCGTACGCTCATCGGTTTGCCTCCGTGCCGGGGCGCATAAGCCGGATGTAGACGGTCGACACGGCCATAACGACGATGAAGGTGATGACCGCCAACGCGGATCCGAGCCCGACGATCCCGTTCTGCTGAAGCTGCTGGAAGCTCAGGAGCGACAGGGTGTTCGTGTCGTACGCGCCCTTGGTGAGCACGTAAGGGAGGTCGAAGACACGCAGCGCGTCCAGTGTGCGGAAGATCAGGGCGACCAGCAAGGCAGGCCGGAGCAGCGGAAGCGTGATCCTCCAGAACGTCTGCCAGGCGTTCGCTCCGTCGGTCGCGGCCGCCTCATAGGTCTCCCGAGGGATGCCCTGGAGGCCGGCAAGAAGGAGGAGAGCCATAAACGGGGCCGTCTTCCAGACGTCCGCGAAGATCATCACGATCAACGCCTCTGGGCTCGATCCCAGCCACACGGTGTCGTCGGGCAACCCGACGGCACCGAGGACCGTGTTGACGAAGCCGAGCGTGGGGTCGAAGACGGTCCGCCACATCACCGCGGCCACAACCGTGAGGACCGACCACGGAACGAGCACAACCGCGCGCAAAGCCGCTTTGCCCCTGGCGAAGGTGTTCATGATCAGCGCCATCAGCATCCCGAGCACCACCTCGAGAGCCACTGACACAACGGTGAAGATCAGGGTCGTTCGCAGTGCAGCCCAGAACGGCGCCGAGGTCAGCGCGGAGATGTAATTGCCCAGGCCGAAGGGCTCCGCCCACCTGGACAGACCTGGAGTCTGCACGGAGTACTCGTGAAGGGAAAGCCAGACGGCGTAGCCGATCGGAAAAGCGGCCACCGCTGCCATAACGATGAGGGTCGGACTGACCATCGCGAAGGCGAGGCGACGCTCCCGGCGACGCGCGCTTCCCAACGTGCCTGTGCTCATGTCTCCTCCAGCCGGTGACGGGTTCCTGCCCACCGGTTCGCTGAGTGATGTGGTCGTCGGCCGGATCAGAAGGTGTCAAGCGCCTTATTGATGTCTGTGTCCGCCTGCTCGAGCGCCTGCTCAGGAGTGACCTCGCCCGAGAGCGCTTTGTTGACGTTGGTGTAGATCGCCTGCGACACCAGTGCGTAGACGGGGGTGACCGGGCGGGCGACAGCCTGTTCCACACCTGCCTTCAGCGGCTCCCAGAAGGGGAGCGCCTCCTGCACCTGTGCATCCTCGTATGCCGCATCGAGGGTGGGGGCCTGTCCCTTGGTCGCTGCCAGCACCTGGGCCTCGTCAGAGGTGATGTAGTCGATCGCCTTGAGAGCGGCGCCCGGGTTCGCCGAGAACGTCGAGATCACCATGTTGACCCCGCCAAGCACACTCGCGCCTTCACCGGTGCCACCCTCGAAGGCCGGCAAGGGCTGAATCTCGAATTTGCCGGCGATCTCAGGGTTCTGCTGTCCGAGCACGTAGGCGTAGGTCCAGTTGCGCTCCAGCGCGGCGGTCCCAGCCTCGAACGCGCGACGCGTCTCCTCTTCGGTGTATGTGAGCACATCACGGGGGGCTGCGCCGTCTTCGAGGCCGTCGACCATGAATTGCAGCGCGGCGAGGTTCTCGGGCGAATCGATCACCGATGACGTCCCATCCTCTGACAGCACCTCACCGCCTGCGGCAGCTGAGATCTCGATGAAGTCGCAGGTGAGCCCCTCGTAGGCCGAGCCTTGATAGACGATCCCGCCGTGTTCCCGCCCGGCCGCATAGGCATCCTGCCATGTCGCCGGAGCCTCGGTGACGAGGTCGCTGCGGTAGTACAGGAACCCGATGTTCGTGCCGAACGGGACTGCCCAGTTCTTGTCCTGCCAGGACGTGGTCGACAGTGTGGCCGGAATGAACTCGTCGGCTCGCTCATCGACGTACGGCGTCAGGTCGTAGAGGTAGCCCTTGTTCGCGAACTCCGCTGTCCACGTGACGTCTGAGCCGAAGATGTCGCACTCATCGGATTTGGCTTCTTGGCGCTGGATGAACTGATTGCGCCACTCGTCCGTGGATTCGGGGAACTCCAAAAGCTCCAGCGTGTATCCGTCACCCTCGAACCGCTCGTTGAAGGCGTCGCGGATGGCTGTGAAGGCACCGGAGGAGTCCTTCTGCGCGCACCAGGTGATCGTCCCCTGGGGTGCGTCCTCCATCGAGGCCACGTCGATGACGTCAGAAGAGCCGCCCTCGCTCTGGCCCCCTGCGCTGCAAGCCACCAGGGTGGCTGCGACTCCGACCAGACCCGCGCAGACACCCAGGCGGGCGATTTTTCTCTTCATTGAGATCTCCCTCGATCACGAGGCAACGCCGCGCTGCCTCTTGCGAGAGCGACTCTATAACTAACGCGCGTTAGTAACAAGGGTCTCCAGCGAGAAACAGAATTTCTCTTTCGGATGCTTACGCGTTACAGTTTTCGTCGGGAGGTTCCGTGTCCGGATCAACGACGATGGCAGACATCGCCCGTCTGGCGGGCGTTTCTCGGAGCGCCGTCTCGTTCGCGCTGAACAACCGTGCCGGTGTCTCGCTGGACACTCGGAGGCGGGTCCTCGCGATAGCCGAGGAGCTGGGCTGGTTCCCCAACGTCGCTGCGAGAGCACTGTCGGGAGCGACAGTGGGCGCCATCGGGCTCGTGCTCACCCGGCCCCCGCGCTCCCTCGGCGCCGAGCCCTTCTACATGTCCTTCCTCGCGGGGATCGAGTCGGTGTTCAGCACACACGGAAGCAGCTTGCTGATGCACATCGCATCGTCATCGGCGGATGAGATCGCGACCTACCGGCGCTGGGCTGCCGAGCGTCGGGTCGATGGGTTGATCCTGATAGACCTCCGGGTCAACGACCCCCGCCCTCAGACGGTCCGGGAGCTCGGGCTTCCTGCGGTGGTCGTCGCACAGCCGAGATACGCGGGCGGGCTGGCGTGCGTGTGGTCTGCCGATGCAGAAGCCGTCACGTCAGCTGTCGATCGTCTCGTCGAGCTCGGGCACCGCCAACTCGCCCGTGTGAGTGAGCGACCAGACATGGCGCACAGTGCGACCCGCACTCAGGCGTTCCTGGAGGCGTGCAGCGTTCACGGCGTGCCCGCGCCGTACCTCGTCGAGACCGACGCCTCGGGCGACAGCGGTCAGGAGGCCACACGGCAGCTGCTCAAAAAAGGGCGGCGTCCGACGGCGATTCTGTACGACAACGACGTGATGGCCGTGGCGGGACTCGGTGCCGTCCGGGAGATGGGCCTGCGTGTTCCCGAGGACGTTTCTCTGCTTGCCTACGACGACTCGCTGCTCTGCGAGATCACGCAACCCGCGCTGGCGGCACTGGCTCATGATGTCTACAACTACGGAGCGCATACCGCAGATCTGCTGCTTCGGCAGATTGCCTCAGACGACCTCATCGAGGGCGAACTCGACACCGTGCCCCAGCTGATCGAACGAGGATCCATCGGTTCTGCCCCGGCTCCGTGAGCCCGATGCGTTGTGATGGCACGATTCCCCGGGCGCGTCGACCTCGGACACCGGCCGCCGACCCGCGCCTCTCGGAGCCCGTGTGGGAGCGCGGATCACATCGGCAACGGCCGGGCAACGGCGCTGCGGCCGTGCCGGTTCAGCCGGGATCTCTCCCCCGCCACCGCACCCCACCACGCGCATCCGTGTCAGCCCGGGACGCCGCCGCGCAACTCGATGGCGATCTGCGCCGCATCGAGATTCGTCAGCTCGTTCGCCAGGACGTCTGCGTCGAAGGTGCCGTTGTCTCGCGCATCCAGCAGCGCCGACCGCTGGGCCGAGAGAACGGCGAGCCGGTACTTCTTCTCACCCTCGAACAACGCCATCCGCGGAGCATCCTCCGGGCGATCCGGCTGTGGCACGGTCTCAGCACTCGTTCTCATGAGCTCGAAGATCTGCGTGCGCTCAGCGAGCGTCTGCTCGTCGAGCGCGGCCTGGTCGACCTTCGGCGTGAGACGGCGGATCAGCGGGCCGATGGTGCCACCCTGGACAAGGAGCGACATCACCGCGACCGCGAACGCGATGAGCACGAGCACCGAACGCTGCGGTGTGTCATCGGGGAGAGTCTGCGCCGCGGCCACGGTCACCGCCCCACGCATCCCCGCCCACACGACCACGGTGCCCTCGCGTGCGCCGAGCGGTGCACGCAGGAAATACTCGATGTCTGCGAGCCCCTGGGCGACGCGACGTGCGAACCGGTTGATATCGCGCTCCGAAACCGGTCGGCCGCGCATGTTGGCCTTGTCGAACGTCTCCTGTTTCCCCTCTGGCGTGCTCATCCGCTCGTGTATGCCCCGCAGCCTGCCCTGCAGCTTCTCGAAGCGCCTGGCCCGCCGGGCGAGGATGCCGAGAAGCGGGGCGACGTAGGCCGCGCGCACCAGCACGGTCAAGACGAGGGCGCCGGCCGCGATGAGCACCGCGACCCAGACGCCGGCATGGTCACGCTCCACATCCGCCACGATCGACGTGATCTGCAGTCCCATGGTCAGGAAGACGGCGCCCTCGAGGACGAGCTCGATCGTGCGCCAGTTCTGCGAGTCCGACAGGCGGTTCTGCGCCGAGAGGTCCCGAGGCGCGCGGATGCCCGTCACGAGACCGGCGACGACGGCCGCGACAAGGCCGGAGGCGCCGAAGACCTCGGCGGGCACGGAGGCGAGAAAGGGCACCGTGAACGAGATCACGGTGTTGACCGTCGGGTCGGTCACACGCTTGCGGACCACGAGGTTCAGCCATCCGACGACTCCGCCGATGAGAACCGCGACCACCACCGAATACGCAAATGTGCCGACCGCGCCCCAGAACGAGAACGACGCAGCCGTCGCCACGATCGCCGTGCGCAGCAGCACGAGGGCCGTCGCATCGTTGAGAAGGCTCTCGCCGTCGAGCATCGCCACGACCCGCTTGGACACCGAGGTCCGTTTGACGATCGAGGTCGCCACGGCATCCGTCGGGCTCACGATCGCACCGAGGGCGACACCCCACGCGAACCCGACCTCCGGAATGACGAGCATAAAGAACACACCGAGCACAAGCGCGGTGCCGACCACGAGGAGCACCGACAGACCGCTGATCGCCCCGAACTCGCGACGGAAGTTCATCGTCGGCATCGACACCGCGGCCGAGTAGAGCAGCGGCGGCAGCAGACCCGCGAGAATCCACTCCGGATCGATGTCTATCGACCCGGAGATCGGCAGAAAGCTGGCCGCGACGCCGATCGCGACGAGCACGAGGGGCGAGGCGATCCCCAGGCGCGGACCGACGACGGCCGCGGCCGCGATCACCACGAACCCGGCCACGATCACAACAAGCAGTTCGACCATGCGTCCAGACTGGCATCAACCGGCATCAACCGGCGGCAATCCCACAGGGTGTCGAGTCGTCAGAACGGCAACACCGCGCTGCCGAGAGCTGTGCATCAGCCGATGCCGACTGCCCGCCTGGCGTTGATCGTCTTGACCTGGCTCGGCAGCGTGAAGACATCGACGATGCTGCCGATACCGAAAAGGCCCCAGGTGAGAAGCCAGAGGATTCCGCGGCCGATCTTGCCCATGTAAAGGTGCTGGATGCCGGCGAAGCCGACGAACGTGAACAGCATCAGCGCATACGCGATGCCCGTCTCTTTGGGCGGCAGCGCCTGTCGTCCGTATGAACCCGCCTGGGCAGCCATGTCCCGCTAGGCCTTCTTCAGAATATGCACGGGCAGCGCGACGGCGAGAGAGACCAGCGCGATGCCTGCGAAGAAGACAAACCCCTGAAAGCTGGCCAGGGTGAATGCGAGTCCCATGAGGTACAGACCGGCGACAAACAGCACAAAAGCGACGACGAAAGCCATGGCCACAGTCTAGACGCTCCGCGACCCGCCCCGGCACGATTGACCGGGGCGTCCCGCTGCGTTTCGGCATCCGATCGATATCGGTTCGATATATGTTGTTCCCCTCGTCTTCACCGGCCGGCCGATAGCATCGGCTTTGCGGGCCTGCACGGGGGCAGTCGCCCGAGCATGCGTCCCTCTCACGGAAGGTTTTGGATGCAGCGGCGTTCAGCACGTCCTCAGGTCGGGCGTTTGGCGCGCATTGCGATCTTGGTCTGTGTCTCATCGCTCGTGCTGACCGCATGCGCCGGAGAGGGGTCGCCCTTCGCTTTACCCGGGCCGACTCCCGCCCCCACCGCGACGCGGACTCCGCCCCCGCCCCCGCCCGACGCGACAGCGGGCGCACCTCTCCCCCCGATCGACGCCGCGCAGGTCCCTGGCACGTATGGAATGTCGATCCAGACGGCGGGCGAGCACCCGATCAGTGCAGAGTGGTCATATCTCGACGGCGCGGCGACGCTCAACGCACACCTCGATGCGTGGCTCTTCGGCACACTGGACGCCTGGATCAGTCACGACGGAACCGTCGCCGCCCGCTTCGAGCCCGGACCGCGATCATCTGACGCCCCCGTGGCGGGCGAGCGGCTGTCGGTGCGCACAGAGACCGTCTCTGCCTGGGGGCACTTCTACGGCGTGCGACTCTTCTCGTCGCGTGAGGGCGGAACCGGCGTCAGCACACCGAGCGAATCGGTTGTGTACGCCGATACGGCGACCGGAGGGCTCTTCGGCGCCGCGGCCATCGTCGATCCGGTGCATGTGCCCGTCCTCCAACAGATCATCGCGAAAGCGCTGTCCGTCCACGATGACGAAGAAGCGGATGCACAGGGTGATGCAGACGGCGACGCCGCTGAGCCCCGCGGCGACGCCGAAGACGCCGAGGCCCCGCTCGAGGAATCCCACCCAGGGGTGTTCGCGCTCACGGCCGACCAGCTGCTCGCCGACGTCGTCTTCGCCGCGGGCGGCGAGCTGGTGCTGTCGTATCGCGCCGGTCAGATCGCGGATGTCGATGCGGGGCCTGTCACGGTCTCCGTGCGCTCGGAAATCGCCTCCGCCCTCCTCTCTGCGCAGGGTCGCGCCATGCACGACCAGGTGCTCACAGGGGCACCGTTCGCTCCGCCGGCCCCCTCTGCCCCCGGAACACGACACGTCAACTGCGACCTCGTGCCCTGCGTCGCACTCACCTATGACGATGGGCCCAGGCCGGACACCACACCGCGGCTGCTCGACATCCTCAAGGAATTCGACGTCCATGCGACCTTCTTCGACACGGGCGCAGCGGCCACCAGTTATCCAGAGACAGCTCTCGCGACTCGCCAGGCGGGGCACCTCGTTGAAAGTCACACCTGGAACCATCCCGACCTGACGACGCTCGACGCCGCGGGCATCCGTTCGCAGGTCGATCGCACCCAGACGGCCATCGCCGACGCCACGGGGGTCGCCCCGGTGATGATGCGCCCGCCGTATGGAGCGTTCAACGGCACGGTGCGCGCACACGTCGGTCTGCCGATGATCTATTGGAGCGTCGACAGCATGGACTGGTCGAACCGCGATCCCGATGTGTTTGTGCCGTTCGTGACGGGCGCGGTGAAGCCGGGCGGCATCGTGCTGATGCACGACATCCACCCGACAACCGTTGATGGGCAGGCTGCGCTCATCGAAGGGCTGCAGGATCGCGGCTACCATCTCGTGACGGTGAGCCAGCTGTTCGCGGGAATCCAGCTGAACCCGGGTGAGGTCTATTTCTGCCGGGGCATCGGCGCCAAGTGCACACCCGGTCGATGACGGATGGTCAGTGAAAGTCACGGGATGTCGTCCGTGCCCGTAATGCAAGCGGTTCGAGCCGGTCGGCGATGACGTTGACGATGCCCTCTGGGGATCGCTCGAGAATCCCCCTGACGATCATCGCCGGCGCCTCCCTGGCCGTGCGCCGATAGCGTCCCCACACCCCGACGCTGCAGACCACGTTCACCAGCCCCGTCTCGTCTTCGAGGTTGAGAAAGGTGATGCCGCTCGCGGTCGCGGGCCGCTGCCGATGGGTCACGACTCCCCCGATCCGAATGCGGCGCCCCGATTCAGCGTGTCGCAGCTGCTCAGCGCTCAGGATGCCGTCGGCTGCGAGAACACCGCGCACATGCCTGAGGGGGTGGTCCCCCGGGCTGATCCCCGTCGCCCAGAGATCTGACACCACCTGTTCCTCTGGGGTGAGCATGGCGAACAGCGGCGGCTGGACGGTGATGTGGGTTCCGCTGAGCTGGTCTGGTCGCTCCTGGGCGGCCTGGGCGGCGTGCCACAACGCCTCACGCCGTGACTGCCCGAATGCCTCGAAAGCACCGGCAGTGGCGAGCGCTTCGAGCTGCGCCGCGCTCAGCCCCACACGATGGGCGAGGTCGCGCATGTCGCGGTAATCGCCATGTCGTTGCCGCTCCTCCACGATCTGCTCGGCTTTTTTGACACCGATGGAGGTGATTCCGGCCAGGCCGAGCCGAACCGCGTAGTGGCCGTCCCGTCGGTGCTCACCCGATTCGTCTGGTGCATCGCTGTCGAATTGCTCGGCGACCGGCGGCTGTTTGCCCTCGATGCAGGATCCCCGCCCTGTGGCCCACGCAGCTGGTGTGTTCTCAGCGACGTTTTCACCCGTGTCGGACGTTTTCACCTGTGTTGCCGGGTGAAAACGTCCGGAAGAGGTGAAAACGTCGGTGGGCGGCCCGAGCACCTCGAGTCCCGCCTCGACACCGGAGCGGAGGATGTCGGGGGGACGGGTCTCGACACCGTGCCTCGCGGCATCCGCCACCAGGGTCTGCGGCGAATAGAAGCCCATCGGCTGGGCACGCAGCAGCGCGGCGAGAAAAACCGCGGGGTAGTGCAGACGCATCCACGCGCTGGCGTAGACGAGCAGTGCGAAGCTGATCGAATGGCTCTCGGCGAATCCGAAGTTCGCGAAGGCCAGGATCTTGCCGTAGATCGAATCGGCGTCGTCCCCGGTGATGCCGTTGTCTGCCATTCCCGCATACAGCGTGTCTCGAAGCGAGTCGATGCGCTCCTCACCGCGCTTCGAGCCCATCGCGCGACGCAACTGGTCTGCGTCGTCTGCCGTGCACCCACCGACGGCCATGGCCATCTGCATCAGCTGTTCCTGGAACAGCGGAACACCGAGCGTTCGTTCGAGCACGGGCTCGAGCGAGGGGTGCAGGTAGGTCACCGGTTCGTCGCCCATCTTGCGACGGATGTAGGGGTGCACGGCCCCGCCCTGGATGGGTCCGGGGCGAACGAGAGCGATCTCGATCACCAGGTCGTAGAACCGACGCGGTTTCAACCGGGGAAGCATACCCATCTGCGCACGGGATTCGACCTGGAACACCCCTATCGTGTCTGCCCGGCAGAGCTGGTCGTAGACCGCCTGCTCCTCTTTGGGCATCGTCTGCAGGTCCCAGCGCTCACCGCAGTGCTCTTCGGCGAGGTCGAAGGCGTACTGCAGGGCGGCGAGCATCCCGAGTCCGAGCAGGTCGAACTTGACCAGTCCCATCCAGGCGCAGTCGTCTTTGTCCCACTGCAGCACCGTTCGGCCGTCCATCCGGGCGTGCTCGACCGGGCAGACCTCGCCGACGGGGCGATCGGTGAGCACCATGCCACCGGAGTGGATGCCGAGATGCCGGGGAAACCTCAGCACCTGCTGCGCCAGGTCGACGACCGGTTCGGGAATATCGTGGTCATCGCTCGCCGTGAGCGCACCCCATCTCTCGACCTGCTTCGACCAGGCATCCTGTTGCCCACCGCTGAAGCCGAGCGCCTTGGCCATGTCGCGCACAGCGAATTTGGGGCGATAGGTGATGACGTTCGCCACCTGCGCCGCATTGAACCTGCCGTATTTTCGGTAGACGTACTGGATCACCTCTTCACGGCGATCCGAATCGAAATCGACGTCGATGTCTGGCTCCTCTTCGCGCATGCTCGAGAGAAACCGCTCGAACGGCAGGCCGAACGCGATGGAATCGACTGCCGTGATCTCGAGCAGATAACAGACAGCCGAATTGGCGGCGGACCCTCGCCCCTGGCAGAGGATTCCCCGCTCGCGCGCGAAGCACACGATGTCATAGACGATCAGAAAATACCCGGGAAAATCCTTCTGCTCGATCACGTCGAGCTCGCGTTCGATGCGATCGCGCACACTGCGATCCGCGTTCGGGTACAGCTTCTCTGCGCCCCGCCAGACCAGTTCGCGCAGCCAGGTCATCTGCGTGTGGCCCTCAGGCACCTCTTGCTTCGGCAGGCCGGGCTTCACACTCCGCAGCCGGAAGGCGATCCGATCGGCGATCTCCACCGTCCGGGCGACCGCACCGGGATACCTGGCGAACCGCGCGGCCATCTCGGCACCGCTGCGCAGATGGGCGGCACCGGATGCCGGCAGCCACCCGTCGAGGTCGTCGAGGCTTCGCCTGGCCCTCACCGCGGCGAGCGCTGTGGCAAGCGGATGCTTCGCCGGACTCGCATAGTGCACGGCGTTCGTGGCGACGACGGGCAGCCGGAGCGATGCGGCGATCTCGGCCAGGTCGTCGTTCCAGGCGCTGTCGCCCGGGTTGCCGTGATCGAAGAGCTCGACGAGCACGTTCTCGTGCCCGAAGAGCCGTACCAGGTTCTCGGTCTCACGCCGCGCGCCCGCTGCACCCTCGGAGACGAGCGCCTGGCGCACGGCGCCCTTGCGGCATCCGGTGAGAACCAGCCAGCTGCCCTCTGCCGCCGTGGCGAGTTCAGCGAGATCATAGACCGGTCGGCCTTTCTCTGCCTGCGGATTCAGCTGGGCCGACGTGATGGCGCGTGCCAGCCGGTGGTACCCCGGTTCCCCCTTGGCGAGGACAAGAAGGTGGGTGCCCTCTGGGTCCGGTTCACCGTTCTGCGGCTTGGTCAGGCCGATCGACAGCTCTGCGCCGAAAATCGTCTTGACGTTCGGGTGCACCTCAGCCGCCTCCGCCATTCGCACAATGCCGTACAAACCGTTGTGATCGGTGAGCGCGAGGCCGTGAAGGCGCAGTCTCGCTGCTTCTTCGATGAGTTCCTCCGGCCCGGAGGCACCGTCGAGAAAGCTGAAGTTCGAGTGTGCGTGCAACTCGGCATAGGGCACGCACTCTTCGGCCGACTGCGGCTCGCCGGTGTCTTCCGATGGCAGATACCCGTTGCGTTTGCGCGACCATGCCGGGCTGTCTCCGCCGTCCGAGCCGACAGGATGCGACTCAGGGCGCGAGCGATCCGAGAGTCTCTGTTCGAACTCCGACCAGGGAACCGGAGGATTATGCCAGCCCACTCTCGTTCACCACCTCTTGCGCGCCCTCTGGGGCCGCGGTGTGCTCAGTCATAGAACCCCTCCGCAAACCATCTGTGGTCCTCCAGCACAAGCAGCCAGGCGAACCCCCTGGCATCGATCAGCTGAAACCGATGCAGACGGCGACCGGAGGCATCCCACCACCGTTCTGTCACCGCCCACGGCCCGGCCCATGCCGCCACAGCGCTCAGCTCAGGCGTCGGCACCTCGCCGAAAGCGAAACGCTCCGGGCGCCCGTGCAGTGTTCCGCGTTCGTCGACATCGACATCGGTTCCGTCTGCCCCCTGCACGGTCACCGGACGCGGTGTGTCGAACACCGTTGACGGGGGTGGCCCCGGCAGGTGGCCGGGCCAGGGCTTCCCGGCAGAACGGCGGAGGGAGTCTGCGCCGCCGGATGGCACGTCTCCCCATGGCACCCGCACTGTGCGGTCGGCGAGCATCCGCCCGCCTGACATCATCGCGGTGAGCACACCGTTATGGCCCACCATGCTCTGCACACGGGTCAGGCCATGGTGGATCCTTTCGTCTGCGCCACCGCCCCACAGCCCCGTCTCGTGGTTGCCCGCCGCGTCGACGGCTTCTGGCGACACCACCACCCGTGTGATGGCACCCGTGAGTCCGCTGTCTGCCGAGCTCGCACCCTGCAGTTGCCAGCGCACCCGATCGAGCACGTCGTTCGCAGTGAACCATCGCGGATGCTGCCAGGTGCGCTGCACACCAGGCCCACGCTCCGAGACGATCGCGACGGTGATCGCCGTCGCGACGAGACCGGCTGCGGCGAGTGCCTCGGTGAAGCGTTCGGCAGCGGTGCGGAAGGCGAAGGCGATCTGGTCGACCCTGTCGAGGGGCGGTTCGAACTCGGCGACGGCGTCGAGGTCGACCGGAGGAGTGCGCGGAACCACATCACTCGGATCGAGCCCCGAGGCAAGGCGATGCGCACGGGCACCGTCCGGGCCGAACCGGTCACGCACCTGCGCGGCATCGAGCGCGGCGAAATCGCCCAGGGTGTGAATGCCGAGGCGGCGCAGCAGCGTGGTGAGCTCAGGCCTGCCGAGTGTGCCGACGGGCATCGGGGCGAGAAAGGCAGGTGATTCCCCCGCAGGGACGATGCCGATGGCATCCGCCGGTGTGTTCCCCCGTCTGGCCGCATGCTCTGCCGCGAACGGACCGTCTGCGATGCCGATGCGCACGTCCGTGACTCCTTCGCCGCCGAGCGCGTCGATCACGACCTGCGCGGCCGCGGATTCACCGCCGTAATATCTGGCAGGCCCTCTGGCCCTGACCAGGCAGCTGCCTGGTCGCAGCAGTTGCACACCGGGAACGAGGCTCTCGATGAGGGTGATGACCGGTTCGAATGCACGATGGTCGAGCCCCGGATCATAGTGCTGCACCACAAGCGAGGGGCATCGCGACTGCGCCTCTCGCACGCGCAGGCCTTGCCGCACGCCCTCATGTCGAGCCGTGGCGGTGCAGGCGAAGACCTCGCCGTGGTCGATGAGGGCGAGCGGAGTGTCAGGGGGCAGCGCGGCGGCCTGGGACGCAGCGGCAACCGGCCAGTCCGGGCACCAGATGAGCATGGTGCGGGTCGGATTCTTCATAACACCACCGCCAGCCCTGCGGCCCGAAGGCTGTGAACGGTTTCTGCCGCGAGCTCATAACGGGTGTCTGGCAGCCACAGTCGTGTGGTCCTGGGGCGCCCGGTCGCGCTGCGGCCCTCGACGGTGACCGAGACCTGCCGCGAGGTGAGGTGACCGTGACCTGCGCTCGCGCCTGCGCCGATGCCGTGCCAGCGGTTCTCAGAGACGGTGAGTCTGGCTTCGCTCTGCGGCCAGTCGCCGAGGGCGATCATCGTGGCTCCTCGCTGCCTGAGGCGGGAGGCGAGTCTCGCCACTTCCGCCGGGGCCACCCCCGCCGGCGGGCGGGTGAGCACCAGTGTCATCACGTCGGCCATCGCCGCCGTGACCTGCAGCCACTGCGCTGCCGGGTCGGGGACCAGCACCAGTCGTTCGAGACCGATCCCCCACCGTGCCGCCGCTTCAACACCGAAGGCGGGTATCCCGACGACACCGCACCATAATCCCGCCCGGCTCGGTGCGGCGAGCATCGCCATCGCCAGAGTGGTCGACCCGGACACCGAGTAGGTGACACCGGCCCTGAGCTCGCCGCCGAGCAGCTCAGCCACAACGGGCAGCGTCGGCAGCCCGTGTGAGTCTATGCGGGTGCGTTGCATCCCTCGAATGCGCGCCTGCAGCTCGGCCACCTGCTCTTCGGCGCCCCGCATCACGCCTGCGGCACGGATCTCCTCGACGGAGTGCTCCGCAGGTGAGAGGGCCGGGCGGGGGTTCATGCCTTAATGATCGAACTCATGTTCGATAAAGTCAATCCGGCCCTTCGAACACAATGCCGATTCGATCTGAGTGAGACACCGGCATCCGCTGATGGTGCCGTTCGCCCCTCGACCCCTCATCGGTGAGCACACACGCGGGTATGAGACTGTTGTTCGGTGGGCAGAGTACGCGCAGGCGAGAAAAAGCGAACCTGGATGCGTGTGGGCATCGCCGGCATGGCGGCAGTCCTCGTGCTGGGCGTGTGCGCCATCCTCATCGCCACGGGGGTCCTGTGGCCGAATCGGCTCTTCGCGAGTTCATACCCCGTCACCGGTGTGGACGTGTCCGCCTATCAGGGAGACATCGACTGGCGCACCCTGGCCGACGAGGACATCGAGTTCGCCTTCATCAAATCGACAGAGGGTTCGGGGTATCAGGATCCCCGGTTCGCCGAGAACTGGGAGAATGCCCGGTCAACCGACCTGCTCGTCGGCGCCTATCACTTTATGAGCTTCGAGAGCGAAGGGCTCACCCAGGCGCAGAACGTCATCGACACGGTTCCGGATGCCGCCGGCTCGCTCCCCGTCGTCGTTGACCTGGAATTCTATGGTGGCTTCTTCGAGGATCCGCCGACGCAGAAGCTGGTGCGAGGCATCCTCGACCCACTCCTCGAAGAGCTCGAGGACCACTACGGTGTTCCGGCGATCATCTATGCGACGCCGGAGGCATACGAACGGTATCTGCGTGACGCCTATGCGGACAATCCCATCTGGATCAGGTCTGTCGTGTTTCCGCCCCGGCTGCCAGACGGCCGGGACTGGACGATCTGGCAGTACTCGAACCGCGATCGCCTGGATGGCTACGACGGTGACGAGCACTACATCGACATAAACGTCTTCGACGGTTCGATCGATGAGCTGAAGGAGCTTGCCGACGGTTGATGAGGTGGTGGTGAAGGCCATATCTCACACGCCCAGCGCTACACCGTTTGTGGCGCGCCATCCTATGTCGAGTAGCGCACCGCACATGCAGGCGCGCGCGACGGGATGGCCGGGCCGGGCTCGACCAGGTGCAACCGGTCAGAGCACCGAGGTCACAAGCGTGTACACGAACCCTCCGAGCGCGACGACGCCGATCACAACGCCGATCCAGACGACGAATCCGCCGATTCCCGCGCGGGCCGGCCAGGTGGGAACATTATTGTTGCTCATGCGGCAACCCTACGATGATTCCGGGATGCCGTCCAAGGCGACACCGCGAACGGAAGCGACACACCACCGGTCAGACCCGGGCGAAACCGTCCGCTCGCACTCCCCAGCTCGCCTGCCACGTTTCATTCGGAGCCAGCCAGTGCAGGTCCCGGCCAGAATTGAACGCATCGGCCGGAGCGCTCATCGGCTCGATGGCCACCGCTTTCGCCTGCCCGGGGTACCTCTCCGTGGTGAAGACCTGCCAATACGGGAAATTGTCGTCGCCCCAGATGGTGAGCGTGCGTCCGTCTGCAGCCGCGAGATGGTGCTCAGAGATGCCGTCCCGCATCACGGCGCCGCCGAAACCGTCGTCCAGGCTGAGCTCACTGAGCACTCGCCCGCCGCGCAGGTCGAACTCCGTGTCATCCACGGTGTGCTCCCCCGCCGGCAGCAGCCGCTCGTCGACCGAGAAGTGGGTGGTGCAGTTGAGGGTGACCGTGAGATCCTGCGGCTCGACGTCGCCGATGGTGAAGAACGGGTGGGCTCCGATGGCCACGGGCGCCGGGGCATCCGACATGTTCGTCACCCTGTGGGTGATCTCGAGCCCGGCGTCGACGAGTTCGTAGCACACACTCGTTTCGAGAGCGAACGGGTATCCGTGCTGCGGGTTCACCCTGGCTCCGAGCAGAACCTTCGACTCGGTGCGCTCAGAGGGCCTGAACGAGGTGAAGCGCAACAGCCCGTGGATGGCGTTGTTCTTGTCGACCTCGGTGATGTCGAGCTGCTGCGGCTCGCCGTCGAGCGTCCAGCGGCCGTCGCGGACCCGGTTCGGCCAGGGCACGAAGACGATCCCGCTGGCGAAGGGGCGCTGTGTTGTGGCGTCGTACGGCGGCACGAGGTCGACTCCGTCGATGGCGAGACGACGGATTCCTGCACCCACCTCGGTGACCGTCGCCGCGATCCGGCCGGTCGATGTCTCGAGAACCAGGTCGAACTGCTCGCCGGTGGCCTGTGTCATGGGTGCCCCTCGTTGTGATGCTCTCTGTGTGTGATGCTCTGTGTCGCTGTTCCTCCGCGAGCATATCGCCTGAGTCGCCGCACCTGTCGGGTGCGCGCTTCGGATCACCGCACGAGAAGCGAGAACGCATCCTCAGCCTGGGCGAGCACCTCCCCGGTGTTGATGCCATGAGGGTCGTCATCTGCCGCCTGCACGGTGATCACGAACCGTTCTCCGTCCGCCCTCTCGGCGTACCACGAGCCCGCGAGCACACCGATCGAGCTGCCGCCTTTAAAAGCGACATACGCCCAGTCCGCGTCGTCGCCGGTCTCCAGTGCGAGGCCGTTGTTCGCAGAGAGGATGCCGCGGATCGGCTCCCCCGCATCCGTCTCGGCCCGTCGCTGCAGGGCGAGGTGAGCGGATGCGATGTCGTTCCCGGTGGCGAACCAGTCCAGACCGTGCATCCACACAGGATCGACGAGGTCTTCTGCGGCGACGTCGAGTTCTGTCGCGGGAACCGTCTGGAGCATCTCGGTTCGTTCAGCCGTGTCTGCCTCGCCCCACTGCTCGGCCGATGCGTCGTCTGCCCACCCGAGGTGGAACAGCTCGCGTGTGGTGAGGAACGGTGTGTTGAGGCTCGGATCGCTGTGGCCCATCTCGGCCATCGCCTGTTCGACGGCGTCGCGCCCGACCGCGGCCATCAGCATGTCGGTGGCCGTGTTGTCGCTGATCGCGATCATCTTCTCGGCGGCTTCGCGCACGGTGACCTCTGTGCCGGACGGTGCATCCTGGAGCTCGCCGCTGGGCAGGCTCCTGAGGTCATCGGTGACCGTGAGCAGATCGTTCCAGGCCAGGAGCCCTGCGGCGACGGCATCGACGACGGCGCCGAGCACATAGAGCTTGAAGATCGAGCCCAGCGGCCTCACCTCGCCGGAGTCGATGTCGATCGTGGCGTCTTCGGTGATCTCGCCCTCGCCGTCGACGGATGTCACGAGCATCGTCAGGCCGAGGTCAGCGGCGTTCTTCTCGAGCTCGTCCCAGTCCGCTGCCGGAGTGCGATCATCAGCACCGGGGCGAAAGAACAGGCCGTTGATGAGATCGTCCGCATCGACCGAGACCTCAAGCTCGACCGCGTCGCCTGACGTGCTCTCGATGGTGACCAACGCGTGGTCTTCCACGGCATCGACGGCTGTCGGGGTCCACGGCCTCTGCGACCAGAGCTGTTCGAACACGGCCAGGTACTCCTGCGGCGTGACGTCGTCGAACATCACCGACGCGAGGTGTGCCTCGATGTCGTGTTGCCGAGGCTCCTCGTCGGAATTGAGCGTGTCGATCACCCAGGCGGCCTGTTCCCCGACGGAGGTGTCGGGCAACCCGACCGGAGAGGAACGAGGCGCGGGGCCGCTCTGTGCACAGCCGGTGAGCATCATCGTCACGGCAAGTCCCACCGCGACGATCCGGCTCAGCCCACGCTGGTGGGCACTCGCGACACCTCTGATGCGGGGTGCTGTTGTGTCGTTCATCTGTCCAGCCTCGTCGATCGTGTGCCGAGGCACATCCGTCACACGACGGATGAGCGCCGGCAGCGCCGTGTCGTCTGGCACGGGGTTTCGTTAACTTTCGTTTATTTGTCAATCGAACACCCGCGCCGTAGGATCTTGTGCGCACCCCATCAGGACGGAACCGATGAGCACCATCACCGTGCGTGAGCACACCCTTTCCGACGGCCGTGAGCTGATCTATTTCGACGACGCCGATACGCAGCTGGATCCGGCGCGTTCGCCTGACGCCAGAGCCTTGCCGGCACGGCCGGTCACAGCGACGATGCGGCAGGACCCCCTCACCGGGGAATGGGTGTCCATCGCCGCCGCGCGCCAGGATCGGGTGATGCTCCCGCCCGCGAACCTCGACCCGCTCGCCCCGCAGTCCCCCACGAACCCCTCAGAGGTGCCGAGCGACTACGACGTCGCGGTCTTCGAGAACAGGTCTCCGTCATTCGGGCCACTCCTCGTCGACGACAATGCTCCGCACGGTCTCGACGATCTCGCCGAGATCGGTGTCGGGCGCAGCCGCACCTCGGTCGGACGCTGCGAGGTGGTCTGCTTCAGCCCGCACACCGAGGGCTCCTTCAGCACCCTCAGCGCCTCACGTGCACGCACAGTGGTCGAGGCGTGGGCCCATCGAACGGCCGCGCTGAGCACACTGCCGGGCATAGAGCAGGTGTTCCCGTTCGAGAACCGCGGCGTCGAGATCGGTGTGACGCTGCATCACCCCCACGGCCAGATCTATTCATACCCCTACGTGACACCGCGAACGAAGCAGCTCCTGGCATCCGTCTCGTCATACGGGCCCTCGCTCTTCGCCGACATCCTCTCGAGCGAGCGGCAGGGCGGGCGTGTTGTGCTCTCCGGCCGCCATTTCACCGCGTTCGTTCCGTTCGCCGCCAGGTGGCCGGTTGAGGTCCATCTGCTCCCCCATCGCCACGTGCCCGATTTCGCAGCCCTCGACGATGCGGAGCGCGACGAGCTCGCTGTGCTCTATCTGCGACTGCTGCGCGGAGTTGACGCGTTGTACACCACACAGACCCCCTATATCGCGGCCTGGCATCAGGCGCCTGTCTCCGTCGGGCGCGATGACGTGAGGCTGATGCTGCAGCTCACCTCTCCGAGGCGTGCTGAAGACAAGCTCAAGTACCTCGCCGGATCGGAGGCGGCCATGGGCGCATGGGTCGGCGACGTTGCCCCCGAGCAGACCGCCGAGCGGATGCGAGACGCCATCGCACGAGCCGACAGGGAGAACCCCGTATGACGAGCGCGCTCGTCGATGCGGTCTCCGTCGGATTCGCCGAGCGTTTCGGCCGCGGTCATACGGGAATCTGGCGTGCGCCCGGCCGGGTGAACCTCGTCGGCGAGCACACCGATTACAACAACGGATTCGTGCTGCCGTTCGCCATCGACCGCGACACGGTGGTCGCACTCGCACCGCGCGCCGATCGCGTGGTGCGCATCGCATCGTCGTTCACAGACGAGACGATCGAGATCAGCCTCGACGACCTGGGTCCGGATGCGATCTCGGGCTGGTCCGCGTATCCGCTCGGAGTCGTCTGGGCGCTCGGCGAGCACGGCGCCGATCTCGCCCGCATGACCGGGTTCGACGGGTTCATCCATTCGGAGGTTCCCGTCGGCGCCGGTCTCTCGTCGTCTGCGGCGATCGAGTCGGCGACGGCTATCGCTCTTCGCGACGTCTGGCAGCTCGACCTCGATCTCGGTCAGCTCGCCCGGGTGGGCCGGCTCGCCGAGAACGTGGCCGTCGGGGCTCCGACGGGCATCATGGATCAGTCGGCGAGCCTGCTCGGCGAGCGAGACTCAGCTGTTTTTCTCGACTGCCGATCGCTTGATTCCGAGGTGATCCCGCTGAGCTTCTCGGCTCACCGCCTCGAACTCCTCGTCATCGACACCCGTGTCTCCCACGCCCATGCGACGGGGGGTTACGCGGCCAGGCGCGCGTCGTGCGAGCGGGGTGCCGCTGCGCTCGGCGTCGACGCGCTTCGTGATGTCGCGATCGACGACCTCGACTCGGCACAGCGAGAGCTCGACGATGAGACGTTCCGTCGTGTGCGGCACGTCGTCACAGAGAACCAGCGGGTCCTCGACACGGTGCGCACCCTGCGCACAGAGGGCCCGGCGGCTGTCGGCGACCTGCTGGTCGCGTCACACACCTCCATGCGCGACGATTTCGAGATCTCTGCACCGGAACTCGATGTTGCCGTGCAGACGGCTCTTGAAGCCGGTGCTGTCGGTGCCAGGATGACCGGGGGCGGCTTCGGCGGTTCGGCCATCGCTCTCGTGCGTTCGGCTGACCTCGACTCGGTGCGGCGCGCGGTGGTGCGGGCGTTCAGCGCACACGGGTTCACCGCTCCAGGCCTGTTCACCGTGCACGCTGCCGCCGGTGCCTCTCGCGTATCGTAAGCCCGTCGGGAGCGGGGTCAGCGAACCCCGCTCATCAGTGCAAGCACCGGTTTGCGTGCCACGAACAACGTGAGGCCGAGTCCGATGGCGATCACACCGAGCACCCCGAAGTACATCGCCTCAGGCACCAGGCTGTACAGTTCCGCCAGCTGACCCGAGATCGCGCTGCCGAGCGCGACCGAGAGAAAGAACAGCGCGACCATCTGGGTTCGGAATGCCTCAGGGGCGAGCTTCGTCGACACCGACAGGCCGACGGGTGAGAGCAGGAGCTCCGAGACGGTGAAAAGGAACAGGATTCCGACCAGCACGAGAAGCGGTGTGCTGTTCTCGCCTCCTCCCGACGTCGGCAGGAATGCGAGGAAAGCCAGCCCCATGCCCGCAGTGCCGAGTGCGAATTTTATCGGCGTGGACGGCTGGCGTCGGCCGAGCTTGGTCCACACGGCCGCGAACACCCCCGAGAGCACGATGATGAAGATCGGGTTGATCGACTGCACCCAGCTGACCGGCATCTCCCATCCGAACAGGTCACGGTTCAGCTGTGTGTCCGAATAGATCGTGATGACTGTGAACTGCTGCTGGTAGAGCGACCAGAAGGCGACGCTCGCGATGAAGAGCGGGATGAACCCGAACACCCGTTTGCGTTCCACGGCGTTCACACGGCGGCTGCTCACGATCACAACGAAGTACGAGACCGAGGCCACGAGGATGACCCCGATGACGACTGCGGCGATGTTCTCGGCGGTGATCAGGCCGGTGAACACACAGATGACGATGAGAACTATCGAGATGACGGCGATGCCGATCACCGGCATCCGCTTCTTCGCGGGCAGTGGATTGGGCACATGACTCGCGTTTGCGGGCAGTTTCTTTCTTCCGAACGAGTACTGCACGAGCCCGATGGCCATGCCGACGGCTGCGAGCCCGAAACCGTAGTGGAAGCCCAGGTTGGTCTGCAGCAGACCCGTCAGGATCGGCCCCAGGAACGCACCGAGGTTGATCCCGAGATAGAACAGAGAGAAGCCGGCGTCCCTGCGGGCGTCCTCGGGTCCGTACAACGTGCCGACAACGGATGTCGCGTTCGCCTTCACGCCACCGCTGCCCGCTGCCACGAGCACCAGGCCGACGAGCACACCGGCACCGCCGGGCAGCAGCGACAGGGCGACGTGGCCGCACACGATCACAACCGCGCTGTAGAACAGGGTGCGCTCGCTGCCGAGCAGGCGGTCCGCGACCCACGCGCCCAGGATCGTCGCGAGATAGACGGCACCGCCGTAGGCGCCGACGATCCCGGCGGCGACGGATTCCGGAAGCCCGAGACCACCCTCTGCGGCCGTGTAGTAGAGGTACAGCAGCAGGATGCCCTGCATGCCGTAGAACGAGAACCGTTCCCACATCTCCACACCGAAAACGGTGGCCAGGGATTTCGGCTGCCCGAAGAACGACCTGGCGGGAGAGCTCTCGGTGCTCGTCATCTCTGCAGACTACAACGGAACGGACACATCGCCCTCAGCGACGCTCGGCAGCCTCGACCACGTTCGCAACGAGCATTGCACGCGTCATGGGCCCGACTCCGCCCGGGTTCGGCGAGAGCCAGCCCGCCACCTCTGCCACCCCGGGATCGACGTCGCCTGACAGCTTCGCCCTTCCGCTGTCCGTGGTGCCCACTCGGGTCACCCCGACATCCATCACTGCCGCCCCCGGCTTGACCCACTCCGGTTTGACGAGGTGCGGAACGCCGACGGCCGCGATCACGATGTCTGCCCGGGCGACCTCCGCGGCGATGTCGGGGGTGCGCGAGTGGGTCAGTGTGACCGTCGCGTCGATGCCCTTGCGGGTGAGCAGCAGGCCGAGCGGGCGACCGACGGTGATGCCGCGGCCGATGACCGTGACGTTCGTGCCCGCGATCGGCACGTCGTTCCGACGGAGCAACTCGATGACCCCTGCCGGTGTGCACGGCAGTGGTGAGTCGAGGTCGCCGGACACACCGAGAACGAGCCTGCCGAGGTTTGTCGGGTGCAGGCCGTCTGCGTCTTTGTCCGGGTCGATCGCCTCGAGCGCGGCGTTCTCGTTCATGCCGTCGGGAAGCGGCAGCTGCACGATGTAACCGGTCACCTCTGGCGCATTGTTGAGGTCGCGGATGGCGCTCATAACATCGGCTTCCGTGGCGTCGGAGGGCAGTTCGACGGCGATCGACTCGACACCGACCTCGCCGCAATCGCGATGTTTTCCGGTGACGTAGCTTCGTGACGCCGGATTGTCGCCGACCAGCAGCGTGCCGAGCCCGGGTGTGATGCCGCGCGAACGCAGATCGGCGACCCGCGTGGCCAGCTCTTCTTTGATGGCGGATGCCGCAGCGAGGCCATCCAATTTCGTCGCCGTCACAAAAACCTCCGTCTGTGTTAGTCGCTGTCGTGTGCTTTGTGTGCTTGTGTCTCAGCTGCCTCGATGTGGCCTTTCCGGACGCATGTGCCGGTTCCACCGGCCACGTGCGTCCGGAAAGGCCACATAGAGGGTGGTCGGCGAGGCTGCCGACCGTGCGCGCTACTGCTGCAGGCCCGGATAGAGCGGGAACGCCTCGGTGAGCGAGGCCACCCGCTCGCGCAGCGCACCCAGGTCCGCTCCGGGGCGCAGTGCCAGCGCGACGACGTCTGCGACCTCTGTGAACTCGGCATCCCCGAATCCGCGGGTCGCGAGTGCGGGGGTGCCGATCCGCAGGCCGGATGTCACCATCGGCGGGCGGGGGTCGAAGGGAACGGAGTTGCGGTTGACCGTGATCTTGACTTCATGAAGCGCGTCTTCAGCCTGCTTGCCGTCGAGCGGCGACGTGCGAAGGTCGGCCAGCACGAGGTGCACGTCCGTTCCCCCGGTGAGCACATCGACGCCGGCTGCCCTCGAGTCGTCTGAGGTGAGACGGTCGGCGAGGATGCGCGCGCCAGACAGGGTGCGCTGCTGGCGATCGGCGAAGTCGTCGCTCGCCGCGAGCAGGAACGCCGTGGCCTTCGCGGCGATGACGTGCATCAGCGGGCCGCCCTGCTGGCCGGGGAAGACATTCGAGTTGATCTTCTTCGCGATGTCTGCATCGTTCGTCAGGATGAAACCCGAGCGCGGGCCCCCGATGGTCTTGTGCACTGTGGACGACACCACGTCTGCGAACGGCACGGGCGACGGGTGCAGACCGGCGGCGACGAGACCGGCGAAATGAGCCATGTCGACCCAGAGCGTTGCGCCCACCTCGTCTGCGATGTCGCGGAAAGCCTGGAAGTCGAGCTGACGCGGGTACGCAGACCAGCCGGCGATGATGACCTTCGGTTTGTGCTCGATCGCCTTCTCGCGCACCACGTTCATGTCGATGCGGAACGTCTCGGGGTCGACGCCGTATGCGGCGACGTTGTAGAGCTTGCCAGAGAAGTTCAGCTTCATGCCGTGCGTCAGGTGACCGCCGTGGGCGAGCTCGAGCCCGAGGATGGTGTCACCAGGCGAGGCGATCGCGGACAGTACCGCGGCGTTCGCAGACGCACCCGAGTGCGGCTGCACGTTCGCGAACTTCGCGCCGAACAGGCTCTTGGCCCGTTCGATGGCGAGGCTCTCGGCGACGTCGACGTATTCGCAGCCGCCGTAGTAGCGACGGCCGGGGTAGCCCTCGGCGTACTTGTTGGTGAGCACCGATCCCTGCGACTGCAGAACAGAGACGGGCACGAAGTTCTCGCTCGCGATCATCTCGAGATACTCGCGCTGGCGCCCGAGCTCCTGCTCGAGCACGGCGGCGATGTCTGGGTCGACTTCGGCGAGGGGTGCGTTGAACGTGTCGGTCATCCTGGCTCCTTTGGTGTCAGCGGCGGACATCCGTGTCGATCGATCCGTATCGGCCCAGGCGTGCGGCCGAGTCCGCCCCATGTAAAGGTGCAGGGTCGCTCCCCGATGGTGACCATCTGAGGCGGGTTCCCGTGAGGGAGCCCGTCTATACGCCAGTTGCGACAAGGCAAGCATAACAGCGGATGCCGCCATGCACGGAACAGGGCGGCACGCGTCGGCGATGTGGTTGACTCGCAGCATGAGCCCCCCGCGCACGCTGATACATTCCGCCAGGCTCGTGTCTCACAGACGCATCGTCGACGACGCCTGGGTGCTCTTCGAGCGAGACCGGGTCGGCGAGGTCGGCACCGGGAACGGCTGGCACGACAACGGCCTGTTGTGCTCCGGTACGACGATCGTCGATGCGGCGGGAGACTGGCTGGTCCCTGGATTTGTCGACATACACGGCCACGGGGGCGGTGGCGTCTCGTATGACGACGGCCCCTCCGGACCGGAGACCCTCGATCGGGCTCTTGCGGTTCATCGAGAGCGCGGAACAACCAGGTCCGTGCTCTCGCTGGTCACAGGTTCCCTGGACGACCTCTGCTCCCGGCTCGCCGTCATCGCCGACCGCTCGTCGAGCGATCCCACAGTTCTCGGCGCCCATCTGGAAGGCCCCTTCCTGAGCCCGGCTCACAGGGGCGCCCATGACCCCGAGCATCTTATGCCGCCCGATGACCACGCCATCGGCAGGCTTCTCGATGCCGGCCGCGGGGCGATCACGCAGATCACCCTCGCTCCTGAGCTCGATGGCGGGCTGCGTGCGGTCGAGCGTTTCACCGAACAGGGGGTGAGGGTGGCCGTCGGCCACACGGATGCGAACGACGAGCAGGCCCGCGCCGCCTTCGACGCGGGCGCGAGCATCCTGACCCATGCCTTCAACGGTATGAACGGAATTCACCACCGTGCCCCTGGACCGGTTGTGGCGGCGATGGCGAGCGACGGGGTCACCCTCGAGATCGTCAACGACGGTGTGCACGTGCATCCGCACGTGGTCGGCATGGTGTTCGCCGCCAGCCCCGGTCGTGTGGCGATGGTCTCGGATTCCATGGCTGCGACGGGTGCTCCGGACGGCGAGTATCTCCTCGGATCGCTCCCGGTGACGGTCTCTCACGGCGTCGCCAGGTTGACGCACGGAGGCAGCATCGCCGGGTCGACCATGACCCTCGACACCGCGCTCCGCCACGCCGTTCAGAGCTGCGGCGTCGATATGGTGACGGCGGTGACTGCCGTGACGGAGACCCCGGCGCGGGCTGTCGGCCGGTCAGACCTCGGTATGCTCGCACCTGGCTGCGCCGCAGACGCCGTGCTGCTCGGGAGCGACCTTCGGGTGATCGGCGTCTGGGCGGCGGGCGAACGCGTCAGGTCAGACCTCTGACCTTCTGCGAGTCACTTCTCGGAGGAGCCGCTCTGAGAGGAGGACTCACCGCCGGCGGACCCGCTCTCAGAGGAGGACTCGCCCCCGAAGGATTCGCTGTCTGCGCGGTGCACACGATCCGCGAGGTCGTCCCTGATCAGGAGGTCTCGTCTCACATGGTCGGTGCGATAGGCGGCCCGTCCCACCATGTGCGCCGAGAGGGGCGCTGTGAGCGACTGGAAGAGCAACACGGCCACGATGACCGTGACCGTGGCGAGGTCTGGGCTCGAGAAGGCGATATCGGCGCAGATGACGATCAGGCCGAAGATCTGAGGCTTCGTGCCGGCGTGCAGCCGCGAGAGCACGTCTGGGAATCGCAGGAGCCCGACCCCGGCCGCGAGGCACATGATCGCGGCCACCAGGATCAGGACGGCTGTGACGTAGTTGTGTGCGTCGTCGGGAGTCATGCGTCGTCCTGCTTCGACATGAATCGTGCTGCGGCGACTGAGCTGACGATGGCGAACAGCGCGAGCACAAGCATGATCGGCAGTGTGTCGGTGTGGCGGTTGATGGCCATCTCGGCCCCGACTACGCACATCACCGTCACCACAAGCACGTCGCTCGCGACCACCCGGTCGAGAAGGCTCGGGCCCCGCACGATCCGATAGGTCGCCGCCGCGGCCGCCACGGTGAAAAGCACACCGGCTATGAAGAGGATAACGAGCATCAGCCGGCCTCCGTGTCGTCGTGTCGCTCGCTCCGCACGTCGAGCCTCGCTTCTCTGCCCTGCCGAACGCGCTCGACGTCTTGGGCTGAGCCGACCGCGTGAGCGAGCCTTGACTCGGTTCCGAGGATCTTCGACCTCACACCCTCGAGATCGTCAGCGCCGGTCACGTTGAGCGCGTGCACGTAGAGCACGGATTCCTCACGGTCGATGTCGACCACGATGGACCCTGGCACTATCGACACAGAACCGGCGGTCCAGGTCATGATGAGGTCAGAGCGTGTGTGCAGGGCGACCGCGAGGATCGCGTTGCTCGGCTCATACCTCGGCTTCAGCACAAGCCACGCGACCTCTATCGATGCCAGGACGATGTCGACGAGCAGCCGTGAGAAGTAGACGACGACGTACCAGGGATTGACCCGCCCGCTCCAGTCGATCGCCGGAAGAAAGAACACGGCAGCGACGACGACGGCCAGCACGATTCCCGTAAGGATCGTCAGCAGCGAGAAATCGCCCCAGAGCAGGGACCAGAGCAGAACGAGTCCAACGGTGAGGACGAGCCTGCTCCAGATGCTCGTCGCCCGGCGTTCGGTGACAGGGCTCATTCCTCATCCCCGTAGACGATGTTGACATAGGTGGAGTGCTTCTCGACATCGCCCGCCGCCCGGGCGGCGAGATCGAAGAGGGGTCCGGCGAAAACGGTGAGCATAACGGTGAGGGCGATGAGTCCCGTCGTCGCCCCGACCATCAGGCGCGAGATCTCTTTGACCTTCGTTGTGCCCGAGTCGTCAGGGCTCTCGCTGAGACTCGCGAGCAGTGGTGATTGGTAGTCGGCCACCTCTGTGTTGTCACGCCAGAACGCCATGTTCCAGACTCGTGCGAGAGCATACAGCGTGAGCAGTGACGTCAGCGCGCCGGCCGCGATCAGGACGTATGCAAGGGGAGTCCCCGCCGCGACCCCGGCTTCGAACAGTCCGACCTTGCCGAGAAAGCCCGAGAACGGCGGGATGCCGCCGAGGTTGATCGCCCCGACGAAGAACAGAACCGCGACGAGCGGCGACTCTTTGAGCATGCCCCCGAGCCTGCTGATCGACGTTGTGCCCCCGATCCGCTCGATGAGGCCGACGGCGAGGAACAGGGCCGTCTGAACGGCGATGTGGTGAACGATGTAGTAGATCGTTGCGGTGAGACCCAGCTGATTGCCGACCGAGATGCCGAAGATCATGTATCCGATGTGACTGACCAGGGTGAACGAGAGCAGACGTTTGATGTCGGCCTGTGCGAGTGCTCCGAAGATGCCGATCACCAGGGTGAGGAGCGCGATCACCATCAGCAGGTTGTCGATGTCGACGTCTGTGAAGATCACCGTGTCTGTGCGGATGATCGCATAGACACCGACTTTCGTCAGCAATCCGGCGAACACAGCGGTCACGGGCGCCGGCGCGGTCGGATACGAGTCCGGAAGCCAGAACGAGAGGGGGAACACGGCTGCCTTCACGAAAAAGCCCATCAGGAGCGCGAGGCAGAGGATGAGTTGGATGTCGCCGGGCAGCTCCCGCGCACGCTCCGCTATCTCGGCTATCGTCACCGTTCCGGTCGCCCCATAGATCAGCGCTATGGCGCTGAGGAACAGCAACGACGACATCAGGCTCACGATGATGTAGGTCACGCCGGCGCGAATACGAGCACCCGTGCCTGCGAGGGTCAGCAGCACATAACTCGCCGCGAGCAGCATCTCGAACGCGACATACAGGTTGAACAGGTCGCCGGCGACGAACGCGTCGAACACCCCGGCCGCGAGAATGAGGTAGGTCGGGTGGAATATCGAGACAGGTGTCTCGCGATCGCCGTCTGCCAGGCCCTGCCCGATGGCGAAGACCAGCACGCCCAGCAGCATCAGCGATGAGATCACCAGCATGATCGCCGACAGCCGGTCTGCCACGAGCACGATGCCGAACGGTGCGTCCCATCCGCCGACATGCATCGCCAGCGGCCCGTTGGCGTCCACTGCGACGAGCAACACGATGCTGAGCACGGCGACGGCGGCGAGGCTCACGGTGCTGACCAGGATCTGGGCGCGGCGCTGCCGGCCGAGCATCAGTGCGGCGGCGGCCCCCACCATCGGCAGGGTCACGACGAGCGCGACGATAGCGTTCACGTAGGGTTACCCCCTTGGCGCGGTCTTGACGGATGTTCGTCGCTCGCGTCGAGCACGTCCTGCACCGCCTCTTCGTCGATGTCGACGGAATTGAACGTCGCCTCAGTGGATGTCTCGGTGTCAGAGCGGTGTTCGTCTGGAAGCACATCTCCCTCGTCGCCCAGGCGGGCGAGCCACCACGAACGATAGATCAGCGCAAGCAGGAATGCGCTCAACCCGAAGTTGATCACGATCGCCGTGAGCATCAACACCTGCGGAAGGGGATCGACCATGTTGGCGTCTGAATCGGAACCGGTCACGATGGGCGCTGATCCGTCCGGGCCGCTCATGATGAAGATGAGCAGGTTCGTCGCGTTGCCGACGAGCAGGAACCCGATGAGCACGCGCGTGAGGCTGCGCTCGAGCATGACGTAGATGCCCGCTGCATACAAAACGGCCATCACAACGATCAGGGCGAGTGAGGCGCTCATCGCATCGCCCCGCTCCGCTCGTCGGTGTCGCTTGAGCTCTCAGGGTTGCTCTGGTCGAAATCCGCCTCGTCGAGCTGGCGGTCGATCTCTGCGCCGAGACTGCGCAGAATGTCGAGCGTCAGCCCGACGACGACCAGGTAGACACCGACGTCGAAGATGGTCGACGTGCCGAACGAGATGTGGCCGAGCAGCGGCACGTCTGCCTCGACGTAGGCGGACTCGAGGGCCGGCCCGCCGAAGAAGAGCGACACGATCGCCATTCCGACAGAGAGGATCAGGCCGGAGCCGAGCACCTTGCCCGGATCGATCGGCACGGCTTCCACGAGCTCATGCCTGCCGCCTGCCAGGTAGCGGAACACCAGCGCGAGACCGGCAACGAGTCCTCCCGCGAAACCCCCGCCGGGCGCGTTGTGGCCGACGAAGAGCAGAAACACCGACACCACTATCGCGGGGTGGAAGATCAGCCTGACGACGACCTCGAGAATTACCGATCGGTGGTGCGGCGAAATCGTCTCACCGGCGATCAGCCAGGACTGACGACTCGACGACGAGTGGGCGTCAGAGATGACGGCGTCTGAGAAGACGTGGCCGCGCTGTCGGCGGCGGCGCTTGCGACGTGCGCCCTTGAGGCGGTCGACGGATGCCACACGACCGGTCACGAAGATCAGGCTCGCGATTCCCGTCGCCATCACCACGAGCACTGAGATCTCCCCCATGGTGTCCCACGCGCGGATGTCGACGAGCATCACGTTGACGATGTTCGCACCGTGCGCCTCTGTCGCCAGCCTCGGGAGCTCCGAGGAGATGCTCTCGTGCTGCCGCGCCCCGAGCGCGATCACCGCGATTGTCGCCATCACGGCACCGACCGCGATGCCGACGAGCGCGCGGCCAACGGGCTTCACCGGTTTGTTGTGCTGCGCGATCTTGTTCGGCAGCCGGCGAAGAACAAGCACGAATGCGACGATCGTGGCCAGTTCGACGAGCGCCTGCGTGATGGCGAGGTCCGGGGCGCCGTGCAGCGCGAACAGGGTGACCAGGCCGAAGCCGGTCACACCGACGAGCAGAACCGCTGTCATCCGCTGCCCCGCAGATGCAGCGGCGACGGCCGCGACGGCCATGACCGCCGCGATGAAGACCTGCGAGGGGTAGTCCCACAACCGGATGCTGTCCGGCCAGGTGCGATTGACCGCCGCCGCCATGCCGAGCGTAAGAACGAACACGACGAGGATCGTGGCGAGGTACTTGGGAAGACCTCCGCGCTGCGCGAAGATCGTGACACGCGCCGCGAGTCCGTCTGTGAAGCGCATGATGGCCCAATAGCCGTGAGAGCTCTCGATGAGCGGCGGCACCGCGTCCTGCACGCGGGCCACCCACAGGCGCCGCCAGAAGAGCAGAAGCCCAACGGTCACAACGGCAGCCGACACGGCCAGCGCCGGTTCGAATCCGTGCCAGAGTGCGAGGTGAGCGGTCAGCTCCCCCGGCAGGCTTTCGGCATAGGGAGCGATCAGCGGATCGAGCCAGGCGATGGCAATCCCGAAGACGACGGTGCCGAGGGTCAGTGCCGCCGGGGCGACGAGGATCCCGGTCCCCTCCGACCGCAGCGGTGTGGGCTCGGCATCACGACGCGTGGCGAAGGCGCCCCAGATGAATCTCGCGCTGTATGCGACGGTCATCGCCGACCCGATCGCCGCGCCGATGATCGCGAGCCAGCCCCAGCCGCTCCCGGCGACCGCCGCGTCGATCAGCGCCGTGAAGACGCTCTCCTTCGACGAGAAACCGAGAAGGGGCGGCAGGCCCGCCATCGAAGCCGCTGCGATGATCGCGAGAGTCGCCAGACCGGGCGCGCGACGCCCGACGCCCGAGAGCTGGCGCCAGTCCCTGGTGCCCGCGCGATGGTCGATGATGCCGACCACAAGGAACAGCGTCGCCTTGTAGAGCGCGTGTGCGATGAGCAGCGCCACACCGGCGAGCGCAGCATCCGGCGTGCCGAAGCCGACGACGACCATCAGGAAGCCCAGCTGGCTGACGGTTCCGTATGCGAGCAGCAGCTTCAGATCGTACTGACGCATGGCACGCCAGCCGCCGACGAGCATCGCCAAGACCCCGAGCCCGACGACGAGGGGCATCCACCCCGGCGTCTCGGCGTATCCGGGGGCGAGGCGTGCCACCAGATACACGCCGGCCTTCACCATCGCCGCAGCGTGCAGGTATGCGCTCACGGGGGTGGGTGCGGCCATGGCGGCCGGCAGCCAGAAATGGAACGGGACGATCGCCGATTTCGAGAGTGCGCCGACCAGGATGAGAACGATCGCCAGGGTGGCGAGAGGGCCGTCTGCGGACGCCTCGACGATATCGTGAATCGACGTGCTCTCGGTCAGGCCCGAGATCACAACGATGCCCACCAGCATCGCGAGGCCGCCGAAGGTGGTGACCAGAAGCGCCTGGAGCGCCGCCCCCCTGCTCTCTTTCCTTCCGGTGTAATGCCCGATCAGCAGATACGAGAGAACACTCGTGATCTCCCAGAACACGAAAAGCACATAGATGTTGTCTGCGGTCACGAGGCCGTACATCGTTCCGGCGAAGGCGAGCATCAGACCCGCGAAGCGCCCGAGGCTGGGCTCGTCAGCAGAGAAGTAGCGAGCGCAGTAGACCAGCACAAGCGCCCCGATGCCGGTGACGACGAGGGCGAGCACCCAGCTGAGGGCATCCACTCTGAACGACAGGGCGATGCCGAGCTGCGGCACCCAGGGGACCGACTCGGTGACGGCCTCGGCTGCCATCACACTCGCTCCCTGTGTCAGCGTATAGCCGAATGCGAAGGCCGGCAGCAGTGCGAGCGCGTAGAAGACCCGCGTTGAAAGCCAGGCCGTGAGAGCAGGCGCGCCGAGAGAGAGCAGAAGGAACGTGAGCAGTAGCAGCGCCATCCGGGTCTCTCGGTCGAGGCGGGTGATGGAACGACCAGTTTACCGGTGCGCCGGCCCGGGGGTGACACCGCGACAGTCAGCGGTCGGCCTCTCCACAGGGGGCTAGCCGCCATCGGGTGGGCCTGACGGGCTCGATGAGGCCCGATGGCAAGCGGGCTCCGCCACGATGGAGCCCGCGTGGGCCCGGATGGCATGGGGCTCCCCGGGAATCGCAGACATGCGTATGCCGTTTGAGACATACACGCGCAGAGGCGGTGGGAGCCGGACGCTCCCCCGAGCGTCCGGCTCCCACCTGGTTCCGACGAGCTGAGCGCATGCGCTCCCCCCTGCTCGCCGGGCCTGACGCAGTTCGGGTCTGATCAGGACTGTGTGCCGCCCGTTCTGGCCGAATGGGGCGGTGCCGCCGTCGGGTGCCGGTGGCGATTCGTCTGTCTAACGCGTCGAGCGGTAGTACCGCGGTCGCCGGACGTATGCAGACGAAAAGGCGAGGGCGACCGATGCCGCCGCGCTGACAACGGCGACGACAATGAGTGTGGTGAGTGCATCCATGTTTTCTCCATCGCATCGGCTCGGTGAACCGTGGGGTGCCGTTGCCCCTCACCATGAGAGAGCATTCACAGGGGGAATCATGACGCGGGTTTCCGAAACAATCTCGCCCTCGCCTGGGCATCGGTGTCAGCGGGTCAGACGGCAGGGTGCTTCTGGGCGCGGAGCGCGTACCTGGCCACCGTCACCGAGACGGTGACGAGCGTTTCGTCGCCGAGCGCGTCGATCCGTTCGCGAAGCGGACCGGCTTCTGTGTGGTGCGCGTTCGGCCCCATCCTGACGTCGTTGAAGACGTCGTCCCTCGTGAGCCGCACGCCGTATTCGACGTCGTGCGCCGCGACTCTCGTGAACCGGGAGAGCTGCGCGTCGAGTCGCTCCTGTTTCTGGGAGTCGACACCGATGAGAGAGAGCTCTCGCCTCAGCTCCTGAAGGTGTCGCGCGGTGGGGGTCACAACGATGAGCTCACCGGCCGGGTGAAGCACGCGGGCCATCTCGTCGGCGTTCCTCGGCCCGAAGATGCTGAGCAGTCGTGTCGCCGAGCCGTCTGCGAGGGGAAGCCGGCGCCAGGCATCCGCTGTGGCGGCCGCCTGGCGAGGGTGTGCCCGAGCTGCACGACGTGCGGCGAACGGCGAGAGGTCGAGCGACAGGCCGACGAGCCCCGCGCGGGCCTCGAGCACGTGCGACAGGTAATAGCCCGTTCCGCCGGCGATGTCGACGCACAGGCCGGCCGTCGACGCCGGGATGGCGGCAGACACCGCATCGGCGATCGGCAGGTAGTGCCCGGTGGCCAGAAAATCGGCTCGCGCGGCGACCATGTCGGCGTCGTCGCCGGGTGATGTGCGTCTCGCCCCGGTCAGAAGCGATGCGTAACCCTGCTTCGCCAGGTTGAAGGCATGCCGGTCGCCGCATCGCAGCTGCCCCTCAGCCGGTTCAAGAGCCTGCCCGCACACGGGGCAGGCCAGTGCAGCGAGCACCGGGTCGAGTGCACCCGGCAGTCTGTGCTGCGCATGTTCGGTCACTTCTCAACGCTAACCCAGCTGTCGTTATGGCCGGCGTCGCCCTGTCGTTGTTCTGCGGCTCGGCGGCGCCGATCAGGAGTACATTGTCAAATGGCTGTGAATCCTCGACAATTGTCGAGACGTCACGTCATAATCTGCCCGGCCCGAGGCTCTCTCACCCGAGGACAGTTTTGTCGGAGAGGACTCAAAAAGACAGTGACCCCACCCATAGGCCGCGAGGCGTCGTTCGCCGATGCCTCTGACGCGCAACTCATCGAGTGGTCCCGCGCCGGAGACAAAGCGGCGTTCGGCGAGCTCTGGCGTCGTCACTACAACGCCGGCCGAACGGTGGCCAGATCGTTCACGTCGAGCCTCGATCCCGATGATCTTGTGCAGGAGTCGTTCGCCAAGATCTTCCAGGCCGTGCAGAAGGGCGGCGGACCGACCGGCTCGTTCCGTGCCTACCTGTTCACAACCATCCGCAACACGGCAGCAGCGTGGGGCCGTGCACGCCACGAAACGTCTATCGACACCCTCGAATCGTTCGAGGACCCGAACACCAATGAAGACGCCAGCCTCGAAGCGCTCGACCACGGACTCACCGCCCAGGCGTTCAAGAGCCTCCCGTCGAGGTGGCAGGAGGTGCTCTGGTACACCGAGATCGAGCAGATGACCCCGCAGCAGACGGCGCCGTTGCTCGGCATGAAACCGAACAGCGTCGCTGCGCTGGCCTACCGGGCCCGCGAGGGCCTGCGGCACGCGTGGATCCAGGCGCACCTGAAGGCGGCCCCAGAAAGTTCGGACTGCCAGTGGACGATCGAACGGCTGCCCGGCTATGCGCGGGGAAACCTCGGGGAACGAGACACCCGCAAGCTCGAAGAACACCTCGACAGCTGTTCGCGATGCACGATCGTGGCCGCCGAGGCGAAAGACGTCTCGTCGCGTATCGCACTCGTTCTTCTGCCGCTGACGGCGGGGGTGGCCGGCACGGCCGCCTACCTCGCGTGGCTGCAGCAGGGCGGCCAGCATGCCGCGGCGACGATGGCGATGCCCGCGTCGGTCACGGGTGGTGCTGCCGGTGCTGTTTTCGTGCACGGCTCGGCAGGTGCAGCGGATGCCGCGGGCTCCTCCATGGCGGGCTCCCCCGCCGGTGGCGTCACGGGTTCACTCGCTGGTACGCCGACCGCAACGGCCGGTGGGGGAACAGCATCGAGCATCCCGGCGGCCGCGAGCGGATCAACGGGAGGCGGGACTGCGACGGGCTCTGTCGTCGGTTCCGGGGCGAGGTCGTCGAGAGCAATGACGGGCGCGTCAGCAACAACTGTTGTCGTCGGAGCGGTGGCAGCGACTCTCGTTGCGGCGGGTGTCGCAGCTGCCGTGGTCTTCGGTCCGACGCTGTTCGCTCCGACGAGCCCTCCGCTGGCGGATACGAGCCAAGCGCCGACAGCCGATCCCGACTCTCATGCCGGCACTGACGCTGACACCGAGCGGGACACAGAGAGCGAAGCGGAGTCTCCACCGATTGCGCCCCCGCTCACCCCGCCAGATGGCGAGGATCGCACCGTGCCACCGCAGCGGACACCGTCTCCGCCAGCCTCTGCTCCCCTCGTGCCCACCATCGGGCAGCCGGAGTCACCACCGCCGACCGAGCCGACGACTCCTCCCATCGACCCGGGCACCGGCGGAGAGGACCCGGACCCCGACCCGGACGACCCGGACGACCCTGCGCCTCCCGTCGTCTCCGTCGATGACGGTGGCGGGATGTTCGTCCCGATTTTGAGCGGAACCGCTGTTCCCGGCAGTACGATCACGATCACCGAGGTTGCGTCCGCTGCACCGCTGTTTCTCGCGCAAGCGGATCCCGCTATAGACCCAGCGGATCCCGCTGTAGAGCCAGATGTTCCTCTCGCAACCACAACGACCAACAATGACGGAACCTGGTCCGTCGAGCTGGACAGCGGCTTGAGCCCAGGTGACTACACCGTCTCGGTTCGCCAGACGACGACCAACGGCACCTCAGCGGAGTCACGGATTTCCTTCAGCCATTCCTTCGTAGAGCTCGCCATTGTCGATCCGATCGACGATGACAATCGGGTGACAGCCAATCGCACCAAACAATATTTCGAGGTCGAGGTGCGCAGCAAACCGGGGAGCACCGTGCGACTGGTGATCAACGATATACCCCTGGAAACGCTTCAAGTGAGCGACTCGAACGGTGTCAGTGTGCACCGTGTCAACGGTCCGTTCCCCGCACCATCGTCGAGCTATTCGATCGTCGCGCAGTACGTCGCTCCCCACCCCTCGGGCACCGGACTGCGTCTTGGCTTTATGTCGGCTCCCGCCATCGTGACGTTCGTCTGAGTGGACTCACACAACGATCAACGGCTTCGTCGATGCGGGCTTTGCCTGGCCGCCGTTCGCAGAATCAGCGCCCCACACTCGGTCCAGATGCCGCACCAGACTCCGGAACCCGGATCTCAGGGACGAATCGGATGCCACGAATTTCAACGGCGCGCGCGAGAGATAACAAGGGTCGTCGACACGATCGCGAGGCCGACGAGCGTGAGCACGATGTTCGAGAACGGCAGCGCTTCAAGCCCTTGCCAGTCGAGGAGCAGTGCTCCCATCGCGGCTCCCGCCCCGATACCCACGTTGAACGCGACCGTGTAGTACGCGCTCGCCGTATCGCGGAACCTCTCGCTCGCGGTGTGCAGCATCCGCGTCTGCAGCAGAGGCGGAACAAGGCCGAATGACGCGTTCCAGACGAAGACGGCGGCGATCCCGAGCCAGAGGTTCTCTCCGATGATCGCGAGCACGATGACGGCGAGCGCACTGGCGATGAGACCGAGCACCAGCCCCAGGCTCGATCGCTTCGCGAAGACGGTTCCAGACAGGACGAGACCGATCGCTCCGGCGGAACCCGCAACGAACAGCACGATGCTAAGGTATTCCGGCGCGACGCCGACGCGATCGATCAGGTAAGGCGCGATATAGGTGTAGAAGCTGTAGTTGCCGATCATCAGCAGGCCGACGACGACGCAGATGACGACGACGGGAGCGATCGTGCGGTCGCGTCCAGCGGTGCCGGACGCATCCTTGTGGTCGCGTGAACGCGACACCTTCGGCAGCCAGCGCAGAACCACGGCGGCACCGACGAGCAACAGGGCGGAAACGGCGACGAACGACCAGCGCCATCCGATCGCGTGACCGAGTGCCGTGCCGATCGGCACACCGAGCACGAGCGCGATCGTGCCGCCGGCGAGAATGATCGAGACGGCGCGTGCCAGTTGTTCCCTGGGCACGAGATGCGCGGCGTATGCGGGCACAAGCGACCAGAAGAGTCCGTGCGCGAGCCCGCCGAGCACTCGGCTCGCCAGCACGAGCTCATAGCTGGGCCCGACGGCCGTCAGCAGGTTGGCGACGCCGAGCACGGCGATCACGGTGACGAGCAGCGCGTGTCGGGGAATCCGCACGGTGAGGGCGCTGAGCGGCGCTGCAGAGATCACGACAGTGAATGCGAAGATCGAGACGAGGAGTCCGATCTGCGCCTCGGTCACACCGAGTTCCCGGCTCATCTCTGGCAGCAGGCCCGTCGGCATCATCTCGCTCGAGATCGCGAGAAAGATCCCGACGCTGAGGGTGATCAGGCCGATCCAGGGGAAAGGTGTGCCCGGTCTCGCCGGTTCGGCTCCCGGAACGAGGGGAATGGGAGTAGTGGTCATCGCGAGAGTCCACGAGGCGTTCGCTCGATGCCGACGATCCGGTCTGATCCGCCGCAGGGAGCTCGTCTTCGCGCCGATGTGCGCGCCCAGGGCTCGCGGTGACCGCGAACCGCCTGCAATTCTAGCCGACAGCCGCCCGCCTGCGCGCACTGACCGTGGTTCCGACGGCGACGATGAGCGCAACCGCCGACATACCCGCTGCGAACAGCGCTATCGAGGCGGGCCCGCTCTGCACGTCGAGCATCCCTCCGACAAAGGCACCGGTGCCGATCCCGAGGTTGAAGAACACAACGAGTGACGCGCTCGCGACCGGACGAAGCCGGTCGGAGGCCAGGCGCAACGTGCGGGTCTGTGCGAGCGGAGGGAGCGCACCGAACGCCAGGCCCCAGAGCGCAACGCCCGCGACCACGACCGCAGCGCTGCCTGGAACGGCGGCGAGCATCACGAACGCGACGGTGAACAGCACGAGTGCATAGGCGAGCGAGGCCGCGGGCCACCGATCGGCGACGAACCCGCTCGCGATGAGCCCGCCGGCCCCAGCCGCGCCGAACACGAGCAGGAGCACGCTCGTCCACTCCCCGCCGAAGCCGGCGCTCTGTGAGAGGTACGGGGTGATATAGGTGAACATCGCTGTGTGCGCGAGAGCGAGGAATGAGGTGGTGAGCCCTGCGCCGAGCACAGGCAACGCACTGGGATCACGCCAGAATCGCACCCCTCCGTCGTGACGGCCTGTGCCCGGTGTGACCGAGGGCATCCGGGTGAAGACGACGACGGCGACGATCGCCATCAGCAGGGCGATCGCTGCGAAGGTCATCCTCCAGTCGAGGGCGTGAGCCAGAGCTGTGCCGAGCGGCAGTCCGATCACGTTGGTCAGCGCCACCCCGCCGGCGACTATCGAGATGGCGCGACCCAGGTGGCTGCCAGACACCAGCTGGCCCGCATACACGAGCACGATCGCCCAGAACAGGCCGTGTGCCGCGGCGGCGATCACACGTGAGGCGAAGGCCACCTCATAGCTCGGCGCGAGGGCGGTCAGCGCGTTCGCCCCGGCGAAGATGAGGAACGACACCCCGATCACCAGCCTGCGGTCGACGGATGCCGTCAGCCGCGCGAGCGGGATGCTCACGATGATCGTCGTGAGAGCCCATACCGTGACGAGCACACCGATCTGAAGCGGCTGCACACCGAAACTGGCCGCCATCTCGGGCAGGACCCCGGCGGGAATCATCTCGGCCGTCACCGCCGCCATCACCGCCGCAGAGAGAATCACGAGTTTCCCCAGCGGAAAGCGTGTCGCTTCGGTGCCGAGAACCGTCGGAACCGGTGTTGTCGTCGTCATAACAGTCAGACTAAACTTTGACACTAATGTTAATGTCAAGCTTGCGGAGGCAGCGGTGAAGATCGGCGAACTGTCGGAACGCACAGGGGTGCCGACGCGGATGCTGCGGTACTACGAAGACCAGGGCCTGCTGCACTCGGAGCGCAGCGCGAACGGGTATCGGTCCTATGGCGAGGATGCGGTCGCCCGGGCGATCGAGGTGCGTGGCCTCATCACATCGGGCCTGTCGTCGCGTCTGGTGAAAGCCGTGCTCGAGATGCGAGCGCACTGTGGCGAAACCCGCGCTGAGGCGTGCTCACTGGATTTCGCCCGGGCCCTTCTCGACGAACTGGTCCAGCTCGAGACGCGCATCCAGTGCCTCACCGCGAGCAGGGACACCGTGCTCGGATTCCTGGAGCGCTCCCCCCACGCGGCGCTCGTCGACGAGACCAGACGCACGCTTCGGGCACGTCTTCCGTGAAGCGTAGAACCCTGCGGTGGCGCATCGTTGGTGGCGTCCCGAACATCCGTGATGAGCATCTCGGGGTCACTCCAGGGTCGATGGGTGCCGTGATGTCGACCAGCTTCGCCGAAGGGCGACGACCGCGTCGATCGCTGCGACGATGCCGAGCGCGACGAAGAGGAACTTCGCCGTGCTGTCCGCTTCCGCCGAGACGAACACGACCCCGCCGAGCGTCCACCACAGGAGAAGGCCGACCATCACCAGGTCCAGCACGCCGCGAACGCGCAGCGTGTTCGCGGTCCAGCGCCCGGCGATGAGCACGACCACCTGGAGTGCGAACGGGGCAGCCCAGGCCAGCAGGACCCACGGCGCCCGGAGCCGGAGGAATTCGGGGTCGAGCGCGAGGGCATCCCGCACCGGGGCTGGCAAACCGGGCGCCCAAGTGGCGAGCCAAGGGAGTGCGACGACAACGGTGGCACCGAGCAGCGCCGCCCCGAGCGCGGCGACGGTCGCCGAACGACTCACCAGGTCGCGGTCGATCGCCCGCGGCGAGGCAGGCGCCCAGGCCTTTGGTGTGGATTCACGCCGGCGATCGACCAGTGCGCCGATGAGGACGTAGGTGATCATCACCCCGGGCCACCAGAGGGCACCGAGGCCCGGGCCGAACCACCACGCGGTCAGGCGTCCCCACCATTCGTCTGCGCCGTAGTCCCAGCCGATCACCGGCGTGATGCCGAGCAGGGCAGCGGGCAGTGTGATCGCCCAGATGAGTGCGACGCCGCCGAGGGTGAGCCAGGTGAATCGGGGGGCGTCGGATGGCCGGATGATCGTGAAGCCCGCCGGGCGGTAGCGGTCGGCGACCTCCTGCGGGCGGCCGAACTCCGTGAGCAGCCCCATCGTGAGGACGGAGTCTGTCGAGCGCCCGGCTTCCGCCGCCCGGCCAGCCAGCTCGTCGTCGAGCAACGAGCGCAGCTCGCGGGCGACGTCGGCGCGTTGACGGCGTGGCAGGTACCGGACCACGTCGCCGACGTAGCTGTCGATGATGACCTTGGGGTCCATTCAGTCCTCCTCGTTCAGGAGTCGGTCCATCACCGACGCCAGCGACCCCCATGCAGAGGTCAAGTCTTGGTAGAGCCCGCCGCCGAGCGCACTGAGCCGGTAGTAGCGCCGCGGCGGGCCATCGTCGGCCTGCCATTGCGACACGAGCAGCCCTTGGCTCTCGAGTCGGCGCAGCAGCGGGTAGAGCGTGCCTTCCTCGATCGGCATCCCGCGTTGGGCGAGCGCCTGCCGCAGGGAGTACCCGTACTGCTCCGTGCGCAGTTGGGAGAGTACCGCCAGCACCAGGACGCCCTTGCGAAGATCCTGTTCGAGACGGCCGAGCTGTGTCGGGCTATCTACCATGCGACACACGTTACATAGTGACACACAGTACTGCAAGCCCAGCTCACCAAATGCGTGCGGCCGCCACGGCGCTATTCCGATCGCGGCCGGGACCCCTCACAAATCCTCATCGCGACGGCGTTTGCACGGCCGTCACCCGCCAACCCCTCCGCCGAGGCCGCTCCCGTAGACTTGACCGGTGCAAGAAACCCGTTCCGACGTTCGCATCGGCCCCAACGAGATCCTCAGGTTCTTTCTCGAGCTCTTCGCCATCGTGAGCCTCGGCATCTGGGGATTCCTGGCCTGGCCGTTCCCGTGGAACGTTGTGATCGGCATCGCCGCTCCCGTCGTCGCCATCGTGCTCTGGGGGCTCTTCCGCTCCCCGAAGGCCGTTTTTCGCATCGACGCCTTCGGCAAGGGGTTCGTCGAGCTGGTCGTGATGGGTTCTGCGATCTTCGCCTGGATTCACCTCGGCGTTCCCGTTGTGGCGATCGTGTTCGGGGTTCTCGCCGTGGTGTCCGGGGTGATCAACGGGCGACGCGAGTTCCGGTGAGTGTCGTCGATCGGCTCGTCGAAGCGCTCGGCGACGCGGTCAGCATCGATCCGGCGCAGCTTGACGCCGCGCGGGCAGACATGTCTGGTCACCGAAGCACAGCCCGGCCCGCGGCGATCGTTTATGCGCGCTCCGTCGACGACGTGCGCCAGACGATGCGCATCGCAAGCGCAACGGGCACTCCCGTGGTCACGCGCGGCGCCGGAACCGGTCTCGCCGGTGGCGCGATGGCATCCCACGGCGACATCGTGCTCTCAACCCTCGGAATGAACCGGGTGCTCGAGATCAACGAGCCCGACCTGCTCGCCGTCGTCGAGCCCGGGGTCATCAACGCCGACCTCAACGCCGAGCTCGCACAGCGGGGTCTGTGGTTCGCCCCTGACCCGGCGAGCAAGGCCATTTCAACCGTCGGCGGCAACATCGCGACCAACGCGGGTGGACTGCTCTGCGCAAAATACGGTGTCACGCGTGAGGCGGTGCTCGGACTCAAGGTCGTTCTCGCAGACGGCAGGCTGCTCACGCTCGGGCACCGCAGCGTCAAGGGTGTGACCGGACTCGACCTCACCGCTCTGATGGTGGGGTCAGAGGGTCTGCTCGGCGTGATCGTCGAGGCGACCGTGCGCGTCCGTCGCGCCGTGCCTGGGCAGGTCGCGACGATCGCCTCGTTCTTTCCCTCGGTGACGGATGCCGCTGCCGCTGCGGCTGCGATCACCGCTGCGGGCATTCAGCCCTCGGTGATGGAGCTGATGGACGCCGAAGCGCTGCGCGCCGTCGAAGCCGTTCTCCATTTTGGAATGGCGGCGGACGGCGAGGCCCACCTTCTCGTGCAGACGGACGGGCCAGCCGCAGCCGCCGAGGCGGACGCCGCGATGGGGATCATCCTGTCGCTCGGCGGTCGAGGCGAGCTCGCACCGGATGCCGCCTCTGGCGAGTGGCTGCTCGAGATCCGTCGGGCGATGCATCCTGCCATGGAGAAACTGGGCACGACCCTCATCGAGGATGTCTCGGTGCCGCGCAGCGCACTGCCGGCGATGTTCCAGGCGATCGACGACATCGAACGTCGCTTCGGCATCCGGATTCCGACTGTCGCCCATGCCGGAGACGGCAATCTGCACCCCAACTTCGTCTTCGCCGGCACAGAGGTGCCCGATCACATCTGGCTCGCCGCGGACGAGCTGTTCCGGGCCGCACTCGCACTCGGAGGCACCCTGACCGGCGAACACGGCATCGGCATCCTGAAGAAGCGCTGGCTCGGCGACGAGCTCGGCTCAGACCAGCTGGAGCTTCAGCGGCAGATCAAGAACGTGTTCGACCCACAGGGGATCCTGAACCCGGGGAAGGTGTTCTGACCTCACCGGTTGCACGTCGGATGGCCTCGTCGTGTGAGCCGAAGAGGCGTACCGTGCCGTCGTGCGGCTACTGCTTCGAACGGCGGATCCTCGCCAGCACGAACACAACAACACCGGCGACCACAAGAGCGCCCGCGATCCACCAGAGCCACGTTCCGTTGAAGCCGGTGTCGGCCAGCGGGCCGCTCGGCGCACGAGATGCCGCTGAGGCCGCGTGCGCCGTGGCGAGCACGAGTCCTGTCGAGACCACCACTGTGCTCACCAGTGCGGCGAAGAACCTGTGCATCCCCGTGTGCCGGGGCGATCGATTCGAATCGGCCAAAGGAGCTCTCCTGTCTGCGTGAATGCGTGTCATCTGCGTGTTCCCCTGTCGATATGTGCCTCTGCCTGTGCCGACCTGCTCAGGGCGGTCTTCTCAGAACCTACCCGACGCGCGCGCCCTTGGACACTGTGCCCGTAGATGCCGTCACGGCATCCATCGCAGGCACGAGTGCGGACGCTGAGAACGAACAGGGCCAGTGCGTCGTCTGCCCTGGCCGTCTCGTGCGGGCGGCGGACTACGCCATACGCGCCTGGAGGTTCTCGTCAAGAGTCGCGAGGAACTCCTCTGTCGTCTGATAGCCCTGGTCCGGGCCGACGAGCAGAGCGAGGTCCTTGGTCATCTTGCCCGACTCGACGGTCTTGACAACGACGTCCTCGAGTGTCGACGCGAAGTCGATGAGCTCCTGGTTGCCGTCGAGAGTGCCGCGGTGTGCGAGCCCACGGGTCCATGCGAAGATCGAGGCGATCGGGTTCGTCGAGGTCGGCTTGCCCTGCTGGTGCTGACGGTAGTGGCGGGTCACGGTGCCATGAGCGGCTTCCGCCTCGACGACCTTGCCGTCCGGAGTGGCGAGGACGCTCGTCATCAGTCCGAGCGAGCCGAAGCCCTGTGCGACGGTGTCGGACTGCACGTCACCGTCGTAGTTCTTGCAGGCCCAGACGTATCCGCCCTCCCACTTCATCGCCGATGCGACCATGTCGTCGATCAGGCGGTGCTCGTAGGTCAGGCCCGCCGCGTCGAACTGCTCCTTGAACTCGGTGTCGAAGATCTCTTGGAAGATGTCTTTGAACCGGCCGTCGTATGCCTTGAGGATCGTGTTCTTCGTCGACAGGTAGACGGGGTAGTTGCGGTTGAGGCCGTAGTTCAGGCTGGCGCGGGCGAAGTCGCGGATCGATGCATCGAGGTTGTACTGCACCTGAGCGATGCCGTCGCCCGGTGCCTGGTAGACCTCGAACTTCTGCGGCTCGCCGCCGTCGTTCGGGGTGAACTCGACGGTCAGCGTGCCCTCGCCCTTAAAGAGAAAGTCCGTTGCGCGGTACTGGTCGCCGAATGCGTGACGGCCGATGATGATCGGCTTGTTCCACCCCGGGACCAGGCGCGGGATGTTCGAGATGATGATCGGCTCACGAAAGATCACGCCGCCGAGGATGTTCCGGATGGTCCCGTTCGGCGAGCGCCACATCTTCTTGAGACCGAACTCCTCGACACGAGCCTCGTCTGGTGTGATGGTCGCGCACTTGACCCCGACCCCGTGCTTCTGGATGGCGTGGGCAGCGTCGATCGTGATCTGATCGTCGGTCTCGTCACGCTTCTGGATGCCCAGGTCGTAGTACTCGAGGTCGATGTCGAGATACGGGTGGATGAGCGTGTCTTTGATCTTCTGCCAGATGATTCTGGTCATCTCGTCGCCGTCGAGTTCGACGACGGTGCCGTCAACCTTGATTTTTGCCAATGGAATAGCTCCTATAGTCGCGGGGCTCAGCTGGGCCGCCGACTAGCTTACCCGAGGCGTTCAGTTACCTTGATATCGAGAGATTCGTTCTGCTGTGGTTTCGCTGCGGAGTGCTCGTCCCGACTATCCGCTGCAGCCGACGGCCGCTAACCTGAATGCATGGGTGAGTTGAGACTTGAGGAATTGTCGGCGAACACGATTGTCGCGGTGAACGCGCTCACGCTGAAGCCGGGGCAGGAACAGTTCATCGCACCGGTCTCGTACTCGGTCGCCGCAGCCGTTGTCGACCCCGCGACCACCTGGCAGCGTGTTGTGCTCGACGGCGACGAGGTCGTGGGCTTCATCCAGGGCAATTTCGATTCACAGGCCGAAGAGGATTTCCGCAGCATCCTGTGGAGAATCAACGTCGACGCAGACGACCAGCGTCGCGGGGTCGGAACGTATGCCGTCGAGCAGCTGCTCGCCGAGGCCAAACGTCGGGGCTTCGACTACGTGAACGTCATCTACGAGCCCGGCGAGTCCGGCCCGGAATCGTTTTTCCGCTATGTCGGGTTCGAGCCCGCCGGCGAGACGCCGTACGGCGAGACGATCGCCGTACACCGGCTCTGAAGGTGCACAGGCTCTGAACGAGGACTTCACGACCGCCGTCATCGAGGTGGTCGAGAGCATCCCGCCCGGGCGGGTGATGAGCTACGGGCAGGTGGCCGCCATGATCGGCTCGCGGTCTGCGCGTGGTGTGGGCCGGGTGATGGCGCTCTACGGCGAGAACCTGCCCTGGTGGCGGGTCGTTCGTGCGGGCGGTCACCCGCCGCAGTGTCACGAGGCATCCGCACTCGAGCACTACCGCGATGAGGGAACACCCACGCTCGAGTCGGTCAACGGCTACCGGATCGCGCCATCCGCCTTCGTGTGACCCCGCTTTCGTGTGACCCCGCCCTCGATGTGACCTTTCCGGACGCAGGTGGCCGTCGCAACGGGCGCATGCGTCCGGAAAGGCCACAGAGAGACGTCGCAGAGTATCCCTCGATGGCTGAGATGAGCCGCCGGTGAGGTCGGGTCCACGGCCTCAGACCAGCGAATCGCGCCACGCCGCGTGCAGCTGCGCGAACCTCCCGGTGCCAGAGATCAGCTCGCGCGGGCTCCCGTCTTCGACGATCCGCCCGTGCTCCATCACGAGCACACGGTCGGCGATCGCGACAGTCGACAGGCGGTGCGCGATGATCACAGCTGTGCGATCGGCGAGCAGTGTCTGCAGTGCCTCTTGCACAAGGCGCTCGCTCGGGATGTCGAGGGACGCCGTCGCCTCGTCGAGAATCAGCACCGCGGGGTCGGCGAGAAACGCACGGGCGAACGAGATGAGCTGACGCTGCCCCGCTGAGACACGGCCGCCCCTCTTGTTCACGTCGGTGTCATATCCGTTCGGCAGCTCCTCGATGAATGCATCCGCGCCAACCGCCCGCGCGGCGGACTTGATCTCGTCGAGGGACGCGTCCGGTTTTCCGATGGCGATGTTGTCTGCCACCGATCCCGAGAAGAGGTATGCCTCTTGTGTCACCATCACGATCGCCCGGCGCAGGTCCTTCGGATGGAGCCGGCGCAGGTCGACCCCGTCGAGCGACACGGTTCCCTCGGTCGGGTCGTAGAACCGCGAGATCAGCTTGGCGAGCGTCGACTTGCCCGCACCCGTCGACCCGACCAGGGCGACGGTCTGCCCAGCGGGCAGCTCGAGCGAGAAGTCGGGGAGCACGACCTTGTCACCCTTGTACGCGAAGCGCACATCGGAGAAGGTGACCTGGCCGCGCGCCTTCCAGAGGTCGACGGGCGCAGTGGGGTCAGGAACCGTCGGCTGCTCTTCGAGCACACCCGAGATCTTCTCGAGCGCGGCAGCGGCAGACTGGTACGAGTTGTAGAACATCGCCATCTCTTCCATCGGATCGAAGAACCGACGGGTGTAGAGCACAGCCGACAGGAGAAAGCCGACCGCGAGCTGGCCGTCGATGACACGAAAACCACCGAGGAGGAGAACCGCGGCGACCGTGACATTGCCGATCAGCACGAGCCCAGGATCGAAGATGCCGAACAGCTGGATGACCTTCGCGTTGACGTCGCGGTAGTCCTCGACGAGTCCCCCGAACTCCTTCTCGTTGCGCTTCTCTTTGCGGAACGCCTTGACGGCACGGATGCCTGTCATGGTCTCCACGAAACTCACGATCACCCGCGCGGACGCCACTCTGGTGTGGCGGAACATCTTCTGGGAACGCTTCTGGAACCATCTGGTCAAGACGTAGAGCGGCACGAGCGCGATGAACAGCACAACACCAGAGGCCCAGTCGACGATGAACAGAGCGCCTGCCGTGAAGACCATATAGAGCGCGCCTGACACCAGCTGGTTGATCCCCGAGTCGAGAAGTTCCCTGATCGAGTCGAGGTCACTCGTCTGCCTGGAGATGATGCGCCCAGACGTGTAGGTCTCGTGGAATTCGAGGCTCAGCTTCTGGGTCTGCAGAAAAACGCGCTTGCGCAGATCGATGAGGATCGCCTGGCTGATGCGGGCGCTGAGGATCGTGTACTGCGCCATGAGAACGGCACCGGCGACACCCGTCAGCAGGTAGATGCCCACGGTGAGGAACGCCGGCATCCAGTCCCGGGATTCGGTGACGGCCGGCAGGGCGTTCGTGATGCCGAGGCCGATGAGGAACGGCCCGGCCACCTGCGCGGCCGTCGAGATGACGACAACGAGCATCGTCAGTGTGACGCGCCATCTCAGGGGCTGCAGAAGGGAACCGAGCAGGCGCAGCGAACGGCGGCGGATCTGCCTGCTCTCTTCAGCCGTGAAGTCGTCGCGCTCTTCACCCTGCACACCGAGCACCGTCGCGCTCACCTCGGCACCTCCTCGTTCTCGAAGCTCTCGTCGTCGAGGCGACGGTCGAGTTCGTCCGCGGCCTCGCGCTTCTCTTCGTCTTCGAGGCTCGAGATGACGAAGCGATAGTGCTCGTTCGACTGCAGCAGCTGACTGTGCGCTCCGACGGCCGTCACAACGCCGTTCTCGAGCAGTGCGACGCGATCGGCCAGCATCACCGTCGACGGTCGATGGGCCACGATCAGGGCGGTGGTCGACGCGAGCACACGCCGGAGTGCTGCCTCGACGAGGGCCTCGGTGTCGACGTCGAGCGCGGAAAGCGGGTCGTCCAGCACCAGCACCGCCGGCCGAGCGGCAACAGCGCGCGCGAGGGCCAGTCTCTGCCTCTGCCCACCTGACAGGCTGAGCCCTTCCTCACCGACCCTCGTGTCGAGTCCGTCGGGAAGATCATGCACAAAACCGGCCTGGGCGATTGACAGCGCCTCTTCGAGAACCTCCTGCGCCTCTGGGCTGTTCGGGTCGAGATCCTCCCGGCCGAGCAGAACGTTGTCACGAACGGATGCCGAGAACAGCGTCGCGTCTTCGAACGCCATGGCTACGTGCCTGCGCAGTTCTTCACGAGTCAGGTCACGCACGTCGACCCCGTCCAGGGTCACAGCGCCGCCCGTCACGTCATAGAGCCGCGTCGTCAGGGCCGTGAGGGTCGACTTGCCGCTGCCGGTCAGACCGACAAGGGCCATCGTCTCTCCCGGTTCGAGCGTCAGATCGACGCCGTTGATGAGGTCGGGGTAGCTCTCGGGGGAATCCTGGTAGCGAAAGTGCACGTTCTCGAACGCGAGGCGGCCAAGAGGCTCGGCGATCGTCTTCGGATGCTCAGGATCGGTGATCGTGTTCGTGGTGTCCATCACCTCGAAGAATCGATCGACGGCTGTGCGTGTGTCGAATGTCATCGAGAGCAGAAAACCTATCGACTCGATCGGGAACCTGAGAACCGTCGCCGTCGCGAAGAACGCGAGGAGCTGCCCCAGATTGACATCACCCGTCGAGAACAGCCACACGCCCGCGAGCAGGCAGAGCGCGAACGCCATGTCCGGCAGCAGAAGCAACCACAGCCAGATGCCCGCGATCGCCCTGGCCTTCTCGATCTCGGTGCCGCGGAGGCTCTCCGCCCGTGATTCGAAGTTCTTGAGAGCGTATGCACCGCGGCCGAACGCCTTCAGCACACGGATGCCGTGAACGGACTCTTCGACGGCCGTCGCGAGGTCACCAGCCTGGTCCTGGCTGCGGCGCGCGATGACGGAGTACTTCTTCTCGAAGACGAACCCGTAGACCCAGATCGGCACGGCAAGCACAAGAAAAATCGTGCCGAGCAGCCAGTGCCAGTAGAACAGCACGGCCGAACCGATCACGATCATCACGACGTTGACGACGAGCAGCACGAGGCCGAACGAGAGCCAGCGCCTGATCAGGTTGAGGTCGTGGACGGCGCGCGAGAGCAACTGCCCCGACTGCCATCGGTCATGAAAGGCGACGGGAAGGTCTTGAAGGCGCTTATAGAGCGAGTTGCGCATCCGTGCTTCGACATGGGTGCCAGGAGTGAGCACGAACCAGCGTCGCAGCGCGATCATGATCGCCTCGGCGATGCCAAGACCGAGCACGGCGAGCGCCCCCAGCCAGATCTGTGATCTGTCTCCAGACGAGAGCGGACCGTTGACCAGGTTCTCGAGCACAAGCGGGATGGCGAGTGCGACGAGACCCGCGAGGAGTGCCGCCGCCATCCCCAGGCAGATGCGGGGCATCGCCGACCGGGCATAGGGATAGATGCGCGCAATGGCGCGCATCGTGTTGAGGTCCGATTTGTGGAGGTGTTTTCTGTCGCCTGGTTGACGAGACATGGGTGTTCTATCCCTGCAGAATGCGTCGTGAGCCGAGAGGGGCGTCACGTGTTGGAACGTGAGACGGATGCCTGACATTCCGCCGGAGCGGAGCGGGTCGATGATGGGACGGGGCCGACTGCGCGTGAGAACGTCAGTGCGCCGGGCCTCAGCGCACTGACCGGAGTGGGCGCCACGCCGACGGGACGCGCACAGTGTTCAACCCGGCCCTGTTCGCGATCGCCATCATGGCATCCTCCTCATTCGCACGTCTGTTATGCGCATGGCGACCACCGGTCGTTGAGAGGCCGGCGTCCCCAGGCAGCCCTCCAGCCTATTGCCACGAGGTGTTCCGGCGCAACGACGCGGTCGGAACGAACGGGAGTGCAGGGAGGGCTGCGTCAGGGATGAGGTGGCAGGGACGCAGCCGCGCTCAGCTGATGCGAACTGAGAGCGCCGAGACGTTGCCGCCGAGCTTCTCGAACTCACTGATGTCGACCTGCACCACCGAGTATCCGCGGTCTTCGAGCATCGCCGCCGTCGCGGGGGCTGACGACGAGATCAGAACTCTATCCACCGCGAGCGGGACGACCGAGACGCCTTCGGGTTCTGGAACCTCGATGACACGACCGAACGCGCTCACATCGTCGAGCAGCCCGGCCGCCGTCAGGACTGTGCCGTCTGGCAGCGCCGTCGCCACCGACTGCAGGTGGCGGCCACCGGACACCGGCACCACAACAACCGAATAGCCCTCCGCCGCCGCGATGACCCGCAGCTGGCGAACGCCCTCGGCGTTCGTCAGAGCGCTGCGACCGACGAGAACCGTTGTGCCGAGCACAAGCACGTCGCGGCACTCGAGAGTGCCAGGGCTCATGATCCGCTCGATCGCCAGGCCCTGGCGGCGAAGCGTCTCTTCGACCCCGTCGACCTCGCCGCGTCGTTCGTCAGAGCCGAAACGCCCGATGACAGCTGTCGTCTCGAGAACAACAGCTGCGTCTGCCACGAACACCGAATCGCTGAGCGCCTCGACGAACGGAGCCTGGGTGGTTTCCCACCCGTTCGCCTCGAAGGCTGTGACGTACGCATCCCACTGAGCGTCTCTGGTGTTGACATCGGTCGAGGACTCGTCGTCGCCTTCGGTGACGACGGGCGACGCGTCTGCTTCGGCGACGGGGTCCGATGAGGTGGTGACGGCATTCGCGCCGTCTGCCGAATCGTCAGTGGAGCCGGCAGCGTCAACGACCGGGTCACCAGCCGCGTCGGAGTCGGCAGCCGCCGCACCGGATGCGACCGCGACGGTCTCGCGGTGCCTGGCGCCGAGACTCGACCCGGGCATACGCACGATGGCGACCTTCCGGTCGGATGCCTGCCGTTCTCTGCTCGCTGTCATCGACCGGAACAGCGGGTAGCCGAGAAGCAGCATCAGCAGCGCGGTGAAGAAGATGTAGCCGGTGTTGAAACCGATCAGGGTCCCCAGGACCTGCGTCCAAACTTCGTCGGTCAACGCGGTACCCGAGGTCAACGCAGACATGACCGTAGCGAGCCCGGCCGCGAGGGCGCCCACGAGGATGCCCGCCGCAAAGGCGGTGACCCGCCAGGTGAGGGCGCCTGCGAATGCCGTCAGAAAAGCCAGCACGAAGAGGGCTACGGAGCCGATGGCGTAATAATCGCTGAGCTGCGTAATCGTCGAGACGTCCGCCTGCCCCGCGATGAGGAACACGATCATGGTCACAAGGTGCGTGAGCACCGAGACGACGAGGCCGACGAGAAGGGATGCGACGAGCCGGCGGCCCCAGTTAATAGACATAGGAGGAGCCTCTCACATCGAGGCTATGGATTCGCCGAACTCTCTCTCTTCACACGGAAAGGCAGCGTCAATGGAAGAAGTGGCGCTCGTCTGAGAAGTACATGGTCACACCCGCAGCCTGCGCCGCCGCGATGACCTCTTCGTCGCGCACGGACCCGCCGGGCTGCACGACCGCCGACACCCCGGCATCCAGCAGGATCTGCAGGCCGTCGGCGAAGGGGAAGAACGCGTCAGACGCCGCAACGGAGCCGGCGGCGCGGTCCCCGGCGCGCACAACGGCGAGATGGCACGAGTCGACCCGGTTGACCTGCCCCATGCCGACGCCGACGGCCGCCTGCCCCTTGGCCAGCAGGATGGCGTTCGACTTCACACTGCGGCAGGCCTTCCAGGCGAAACGCAGGTCTGCGAGTGTCTCTTCGTCGGCGGCCTCGCCGGAGACGAGCCTCCAGCCGGCCGCGACATCCGCCTCGAGATCGAAGCGATCGGCCTGCTGAACGAGCAGGCCGCCCGAGATCTGCCTGGACTCCATGGGTTCGAGGGCGAACCCATCTGGCAGCTGCAGCAGGCGCAGGTTCTTTCTGGTCCGGAGCACGTCGAGGGCGTCGTCTTCGAACCCGGGTGCGACGAGCACCTCTGTGAAGATCTCTTTGACCGTCTCTGCCATGCCGAGCGTCACCGTGCGGTTCGCGGCGATCACTCCCCCGAAGGCCGATACCGGGTCGCACTCGTGTGCACGACGGTGGGCAGAGGCGATCGGGTCTGGCGCTTTGGGACTGGCGATGGCTATTCCGCACGGGTTGGCGTGCTTGATGATGGCGACGGCCGGGTTGACGAAGTCGTAGGCGGCGCGAACCGCCGCGTCGGCGTCCACGAAGTTGTTGTAGCTCATCTCTTTGCCGCCGAGCTGGGTGGCCTGCGCGATGCCCTGCCCTCCCGAGCGCAGGTACAACGCGGCCTCCTGGTGGGAGTTCTCGCCGTAGCGCAGAACGTTCGAGAGCTCGGCCTGGATCGTGAGCGACGACCCGAAGCCCTCTGCCATGTCTGTGAACCATCCGGCGACAGCAGTGTCATACGCTGCAGTGTGCGAGAAAGCCCGTGCGGCGAGCTCACGGCGTTGCGCGAGGGTCGTGCCCCCCGCCCTCACCGCTTCGATGACGTCGCCGTAGCTCGCCGGTGAGACGACGATGGCGACGTTCGGGTGGTTCTTCGCCGCTGCGCGCACCATCGCGGGGCCGCCGATGTCGATCTGCTCGATCACATCGTCGCCCTCTGCGCCGCTCGCGACCGTTTCGACGAACGGATAGAGGTTCACAACGACGAGCTCGAACGGTTCAACGCCCAGTTCACCCAGCTGCTGTTCGTGTGCCTCGAGCCGAAGATCGGCGAGCAGGCCGGCGTGCACGGAGGGATGAAGTGTTTTCACACGACCGTCGAGCGATTCGGGGAACCCGGTCACGCTCGAGACGTCGGCGACCTCATAGCCTGCATCGCGGATGGTCTGGGCGGTCGAACCGGTCGAGACCATCTCGACCCCCGCTTCGGCGAGCGCCTTGGCCAGGTCGAGCAGGCCGGTCTTGTCGCTGACGGAGATGAGCGCCCTCTTGATCGGGACGATGTCGCGTTCGCGGTAGAGGTTTTTGTCGTGACGTGGGCCGGCCATAGGGGATCTCCTGTGTGCGATGGGGTGGTCAGAGTGAGGCGAGGTCGAGACCCTCGGCGATTTCTCGAACGGTCTGCACGAGCAGGCGGCGTTCGACGTGCTTGATGCGGTTGTGCAGTGTCTGCTCGGAATCGCCGAACTCCACCTTCACACGCTCACGCACGATGATCGGCCCGCCGTCGACGCTGTTGTCGACGACGATGACGGATGCCCCGGTCTCAGCCGCACCTGCGGCAAGCGCGTCGCGAACGGCGTGGGCTCCGGGGAACTCGGGCAGATAGGCCGGGTGAGTGTTGATGAGGTGCGGCGACAGCGCATCCACGACGTTGCGGGGCAGCAGACGCATGAACCCGCTCAACACGACCAGGTCGGGGTTCCAGACAAGAATCTGCTCGAGCAGCGCCTCGCCCCACGCGTCGCGTGAATCGAACGACTGGTACGGCACGGTGAACGTCGGAATGCCGTATTCCTCGGCGTGCGAAAGGCCTTCCGCATCGCGGTCAGCGCCGACGGCGATCACCCTGGCCGGGAAATCCGGGGAGGACGTCGCCTCGAGCAGGGCTCGCAGGTTCGAGCCGGTGCCCGAGATCAGCACAACGAGTGAAAGCACCCTCCGATCCTAGCGGCGGGCCGGGTGCTCTGCCGGGCGGTGGCTGCCCGACGCCATGCCGATCAACGCGGCCACCGTCACGAGTGCACACGAGACGAGGCCGACCAGGAGCGCGTTCGGGCCGACGTCGGCGAGCCTGCCCGGCCCCGCGGCACCGTGCGAGAACCAGGCCAGCAGCCCGAGGATGACCCCGGATACAACACCGATTCCGGCCGCGGCGATGCTCAGCCAGACGATCGGTGAACGATTCCCGATGGCTGCGGCGAGACGGGGGCGCACAGCCATCGCCGCGATGAACCCGGCGAGGAGCGGCACAACGAGGCCGACGAAACCGAACACGAAGTCCCCGGTCGGCACCACGCCCAGAAGCGGGACGGCTGGCACAGGACCCACAACCGTGTCGACCGGCGAAACAGACGTTCCCGCACCGAGGGCGAACCCGGGCCCGACCAGCCACGACGCCACCCAGATCACCGCGTTGGGCAGAAAAGCGAGTTGAGCGAGTGTCGTCATCGTCGCGCCGACGACGGTCGGCTGACCGGTCTCATAGAGACCGGTGATCAGGCCGAAGTTGGCGAAGACGAGAACAGCGAGCAGCGCACCCGACACGCCGATCAGAATGGTCACAGCGCCGAGTCCCCCACGCAGGACTCCCACAACCAGGTCTCGATTGTGGCTGCCGAATCGGCTCAGGAACGAGGAGTCTTCGCCGGAGTTCTCGCCCAGGTGCTGCCCGATGATGCCGGTCGCGAGTCCGAGGGCATAGACAGCTGTCGGCAGCACCATCCCCCACGATACCGAGGCAACGTCGTTGTGGGCGCTCAGGTTGACGAGCACGGTCAGTGCGGCGAACACCACGAGTGAGACGGCGCCCGCTGTGATCCACGGCCCCGTTCGCACACCTCGACGGCCGGTGCGGAACCCCATGTAGACGGTCAGGGCGGCGAAGGCGAGCGGGGTGAGGCTCACCATAAAACCCGTGGCGGCCTCGGCCACGCCGAGGCTCGCCGCATAGTCAGGCGGCAGAGTGATGTGCAGATCAGCACCGTTGCCGAGCAGCCAGGTGTCCACGGCCGCGTGCCAGAAGACCGTCCAGTCGACCGCGAACCCGAACTCGACGGCCCACAGCAGGGTGAGCGGAACGAGGGCTATCGAGATGCCGATGGCGACCGTGAGCAACGCCTCGAGCGCGGCGAGCAGGGCGACGGATGTTCGGTTCATGCGAAAGCGAGCCTACCGGGCATAACCCCACGGCATCCGACCCACGCCGGAGCACGGTGCCAACTGATGACGCACCAGAAACGGATGCCGCCCCCTCGATGAGGGACGGCATCCGTTTTTGAGGTTGGATCAGAGCGCGTTGATGATCTCTCGTGCGAGGTTCGCGGTCTCGCTCGGCGTTTTGCCGACCTTGACCCCGGCGGCCTCGAGCGCTTCTTTTTTGGCCTGGGCGGTTCCGGCCGAACCCGAGACGATCGCGCCGGCGTGGCCCATCGTCTTGCCCTCCGGAGCGGTGAAGCCGGCGACATAGCCGATGACGGGCTTCGTCATGTTGGCCTTGATGAAGTCGGCCGCACGTTCTTCGGCGTCTCCGCCGATCTCACCGATCATCACGATCGCCTTGGTCTCTGGATCCGCTTCGAACGCGGCGAGCGCGTCGATGTGCGTGGTGCCGATGATCGGGTCTCCCCCGATGCCGATGGCCGTCGAGAAGCCGATCTCGCGCAGTTCGTACATCATCTGGTAGGTGAGCGTTCCCGACTTCGAGACGAGTCCGATCGGCCCCTTGCCCGTGATGTTCGCGGGGGTGATGCCCACAAGGGATTCCCCGGGGGTGATGATGCCAGGGCAGTTGGGGCCGATGATGCGCGTCACCTCGCCCTTCTGCTGTGCATAGGCCCAGAACTCGGCCGAGTCGCCGACGGGAACACCCTCTGTGATGATCACCAGCAGGGGGATCTCGGCGTCGATGGCCTCGATGACGGCGTCCTTGGTGAATGCCGGTGGCACAAACGCGATCGACACGTCTGCGCCGGTCTTCTCCATCGCCTCTGCGACGGTTCCGAAAACGGGCAGTTCGACGTCACCGTGCACAACGCTTGTGCCGGCCTTGCGGGCGTTGACGCCGCCGACGACGTTGGTGCCGGCCTTGAGCATCAGCGCCGTGTGCTTGGTGCCCTCACCACCGGTGATGCCCTGGACGATGACCTTGGAGTCCTTGTTGAGAAAGATCGACATATCTGTTTTCCTTGGCTTCTTGTCTCAGCGGGCGGCGTTGGCGAGTTCGGCGGCCTTGTCGGCGCCTTCGTCCATGGTGGCGGCGTTCGTGACCAGCGGGTGGTTCGCCTCGTTCAGAATGCGGCGGCCCTCTTCGACGTTGTTGCCGTCGAGGCGCACGACGAGCGGTTTGTTCGCGGCGCTGCCGAGTTCGGCGAGGGCCCCGACGATCCCCTTGGCGACGGCGTCGCAGGCGGTGATGCCGCCGAAGACGTTGACGAAGACGCTCTTCACCTGTTCGTCGCCGAGAATCACGTCGAGTCCTGCTGCCATCACTTCGGCGGATGCTCCACCGCCGATGTCGAGAAAGTTCGCGGGCTTCACACCACCGTGGGCTTCGCCGGCATAGGCGACCACGTCGAGGGTCGACATCACGAGCCCCGCACCGTTGCCGATGACGCCGACCTCACCGTCGAGCTTCACGTAGTTGAGGTCCTGCTCCTTGGCCTTGGCCTCGAGGGGATCTGCGGCGCTCTTGTCTTCGAGCTTCGCGTGGCCCGGGTGGCGGAATGCGGCGTTCTCGTCGATCGTCACCTTGCCGTCGAGGGCGATGACGTCGCCCTCTTCGGTCAGCACGAGCGGGTTCACCTCGACGAGAGTGGCGTCTTCACCCTTGTAGACGTCGTACAGCTTGACGAACACGTTCGCCACCTTGTCGACGAGTTCGTCGGGGAACTTCGCGGCCACGGCGATCTCGCGCGCCTTCGCCTCATCGATTCCGGCGAGCGGGTCGACCTCGACGCGGGCGAGAGCCTCTGGCCTCTCGACCGCGAGCTGCTCGATCTCAACGCCGCCCTCGACGCTGGTGAGCGACAGGTAGGAGCGGTTGGACCGGTCGAGCAGCACAGAGAAGTAATACTCTTCAGCGATCCGCGCCCCGGCGGCGACCATGACGCGCTTGACGACATGGCCCTTGATGTCGAGGCCGAGGATCGCTTTCGCCGCTTCTTCGGCTTCGTCGGGGTTCTTGGCGACTTTGACGCCGCCTGCCTTGCCACGACCGCCGGTCTTCACCTGGGCCTTGACGACGACGACCCCACCGAGCTTCTCAGCGGCCGCACGCACCTCCTCCGGCGTGTCAGCGACGATGCCGGCGAGCACCGGCACCTCGTACTTTTCGAATAGGTCTCTTGCCTGGTACTCGTAAAGGTCCACGTGCTGGTTCCTAACCGCGTTGCTGCGTCGAATCTGAGTGCATCGAAATCGGATACATGAATGTCACGCTGGGGGTGGTGTCACCGCGCGAGAGTATCTCGATACCGCGAGATTTCACCCCTACGACTTTACCCCGTCCTGCACTCCGCCGATGACGCGTGACGGACTCGCTCAGGGACCGGCGCTATCGTGACACCCGTGCAGAGACTCACAGACATCGCGGCTGAGGGGGTGCTCGTCGCCGGTGGCGGTCGCGCGATCCTGCTGCAGATCGCCCACCCGCTTGTCGGCGCCGGGGTCGCCGCGCACAGCGATTTCGCGCACCGGCCGCTGGATCGGCTCCACGCGACCCTGACCTTCGTCTATGTCGTCGCCTATGGGTCCGCCGCCGAGAAGCAGGCCGTCGCCACACGCGTGAACCACGCCCACGGCCCTGTGCGCTCCGCCGACGGCGAACCGGCATACTCGGCGTTCGACCCGGCTCTGCAGCTCTGGGTCGCGGCGACGCTCTATGACACGGCGATCACGGTGTATGAACCGGTTTTCGGCGCACTCGACGAGCAGAGCGCAGAGCGGGTGTACCGGGACTATGCGGTGCTCGGAACCTCACTGCAGATGCCGGCGGAGCTCTGGCCCTCTGACCGTGCCGCGTTCCGAGAGTGGTGGCAGGCCCGTCTGTCAGAGCTTGACGTCACGGATGCCTCCAGGCGGGTCGCCCATGACCTTCTGCACCCGGTCGCGGCTCCGCTCTGGCTGCGCACGGTGATGCCGTTGGCGAGGCTGGTGACGTGCGGGCTTCTCGAACCGGAGCTTCGAGACGCATTCGCGCTCGACTGGAGCGAGAGGCACGAGCGTCGGTTCGGACGTGTGATGACGGTGACGCGAGTCGTGTGGCCGAGGCTTCCACGCCGTCTTCGCCACTGGCCCGCACGCCACTATCTGCGCCGCTTTCGTGCGGCCGGCGTCGCGGCTGACATCGCCGACCCGCACGCAGACGCAGGATCCCCGCACTGAGAGGGGTTCTGCACAACCCGGGCACCGCACGAACGTTCTGCACCGATGACGACCGCCCCGGCATCCGCCCGCCGTCAGCAAGAAGACTGCTGGCATGTCGAACTCAACCAGGTCCCCCGTCTCTTATGTCCATCTCATCATCGCCCTCGTCGTCGCTCTCGTCGGCAGCGTCTGGATGACCGCTCCCGCGCAGGCGACGACTGTCACCGGGCGCGGTGTCGGGTATTACTCCGCAGATTCCGGCGGCTTCTGGCTCGGCTCATGGCGCCTGGACGACGGTCGCACGGCCTTCTGCGTCAACAGCGACCGCGGCACTCCGAACGGCGGCTCGTTCACACCCGTCGACGGCGCGGACTGGTACTCGGACGACAACGCCGCAAAACTCGCGTACATCTCGCGAACGTGGGCTGCCTCGGCAGACCCGGCGACCGCCGCAGCCGGCCAGATCGCCACCTGGTCCATCACCGGTCTCGGTCGCTACACGGTGGAGCAGTATGCCGCGAAGGCCGGGCCAGACGCCGACCGGGTGCTGGCGCTCACCGGGCAGATGCTGGCCGAGACCGAGGCGAACGCCACGCGTGGTGTCACCGCGACGCTCACCCTCTCTGCGGCGGAGTCGGTTCCCGGTCCTTCGCTGAAAGCCGATCTCATCGTCGATTCGCTCCGTCAGGGGTCTGCGGTTCTGCCGGCGGGCGCGCACGAGGGAACAGCGACGCTGGCGGGCGGAGCGACCTTCGCAGACGGCAGCACCACGAAGACGATCACGAACGGGGTGCGACACCCGATTCTGCAGACCAGTGCCGAGAGGGTGCTCGAGGTGAGCGCGACGGTCCGATTCACCTCGCTCCCCTATGGCCTGTCCCTGTCGATGGGCGAGAGCACGAGCGGTGCGCAGAACCTGCTCATCGCATCGACGGCGACGGCAACCGCAACGGCGGACGCCGAGACGGAGGGTCCCTCGGTGTTTCCGTTCCAGCCCGTTGTGAGCACGCAGACGAGTGCGGCTGAAGCCCAACCGGGAACCGCCGTGCACGACGTCGTCACTCTCGACGTGGCTCCGAGCGAGGGACACACATCGGAGTGGGGCGTCTACGGGCCCCCGGGCGGCCCCTACTCGCCTATTCCCGTGACGATCCGGAGTCGTCTGCTCGGGCCGTTCACCGACCCGGTCGTCGAGGCGGACGCCCCGCCCGCTGATGCCCCGGTCGTGTGCGACGTGCAACTCGTTGTGACGACCGGGCCAGGGGAATACACAACACCGGAGTGCACACTCCCCGCAGCCGGTTACTACGTCTGGGTGGAGCGGATCGTTCCCGGCGACACCCCTCACGAGCAGGGCGGTGGGCGGATCGCGCCCTGGGAATCGCGGTTCGGTGTGGCATCGGAGATCACGCTGGTGCCGTTCCCCGTGCCAGAGACGCCGGTGCCAGAAGCGCCCGCGCCCAACCCGCCCGCGCCGCCCGAGCTCGCTGAGACCGGTGCCGCTGGGCCTGTTGCCGGGCTGTTGATCGCAGCGGTCTTCGCCCTCGGGGGCCTGGTGATGATGGCTCGCGCTAGAGCTTCTCGATCGGCGCGATCTTGATCAGCAGCTTCTTGGTTCCGGCAGCGTCGAACTGCACGTGGGCCACTCGTTTCGGGCCCTCACCGGTCACGGCGTTCACACGACCGTCGCCGAAATCGCTGTGACGGATGCGGTCACCGGGAACCAGCTCGAGATCGCCGTTGTCACGCACCTGGTTGGTCACGCGGTTCGGCCAGTCTCGTTTCTCGGTGAGCGGTTTCGAGGCCAGATCGTTGCCGCCGGACCATCGGGAACGGTTCGCGTTGAGCGCCCTCGGCTGTGTGCCACCCCTGGAGTTCGCCATACCAGGCGACTGGCGCCACTCGATCAGCTCGGCGGGAATCTCTTGCAGGTACCTGCTCGGCATGGCCACGGCCGTCTCGCCGTACTGCGCCCGCGTCATCGCAAGAGACAGATACAGTCGCTTGCGCGCCCTGGTGATGCCCACGTAGAACAGCCGTCGTTCTTCAGCCGGCCCGCCCGGTTCAGACGCAGACATCTTGTGCGGCAGCAGGTCCTCTTCGACGCCGGTCAGGAACACGGCGTCATATTCGAGGCCCTTGGCCGTGTGCAGGGTCATCAGCGAGACGGTTCCAGAGGAATCGTCGAGCTCGTCGGCTGCGGCGACGAGCGACACCTCGGTCAAGAAGTCGACGAGGCCGCCGTCTGGGTTGTTGCGCTCGAACTCTTTCGACACGGCGACGAGTTCTTCGATGTTCTCGGCCCTCGCCTCATCCTGGGGGTCGCGACTCGCCCTCAGCGTGTCGACGAGTCTGCTCTGGGTGATGAGCAGCGACAGCACCTCAGACACCTTGCCCTGCTCCACGAGCGCGGCGCCCTCGTCGAGCAGCGCCGAAAGCGACAGGATCGCGTTCGTCACCTTCGGCCCGAGGCCGAGCGACGAGGCCTCACGCATCGCCTCTCTGAAGCTGATCCCGTTGGCCTCGGCGAAACTCGCGAGCTGGGTCTCGGTGGCCGGGCCGATTCCGCGCTTCGGCGTGTTGAGGATGCGCCGGAGCGCGAGGGGGTCCGCCGGGTTGGCGACAGAGACCAGGTAGGCGACGGCATCCTTGATCTCTGCCCGCTCATAGAACTTCGTGCCGCCCATGATCCGATACGGCAACGCCGAGCGGATGAAGATCTCTTCAAGCGCTCTCGTCTGCGCATTGGTGCGGTAGAACACCGCGATGTCGCTGTATGCGGTGCCGGCGCCATGCAGCTTCTCGATCTCGTCTGCCACGAACTGCGCTTCGTCGTGCCCGGAGTACCCCGTGTAGCCCACGATCTTCTCGCCGTCGCCGACGGCGGTCCACAGCTTCTTCTCTTTGCGGTCGAAGTTGTTGCCGATGACGGCGTTCGCCGCAGAGAGGATGTTCTGGGTCGATCGGTAGTTCTGCTCGAGCAGCACCACCTTGGCGCCCGGAAAATCGCGTTCGAACTCGACGATGTTGCGGATGTCCGCTCCGCGGAACGCATAGATCGACTGGTCGGAGTCGCCGACGACCGTGAGCGACGCCCCTCGTTCGTCTGCCGATGAGATCAGCGCACCCGCTTCAGGCTGCGGAGCACGGGTCAGCTCCCTGATCAGGGAGTACTGGGCGTGGTTGGTGTCTTGGTATTCGTCGACGAGGATGTGCCTGAATCGCTTCTGATACAGGGCGGCGACCTGCGGAAAGGCACGGAACAGGAACACCGTCTGCCCGATGAGGTCGTCGAAGTCGAACGCGTTCGCCGCGGTGAGCGATCGGGTGTATTGCCGGAAGATCTGCAGGAACGCCGCCTCGCGCGGATCGCTGAGGTTCACGTCACGTGCAAAGGTCTCGACGTCGGCCAGCTCGTTCTTGAGCTTCGAGATGCGCGCAGAGACGTTCGCGGGTGTGAACCCGAGCACGTCGGCATCGAGGTCTTTGATGATGCGCTTGATGAGCACACGGGTGTCGGAGGAATCGTAGATCGTGAAGTTCTTGGTGAACCCGAAGTTCTCGGCCTCACGCCGCAGAATCCTCACACACGCCGAGTGGAACGTCGAGATCCACATACCCTGAGCACCCTGCCCGAGCAACGCCTCGACGCGCTCGCGCATCTCGCTCGCCGCCTTGTTCGTGAAGGTGATCGCCAGGATCTGGCTGGGCCATGCCTCGCGGTTCTCGATGAGGCTGGCGATCCGGTGGGTGAGCACTCGCGTTTTTCCCGAGCCGGCGCCCGCGACGATGAGCAGAGCCTGACCGCGGTATTCGACGGCCTCACGCTGCTCGGGGTTCAGCCCGTGCAGCAGCCGGCTGCCCGCGCTGCCGAGATCGCTGCCGCCGAGCGTCGCCGTCGCCGACCCGTCCATGATCACCGGGGTGCTGTGCGAGGAACGCGGGGGCGCCTGATCGTCTTGAGTGCTGCTCGCCATATCGATTCCAGTGTACGTGGCGCCGCTGACACCGGCCTGCGCGTTCAGCTCGAGGCGGCATCCCTCACGGCGATGCCGAGGTCCGTGTGATCGACGAAGATCCCGTCGACCCCCGTGTCGAGGATGAGGCCGAATTCACCGCGCCAGTCCCCGAACGCCCCGCGGTCGTCGCCGCGCCGAAAGCTCTTCGCCAGAAACACGTTCTCCGGCCGCAGCGTCCACGTGTACACATCGAGGCCGCGGGTGTGCGCCCGTTCCACCAGATCGGATGCCCCGAGCGCCTCGCCGCCTTCATCAACGCCCATCAGCAGAGACTTGTCGACGCTGATGCCGTCGACTCCGCCGACGAGAGCATCGAGTCCGGCATCCGTCATCGCTGCCGCATAGTCAGGAGCGTCAGATCCCATCGACGCGACAAGGTCGGCCGGCGCACCGGCCTTCTCGATCAGGTAGACATACCGCGCATCGAGACCGCGCTGCCGCAGTCGGGTGAGCACGGACTGCTCGAAGCTCTCGATCACGAGCCGGTCGCCGGCGTAGCCCGTGTGCTCCAGCTCTGCCGCGAGCAGCTCGTCGAGCGGAAGCCCGAGCCCGGCGAAATAGGTCGGGTGCTTGATCTCGACGACGATCCCGAGCTCACGCCGGCGCCGCTCCGACGCTCTCTCGACGATGGCCAACAGGTCGCGCAGGCGCAGAATTCCCTCTGTGCCGTCGAAGCGCGCGCTCGACGCGCGAAGCTCGGGGATCCTCTCCCGCAACGTCAGGGTCTGCAGTTCGGGCCAGGTGAAGTCCTCGGTGAACCACCCCGTGAGCGTCTGGCCGTCGATCTCTTTTGTGGTTCTGCGGTCGGCGAGCTCAGGGTGGTCTGCGACATCCGTCGTCGCCCCGATCTCGTTCTCGTGCCTCAGCACCAACACGCCGTCCCTCGTCGCGACAATGTCCGGCTCGACGGCGTCCGCCCCCATCTCGAACGCGAGTTCGTATCCAGACGCCGTGTGCTCCGGGCGATAGCCGGGAGCGCCGCGGTGCCCGATGACGATCGGATGCTTCGGGGCTCCTGTCATGCGGCCAGTCTAGAAGAGCCCGCTGAAGAAGAGCCCGCTGAACTCCAAGCGGCCGCCATCACGCACACGCGCCCGATGACATCCGCGCTCCGAGGGTTGTTTTGACTTATTCAAAACAACCGATATCGTGACAACGATGGACACAACAGCACGGCATCCGGAAACGCGCGAAGCGGACTCCGCATCGCTGCGCGAATCCGGGCTCAAGGTGACAGCACCCCGGCTGCACGTGCTGTCCGCACTCCGAGTGCATCCTCACGCCACGGCAGACGACGTCTTCACGTCTGTCATCTCAGCGCTGCCAGACACCTCGGTGCAGACCGTCTATGGGGTTCTCGGCGCCCTGACGGATGCCGGCCTGCTGCGCCGCATCGAACCGGCGGGCTCCCCCGCTCGCTACGAGCGCCGCACGGGAGACAACCATCACCACATCGTCTGCACCCGGTGCGGTGACGTCGCCGACGTCGATTGCGCCATCGGCCGGGCGCCCTGCCTCAGCCCGTCCGCCACCGGCGGCTTCACCGTGGTGACCGCCGAGGTCACCTATTGGGGGCTCTGTCCCGTATGCGCAGACGCGGGCGACCCCTCCGCCGGGTGAACGGCCTCCGCACGATCCTCACCACTCAGACCTATCCGTCCCATAATCGCCAACACAGAAGGAGACACCTTGTCATCCACCCCGCACACCACCACGAACACCGGGGCGCCGGTCGCTGCCGATTCCCACTCGCAGACCGTCGGGCGTGACGGCGCGATTCCGCTCACCGACCATTACCTCGTCGAGAAGCTGGCCCAGTTCAACCGTGAGCGTGTTCCCGAGCGCGTTGTGCACGCGAAGGGCGGTGGGGCGTTCGGTGAGCTCGTCGTCACCGAAGACGTCTCGGCGTACACCAGGGCCGCGCTGTTCCAGCCCGGCGCGAAGACAGAGATGCTCGCCAGGTTCTCGACGGTCGCCGGCGAGCAGGGCTCACCTGACACCTGGCGAGACCCTCGCGGGTTCGCCCTCAAGTTCTACACGAGCGAGGGCAACTACGACCTGGTCGGCAACAACACCCCTGTCTTCTTCATCCGCGACGGCATCAAGTTCCCCGACTTCATCCACTCGCAGAAGCGCCTGCCCGGTTCGAACCTGCGCGATGCGAACATGCAGTGGGACTTCTGGACCCTGTCACCAGAGAGCGCACACCAGGTGAGCTGGCTGATGGGCGACAGGGGCCTTCCGGCATCGTGGCGCCACATGGACGGTTTCGGTTCGCACACCTACCAGTGGATCAACGAGGCCGGCGAGCGCTTCTGGGTCAAATACCACTTCAAGACCGACCAGGGCATCGAGGTGCTGAGCCAGGCGCAGGCAGACGAGATCGCCGGTCAGGACGCCGACTATCACCAGCGCGACCTCTACACGAACATCGCGGAGGGCAACCACCCCAGCTGGACGCTCTCGGTGCAGGTCATGCCATACGAAGACGCCAAGCACTACCGGTTCAACCCGTTCGACCTCACCAAGGTGTGGCCGCATGGCGACTACCCGCTCATCAAGGTCGGCACGATGACGCTCAACCGCAACGTCGACAACTATTTCGCCCAGATCGAGCAGGCTGCGTTCGCCCCGTCGAACTTCGTCCCCGGCATCGCGGCAAGCCCCGACCGGATGCTCCAGGCCAGGATCTTCTCGTACGCAGACGCCCACAGGTACCGCGTGGGCACGAACCACGCGCAGCTTCCGGTGAACGCGGCGAAGACCGAGGTGCACTCGTATTCGAAAGACGGTGCGTCACGTCACGACTTCGCTCCGAGCGACCGGCCGGTCTATGCACCGAACTCGTTCGGGGGCCCGCACGCCGATGCCGCACGCGCCGCCGAGTCGAGCGGCTGGGAGAACGACGGCGAGCTCGTTCGCACGGCTGCCGACCTGCACGCAGAAGACGACGACTTCGGCCAGGCGGGCACGCTCTACCGTGAGGTGCTCGACGACGCGGCACGTGATCGTATGGTGTCGAACATCGTCGGACACGCATCGGGGGTCACCATCCCCGAGCTGCGCCAGCGTGTGATCGCCTATTGGACGAACGTCGACGCCGGCCTCGGTGTGCGCGTCTCAGACGGTCTCGCGGCTCTCGCCGAAGAGCCGGTGGCGAGCGCGTAGCACCACCGCCAACGGCTCGTGCTGGTGATCGTCACCGGCACGAGCCGTTTTTCGTGGGCGCGGCAACCCGCTGAGAAGTGGAGATCAACCTGAGAAAAGGAGATCAACCTGAGAAAAGGAGATCAGCTCGGCAGCGGGAGATTCTGCCCGTATCTTCCCTCTGCCGCGCTGATCTCCTTCTCTCAGCGTGTGGGCGCTATCGACGAGGCCGAACGCAGCAGAAGGGCCGGTTCGAACGAACCGGCCCTTCTGCTATGTCTAACGCTGCTGTGTCGAACGCTGTTGCGTCGAGACCTAGTCGCGAAGGATGGCGAGCATACGCAGCAGCTCGAGGTAGAGCCAGATGACCGTCATCATGATGCCGAACGCGCCGGTCCAGCCGTACTTGCGGGGTGCACGGTTGCGCACACCCTGCTGGATGTAGTCGAAGTCGAGCACCAGTGAGTATGCGGCCATGATCACCACGAGCACTCCGAGGATCAGTGCGATCGGAATGCCCATGATGTCGCCGCCGCGAAGGCCCCACGGGTCATCGTTCACACCGAACATCATCAGGCCGACATTGATGAGGGAGAACACCAGGTAGCCGACCATCGCGATCATAAAGATCTTCGTCGCCTTCTTCGACGCACGGATCTTTCCGCTCGCGAAGAGCGCCAGGGTCACGCCGAAGACGACAAGCGTCGCGAGCACGGCCTGACTGACGACACCGGGGGCCATCCCCTCGAACAGAACGGAGATTCCGCCGACGAAGATGCCCTGCGCACCCGCATAGCTCAGGATGAGGGCGGGCGAGGGCTCTTTCTTGAAGATGTTCACGAGGGCGAGAACAAAGCCGACGATGGCCGCCGGGATCGCGAGCATCGGAATGAACCATCCGACTGCAGCTCCGACGAGCATCAGCCCGAACGAGATGACTGTCTTGCGGACGGTGTCTTCAACGGTCATGCGGTCGGTCTCGACCGACCCGGCTGACGGCTGGTTGTACATGTTCTGCAGCTGGTCCGCCGAAACCGTCTGCGGGGCGAGCGCTGAGCCGCCGCGAGGGTCGAAGGCGTTGCTGCGGAATGCTGGGTTGTTGAGGGCCATGGTGGAGGTCCTTTTCTGTACGTCGTGAGACAGAGTCACTCTGTCTGCATTAAACGTACCGGACTTTCCTTACATTCCGCCCGGAATTGTGCACAATCCAGCTGGAACGCGGATGCCACTCGTTCCTCGCGGCCATCCCAGCCGGCCTGGCGGCCGTGCGTTTCGCGGGGTGCGAGTTTTGACCCGAAACAGGCGGCTCCCACCCCTCACAACACTCGCATCTCGCGGCCCACCCGTCAGCCGGAGTGGCGGGCGTTGTGCGGGGTGCGAGTTTTGACCTGAAACGGGCGGCTCCCCGTTCCCTCGCGGAAGACTCGGTGTAACACGAAACGGACGGCTCACGGGAGCCGTCCGTTTCAGGTCAATGTCTGAGTTGAGGAGCACAATGCCCGCCGCTCCGGCCCCCCATCACTCCCACTCGATGGTTCCCGGCGGCTTCGACGTGACGTCGAGCACCACACGGTTCACCCCGGTGACCTCGTTGGTGATGCGGTTCGAGATCTTCGCGAGAAGGTCATACGGCAACCGGGTCCAGTCCGCCGTCATGGCGTCTTCGCTCGACACCGGGCGCAGCACGATCGGATGCCCGTAGGTGCGTCCGTCTCCCTGCACTCCGACAGAGCGCACGTCCGCCAGCAGCACGACCGGGCACTGCCAGATCTCGTTGTCGAGGCCGGCGGCGCTCAACTCAGCGCGCACGATGGCATCCGCCTGGCGCAGCAGCTCGAGGCGTTCAGCCGTCACCTCGCCGACGATGCGGATGCCGAGGCCAGGGCCGGGGAACGGCTGACGGCCGACGATGACCTCTGGCAGCCCGAGTTCACGCCCGATCGCGCGCACCTCGTCTTTGAAGAGTGTGCGCAGCGGTTCGACGAGTTCGAACTGCAGGTCCTCTGGCAGCCCGCCGACGTTGTGATGGCTTTTGATGTTCGCCGTTCCCGATCCGCCGCCCGACTCGACGACATCGGGATAGAGCGTTCCCTGCACGAGAAAACGAATCGGGTCGCCGTCGTCTTCAAGGGATTCGGCGATGAGATCGGCCTGTGCCTGCTCGAAGGTGCGGATGAACTCGCGACCGATGATCTTGCGCTTCTGCTCAGGATCGCTCACACCGTCGAGGGCGGTGAGGAACTGATCGCGGGCGTCGACGGTGATCAGACGCACACCCGTCGCCGCGACGTAATCCTCTTCGACCTGACGCCGTTCGTCCTGACGGAGCAGCCCGTGGTCGACGAACACGCAGACGAGCTGGTCGCCGACCGCCTCGTGCACAAGCGCCGCGGCCACGGCGGAGTCCACGCCGCCGGACAGCGCGCAGAGCACCTTGCCCGCGCCCACCTGATCGCGGATCTTCTGCACCTGCTCGACGATCACATTGCCCGGGGTCCAGTCGGCGGGGATCCCGGCCGCTCGGTGCAGAAAGTTCTCGAGCACACGCTGCCCGAACGCGGAATGTTTGACCTCTGGATGCCACTGCACACCATAGATGCGGCGCTCGTCGTGGCCGAATGCGGCGACGGGGGTCGACGCCGTGGATGCGAGCACGGTGAAACCCTCCGGCGCTCTGGCGACGGAATCCCCGTGACTCATCCACACGGTCTGCGCGTCTGGCTGGTCATGCAGGAGCACACCGCCGTCCGACATGACCGTGGCATCCGTGGAGCCGTATTCTCGGAGGCCGGTGTTCGCCACCTCGCCGCCGAGTGCCTTCGCCATCACCTGGAACCCGTAGCAGATGCCCAGGGTCGGCACGTCGAGGTCGAAGATCTCGCTGTCCAGGCCGGGCGCCCCCACCTCGTAGACACTCGACGGCCCGCCGGACAGCACAATGCCCGCCGGGTTCTTCTCGGCGACCTCTGCGGCAGAGATGGTGTGGGGAACGATCTCGGAGTAGACGCCGGCTTCACGCACTCGACGTGCGATGAGCTGTGCGTACTGCGCGCCGAAATCGACGACGAGAACGGGTTTCGCCTCTAAGGGCTGCTCGCTAATGGCTGGCCTCCGCGGTCGTGGACGAGGAACTGGTGGACGAGGAACTCGTGGACGAGGAACTGGTGGACGAGGACGATGCGCTGCGGGCTGCGCGCTCGGCGAGATACGTTCTCACCTCGCGGGCGATGCGTCCCTCGAGAAAAAACGACAGAAGGGGGATGACACCGCCGAGTGCGATGAGAAGAAAGCGGCTGAACGACCAGCGCATCAGGCTCCACAGGCGGAAGTCGGCGAACAGGTAGACCACGTAGAGCCAGCCGTGCGCGATCAGGATGCCCGTGGAGAGGTTCACGGCCTGCACGGTCTCGATCGGAACGAAGGCGAGAAATCCGTATGCGCCGCCGAGCTCGAGCTCGAGCCCGAAGGCATACTTCATCACCATTTCGGCACAGAGCAGCAACAGCATCACACCCGTGATGATCGAGGCCACCTGATAGAACTTCAGCGCACCTGGCACACGAGCGATGTCGCTTTCGCGAGGTTCGAGAGGCATGGTCTCAGTCTACGCGTTCGCCATGTGCTGTCGTCTCAGCGGCGATCGCCGACCCATCGGTCTCGCGCTCCCACGCATCCTTCGCGAGGCGATACCAGAAGAACACGGCGAAGCCGGCGAAGACCACCCACTCTGCCGCATAGAAGATGTTGAGCCAGTTGACCTGGGTCTCCGGCTGGGGCGGCGGAGCGTCGATCTGCACCAGGCCATCGGGCACCTCCGTGCTCACGACATAGCCGTTGTAGACATCCTGGTCCTCCATGCCCGTCCACCTGTTGATCAGCAGGGCCACAGACATGGTGGTGATCTCATACGGATCCGCGTCTTCTGCCGGCAGCTCCGGCCCCTGCGAGGGCAGCAGACGTCCGGTCAGACGGTCGGCGGATGCCCGGGGCTCGCCGTTCAAGCGTGCGGCCACCCGGTCTGCCGTCTCTTCGTCCGGCGCCCAGCCGAGCCCGACGGCGAGCGAGACGTCGTCTTCGGTGCGGAGATGTCCGGTCACCCAGTACCCGGTCTCGTTGAGGTTGATCCGATTCGAGACCACCAGGTAGTCACCGGGCACAAAGCTGCCCGTCACCTCGACCATCTGCCCGATCTCGCTGTCGTTCAGGTATGCGCCCGGCTCGATGACGCCACCGATCGGAACCGGGCTCTCGGTCTGCGCCTCCGTCACCTCGACCGAGACGATGGCCCGCGAGAGCTGCCACTGCCCGAGCCAGGCGAACACGCCAGAGACCGCGAGAGCGAAGACGAGAGCTCCGATCCATCGCGGACTCCGCATGACCTGCGCGAGGGTGCGCACCCGCGGTCGTCGAGATGAGGGGGTCGCGTCGGAAGGCTGTGCCTCAGAGGGCTCCGTCTCAGAAATCGCGCTCAGACTCCTTTTTCGTGTTGTGGTCCGTGTTGTCACCCTGGGCGTTCATGGCTTCGTCGACAGCACGGTCGATGTCGTTCTGCACCGGACCAGCGGAATCGACTGGGTCCTCACTCATCACGGCATCGAGCAGGGCGATCTCTTCTGTGCGTGCCACACGTTCGGTCCTCTGCTGCGCCCGGCGTGTGCGATTCGTTCCGAGAACCGCTGCGCCGATGCGCTCTGACTGCGAGGCCAGGATCGGTCCTCCGATCGACATTATCAGCACATACATCCCGGCGAACGGCTGAATGCGCTCGTCCAGTCCGGCGCTCAGCGAGAGTGTGGCGAGGATCAACGCGAACTCGCCACGGTTCTGCAGTATCACCGCCGCGTTGATTCCGGCCTGGGGTCCGAGCCCGTTGAGCCAGGCGACGAACTGGCCTGCGGCGACGTTGAGCACCAGGGTCATCACCACGGCGACCAGAACCGGCACGAGCACCTGGCCGAAGGCGCCCACATCGAGGGCGAGGCCGAAGTTCACGAAGAAGAACGCACCGAACACGTCGCGCAGCGGGATCGCGACCTGTTCGATCTTGTTCCTGTAGCTTGTCGCACCGAGCAGAAGCCCGATCAGGAACGCGCCGATGGCATCCGTCACGCCGATGAGCTCGCCGATGCCGCCGAAGAGCACGGCAAGCCCGAAGAACAGGATCGTGAACAGCTCGTCGTCTTTGGTGCGGAACAGCCGCGAGACCAGACGACCGCCGAAACGGGCCAGCGCGAACATCACAACGATGAAGGTGAAGGCGATCACGAGCTGCACGACAACGCGCCACGGCTCTGTCGCCCCGCTCAGCACCACACCGACGATCGCCAGGTAGATCGCGATGAAGATGTCTTCGACGACCGTCACACCGAGGATCATCGGTGTTTCTTTGTTCGTCAGCCGGCGCAGCTCGATCAGCAGCTTGGTGACGATGGCGCTCGACGACGTCGCGGTGATCCCCGCGATGATGAGCGCTTCTCGCGAACCCCACCCGACGACGAAGCCGAACACCAGCCCCGCGGCCATGTTCACGAGGATATATGAGCCACCGGAGACGATCAGCTTGCCCGCGTTGGCGAAGAACTCGTCTTGATCGAACTCGAGACCGAGGTTGAACAGCAACATGATCAGCCCGAACACGGCGATCAGCTCGATGTACTCGCCGTCGAAGCTGAGGGGGAACCATCCGGTGTGCGGACTCGCGAGCAGCCCGACCAGCATGTACACCGGGATGGCCGGCAGGCCGATCTGCTTGCCGAGGCGCCCGAGCACATAGGCGATGAGCAGGAGCGCGCCGAGGATGACGAGATCTTCGCCGAGGTGCACGCTCAGCTCCCCGGCGGAGCGTCAGGGCTGCCGGTGCGAAAGAACGAGAACGCCTTCGCCACTTTCTCTGGTGAACCCGCCACAACGAGGGTGTCACCGGGAAAAACGCGGAAGTCCTTGGACGGAGCCGGGTTGGCTGATTCGCCCCTCACCACGGCGACGACCGTGAGGCCGACGATTCCGCGATCGGCAGGGTCGCCGAGCGGCTGGCCGGCGATATGGTCTTCATAGTCGACGGTGAACCAGTCGATGCTGAGACCGGGGATCTGGTCGAGTGCGGTCAGCGACTCGGTGATCTGGGTGCCGCCGAGGAGTTCGGCGAGGGTGTGCGCTTCGTCGTCGCTGAGACGCAACGAGATCTTCGTCGCGTCCTTGCCGTCTTCGTTGTCTGCGAAGGTGATGAGGTCGCTGTGCCCGGAGCGATGTGCGATCACTCCGACCTTGCCGCCGTCACCGGTGGTGAAGCTGTGCAGAACACCGACTCCCGGAAGCTTGACCCGCCGAACATCAACCATTCCTGTGGCTCCTGTCGTTGTGGGGTGTACAGACAATTCTATTTGAAGACCCAGTCGTCCCTGCGCCGAGACGTATCGCCCGCAGAGAAACGACGGTCGAGGATGCTCTCCCCGACCGCCGTGACCGTGTTCCCGTCAGTTGTCTGCGGAGACGATGTCTGGCGCTTCGAGCCGGATGCGATCCGCGGACTCGTCGTCTGGCTGCTCCTGCGATTCCCGCTCGGCCGCGACGCGCTTGAGGTAGAACGAGACCTCGCGCTCGATCCGTTCGGCGTCCCAGCCGAGTGCTTCGCCCATCAGCTGGGCGGCCACCGGTGCCGCGGCGACGCCGCGATCCCACGCCTCGATCGAGATGCGGGTCCTTCTGGCGAGCACGTCGTCGAGGTGCAGCGCGCCCTCGTGAGTGGCCGCATAGAGGATCTCCGCACCGATGTAGTCATCCGCTCCCGGAAGCGGCTCGGCGAGCTCGGGCCGCTCCCTGATCAGGTCGAGCAGTTCGTCGGTCAGCACACCGTACCTGTTCAGCAGGTGTTCGATCCGTGCCTTGTGCACACCGAAGGCCCTCGCGATCTTTCCGCGCTTGTTCCACGCGGCCTGGTACCCCTCTGCTCCGAGCAGCGAGATGTTCTCGGTGGCAGAGACGGGGATCTTTCCGTCGAGCGCGTCTGCCGCCGCATCGATGGCATCTTTTGCCATCACCCGGTACGTCGTCCATTTGCCTCCGGCGACGACGACGAGCCCCGGCACCGAGTGGGTGACGATGTGTTCCCTGGACAGCTTGGACGTCTGGTCGCTCTCTCCGGCGAGGAGCGGCCTGAGGCCGGCGTAGACACCCTCGACGTCGTCTCGGGTGAGGGGCACCGCGAGCACCTCGTTGACGTGCTCGAGGATGTAGTCGATGTCTGCCGCCGTTGCGGCCGGGTGAGCCTTGTCGAGGTGCCAGTCGGTGTCTGTGGTGCCGATCAGCCAGTGACGACCCCAGGGAATCACGAAGAGCACACTCTTCTCGGTGCGCAGGATCATCCCCATGTTCGACTGGAAGCGGTCGCGGGGAACGACCAGGTGGACGCCCTTCGAGGCGCGCACCTTGAACTGCCCGCGCTCCCCCACCATCGACTGCGTGTCGTCCGTCCAGACACCTGTCGCGTTGACGACCTGTTTCGCGCGAACCTCGAAATGCTCGTCCGTCTGCAGATCGTGTGCCTTCACACCGACCACACGCTGACCGACCTTGAGGAACCCTTCCACGCGCACCCTGCTTGCCGCGTGGGCTCCATAGAACGATGCCGTGCGAACCAGCGATGCGACATACCGTGCATCGTCGACCTGGGCGTCGTAGTAGGTGAGCCCGCCGACGAAGGCGTTGCTGCGGAGCGACGGAATCGACCGCGCGATCTGCCGCTTGCTCAGGTGACGGTGGTGGGGAACACCGGGGGGTCTCCCACCCGTCCAGCTGAAGAGGTCATAGAGCAGCATGCCGGTGCCGATGTAGAAGCGTTCGATGACCGGCTTCGTCAGCGGGTAGAGAAAGCGCACGGGCTTGACGAGATGCGGGGCGATGCGCTGGAGCAGCAGACCACGCTCGATGAGGGCTTCTCGAACCAGACCGAAGTCGAGCTGCTCGAGGTACCTGATGCCGCCGTGCACAAGCTTCGACGAACGGCTCGACGTGCCGCTCGCCCAGTCACGCGCCTCGAGGATGCCCGTGGACAGTCCGCGCGTGACGGCATCCATGGCGCTGCCTGCGCCCACGATGCCTCCGCCGACCACCAGAACGTCGAGTTCCTTCGACATCATCGCCTCGATGGCGGCGACGCGTTCAGCCGGCCCCAGCTTGCTCGATCGTGCAACGGTGTTCGGCTTCGTCATCACTGCCTCCCCTGGCGCGACCACCGGCCAACGCCCGCAATCGTGCATGGTGACAAACGGTCACCGCGTTTTCTCTGACGTTATTACACGCAGTATGGCGCCACAACCACTTCGACCTTCTGGAACTCCTTGATGTCGGAGTAGCCGGTGGTCGCCATCGACCGCTTGAGCGCGCCGACCAGGTTGACCGTTCCATCGACGGCGGTCGCCGGCCCGTAGAAGACCTCTTCCAGTGTTCCCACCTGCCCGACCTCGACGCGCCGCCCCCGGGGAAGCTGGGGGTGATAGGCCTCTGTGCCCCAGTGAAAGCCGCCGCCAGGGGCATCCGTCGCCCTGGCGAGGGTCGTTCCGAGCATCACGGCGTCTGCACCACAGGCGATCGCCTTCACGATGTCGCCCGATGCACCCAGCCCGCCGTCTGCGATGACGTTCACGTATCGTCCGCCGGACTCGTCGAGGTAGTCGCGCCTGGCGCCGGCGACGTCGGCCACGGCTGTCGCCATGGGTGCGTGGATGCCGAGGGTCGCCCTGGTCGTCGTCGCCGCGCCGCCGCCGAAGCCGACGAGCACACCCGCAGCGCCGGTGCGCATCAGGTGCAGCGCCGCGGTATAGGTGGCCGCTCCCCCGACGATGACGGGCACGTCGAGCTCATAGATGAACTCCTTGAGATTGAGCGGCTCCTGGTTCTGCGAGACGTGCTCGGCGGATACTGTTGTTCCGCGGATCACAAAGAGGTCCACACCCGCCTCGACCACCGTCTTATACAGCTCTTGCGTTCGTTGCGGCGAAAGCGCTCCAGCCACCGTCACACCCGCAGCGCGGATCTCGGCCAGCCGGGCGGTGACGAGTTCAGGCTGGATGGGCGCGAGATAGATCTCCTGCATACGACGTGTCGCCTGATCGGGGGCAAGATTCCTGATCTCGGCGAGGAGCGGCTCCGGATCCTCGTACCTGGTCCACAGGCCTTCGAGGTCGAGAACGCCCAGCCCGCCGAGCTGACCGATCATGATCGCGGTGGTCGGCGAGACGACCGAATCCATGGGCGCCGAGATGAATGGCGTGTCGAACTGGTACGCGTCGATTCTCCACGTCACCGAGACATCCTCAGGGTCACGCGTTCGCCGCGAGGGAACGATGGCGATGTCGTCGAATGCGTAGGTGCGTCTCGCGCGCTTGGCGGCGCCGATCTCGGTCTGCATGTTCACCGAACAAGCCTATCGTCCGCGTCGGCGGGGTGCCGTCGGATGAGGACAGCAGGGGTCAGCGTGTGTAGTTCGGCGCTTCGACGACGATCTGCACGTCGTGCGGGTGCGACTCCTTGAGCCCCGCCGGTGTGATGCGGACGAACTTTCCCTTCGCCTTCAGCTCATCGATCGTGCGGGCGCCGACGTAGAACATCGATTGCCGTAGGCCGCCGATCAGTTGATACGCGACCGCCGAGAGCGGCCCTCGATAGGGGACCTGGCCCTCGATGCCCTCTGGAATGAGTTTGTCGTCTGTGGGCACATCGGCCTGAAAGTAGCGGTCCTTCGAGTACGAGGTCTTCTCGCCGCGTGTCTGAAGCGCGCCGAGCGAGCCCATTCCGCGGTAGGTCTTGAACTGCTTGCCGTTGACGAACACGAGCTCGCCGGGGCTCTCATCTGTTCCGGCGAGCAGCGAGCCGAGCATCACCGTGTCTGCACCGGCCACGAGCGCCTTCGCGATGTCGCCCGAATACTGCAGGCCGCCGTCCGCGATCACCGGAACACCAGTTTCGCGTGCGGCCAGCGACGCCTCGTACACGGCGGTGATCTGAGGGACGCCGACGCCGGCGACGACACGGGTTGTGCAGATCGATCCTGGGCCCACCCCGACCTTGACGGCATCCGCACCGGCATCGATGATCGCCTGGGTGCCGGAGCGCGTCGCGACGTTGCCGCCGATCACGTCGACGCCTGCGAACGCCGGATCGGACTTGAGCTTCTTGATGATGTCGAGCACACCCGCGGAATCGCCGTTCGCGGTGTCGACGACGAGCACATCGACACCGGCGTCGAGCAGAGCCGTCGCGCGCTCCCACGCGTCGCCGAAGAAGCCGATCGCGGCTCCCACACGCAGGCGGCCCGCGTCGTCCTTGGTCGCGAGGGGGTATTTCTCGCTCTTGTCGAAGTCCTTGACGGTGATGAGCCCCTTGAGCCGGCCCCTGTCATCGACGATCGGAAGCTTCTCGATGCGGTGCTGGGCGAGAATCGCTATGGCGTCGTCGGGGCTCACGCCGACAGGCGCCGTGTAGAGGGGCGTCTTCGTCATCACGTCGCGCACGAGCGTGGTGCGTGTCTCGAACGGGGCGACGAACCTCATGTCGCGGTTCGTCACGATGCCGATGAGCACCCCGTCGTCGTCGACGACCGGCAGCCCTGAGACCCTGAACTGCCCGCACAACGCGTCGACCTCGGCGACCGTGGCATCCTGGGTCGTGGTCACCGGGTTCGTGATCATGCCGGACTCGCTCCGCTTGACGCGGTCGACCTGCTCCGCCTGATCGGCTATCGAGAGGTTGCGGTGCAGAATGCCGATGCCGCCCTCTCTGGCCATCGCGATCGCCATGCGGGACTCCGTGACCGTGTCCATCGCGCTCGAGAGCAGGGGCATCGACACGCGGATGCGACGGGTCAGGCGCGAAGTGGTGTCTGCTTCGCTCGGAATGACATCCGTGTGCCCAGGCAGCAGAAGCACGTCGTCATAGGTCAGTCCGACGAATCCGAACGGGTCTGGCTGTTCCATTGCATCCCTTCACAGCGGCGAAAGCCCTCTCGGGCCCGCGCTGCAACGACCCGGACGGCCTGCACACGCGGTACTTAATCGTAACCGTGCTCCGGCTTCGGTTATGCCCGCGTCGTTGAATCGTGCAGCCGACGTTGAGGAACGATCGGAAAGCCGGGTGGAGCCGGCGGTCAGGCGCGCATGCCCGATCGAGGCACGCTCTCACCTCAGGAGCGCACGCGACGGCGCCCGTGCTGCGCGTGCACCACCATGTCGACCATCAGCACCACCAGCGCAACCCAGACGAGCCCGAACCCGACCCACCGTTCCGTCGGCATCGGCTCGTGCAGAATCGCAACACCGATGATGAACTGGATCAGCGGGGCGAAGAACTGAATGAACCCCATATAGATCAGCGGCAGGCGGCGCGATGCGGCGGCGAACAACAGCAGCGGAAGGGCCGTGACGACCCCCGTGCCGATGAGCAACAGTGTGTGCCAGGTGCTCACCGTGCCGAAGACGAGGCCTGGGCCCATGGCGACGACGACGAGTTGCACGATCGCGACAGGAGTGAGCCAGGCGGTCTCAAGGGTCAGTCCGGAGATGGCATCGACGCGCGGACCGACCCGCTTCTTGATGTACCCATAGAACCCGAAGCTGAACGCCAGGGTGAGTGCGATCCACGGCACACTGCCGTGCGCCGCGGTGAGTACGATCACGGCGACCATACCGATCCCGATGGCGATCCACTGCACGGGACGCAGCCTCTCGCGCAGAAGAATCACACCGAGGAGCACTGTGACGATCGGGTTGATGAAATAGCCGAGAGAGGCCTCGACCACCTGTCCACTGAGAGCGCCGTAGATGTACGTCTGCCAGTTGATGAAGATCAGCACACCGGCCAGCGCCATGGTGAACAGGATCTTGGGCTGCTTCAGGAGCGCGGCGAACCGTGTCCACGCCCGCGTCACGGCGATCAGGATCGCGCAGAAGACGAGAGAGAACACGATCCGCAAGGCGACGAGTTCTACGGCTCCCGTCGGAAGCGCCGCGATGAAATACAGCGGCAGGACTCCCCACAGGCCGTACGCACCCACCGCGTAGAGCATGCCGCCGCGAGAAGGGCGAGAGGTGGTGCCCGAGTTCAGTCCGATATCGACGTCAGCAGGATCGCTTGGGCTTGGCACTCCTCGATGCTACTCGCGACGGCGTGCACCAGACGCCGCGAGCCAGACCCCGCGAAAACACGAAAACGCCCGGACGGCCACAGCCGTCCGGGCGTTTCTCAGCGTGTCGCGGTTCAGCGAACCACAACCGCGAGCACGTCGCGTGCCGAGAGAACGAGCAGGTCGTCCCCGCCGAACTTGACCTCGGTGCCGCCGTACTTCGAGTAGATCACTCGGTCGCCGACGGCAACGTCGAGCGGAATGCGGTTGCCGTTGTCGTCGATACGGCCGGGGCCGACGGCGACGACTTCACCCTCCTGGGGCTTTTCCTTGGCAGTGTCAGGAATGACGAGACCAGAAGCAGTCGTCTGCTCTGCCTCGACCTGCTTGATGACGATGCGATCCTCGAGCGGCTTGATGGAGACCGACACGGTTGACCTCTTTCTTGACTAAGACTTGAGTTAGCACCCTCACACCGAGAGTGCTAATGCCAGTTTAGGGATCCGTTGGCACTCGTGCAACGTGAGTGCCAATCGTGTCGACCGGGTGGCGCATTCACGCGTCTATGTCTGGCATCTCTCCCCGCAGCGAGCGGCATGATGAAACGGAGGCATCCGACATGCCTTAGGTTGGCTGGGTGGACAAAGCCGAGCTTCTCACCCTGCTGACTCCCGAGGGCCTGCGGCTCATCGACGAGATCGATCCCACGGCAGCTGCCGCAGACGTCGTCGCAGCCGTTTCTCGGCTCAGAAGCCAGGGACACTCTCCCGAACTGGTGGCGGCCGCGCTCACCCAGGCGCGCCTTCGACGGAAGGCGACCGCGAAATTCGGCGAGTTCGCCTCACGCATGCTGTTCACGGAGGCCGGGCTCGAGCAGGCCACGCGGTTGTCAGTGGCGTCACTGCACGCAGGCCGGATCGCGCGGGCCGGCTTCTCGTCCGTGGCTGATCTCGGGTGCGGCATCGGGGCGGATTCACTGGCCCTCGCGGGCATCGGGCTCACGGTGACGGCCGTCGAGCACGATGAGGTGACGGCCACGCTCGCCAGCTACAACCTGGCTCCGTTCGAATCCGCGCGCGTTGTGCATCAGGACGCCGAGTCGTTCGACGTGAACCACGTCGAGGCCGTGTACCTGGACCCGGCGCGCCGCACGTCCGGTCACACCAACACGTCGAGGCTCACGCGGCCTGAGGACTACACACCGTCGCTCGTGTTCGCCTGGAGTCTCGCTGCGCAGAAACCGACGGGTGTGAAGCTGGGCCCGGGCTTCGACCACACGCTGATTCCAGACGACTGCGAAGCACAGTGGGTGAGCGTAGACGGAAGCGTCGTCGAACTCGGTCTCTGGTTCGGTGCGCTCGCCCGCGACGGCATCCGTCGTTCTGCAGTCGTTATGCACCGGGACGGCACCCACGAGATCAGCGGACCGGGGAACAGCGAAGACGTCGATGTGCGCGAGCTCGGTGAATACCTCTACGAACCGGATGGCGCGGTGATCAGGGCCAGGCTGATCGGTGACCTTGCGAGAGACCTCGGGGCCGGGATGGTGAGCGACAGGATCGCTTATCTCACCGGTGACACCGATGTCTCAAGTCCGTTCGCCACCCGCTTTCGCGTTATCGAGCGGATGCCGTTCGACGAGCGGGCGATCAAGCGGCGTTTGCGAGAGAACGGCGTCGGCGCGCTCGAGGTCAAGAAGCGCGGTGTCGACATCGATCCTGCGCAGTTTCGCAAGCGGATGTCGCTGGCCGGTTCTGCCACGGCCACCATCGTGCTCACGCGGGTCGGCGGGCGTCACGCGGCGTTGCTCGTCGAGCGTGCCTGACCCGACCCGCGAGCACATCGTCGAGCCCGCCTCTCGGTGGTCGAGCCTGTCGAGACCCCCACGGTGACGAACCCGCCACCCCTCTCGGTGGTCGAGCTTGTCGAGACCCCCACGGTGTCGAGCCCGCCACACCCCGCGGTGGTCGAGCCTGTCGAGACCCCCACCGGTCGAGCCCCTCGGTGGTCGAGCTTGTCGAGACCCCCACGGTGTCGAGCCCGCCACACCCCTCGGTGGTCGAGCTTGTCGAGACCCCCACGGTGTCGAGCCCGCCACACCCCGCGGTGGTCGAGCGTGTCGAGACCTGCTTTTCTGCCCATCTTCTGCACAGCGAACTTTCTCGAAGAACGTGTCCACAACCCCCGTGTTTACGCGGGTTCTGGCAGGGTGAGTGTCAGTGGTCACTGCTTCACTGAGTGTTATGACCAGCACAC